>DBEZDO010000040.1:0-111837 GCA_048187355.1 Collinsella sp.
CGGCCGAAGAGGCGTCAGCAGGTCAGTGGGTCATCGTCCCGGCATTCAGCATCAGGGTAGCGCTGCGACGCGGAAATCGCGCGCCGTTGCCGCGCCCCGCAGTGCCCGCTTCCCCCGAGAACAATTATCAGTGCAGGTAGAACGCCTGCGGTTTTGTTCAAAACGAAGGTATGGTCAGGGGTATCGAGTCAAACGTAGTAGATGGGCCGATTTCGTGGCGGGCGGTTTCGGCTGATCCATTGGGGACGGAGGAAAACGGCTCATTTTGGTCCCGCGAGGCTGGCGGAGACACTCGTGCAGGGCCGCCCGAACAAAACTATGCCGGTTTACTACGATGAATCCGAGATTCCTGACCACACCCGCATTTTTGCAAATATCGCAAGTGTTCTACCTGCGGTTTTGTAAGTGCGCAATTTGCCGTGGTCGGAGATATGCGGTTCATCGTAGTAAACCGGCATAGTTTTGAAATGGCATCAAATTGGCGGCAGCCAGCGGCTAGCCTCGCAGATAGGCGATGGCGATTTGGGTGCGATTGCGTAGCCCCATTTTGGCTAGGATTGAGCTGATGTGGTTGCGCACGGTGCCTTCGCCCATATAGGCGGTGGCAGCGATCTCCTTGTTGTCGAGGCCGCGGGCGATGAGCTCGGCGACTTCGAACTCGCGGTCGGTCAGACCGGCAAAGGCGGCGGGCCGGCGGGTCGCGCCGGCCTCGACGTCCGCCCCATCAAAGTTGATATCTTCGATCGCCTTGCCCTCGAGCACGCGTTTGCCGTCCATGACCTGCGCCAACGCCGGCGGAATGGCAGCGACATCGGTCTTGATCAGGTAGCCGCGGGCGCCCAGCTTGAGCGCCGACACAATGTACTCGTCATCTGAGAACGTCGTCAGAAACACCACGCGCGCCGCAGGGTCGTGCTCAAGGATCTCGCGCGCGGCCGAAAGGCCGTCGCGTCCCGGCATCTGGATGTCGAGCAGCGCAATATCGGGTGCGTGCTCGGCGTAGAGCGCCACCGCATCGTTGCCGTTGGCACCGGTGCCCACCACTTCGATCTGCGGCTGGGCGCCCAAGATAATCTTGAGCGAATCGACCACCAAGCGGTCGTCGTCGACAACGATGAGCCTCATCGGCCCTCATCTCCTTGCTGTTTGGGAACGGTGGCAAACACACGCCAGCCGCCGGCGCCGGCACGTGGGCCGGCGGTGAAGGTGCCGCCAAGCGCCTCGATGCGCTTGCGCATGGAGGCGAGCCCCATGCCCTCCGCGGTGCCGCGGCCGCTTGCTTGGACCTCACCCACGCCATCGTCGGTAACAATGAGCTGGTAAAACGACGGATGCTCCATGCACCGTACGGTGACGGTCTGGGCGCAAGCGTGGCGCATGGTATTGGAGAGCGCTTCGCGCAGGACCGCTGCAAAGCAGTTGGCGACGTTTGCGGGCGCATGTTCGGCCATAACTTCAAGCTCAATCTGCGGGCCGCCGTCCGAGCGTGTGCCTTCGACAATGCGTTCGAGCTGCACGGAAAGGTCGACGGCGTTGTCGTTGAGCGCGTGGACGCTGGTGCGCACAAGCTGGAGCGCCTCGTCAACCGTGCGTTTAACGTCGGCGAAATCGGCGGCGACGCCAGGCTCGTCGGCGTGGACCACGCGTAGGGCTTCGGCCTGCAGTGAGGCGCGCGTGAGCTGGTGCCCGACGTTATCGTGGATCTCGCGCGCGATGCGGGCGCGTTCGGCGAGCGTCGCGAGCTCGACTTCGTAGTCCTGGCGATCGGCAAGATCGCGGTTGCGCGCCTCGAGCGCGAGGGCTCGTTCCTGCAGCTCGTCGCGGGTGCGGCGCATGCGCCGCTGCTCGCGCTCCAACTGGGCGGTGCGTAGCGATAGCAAGGTGGCGGCAACCGAAAGGATGGCGGTCAGCAGGAGCGTTCGGGTGGTGAGCACGCCACCACGAAGGTCCGCGACAAGCGCGCAGACAAACACGGCGCCAATCGCCAGCGCGGGCCAGATTCGTTCACGGCGAACGCGTCGCGCGATGTCATAGAGGGCGAGAGGCGCAAACGGCACAAACGGCGGCACGAAGACAGCCGCGATGATGCAGGCGTAGCTCGCGGCCTCGCTCACACGGCGGGCGCGGTTTCCCTGTACGACCTCGGCCAGCGAGGTGGCGATAACGCCAAGGCAAAACGCCGTGACCAAGCGAGCGTCCACGGCAAGACCCATGGCGGCCGCAATGCAGCACGCCAGCACGATCGATTTGTCGAAAAGCCTGTTCATACGGGTATTGTACGCGAAGCCGCGCGTGGTGGAGGGACCGCCTACGCAACCGTGACATTCCTCCCACGCGGCAAAGCGGGGACGTCGGCAGGCCGCACGGCCAAGCTCCGCACTCGTGACAAAGCTCACTGGTGCGCGCCGCTCGCTCCTGCGATGATGCAATCGTACCGGGCCGCAATCAACGGAAGGGCCGCCTCATGACAGACATCGTCCACGTCGAAAACCTCGTCAAGCGCTACGACGACCTTATCGCGCTCGACCACTTTAACCTGAGCATCGCCCCCGGCGAGATCTTTGGCCTGCTCGGACCCAACGGCTCGGGCAAGACCACGTCCATCAACTGCATTCTGCAGCTGCTCGCCTACGACAAGGGCACCATCGAGCTGTTCGGCGAGCCCATGACGCCCGCCCGCTACGACCTCAAGCGCCGCATCGGCGTGGTGCCGCAGCAGGTGGCGGTATTCGACGAGCTCACGGTGCGCGAGAACATCGACTATTTCTGCAGCCTGTACATCAACGACCGCAAGCGCCGTCGCGCGCTCGTGGACGAGGCGATCGACTTTGTCGGGCTGGGCGACTTTACCAAGTTCCGCCCCGGCAAGCTCTCGGGCGGCCTGGCGCGTCGCCTCAACATCGCCTGCGGCATCGCGCACAAGCCCGAGCTCATCTTCTTTGACGAGCCCACGGTGGCGGTCGACCCGCAGAGCCGCAACGCCATCCTGGAGGGCATCTGCCGCCTGCGCGACGAGGGCGCCACGGTGGTGTATACCAGCCATTACATGGAGGAAGTCGAGCAGATCTGCAGCCGCATCATGATCATGGACGGCGGCCGCGTGCTGGCGCAGGGCACCAACGACGAGCTCAAGCGCATGATCCAGATGGGCGAGCGCGTGACCGTCGAGGTCGGCGCCGTCGAGCCCGCCACGGTCGAGCGGCTGCGCGCCCTCGAGCACGTGCTCAGCGTCGAGCTGTCCGGCGGCGAACTCGTCTGCACCTGCGAGGCGAGTCCGCACAACCTGGTCGACATCCTCGACACATTGCGCGCCGCCGACGTGGCGCTCGGCCGCGTGTGGAGCGAGCCGCCGACCCTCAACGACGTGTTCCTCGAGATCACCGGCCGCGAGCTGCGCGACTAGGGGGCGGCCATGTTCAACACCATTGTCATCACGGTCAAAACGCTGCTGCGCCGGCCGAGCACGTGGGTTTGGGGCGCGATCTTTCCCGTCGCGCTCTCCACGATGTTCATGTTTATGTTTGCGAATCTGAGCTCCGACGGCAAGATCGACCCGGTGCCGGTTGCCGTCGTGGCGGACGAGGCCTGGGATGCCTCGACCTTTAAGGACGTGGCGGCTTCGCTTGCCAAGGAAGGCGACGACCAGCTGCTCGATGTGAGCGAGTACGAAGACTTGGCTGCCGCGCGCAAAGCGCTCAAGGCCGGCGAAGTTGCGGGCATTTACACGGTGGATACCGCGGGCACGCCCAAACTCACATTGCTTTCGAGCTATGACAGCTCGCGTGCGTCGACGGTGCTCACCGACCGCAGCATTTTGGAGACGGTGGCAAGCTCGTATACACAAAATGCCGAGCTCATGTCCCAGATTGCCCAAGACAACCCGGCGGCGCTCGCCGACCCGGAGGCGGTTGCGCGCGCCCTGTCGCTCGAGGGCGGCACCCGCCGCGTAAGCCTGACACGCACCACACCCGACGGCACGGTCATCTACTATTACGCGCTCTTTGGCCTGGTCGCGATGATGTCTGCCGAGTTTGCCGCCTTGAGCGTCGTCGATCTGCAGCCCAATCTGTCGGGCCTTGGTGCGCGTCGCTGTGTGGGCGGTCTTTCCAAGACGGCGTCGCTAGCCGGCATCTTTGTCGGCTCGTGGCTGGTTTCCTTTGCCTCGATGGCGGTCGCGATCGGCTACGTGCGTCTGGTCGTGGGCGTCGACTTTGGCGGGCGCGAGGGGCTGTGTTTGGTGGGCGGCGCCGCTTCCGCGCTTGCCGCCACGGGCTTGGGACTCTTTGTGGGCACGCTTCCCGTTAAGGGCGGCAAGGCGTCCAAGTCGGGCATCCTCACGGGCTTTGCCACCACGTGCGCCCTGTTCGCCGGCCTCTACGGCGAGCCGGCGATGGCGCTTGCCGACGACGTCGCCCGCGCCTGCCCGGCCGAGTGTTGGCTCAACCCCGTCAAGCTTATCTGTGACATGTTCAACCGCCTGTATTTCTTTGAGGACCTGGGTCCCTTTGCCGTTCGCGCGGGCGCGCTGGTCCTCATGGCCCTGGTGTTTGTCGCCGCCGCCACGCTGATCTTTGGAAGGAGCCGCTATGAGCACCTTTAAGACCGCGCTTCGCATGGCGCTGGCGCACCCGTTCTACCTGCTCATCTATACGGTGTTCATCTCGCTCATGGGCGTATTCATCGCGGCCTCGGTGAGCTGGAACTCGTCGCAGCTCACCGAGTACAAGCCCTATGATGCCAATGTGATCGTGGTCGACCGCGACGACAGCGACCTTTCGCGTGCGCTTACCAAGCACCTAGGTTCGCGGTTTGACCTGGTCACGGGCGTTGGTGACGACACGTACGACCTTGCGGACGCGCTCTCCAAGAGCAACAGCGCCAAGGGCAGCGCCGACTGCGTGTTCTTTATCCCGGAGGGGTTTGAGGGCGACCTGGTCGCGGCTGCCCGCGCGGGGGAGTCCCTGCCCAAGCTCGATGTGACCTACGGTGCCGGCACCATGGCGGCGGCGCTTTCGTCTGCCGAGGCCTCGCGCTGGATCTCGCTCGCGGGCGCTGCGGCCGCACTTGAGCCCACTGCCTCCAACAGTGACGTTGCCAAGGCTGCCGAGCATGCGGCCGCGAAGCGCGCGGAGGTCGAGATCGATCAGGTCAAGGTCGACTCGACTGCCGCCGCCACGCTCGAGTCGTATTTCAATTTTGGTGCGTATGCGATTATCTCGTCGGTCATCGTGTCGGTGGGGCTGGTGTTCTCGGGCATGAACGAGCCCGAGCGCGTGCGTCGTATGGATGCCGGCCCAATCTCCGAGCGCCGGCGTTCGCTTGCCGTGTTTGCGGCTGCCGCGGTGCTCACCGTCTGCATCTGGTTTGTGTCGAGCATGATGGGCGTCGTGGGCTTTGCCGGCGCGGTCGCCGAGGTCGGCGTGGGCCGTGTGTGCCTGGCGCTGGCAGCGACGCTTGCCCTGGCGTGCACGCCGCTGGCCGTTGGCTTTGCGCTGTCGAGCCTGGGTGCGCGCGAGGAGCTGCTCAACGGTGTGGGTAACCTGCTCGGCATGCTCATGACGTTTTTGGGCGGCGCCTGGATGCCGCTGTCGCTGATGGGCCCGGCCGTGCAGACCGTGGCGCACTTTGTGCCGACATATTGGGTGAACGACGCGATCGGCAAGGCGCTCGCCGCGGACCTGACGTCCACCGTGCTGGGCGACATCGCCTGCGACCTGGGCGTCACGGCACTCTTTGCCGTGGCCATCGCCGCCGCAGGCCTAGCCCTCGCACGCAACAAATCCCACGCCTAGCCACCTAGTCATCGGGTACTCATTGGGGACAGACTTAAACGACTAGTCATTGGGGACAGTCTTTGCCGATCGGCTGTTTTGCCGGCTGGGTTGGCAGAGACTGTCCCCAACTGCCGGCAGGAAAGGAACGTCCCTAACTGCCGGGTGGCGAAAGAGTGTCCCCAACAGCTAGTCGTTTAAGAACGTCCCCAATGACTAGTCTGGAACAAAACCCCACTCTCGCTCCAAAATAGTTCGCCAAGGTTTACTATTACGTTTATAAAGTAGTACGAGGCTAACAATGGGGGATAGCATGGCGACGAAGCAAACCTACGTCCAGGTCAAGGGGCTCAAGAAGCACTACGGCGACGGTGACGCGCGTCTGACGGTGCTCGACGGCATCGACACGTCCATCAATCGCGGCGAGATCTGCGTCATGCTGGGGCCTTCGGGCTCGGGCAAGTCGACCTTCCTTAACCTGATCGGTGGCCTGGAAGATGCCGACGCCGGCTCCATCATGGTGGACGGCTGCGACCTCACGGTGCTCAAGCCTACCGACCTGGGCGAGTATCGCCGCCATGAGCTGGGCTTTGTCTTCCAGTTCTACAACCTGGTGCCCGATCTCACCATCAAAGAGAATATCGAGGTCACGGCGCACCTGTCCAAAAACCCGCTCAATGTCGACGACCTGCTGCGCTCGCTGGGCCTCTACGAGCACCGCAACAAGTTCCCGCGCCAGGTCTCGGGTGGCCAACAGCAGCGCTGCGCCATCGGCCGCGCGCTCGTCAAAAACCCGGGCCTGCTGCTGTGCGACGAGCCCACGGGCGCGCTCGACTACAAGACGTCCAAGGAAATCTTGCAGCTCATGGAGGATGTCAACCGCACCTACGGCTGCACCATCATCATCGTCACGCACAACGCCGCCATCGCGCACATGGCCAATCGCGTGCTGCGCCTGCGCGACGGGCACATCGTCGAGGATGAGCTCAACGAGTCGCCCGTCGCGGCCGCCGAGCTCGATTGGTAGGCGGCGCCATGACACCTCTCGCAAAACGTCTTCCGCGCGAGCTGCGCCGCAATATCGGCAAATACCTGGGCATCTTTTTGCTTATGTGCGGAAGCATCGCCCTTACCTCGGGCTTTTTGCTCGCAGCGCATTCCATCGGCTGCCTTATCGACGACATGCGCGATGCGTACACGATCGAGGACGGCCGCGTGACCACCTCCTTCGAGGCTACCGACAATCAACTCAAAGCAGCCGAGGGCGCAGCTGACGATGCCGGCGGCGTCACGCTCTACAAGAATTTCTCCATCGACGCCATCATCAAAAAGACCGCCGGCGACGACGGCACCAAGCGCACGCTGCGCACCTATGCGCACCGCACCAAGGTCGATATCGCGTCCTACTGTGAGGGCAAGGAGCCCAAGGCGGACGACGAGGTAGCAATCGACCGCGTTTTTGCCACCAACAACGACCTCGCCGTGGGCGATAAGGTCGAGCTCGAGGGGCGCACCTACACCATCTGCGGCATCATGACCCAGCCCGACAGCCAGGCGCTGTTCCTCAACAATTCGGACTTTACGGTGAACACCATCACCTATGGCGTGGCCGAGGTCACCGACGCCGGCTTTGCCGCGCTCGAGGATGCCGGTGGCGCACCCGCCTACACCTACTCCTTCACCTTTGCCAATCGCGATCTCTCCACTGCAGACCGCATCGACGCCGAGCAAGATATGGTCGAGGCGCTGACCGACGCCGATGCGCGCGTGGACGATCTGATCGACGCCGATTCCAATCAGGGCATTGGCTATGCGCGCGACGACGTGGACGGCGACTCCATGATGTGGATGACGCTGCTCGACATCATCATCGTGATCATGGCGTTCGTCTTTGTGGTCCTTACCGACGCGACCATCGAGGAGGAGAGCGCCATCATCGGCACGCTGCTCGCCAGCGGCTATCGTCGTCGCGAGATTGTACTCCACTACCTGGCGCTTCCCGCCATCGTGGGTGTGCTCGCGGCGCTTTTGGGCACTGCACTCGGCGTTGTGTTCTTTACCGAGCCCATGCGCAGCCTCTATTACGGTTCGTACAGCCTGCCGCCCTTCCAGGTGTACTGGAGCTGGGAGATCTTTGTGAAGTGCGCCGTGGTTCCCGCCGCCGCGCTCATCCTCATCACGCTGGTGGGCCTGCTTCGCAAGATGGGCAAGACGCCGTTGCAATTCCTTCGTCACGAGGCGAGCGGCAAATCGGGCACCAAGCGCGGCCTGCAGCTGCCGGAGCGCATGGGTTTTGTTTCCCGCTTCCGCTTGCGTATCTTCCTGCGCAATCTGGGCAACTTCGCCACGCTCTTCGTGGGCATTGCATTTGCATCGCTGCTGCTGCTTTTTGGCCTGGCGATTCTACCCACGATGACGCACTACGCCGACAACCTCGAGACAAGCCTGGTCGCCGAGCACCAGTACACGCTCAAGGCTCCGCTGGAGCTCGAGGGCACTGCCGAGGAACGCGAGCAGTGGTCGGCACTCGAGCGCTTGCAGTCGGTTGACGGCGCGCTGCTTTCCGCCGCCCAGGATGCCGATGACGAGCTTGACGACGCGGCCGATGCGGCGCAGACGGCAGCCGATGCCGCGACCGCATCTCCGTCTGCCGAGAGCCTGACCGCAGCGCAGAACGCGCTCGCCAAGGTCCAGGACAAGAAGGATGCGCTCTACGCACGCCTTGACGATTTTGCCGATGTCCTCGGCTGCAACCGCGACGAGGCTATCGACCTGATCGACAAGGCCTCTAAGATCGACACTGACAACGACGAAATCCACCCGGTCAACACGACCGACAACGGCGCGTCGAAGATTGCGCAGGCCGAGAAATACGCCGTCTACCAGCTGCAATACGACCGCGGCGATGGTAATGGGCAGGAGACGATTTCCGTCTACGGCATCACGCCCAACTCGCGCTATTGGAAAGACCTCAACGTCGGCGATGGGCGCGTCGTCATTGGCGGCGGTCTGCTCGATAAGTTTGGCTGGAGCGAGGGCCAGAAGGTCACACTCAGCGACAAGTACGAGGGCGAGCATTATTCCCTTGAGTACGCGGGCAAGGACTGTGCCTGGGGCTCCAAGTCGGACATGAATATCTATATGAGTATCGACGACTTTAACGAGCTGTTCGACAACGACGCCGCCTACTTTAACGGCTATGTGAGCGACGAGAAGCTCGACCTCGATGCTCGTTACTTTGCCGGCGACACCACGCCCGACGACATGCGCGCCGTGGGCGACCAGTTCATCGGCATGATGAGCAAAATGATCGGAATGATGGTTGGGCTTGCGGTGTTCATCTTCCTGCTGTTTATGTACCTGCTGACCAAGGCCGTGATCGACCACAGCGCCCGCTCGATTAGCTACATGAAAGTCTTTGGCTATCGCGATAGCGAGATCTCGCATCTGTACATCCGCTCGATCACGCTGTGCGTGGCGGCGTCGCTTGTGCTGAGCCTGCCGGTCATTATCGGCTCGCTCACGGCCATCTTCCGCTCGATGCTGCTCGCCTACAACGGCAATATCGAGATCTACGTGCCCGCTTGGTCCATGGTTGCTTGCGTCGGCGTTGGCTTTGCGACCTACCTGGTCGTGGCGCTGCTGCACACGCGCTCCATCAAGCGCGTCGGCCTGGCCGAGGCCCTCAAAGTCCAAGAGTAGTCGTTAAGAACGTCCCCAATGACAAGGTGTCGCGCTTGACTTTAACTCTGCTTTAACTGGTACCATCCTCTTATGTCTGTAACGCCATATAGACCGAGGGGATAGATCTATGACCGCAACTGCACCCGCAGCACCCGCTAAGGTGTACTTCACCAACCTGCGCACGCATGCTCGCGAGAGCCAGCTCGACAAACTCAAGCGCCTCATCCGTCACGCCGGTATCGAGCAGATCGACTTTGAGAACAAGTTCGTCGCCATCAAGATTCACTTTGGCGAGCTGGGCAATCTGAGCTTTTTGCGCCCCAACTACGCCCGCGCCGTCGCGGATGTCGTCAAGGAGCTGGGCGGCAAGCCCTTCCTCACCGACTGCAACACGCTCTATGTGGGTAGCCGCAAAAACGCGCTCGAGCACATCGACACCGCCTACCAGAACGGTTTTACCCCATATGCCACGGGTTGCCAGATCATCATCGCCGACGGCCTCAAGGGCACCGACGAGGCACTCGTCCCGGTCGAGGGTGGCGAGTACGTGCGCGAGGCCAAGATCGGTCAGGCGCTCATGGATGCCGATATCGTGATCAGCCTCACCCACTTTAAGGGACATGAGCAGGCCGGCTTTGGCGGTGCCATGAAGAACCTGGGCATGGGAGGCGGCAGCCGTGCCGGCAAGATGGAGCAGCATGCCGCCGGCAAGCCGAACGTCGCGACCGAGCACTGCATTGGCTGCCGTGCCTGCGAAAAGATCTGCGCGCACAACGCTATCTCGTTCGACGACACCCGCGAGCGCGAGCTTGTCAACGGCAACACCCGCACGGTGCACGTCGCTGCCATCGACCACGATCGCTGCGTGGGCTGCGGCCGCTGCATCGGCGTGTGCAACCAGGACGCCATCAAGCCCGGCTATGAAGCCGCGGCCGACGTGCTCAACTGCAAGATCGCCGAGTATACGAAGGCCGTTGTCGACGGCCGCCCGAGCTTCCACATCTCGCTTGCCATGGACATCAGTCCCAACTGCGACTGTCATCCCGAAAACGATACGCCTATCGTCAACGATATCGGCATGTTCGCGAGCTTCGACCCGGTCGCCATCGACCAGGCCTGCGCCGATGCCGTCATGGCATCCGAGCCGCTGCCCAACACCGAGCTCACCGACAGCGCCGCCAAGATGGAGCATAACCACGAGCATCTGGAGGGCGAGCAGGCGCACGACCCCTTCTGCATCACGCATCCCGACACCGACTGGCGCGCGTGCATCGCGCACGCCGAAAAGATCGGCCTGGGCACGAGCGAGTATGAGCTCATCGAGGTCAAGTAGCGCCTAGCTATTGGACAAAATAAGCGCCTTTGTAGCGTAATTTGAGCAAAAGCCGCCCACGAGCCCAATGCTTGCGGGCGGCTTTTCAGAAGTGCGGTGAAAAATCGAATACCGCCGACTACAAACCGATTTTTGGCAACAAAACCTCAGACGTTGCTTTTGCCTAAAAATTCTTGTCGAGGAAGTTGTCGACCGTGTTCCAGTAGAGTTCGGGGTCGACCTGCGCGCTCTTGGCGTGGGCGGCGCCATGGATGGTGAGCTTTTGCTTGACCTTGCTGGCGCACGCGTCGTAGTTTTGGTCGAGCATGTCGTACGGCACAAAGGTGTCCTGGTCGCCGTGGATAAACAGCATGGGAACCGTCGCGTGTTTGAGTTGCTCCACACTGCTCGCCTTATGAAAGTCATAGCCCGCGCGCACGTTGCACACCAAGTTTGCTACATCGAGCAAGGGAAAACTGGGCAGGCCGAACACGTCCTTGAGCTGCAGAGAAAACTCGTCCCAAGCACTCGTATAACCGCAGTCCTCGATAATGCATTTCACGTTTGCGGGCAGAGATTCCCCCGCGACGTTCATGGCGGTCGCCGCGCCCATCGACTCGCCAAAGACCAGGATGCGCGCCTCGGGGTCAGCCTGAACGATTCGCTCGATCCATGCGACGATGTCGAGGCGCTCGGGCCAGCCCATGCCGATATAGTCGCCGCCGGAGCGCTCGTGGGCGCGGGCGGCGGGTGCGAGTACGTTCATGCCGCGGTCGTGGAATCGCTTGACGTATCGGGCCATGCCGATGGGCTCGTTGGTATATCCATGGAGGCAGACAGCGTAGTCGTGCGTGCTCTCCGACGCAGCAAAATACCAAGCGGCAAGCTCGGTTCCGTCATCTGCGGTGAGGCTGCTGCTCTCGCGATTCTCTTTAAACCACGCCCGCGCCTCGGTGTCCTCGGCATCCGGCTGCTCACCTTCTTTGTCGTTCTTGCTATCCTGCATCATCTTCATGGTGTACGGCGCTTGGGGGTTCAGGGCAAAGTCAAACAAAAAGTTGCCGGCAAATCCGAGCAGCGCAACGACAACCACCAGCGCAACGATGCCGGCTATCTTGAGCTTTCGATGGGAACGTGCGTTTTGAGCCATGCGGTATTCTCCTATAAGATGTTAATACATCAACATTTAATGCAAGCGCATTATGGACGTTCGCCGTTGATGCGTCAACAGGCAAAGAATGGGTAAACAAAGGGTCACGTATGGTGCAAATTTCGCACGTACCTAGACGCTTTGATATAGTGTTGAGAACTCTTTACGTTGGAGGATGTAACCGGCATGTCCGATTCGAGCGACAGTTCTAAGCCGCGACCCAAGACCGCGACCGTTCCACACTACACGGTGGGCGAGGAGATCATGAACTCCGTCACCCATGGTGTCGGCTGCCTGCTGGGTATCGCGGGCCTGGTGCTCCTGATCGTATTCGCTGCCCTGCGCGGCGGAGGCCCGGCCCACATGGCCGCGGCGATTGTCTATGGTGTCAGCATTATCCTCGAATACCTAGCTTCCACGCTCTACCACGCGATTCAGCCCGCGCGCGCCAAGCGCGTGTTTCGCATCATCGACCACAGCTGCATCTACCTGCTCATAGCCGGCAGCTATACGCCGTTTTGCCTCATCACGCTTGCAAACGACGGCGGCCCTGCGCTGTTCTTTGCCGTATGGGCCATCGCCATTATCGGCATTGCGCTCGAGTGCTTTTTGCGCGAGCGTCAGCCGCACTGGGTAAGCGGCCTGGTCTACCTGCTGATGGGCTGGCTCGTCGTCTTTAAGCTGCCCGAGCTCGTGGCGCTGCTGAACCCCGTCGCGCTTGCCCTGCTCGCCGTCGGCGGCGTGTGCTATACCGTGGGCGTGCCGTTCTATATCGCCAAAAACGTGCGCTATCTGCACAGTGTTTTCCACTTGTGGGTGCTCGCTGGCAGCATCTTCCAGTTCATGGCGGTGATCCTCTTCGTAATCTAGCGACCGCGCCCACGGCCCCGCTCGCGCGGGCGCCGGCGCAATTGCCGTATCCGCCATCAACGTTTTACCCTGACGTCCCGAATCTTGGAGGTTCGAGAAACTCCCGATGGACATAACCATCTCCCTTATTACCACCCTCGTTTTGACCCTCATCAACGGCTACTTCTCCATGTCCGAGATGGCTCTTACCACGGCTAAGCGCGCCGTGTTGGAGCACGATGCCGAGGAGGGCGATAAGCGCGCCGAGCGCGCCGTCCAGCTCGCCGCCGACTCCGATCAGCTGCTCGCCACCATCCAGGTCGCCATCACGCTCGTGGGCTTTGCCTCATCCGCCGTCGCCTCGACGAGCCTGTCCGACCCGCTTGCCACATGGCTCATGAGCTTTGGCATCGCGCCGCTTTCCGCCATCGCGCGCGGCCTGGCGCCGGTCATCATCACCGTCGCCGTCGCCTTTGTGTCCATCGTGATCGGCGAGCTCGTGCCCAAGCGCATCGGCCTCGCTAACGCCGAGGGCGTATCCAAGCAGGTCGTGGGACCGCTCTCCGTGTTCCAAAAGATCGCCCGCCCGCTCGTGTGGCTGACCGGCGCCTGCTCCGACGGCCTGGCCCGTATCCTGCGCATCAAGAGCGCCGACGACCGCCAGAACGTCTCGGAGGAAGAGATCAAGTACATGGTCTCGGAGCAGGATGACCTGCTCGACGAGGAAAAGCGCATGATCCACGAGATCTTCGACCTGGGTGACACCGTGGCTCGCGAGGTCATGGTGCCGCGCGTGGACACCACCATGTGCGAGGACGACGAGACGGTCGCCGACGTGCTGTCCACCATGCGCCAGACCGGCTTCAGCCGCATCCCCGTCTACCACGAGGATCCCGACAACGTCGCGGGCATCGCGCACATCAAGGACCTGATCCAGCCCGCGCTCGACGGCAAGGGCGACCAGCCCATCGCCGGCTTTTTGCGCGACGCCACCTTTGTGCCCGATACCAAGGACATCCTGCCGCTGCTGTCCGAGATGCAGACCTCGCACGACCAGATCGTGGTCGTCGTGGACGAGTACGGCGGCACGGCCGGCATCATCACCATCGAGGACATCGTCGAGGAGATCGTCGGCGAAATCGAGGACGAGTTCGACCCCGACAACAAGTACCTCACGCGCCTTTCGCGTCGCGAGTGGCTCGTCGATGGGCGTTTTTCGTGCGATGACGCGATTGAGCTTGGTTGGCCGCTCGAGGAAAGCGATGATTATGAGACCATCGCCGGCTGGATTTTGGAGCTTTGCGACTCGGTGCCCGACATCGGAGAGGTGTTTGAGGTCGCAGGGTACAAGTTCAAGGTACAGTCGATGCGTGGCCAGCGCATCTCGCTCATTCGCGTGATCGCTCCGGCCGAAACCGATAAGAAGGATTCCGAGTCTTCGGCAGAGAAGCCGGCGGCGTCGGGTGCGGGCTCTGCGGATCCGCACGATGGCGACGAGTAGGGCAAGGACGAGTAGGGGAGAGTTATGGCAGGCCTGTTCAACATCCTTAAGGTCACCGTCAGCGAGGACAAGATTTGCGCGCACGTGCTGGTGAACCCCGGTATGCCGCTCATGACCTCGGAGGATATCGAGGCCACGGCGCGCGTGTACTACCTGGTGCCCGCGATTGCCAAGCATCTGTGCCTGGGCGATTCGGGTCGCGAGTTCCAGGACTGCATGGGCCAGACCGAGCTTTGCCACCTGCTGGAGCACGTGACGGTCGAGCTCATGAACGAGACCGGTCTTGCCGGCAGCATTTCGTGCGGTCGCACGCGCGTGAGCGAGCATGACGAGCGTGTCTTTGAGGTTGAGCTTTCGTGTCCCGATGACGCGTTGGCCATCGGCGCGCTGTCGTCGGCGACCTTTATGATGGATTGGGCGTACCTGCACGCCGACCAGCCGGCCCCCGACGTGGAAGGCACGGTCGCGGGCCTGCGCAACCTGGTGCTGGGCCTGCGTGCCGAGGCCGAGGGCAAGGACCCGCACGAGGCCGTTGCCGCTGCGAGCGGCGAGGACGTGGCCGAGGATGTGCCCGAGGGCGACGCTCCTGCCGACGCCGACACTGAGCCCGTTGCCGAGGCGCCCGTTGAGCCCGAGTCTGCGGAGCCCCAAGGCGTCCCGAGCTTTGACGACGAGCCGCAGATGCCAATCGATACCGAGGGCGCGGTCGCCGAGAACCACGAGGCCCCCGCGGCCGTCTTTGGCGGTGCGGCAACGGCTCCGTCCGGCTCGGCGCACGAGGGCAACCTGCCGCTGGTCGATGGCGCCGGCGAGAACCCGGCCGCCACGGTCGCCATGCCTGCCATGCCGCAGGAGTAGGTTCGCTCGCTTATCACCATCATGTACCTGCGCTTTTACCGTACGCAGATGAGCGCGACGGCAAGTGTTGCGCTGCGGGTATAATGGACAGCATTCAAACGGTGGGCATCGAGGTGCCCGCAGGAGAGGAATGATCATGGGAAAGACTTTCAGCTTTGTCTCCGGTGCGCTTTTTGGTGCTGCCGCCGGCGCTATCATCGGCGTTGCTCTGGCCCCGCGCTCGGGTGCCGAGACCCGCGCCATGGCCGCCGATATCGCCAACGATGCCTGGGACAACATGCGTGACACCTACGAGCACAGTGCCGAGGAGGCTCGTGCCGCGGTCAACGACTTTGGTCCGATGGTCGACGCCAAGACCGATGACCTGCGCGCCAAGGTCGACCTGGCCCGCGAGCGCATGGATCAGCTTCGCGAGCAGCTCAACGACGCCATCTCGGGCGGCAACGTGACGCCCGCTGCCGACGTCGTGGTCGAGAACGTCACCGAGGCCGGCACCGAGGCCACGGAGCCCTCGACCGAGGCATAATGCGCGCAGGGGATTTTGTCGGCGTCAAGGTTTATCGTAAGCCTGCCGAAGACAAGCGCACCAAAAAGGACGGCACGCCGCGCAGCCCCAAAAAGCTCGGCAAGATTCACTTTCCCGTCTTTACCCCGGGCGGCACGCGCGTGGTGGGCTTTATGGTCCGCCAGTCCGATATCGCGGGTATGATCGAGCGCCCCGACCGGTTTGTGGCGCTCGATGCCATCGGCGTCTATGAGGGCGCTGTCGCGGTCGACGACGTCAAGGGCACCTACGATGCCGCCGCGGCCAAGCGCCTCGATATCAACCTGGATGATTGCATTATCTGGGTTGGCATGGACGTGCGCACGGAATCGGGCGATGTCGTGGGCTACTGCTCGGACGTTGAGTTCAAGCCGCGCTCGGGTATTGTGCAGACGTTCTATGTGACCGCCGGTGCCGCTTCGAGCGTGCTGGTGGGCGACACGCAGATGCCGCCGACGATGCTGCGCGGCTATGCGGACGGCGCGATGATCGTTTCGGACGAGGTCAAGGCGCTCGGGTATTCGGGCGGCGCGGCCGCCAAGGCTGCCGAGGCCAGTGTCGTGGTGGGCGATAAGGTCAAGAAGGGCGCCAAGGTGCTCGATGACAAGGGATCGGTCGCCGTGGACAAGGGCAGCCGCGCACTGGGCAAGCAGCTCGGCAAGACGCGCGGTATGTTCAAGGCCTTTAAGGACGAATATCAAAAGGCGAGCGGGGGCTCGTCAAAAGCTACAAAATAGCGACGTACCAAATGATGGGAGGCAAGCCGGAGACCTGTTGCTCCGGCTTGCTGTGTTTATGGGGGAGGGCACATGCGCCAAAACGGATCCAACTTAAACGGGCGTTCGGGCGCGCGTCCGACGGCGCGCCGCGATCTGGGGCAGCTGCCCAGCGGTCAGCGCAAGCGTCACCGTAAGCCCGGCGCGATGTATCTCAACCATAGCCGCGGCTTTAGCGACCGCAGCGCTCGCATCGGCAACGGCCGTACGCCCCGTCGTTCGTCTCGCCTGCCCTATGCGCTCATCGCCGTGGGTTGCGCACTCGTGCTGTTTATCGCTGCCGTCGTGGGCTACGTCAACCGCAGCGTGGACGTGGAGCTCAACGGCCAGAAGACCGCAGTGCGCGTCGGCTCTACGCTACAAAACCTCATCGACGACCAGGAGTTGACTGACACCTACGACGCAGGCGACCTGCTAGCCGTCGATGACAGCGTGCTCAAGCGCCATGGGGGCGAAAAGCTGTCGGTGAAGGTCGACGGCAAGCGCGTGAAGCAGGGCAAATGGGATAGCCGCGAACTTGAGGGTGGCGAGAAGGTGACGGTCAAGGATGGCCGTAACACCTACGAGAAGCACGAGGTTCAGGCTACGGTTATCGAGCCCAAGCTCAAGGTCGAGGGCACGGGCGCTATCGAGTATGTGCAGACGTGGGGTGTCCAGGGCCGCTCCGAGGTGTGGGTTGGTGAGCAGTCGGGCAAGACGCAGGACCGCGGCGAGGTTGTGCCCGCCACCGATTGCGTCGTTGCGTGCGCCAGCGTGGCGCCCAAGGGCAACAAAAAGTACGTGGCGCTGACGTTTGACGAGGGTCCGAGCGGCGCCACCAAGCAGATCTTGCAGGTGCTCAAGGAAAAGGGCGTCACCGCGACGTTCTTCCTTTCGGGCGATGCGGCCGAGGCCTCGCCTGCCACGGCCAAGGCGATTGTCGACGCCGGGTGCGAGATCGGATCCAACAGCTACAGCGACGATTCGCTCAAGGGTCAGGACCGTGAGGCAGTACGCGAACAGATCACGAAAGGCACCGATGCGATTAAGTCGGCGACCGGCGTGAAGACGATGCTACTGCGTGCTCCCTACGCTGCCTTTGACGAGCAAAACTGGATTGATGCGATGGACCTGGTCTCCGCCGTGGTCTCGTGGAATATTGACTCGGGCGACTGGCTGCTCAACGGTGCCGACGAGCAAGTCTCGACGGTGCTCGATTCGGTGACGCCGGGCAATATCGTGCTGCTCACCGATAGAGACGAATGCGCCGAGCAGACACTCGAGGCGCTGCCGCAGATTATCGACGGCCTCATTGCCGACGGCTACAAGATCGTGACGCTCAGCGACCTGGTCAAGACGGACACGGCATTGAGCAAAAAGCTCACCTCGCTGACGAAGGTCACCATGCCCAAGGACGCCGTGTTCCCCCAACCTGCCGAGGACGAAGACACCACAGAGTAACCACAGAGTAGTCATTGGGTAGTCATTTAAGAACGTCCCCAATGACTATGTCACGGATGCGTCAGCGTTTGGTATGCCTGCAATGTGCAGCGCATAAATTCGGCGCCACGGCGCGATGCTGATGCTATAGTTACTGCGGATAACAAGGGTCAAGAGAAAGGTTACAGGTGAAATCCAAACCTCGACCATACAGTCGATGACCCCTTGCAGGTGCTTCTTGCGCATGCACGGGGTGTGAGCGCCGAGCGGTGTGCCGCCCGCGCATGCGTATACATATCCAGAAGCCCCCGGACGCCGCGCGCGCGGCCGCGTCCGGAGGAATTATGATGGGGAGCACCATTGAATTATCTGAGTGAGATGCTCAAACTGCCGGTCTTGGACGTCGATGGCGAAAAGCTCGGCGTTGTGAACGATTTTGGCATTGCTACCGGCGAAGTTTTTCCGCACGTGACGTCGCTCGCGTTCCGCGGACCCGGCAAGACGCCGTTTATGATCAGCTGGCGCAAATGGGTCGACCGTATCGACGAGACAGGTGTACACCTTAAGACGTCGGCCACCGAAATCCGTTTTTCGTACCTGCAGCCGACCGAACTCTTGCTTGCCCGCGACGTGCTCAACAAGCAGATCGTCGACACGCAGGGCATGAAAGTCGTGCGCGTAAACGACATCAAGTTTTCCATGTCGGGCGAAAATCAGCTGCGCCTGCTGGGCGCCGAAGTGGGCGCCCGCGGTCTGCTACGCGCGATCAGCCCCGCACTCGAGCATATCGTCGAAGGCTTTATGAAGCACCTGGGCAAGCCGCTCAGTGAGGACATCATCGCTTGGTCCTACATGGACCTGCTCGACCGCTCGACCAAGAACATTCAACTCTCGGTGTCGCATAAGACGCTCGGCGAGCTGCACCCTGCCGACATCGCCGACATTATCGAGCAGCTCGACCCGCGCCTGCGTGCGCAGGTGTTTGCACAGCTCGATACTGCCCAGGCCGCCGAGGCCATCTCGGAGTTCGACGACGACGAGCTTATGACCGAGATGCTCGAGGGCCTGTCCGACACGGACGCATCGTCGATGCTGGCCATGATGGACCCGGACGATGCAGCCGACCTGATCGACGAGCTCGATTACGAGAAGGCCGAGAAGCTCCTGCGCCTGATGGGCGTCAAGGAGGAGAAGGCGATTCGTAACCTGCTGGGGTATGAGGACAATACCGCCGGCCGCATCATGACCTCGGAGTTTGTCTCCCTGCCCGCTACGGCAACGGTCGGTGACGCCATCGAGGCGATTCGCGAGCTCGACGAGGACTTCGAGAGCGTCTACTACGTCTATACCGAGGATCCGAGCGGCATGCTGACCGGCGTGCTTTCGCTGCGCACGCTGATCGTAGCCGACCGCGACGCCACGCTGGGTCAGCTGGCCTATCGCGACCTGGTCTATGTGTCGCCCGACGAGGACCAGGAAGACGTGACGGACGAGATGACCAAGTACGACCTGGTTGCCATCCCTGTCTGCGACGAGAACCGTCATATCCTGGGTATCGTAACCTTCGACGACGCCATGGATGTTATCGCCGAGGAGCATCAGGAGGACCTGCAGATCGCCGGTGTCGGCTCGGGCGATAGCGCGTCGGACGACTCGACGAACGTGCTCAGCTGGTTTGTGCATCGCCAGTACTGGGTTGTCGTGTGGGGCATTGCCTCGTGCATTATGGCGACCGTGTTGGGAACGGCACTCGGCTCCGCGCATCTGGTGGTGTTCCCCATGTGCGCCATGCCGCTCGTGCTGCTGGCGGCCTCGCGCATGGTGTCGTTCGTCAAGAACTACTTCTTGGAGTATGACGGTCACGACGACGAGCCCAAGCCGTATCTGGGGTTCTTCTTCCAGAGCACGGGCATGGGCCTGATTCTGTCACTCGTGACCTACCTGTGCGCCCAGCTGGTGCGCACCGCCGCGTTCCCCGATGCGCCCATGTTTGAGGAGCAACTCTTTACCGGGTGCTTTAATATCGCTGCCATCATTTGCCTGGTCGGCAACATGAGCGCCGTGATTTACTTGATGGTGCTGTTCTGGCGTGACGAGCATGACCTCAACACGTCGGGCACCGCCATGAACGTTATTGCCGTCATGATCTCGTGCGTAGCGTACTGCGCCGCTGCGGTGCTGCTCACCATGTCGGTCATTGGTTAGGTGGTCGCGTGCAAAATACCAAGCAAAAGTCGGGCACCAAGCAAAAGTTGACCATCGCGGCCATCTTTGGCGCTATGGGCCCCGGTCTGCTGGCGGCGCTTTCGGGCAATGACGCCGGCGGCATTGCAACGTATTCCAGCGCGGGCGCCAGCTATGGCTACAAGATGCTCTGGATGCTTCCCGTCATGACTGTGCTGCTCATCGTGACGCAGGAGACCGCGGCGCGCTGCGGCTGCGTCACGGGCAAGGGCCTGGCATCGCTCATTCGCGAGCGCTTTGGCGTGCGCAAGAGTGTACTTGCTATGGCGGCGCTGTTGATCGCCAACACGGCTGTGACCATTTCGGAGTTTGCGGGCATCGCCAGCGGCCTTGCTCTCTTTGGCGTGCCGGCGAGCATCTCGGTGCCGTTGGTGGCGCTGCTGGTGTGGATGCTTACCATGTCGGGTAGTTTCCAGCGCATCGAGAAGATTCTGCTGCTGGTGAGTTGCGTGTTCGTGACCTATATTGTCGCCGCATTTATGGCTGGCCCCAACTGGGGTGAGGTCGCGGTCGACCTGGTCGTGCCTAACATTCAAAATGACCCCAGCTACGTGTCGCTCGTGGTCGCGACGATCGGTACCACCATCGCGCCGTGGATGATTTTCTTGGCGCAGAACAACGTGGTCGATAAGAACGCGGGCGAGGACGATATCGTGCTGCAGCGCATCGATACCGTGAGCGGCTCGCTTGCCGCCGATGTCATTGCCGGCTTTATTATCATCACGACCGGTACGGTGTTGTTCCCGGCGGGTATTCAGATTAGCGATGCTGCCGATGCCGCCCGCGCGTTGGAGCCTATTGCGGGTCAGTGGTCCACGGTACTGTTTGCCTCGGGCCTGGTCGCGGCGAGCTTCTTGGCTGCCTGCGTGCTGCCGGGCGTTACGTCGAGCGCTATCTGCGAGGCATTTGGCTGGGAGCGCGGTGCCGACCGCAGCTGGGACGAGGCCCCGGTCTATCGCGGCATCATTACGGCCATCATCGGTATCTCTGCCGTGCTGGTGCTTATGCCCGGCGTCGATCTGTTCCAGATTATGATGACCTCACAGGTCATCAATGGTGTGCTGTTGCCCGTGGTTCTGGTGTTCCAGGTGGTTATCGCAGCCGACCGTCACATTATGGGTGCCAACCGCAACGGCCGCGTGTGGAATGTGCTCACTTGGGCGACTATCGGTGTGATTACGGTGCTCACGGTCGTCATGTTTGTTCTGCAGGCGATGGGCTACAGCGCTTAACGCCCACTTTTGCTTCCGAACAGGCCGCAGCGATGGGCCGCGGCCTGTTTTTTTGTCTGCTATAGGGTGTTAGTTATATAGCAATGGACAAAAATGCCAAATATGAGTACTGTTGCTAAGTGAATAGCATTTACATCCTAAAAGATAATGAACATAGCCTTTAGTATGTTCATTAAAATTGGCTCCAATACGCCTTAAACCAGTCAGGTTGGCTGCTTTAGGGGGTTGTAGGGGTCGCTCGGACGTCATTTTGGGTGGTTTTGCCTGCTACTAAAATGGTAACAGTACTCATATTTGCCCTTTTTTGCCCACAGACCTTTGAGGGTGCGGCGAAAAGGGCTTGTTTTGATTGTTTGGGGCAGGCACGAGGCGCGGAAACGATGTCTGGAGCGACGGAGCGGCCTGGAATTCATCCGTAGAGGTCTTCATTGGCTGCGCCAGGAGTGTCCCTAACTGCCGGAGGGGGTGTCTGCCGTGGCAGACACCCCCTCCGGATGTGGGAAGTTTGCGCTGCAGGTTACTTGTCGGTGCCCAACTTGTGCGGCTTGAAGGCAAGCGCATTGATGAGTGCGTCGGTGGCAGACTTGACGGCTGCCGGCTGCGGATCGTTGACGTGATCCTCGGGATGCACGGGCAGGTCCTTCTTGACTGCGTCGTGGATCAAGTTGAGGTACTCAGTCACGCCAGTGGTCGATAGGTGCGTGCCATCGCCATCGAACAGGTCGTTGCGGTTGGCGCTGTATCCGTACCAGTCGATAACGCGCACGTTCTTGTAGCGCGTAACGGCGTTAGCGATGGCCTGGTTGGTAGAGCCAACCCACGGCTGCGGACTGCGCGTGTTCACAAACACCACAATACGCTTATCTCCTGCATCGGCCATGATGGCGTCGATTTGGTCGTCGGTTACCAAGCCGTTGGTGCCCAGCGCAAAGACCACGATCTTGCCGGCAAGGTTCTGTTGAAGATAGCCCTCAAATGTCGCACGGCCCGCATCGAACTGGCGGCCCTTTTCGGCATCGATATGGCTGTGCGGGAACACGCCGTCAAAGGTGTCCACGGCACGCAGCGACACGGAGTCACCGATCATCAACAGGTCGTAGGAGCCGTCGGGGAAGCCGTCGTTGTCCTTGTCGGTGTCGTCGGCCGCCTGCTGGTCGGTGGGTGCGGCGTTCTTGGCTTCCTTGTTCAGAACTTCGGCGCCCTCGCCGCTCAGCGCAGACGTCTCGGGCACAAAGATCAGGCCGCCCAGTGCAACGACCAACACGACAGCGCAGGCTGCGCAGGCAGGGACGTGCGCGCGCACCCAGTTGGCGGGCGTGGCGGTGCCGTCGCGGAACTCGGATACGGTGCGCCCAAAGGCGCCCTTTCTAAACGGCGTCTCGATAAAGCGATATGAGCATTCGGCCACGGCGACCACCAACAGCACCTGCAAAATGTACTGCCACCACGGTGTATCGTTGATGTTGGCGACCGGGTTCATGAGCAACAGCAGGGGATAGTGCCACAGGTAGATGCTGTACGAGCGCTTGCCAACCCACACGAGCGGCTCGGCGGACAGCGCGCGGGCAACCATTCCCTGGGGCTGCACGCAGGCCGCGATGACCATGAGCGTGAGGATCGAGCACAGCAGCGTGCCTCCGCGATACTGGAAGGCGGTGTAGCCGTTGGTGAGCGCGACCATGGCGGCAAGGCCAACCAGACCCACGACGCCCAATACATCGATGGATGCGGGCGAGGACCAAAAACGCACGAGGGCGCTCGGCTGTGCCGGTGCGGTCTCGGCTGCTTCGTCGGCCTTCTCGCCAGGCTTGTCCTCGGCGTTCTTGCCGTGCTTGGCGGCTCCAGCCAGGCGATTGAGCCCCAGACGACGAGCGAGACGCACCGGCGCCAGGTCGCGATCGGGGATAAAGGCCATCCAGGCACCCAGCAGCAGCGAGAACACACGGGTGTCGGTGCCGTAGTACACGCGGCTGGGGTCGGCGGCAGGGTTGTAAAGCACCATCATGGCGAGGGCAGATACCGCGGCAAGGCCCAGAACCACGCGGCGCGTGTTGGGTTTGCTCACATGCATGGATACCATGGCAAACAGCAGTGGCGGCCAAATCAGGTAGAACTGTTCCTCGATGGCAAGCGACCAAAAGTGCGTGAGCGGCGAGGGGTCGCCCAGAGCATTGAAGTACGAGACGTTTTGGGCAATCTGCCACCAGTTGTTGAAGAACAACAGCGACGGCAGGATGTCGGGGCGCATCTTGGTGAGCATCACGTGGTTGAAGACGGTGCACAGAGCACAGGTCACCACCACGACGGTCACCACGGCGGGGACCAGGCGACGGATGCGGCGGATCCAGAAGCTCTTGAGGTCGATGCGGCCGGTCTTAGCGACTTCGTTGAGCAGCAAGCGCGTGATCAGATAGCCCGAAAGCACAAAGAAGATCGTGACGCCGAGCAGGCCGCCCTGAGCCCACGTGAGGTTAAGGTGATAGAGCACCACCGCGACGACGGCGAGCGTACGCAGGCCGTCGAGTGCAGGGATGTAGCGGGACTTGGGGCGAGCAGGCGTCTGCTCCGCGGCGGGAGTGTTGGCGCGGCCCGCATTGTTTGCAGAAGCGCGATGGGGGCTCGTGGTGCGTCGCGGCTCGTTGGCACGGCGTTCGCTCTTCACGCGTTCGTGCGGCGCCGGCTCGTTGCCCGTGCGGCGTCGACCGCGCGAGCCCGATTGCGAGAATTGTTCCATAAAACATCATCCAATGACGAGAATAATCAGCACGTATTCATTGTAGCTGCCTGCTCCTGTGAATGCTTGCTGCTGGCGCAACCTCAAGGGTGCGTTCACATCAAAGTGAACTAAAGTTATAGAGGTGCGAAGGCGCGCAATCGACGGTCGACGGTGGGTGCAAAGCCCGCAGATGAGGAGGTTTCCATGGCAGATCGCGGCATCGTTGCGGTGTTCGGCAGCATGAACATGGACCTTTCGGTGGCGTGCGAGCGCATACCGCGTGCGGGCGAGACCGTCGGCGGCAGCGGGTTTATCACCAACGCCGGCGGCAAAGGCGCCAATCAGGCCGTAGCTGCCGCGCGTATGGGCGCGTGCACGCACATGATCGGCGCGGTCGGTCGCGACGCGTTCGGCGCGTCGCTCGTGGTGGGGCTCCAAGACGCCGGCGTGGACTGTGACTTTGTAGTGCATCGCGATGACGTGGAGACGGGAACGGCGACCATCATTCGCTGCGAGGGCGACAACCGCATCGTACTGTCACCGGGCGCCAACCATGCGCTTGCGGGCGCGGACGTTGCCTGCGCGCTGAGGCGTCTGGTGGCCCATGAGCTCGACGGCGACGCCAGCGAGATTGCCCCGGCTGCCGGAAGCGTCTTTATCGCCCAGGGCGAATGTGACCTTGCGGCGACGGCCGAGGCGCTTGTTTGCGCTCACGAGCTGGGGTTCTATACGGTCTTTAATCCAGCGCCTGCCTGCGAGCTGCCTGCGGAGGTCTGGCCTGCGGTCGACCTGGTCTGTCCCAACGAGACCGAGTGCCAAGTGCTGACGGGCATTCTGCCCACGGATGATGTGAGTTGCGTCACCGCGCTCAATGCGCTGCTCGACAAGGGTGCCGGGGCTGCGGTCATCACGTTGGGCGGTGCCGGCTCGGTTACGCTCGGCGATGGCGGTGAGCTGCTGCGCATGCCGGCACTTTCGAGTACGGTAGTCGATACCACGGCCGCCGGCGATACGTTTATCGGCGCGTTGGCGGCGGCTCGCCTAGAGGGCCTGCCGCTCTTTGAGTGCATGGCCGCGGGTGCTCGCGCCTCGGCAGTGACGGTGTCGCGCCTGGGCGCTCAGCAATCGATTCCCACGCGCGCCGAAGTTGAACATTGGTTTGGTTAAACGATAAAGACGGAGAAGCGGAGTAGAACAATGACAACCAAGAAGCTGATCCTTGATCTGGATATGGGTGTGGACGATGCGATGGCGCTGGCCTATGCCATCGCGAGCCCCGAGGTGGAGCTCGTGGGCATCACCACGTGCTTTGGCAACGTGCGCGTCGAGCAATCGGCGCACAACTGCCTTGCGGTGCTCGATCTGCTGGGTCGCCCCGAGGTTCCGGTGTACCTGGGTGCCGACCGTCCTCTGCAGGCGACTGAGCCCTATACGCCGCCGGCGTCCACCGCGCTCATTCACGGCAAGAACGGCATCGGCGGCGCGAGCGTGCCCGCGTCGCCCTACGAGCCGGTGGGGGCGACCTCGGCCGACGGCAACGCTGCGGTCGATTATCTGATCGATGCCGCGCGCACCTATGGTCCCGATCTGGTCTACGTAGCGACTGGCCCGCTCTCCAACCTGGCGCTCGCCCTGGAGCGCGATGCGGCGGCGATGATGTCCATCGGCCGCGTGGTCGTGATGGGCGGCGCCCTTACCGTGCCCGGCAACGTGAGCGCGGGCGCCGAGGCCAATATGGCGAGCGACCCCGAGGCAGCCGACGCGGTGCTGCGCTCGGGCCGTAAGCTCACCATGGTGGGTCTGGACGTGACGCATCGCGTGGTGCTCACACGCCGCGACATTGCCGGCTGGACGGGCTCGGGCACCATGGCGGGCTGCGCATTTGCGAGCATGGTCGAGCACTACATTGGCTCGTACGAGATGAACGCACCCTACCTGGGTGGTTGTGCGCTGCACGATCCGCTGGCCGTTGCCGTGGCGATCGACCCCACGCTCGTAGGTGCGCTCGGCTGCAACCTGCGTGTTGATCTGCTGGGCGAGTACCGCGGTCGCACCATCTGCGATGAGCGCCGCCTGTCCGATCCGGACAAGAGCGCGCTTGTGGCACTGACCGTGGATGCTCCGCGCTTCCTGTCCGAGTTCAAGACGCGTATGGCCCGTGTCCTTGGCTAAGTTGTCTTTTTGGGACGGGGCTTTTTTGACTGGTATGATTGGTACGACCATTCGAACCAGCTAAAAGAGCCCCGTCCCAATTTGACTATCGAGAGGATCTGCCATGGAGCGCATCGCCAGCTTTTCCGTTGATCATCTGCTGCTTGAGCCCGGCGTGTATGTGAGCCGCATCGACCGCGATCCGGCGACCGGTGCTGCCGTCACCACGTTTGACTTACGCCTGACCACGCCCAACAAGGAGCCGGTCATGAACACCGCCGAGTGCCACACCATCGAGCACCTGGGTGCAACGTTCTTGCGCAATCATGCCGAGTGGTCGGGCCGCATTGTCTACTTTGGCCCCATGGGCTGCCGCACGGGCTTTTACCTCGTTGTGTTTGGCGAGGTGACGAGCGAGGAGATCCTGCCGCTCGTGCGTGAGCTGTTCGAGTTTGTCGCCGACTTTGAGGGCGATGTCCCCGGTGCCGCTCCCGAGGAGTGCGGCAACTACCTGGACCAGAACCTTCCCATGGCTAACTGGCTCGCGCGCCGTTACCTCGACCGCGACCTGGCCGATATCGACGAGAAGCACCTGCACTATCAGCAGGCATAAGGGCTTTATCGCCCAAAACGCGCGCATTGGGCGCCTTCGCTTATGCGGGGGCGCCTTTTTGTTGATTGGTCGGGACGAGCGTTCAAAATCGCTCATGTTTGTTCTAGAATGTTCGTATAGTCACATTTACGAACAGGAGTGAACATGCATATCTACTCTGTCAACGATCCCGAGTTCAAATCCTATGGCAACGTTTGGGATGACGTTCCGTCCGAGCTCACGTCGCCCGTGCTCGAGGCGCTCTCAGCCACGCCCATTCCCGAGGGCAGCAAGTACGTAGCAAGCGCGCCGGAGCTCGAGGGCGTCAAAGATGCCGATAAACTGGGCTTTCTCATGTTTGGCGGCCGTCCCTTCCAGCTCGGCTGGTGCAACGGCCACAACACGCAGCTCAACTGCCTGGAGTATCACCGCGCGAGCGAATTCAACCTGGGCGCTCGCGACTTTATCCTGCTCGTGGCGCATCGCTGGGAGATCGAGGACGGCAAGCTCGACACCGCGTGTGTCAAGGCGTTTCGCGTGCCGGCGGGTACGGTCGTCGAAGTCTTCAACACCACGCTTCACTACACGCCGTGTATGGTCGACGACGGTGGCTTCCAGGTGATGGTGGCGCTGCCCGCCGGCACCAACGGTCCGCGCCCCGAGGCTGCGGCCGACATGCCCACGGCCGGCGACAGCTACTGCTACTGGAAGGCCGACAAGTGGGTTCTCTGCCATGCTGACAGCCCCAAGGCTGCCGAGGGCGGCTACGTAGGCCTCATCGGCAAGAACCTCGACATCGCCTGCGACTAGAATCTTCTGTCTCGATCTGTAACATCTAGCGGGCTAAATCGTCTCTACCTGTTACAGATTTAGACAAACTGCAGGGACAGACCGAACAATCTCAATCTGTAACACCAAGCCCGATTTTGACGGCCTAGCTGTTACAGATCGAGACAAAACGGGCCCAAACCACCACAAAGGTGCCTGTCCCCTTTGTGGTGGTTTGGGGCGGCGGTATCAGAAAGTGTCAGACGGGGGCGGCTGCCGGGCCGCCGTGTGCGAAAAGAAGTGTCGGCCTGCGTCGCTGTCGTTGGGCGAGGCCCTATTTGCGGGGATACTGAAACCACGACAAGCAGCGTGCGAAAGGATTGATACATGGCTTTCCGTAATGACTTCCTGTGGGGCGGCGCAACGGCTGCCAACCAGTGCGAGGGCGCCTACGACGTGGACGGCCGCGGCCTGGCCAACGTGGACGTGGCTCCGCACGGCCCCGAGCGCTATGCGGTGGTCTCCGGTCAGCGCAAGATGCTCGACTTCGAGGACGGCTATTACTATCCTGCGCAGACTGGCATCGATTTCTATCACCACTACAAAGAGGATATTGCTCTCTTTGCCGAGATGGGCTTTAAGACCTTCCGCATGAGCCTGGCTTGGACCCGTATCTTCCCCAACGGTGACGAGACCGAGCCCAACGAGGCCGGCTTGGCCTTCTACGAGGACGTATTCCGCGAGTGCCAGGCGCACGGTATCGAGCCGCTCGTGACCATCACGCACTTCGACTGCCCGATTCACCTCATCAAGGAGTACGGCGGCTGGCGCAACCGCAAGCTCATCGACTTCTACAAGAACCTCGCGACCACGATCTTCACCCGCTACAAGGGTCTGGTGAAGTACTGGCTCACCTTTAACGAGATCAATATGATCTTGCACCTGCCGTTTATGGGTGCCGGCTTGGTCTTTGAGGAGGGCGAGAACAAGGAGGCCGTCGAGTACCTTGCCGCTCACAACGAGCTTGTCGCCAGCGCTTGGGCAACCAAGATCGCCCACGAGATCGACCCCGAGATCAAGATCGGCTGCATGCTTGCCGCAGGTAGCTACTATCCCTACAGCTGCCGTCCGGGCGATGTGCGCCAAGCGCAGCTCGACAACCAGGACAATTACTTCTTCGTTGACGTCCAGAGCCGCGGCTACTACCCGGCATATGCTGTCAAGAAGCTCGAGCGTTTGGGCATCGATGTGGGTATGACCGACGAGGACCGCGAGATTCTGGCCGCCAACACCGTCGACTTCATCAGCTTTAGCTATTACAGCACCCGTTGCTCCGCCGGTGCCGATAACCCCGATGTCGAGCGCACCCAGGGCAACGCCTTCGTCGGTGCCAAGAACCCCTACCTGCAGGAGAGCCAGTGGGGCTGGGCCATCGATCCGCTGGGCTTCCGTATTACGCTCAACGGCCTGTACGACCGTTATCAGAAGCCACTGTTTGTGGTTGAGAACGGTCTGGGCGCCAAGGATGTTGTCGAGGAGGATGGCTCCATCAACGATGACTACCGTATCGACTATCTGCGCCAGCATATTGCCGCGATGCGCGATGCGGTGACCGAGGATGGCGTTGACCTGCTGGGCTACACCACCTGGGGTCCGATCGATCTGGTCTCGGCTGGCACGGGCGAGATGTCCAAGCGCTACGGCTTTATCTATGTCGACCGCGATGATGCGGGCAACGGCACCCTCAAGCGCTCCAAGAAGAAGAGCTTCGACTGGTACAAGAAGGTTATTGCTTCTAATGGTGAGGACCTGTCCTAAGGAAGTTGAGACACTCGACTTCAGAGCCTCCTGACCAAGGCGCCCGGCGAGCAGTTAATGCTTGCCGGGCGCCTTGCCGTCTGCGGATTTTGGGACATGCGGCCCGCTTTTTCGACCCATCTGTCGGTACACTAAAAGCACTATGGGTACCCGCGAGCGACATATCGGCAACGCGGCCGCCCGATCCGCACCCGTGGCGGATCCCAGGGGCGGCAGGCTCTTCGCCATGCCGCGATTCCTTGTTGGCATAACACATCAGGTGTACCGTCACCGCGTCTTCGCTATCGCCGGCGCCATCACCGCGCTGTTCCTCATGCTTTTGGCAGTCTTGCCGGCGCTGTTCGCCTTCGACCCCAAACTATCTAACGCCGTGCCCGCCTATAGCGAGGTGTCCGAAGAGGTCGTGGATGCGCTCGTCCATTCGAGCTCTCTGCCGTTGCTTGTTGCCGCAATTGCATTTTCGATCTGGGGCGTATCGGTCTATCTGCGCTGTTTGGACTATGTGTTGCGCCGCCGTCTTGTTGCCATCGCCACCATCTGCGTCCTGTGGATGATCGAAGTCATTCTCAAGTACAAGTCGTTCACGCCGTTCTATGCCACCGTGCTGTGGTACCTGTACTACGTGCCCATGACGCTCATTCCGCTGCTCTACCAGTTGTGTGGTCTGCGCCTTGCGGGCCTGGAGCAACACCGCCTGGGTCGCCGCTACTGCGCTGCGCTGTGGATTATGGCTATCCTGCTTATCGGATTTGTGCTCACCAACGATTTTCACCAGCAGGTCTTCCACTTTGACCGTACAAGCGACACCTGGAGCAACGATTACACGTACGGCTGGGGTTATTTCGCCGTCCTCGTGTGGACGGCCTTTAACTTTGTGGCCTTTTTTATCCTGGTGGGCCGGTCCTCGTCCTTTCGCATCCAACGTTTCTCGGGCACGGCGGCGCTCGTGCTGCTGGGCGGCGCGTTCTTTGCCATCTCATATGCGTTGCGCGTGCCCTGGGCATGGAGGCTCAACTTCTCGCTCATCTATTGCGTCTTGTGTGTGGTGGCGATGGAAATCTGTCTCGATTGCGGTGTCATTCCGTCATATCACGACATCGCCGGCATCTTCGACACCTTGCCGCTTGACCTCAAAGTTCTAACGCGCGACCTGCAGGAAGTCTATGCCACGCCGGTGTCAAAGCCAACGCCGGTAGGCGTGCGTGAGGAGTTGCGGACCCAGGAGCACGGCCGCGCCCATGCCTTTGCCGTGGCGTCCGATCCCGATGTAATGTACCGTGCCTTTCCACTGCTGGGCGGATCGGCCCTGCTTGCCCAAGACGTGTCGGAGCTCAACGAGCTTAACCGTGAACTGGCACATCGCCGCATGGAGCTGCAACGCCAAAACGAGCTGCTCGCCGCCGACTACGACCTTAAGACGCATTTGGCAGATCAAGAGGCCGAGACCCTGCTGGTCCAAGACGTGGACCAGGCGCTTGCCCGCGCGCTCGAAGGGATGTACGACCTGCTGAGCTCGCTGCCGCCGTTGACCGACGAAGCGTCTTCGCACGAGCGTTACCGCATGCTGCAGCGCGCCAAGATGCTCGTCGCCTATTGCAAGCGTAAGGGGTCGCTCACGTTGGCACAGCACGGGGAGAGCGGCTTTGATCGCGACCGCATTCAGCTCATCGCCAACGAGCTCGCAAGCGACCTGCGCACCATCGATATCGATTGCGCCTCGATTATCGCCATACGGCGCCCGTTGCACGCCAGTACGGTAAGCGCCCTGTACGACTGCGTGTATGACTTTGCGTTTTTTGCCTACACCACCGACCATCCGGCGCTTATGTATCACTTGGGCGACCATGACCGATGCAGTGTCGAGCTGCGCGCCACGCTTTTTTTCCAACGATGATGAAGATCTTTCGCAGACGCCCGCTGCGCAAGAGCTCGAAAGCGCTCTGCAAGGGCGCAACGTGGCATACCGCCTTGAGGGCGAGCCCGGCCAGCTGCGCATGATCGTCTTGATGCCGAGGGCGGGTGAGTGACGATGCAGGTTTCGCTCATCCTTCCCCAAATCGTTGCGCTCGATGTTGTCTTTGCCCTGGCTGCGTGCCTGCAGACGATCCACGTCCCGCTCATCGCATCGCGCCGCTCGTCCTATAACCGTAAGGTGATTTGCGCCTACGAGGCGAGTCTTGTGCTTCACCTGATGATTTCGGCGCTCATCTTATTCGCGTCGTCTGGCTCGTATCTGGTGGCGCCGCTTGACGTTTGCGCCAGGGCAATGGGCGGAGCGTTGTGGCTCAATGCTGCAATCTTTGCCTATGGCGTGGTACTTATGGTGCACTATCGTCGCCTCGTCATGCTGGCCGAACTGTTGCTTGTTGTCGCCGTTACACCACCGGTGGTTTTTGCCACGGGCTCGGCGTGGACCGTTGTCCTTATCGCAGAGGGAGCGTTCTTCCTGTTCCGCTCCATCGCGGCGCTCTTGATGGACGTCCGTAACCGCCAGGAAGATATCACCATGTTCTCGACGATCGAGACCATCAACGTGATTCCCGTGGGCATCCTGTATCTGGACCCGAGGGGCCGTCCGCTGCTCATGAACCGCTGCATGCGCAAAAACCTCGTAGAGCTCCATATGCCCACCGACCTGGGCGACATGAGCAGCACATGGAACGACCTGCGCAAACTGAGCATGCAAATGCCCGAAAGCAGCAGGAACCGTGTGTGGATTAACTTGGACCGTTTTGGTGAGGCTCGTGCGGTGATCGAGATTTCTCCCGCCGAGATTCGCCTATTTGTGCACGACGAGGTTATGGTTTCGGGCCGCCTCTTTGAGCGCATTATCGGGCTGGATGTGACGGAGTATGCGCATGCCCACGACCGCCTGGCGCAAGCCAATCACCTGCTTGAGCTTGCGGGCAAAGAACTCCAGGCCCAGATCGAAGAGGTCAAAAAAGTTGCCGACAATGCGGCCTACCTGCGCATGCGTGCCCGCGTGCACGACGTGATTGGGCAGCGCCTGTCCATCCTCCATCGCTATTTGGAGGAGGGGCGCCTGGACGACGAGTCGCTCGAGCAGATTGACCCATTGCTGCGCTCGATCGCCGCCGACCTGCGCAGTGGTGGTGCCAGTGAGCCTGCAGAGCAGCTGGGTGATATCGCCCACGCTTTTGGCCTGGTGAGCGTGCAGATCGATGTTGAGGGTGCGCTGCCTGAGGACGCGCGTGTCGCCGCCGCATTTTTGCAGATTATCCGTGAGGCCTCGACCAATGCCACCAAGCATGCGCAGGCGCATCGGGTCCACGTGCATCTGTGGCAGGAGGGGGCGGATGCTGGCGCCGTCGCGCGCATGACGATTTCTAACGACGGGTCCCCGGCTCCCGTATCGTATCGCGAGGGAACGGGTATTCCAGGTATGAGACATGTCGCACAGAATCTGGGTGGTAGCCTGGAGGTCCACGCCGCCCCGCCCTTTACGCTTGCGGTGTCCATCCCGCTTAACGCCAACGACACGTCCCAAAGGAGAAGCTCATGATCCGCGTGTTAATCGTCGAAGACCAGGCCATCCTGCGCGAGAGCCTGGCGCGCTCCGTTGGCGACCAGCCCGATATGACCGTTGTTTCCGCCATCGCCGATGCCTCCGATGCCTTAGGTGTCGCGCTCAAGGAGCGCCCGGACATGATACTGATGGACGCGTGCACCGAACACGATTCAAACGGCATCGTGGCGGCGGCGCGCATCAAGGAGCAGCTGCCCGAGTGTCGCATCATTATCATGACCGGCATGCCCGAGATCACCTTTGTCGATCAAGCCCGCGAGGCGGGCGTCGATAGCTTTGTGTACAAGAACGTCGGTATCGACGAGCTGTTCGCCGTGATGCGCTCCACGCTGGCGGGCTATTGCACGTTTCCCAAGCCGCCCGAGAGCATTTTTTCGGGTACGGCGGCGCTCGACGATGTCGAGCTGTCGATTTTGCGCCTTGCCTGCGAGGGCAAAAGCCGCCGCGAGATCGCGGCCGAGCTGTTTATGAGTGAGGGCACCATCAAGCGTCGCATCTCGGAGATCCTAAGCAAGACCGGCTACGACAACATCATGCGCCTGGCCGTGCATGCGGTAACCGAGGGCAGCATCGTTCCCAACATGGAGCGCTAGCGCTCGTTACGCATCGGCATAAAAACGACGGGGCCGCAGGATCAACTCCTGCGGCCCCGCCTGGCATGTGCGCGGATATGTCCGCCAATCCGCGGCTATCGGTGTCTGCCGTTACGCGATGGTTGCGCTGTAAGAGGCGACGTCCTCGTAGGAATCGGTCAGGTAGGCGTCGATGCCGATGGTCGTGTTGACCAGGTCGTCAAGGCTGTCAAGCTCGCCGCTCGAGAACGTGAATTCCTCGGTGGCGCTGGTGCCGGGCATCAGGTTAGCCGAGAACCAGGGTTCCTTCATAGTGCCGTTGACGTTGGTCTTGCCGGAAGGAGCGTAGAAGGTCAGGTCCTTGTCGCTCTTGTTGGTGATGTTGACGACAAAGCCGATGTCGCCCCAGTCGTCCTTGAACTTCTCGGTGATGGTGATGGTGCACAGATCGTCATCGGCGACGGTGACGGCGGGGGAGATTTCGACACTCTGGACGTCGTCGTCTTCGACGGCCTCATCGATCTCCTCTTCCTTCTCGGCCGCCTCGCGATCCTTCTTCACCGTACCGGACAGGTCCTTGTCGGACTTGGTAAAGACAAGATTGCCGTCATCTTCTTCGAGGATGAGTTTGCCGTCCTTGAGCTTCATGTCGTGCGACTCATCTTCGGCGGTGATAGTTACGGTGGTGGCGTCCTTTGCCTCCCATTTAAGGTCGACGACTTCAAGGAACAGGTCGAGGGCGCCTGTACCGTCCTCATCGAGAATCAGGACGCAGTGGACACCCCAATCCTCGAGCATCTTCATGTACTCATCGGTCAGCTCTTCGCCATCCACGGTTCCACCCGAGAGTTCCCAGCTGCCGACGAAGTTGGCCTTGGGGTCTTTGCCGCCGCCGCTGCAGCCCGTCAGGGCAAAGGCGAGCGCCAGGACGCATGTCAGGAATGCAAGTACGGACTTTTTGAACGTTGTCTTCATGGTGTCCTCCTTCTTGTGTGAAAACCCATAGAAGCAAATGCGGGGGTGGCGGATCCCCCGCCAATTACCAGATAGAGGGGCTAGGGCCGGGGCGTTCCGCAGTTGCTGCAGAACTTGCCGCCGTTTTCGCTGCCGCAGTTGGGGCAGAACCACTTGGTCGGTGCCGGGGCGGGTGTGGGACTGCCGCACTCGGAGCAGAACTTGCCGGTGTTGGTGGCACCGCAGCTGCAGGTCCACGTGCCGGCCGCGGGGGCAGCGGCAGGAGCCGGCGCGGGGGCGGGTGCCGGAGCCGGAGCCGGCTGCGGGGCGGCCTGCTGCTGTGCCTGGCCGGCGGCGAACAGCTGGCTGGCGTTCATGCCGCCCATGCCACCTGCCATGCCCATGCCCATAAAGCCGGCCATCGCGCCGTTGGGGTTGGCGGCTGCCGCGCGCATCGCGTCGCTCTGGGCACTGGCGATGTTGGCGGCCGCCATGGTGGGATCACGCATGACCGCGGCCTTCTGCAGGTCCTTGATCATCTGCTCGTCCTCTTGCGAGGCGGCGATGGAGTTGACGCCAAAGCTCACGATCTCGACGCCGCGCAGGTCACGCCAGTCGGCAGAGAGGACCTCGTTGAGCGCGCGGGCGAGCTCGGTGGTGTGGCCGGGGATGGCGCTGTAGCGGATGCCCATCTCCGAGATCTTGGCAAAGGCGGGCTGCAGGGCGGTGAGCAGCTCGGACTTAAGCTGGCTGTCGATCTTGTCGCGCGTGTAGCTATCGGTCACGTTGCCGCATGCGTTGGTGTAGAACAGCAGCGGGTTGGTGATGTGGTACGAATACTCGCCGTTGCAGCGAACGGAGATGTCGACGTCCAGGCCAATGTTGTTATCGACCACGCGGAAGGGCACGGGCGAGGCGGTGCCGTACTTGTTGCCGATGATCTCCTTGGTGTTGATGAAGTAGACGCGCTGGTCCTTGCCCGCGTCACCGCCAAAGGTAAAACGGCTGCCGATATTGGCGAAGGTCTCCTTGATGGAATCGCCCAGGTTGCCGCTAAAGACGCTCGGCTCGCTGCCGGTATCGAAGACGAACTCACCGGGCTCCAGCGCGACTTCGATGATCTTGCCGTTTTGCACCACGAGCATGCCTTGTCCGTCGTTGACGGCGATGACCGAGCCGTTGGAGATGACGTTGTCCTCGCCGCGCGTGTTGGAGCTGCGGCCACCGGTACGTTTGCTGCCCTTGCAGGCCAAGACGTCAGCAGGCATCGATTCGCAGTAGATAAATTCCTTCCACTGGTCGGCCATGACGCCGCCGGCAGCTCCCAATCCAGCTTTCAAGAGTCCCATGGTGATCTTCCTTTCTCGTCAAAGGCCAGGTGGTATTGGTTGGATTGCTTAGTCGTCCTTGTCGTCTTTCATGACAACGGTGGTCTCGGTGTGGCTGAAGGTGTCGTGCTTCTCGGTCAGGTCGAGCTCACCACAATACTCATCGGCACAGGTTGCTTCGTTGGCCGTCTTGAGCTGGCCTACCAGTAGCACGTCTCCGATAATCACGATGATCAGCGGCGCGATGATATTGATGAGGATGCCCTCGATATCAAAGGTGAGGTAATCCGGATCGAAGGCGTATTCCCCCATAAAGAGAATCTGGGAGAGGATAAATCCGATCACAAAGAACAGCACCGAGGCGATGGCGAGCTTGGGCTTGGAGCAGGGGAGCTCGCCGACCAAGCGGCCGGTCTGGCCGTTCATGGCAAACAGGTAGCTCTTGCCGTTCCACGAGGTGGAGAGCATCCAGACGGGGAACAGGGCGTAGTCGCTGTCTTCCCAGGTGTAGTCGAGCTGCTTGCTTTCGACCGTGGCATCGTCGTATTCGTCGACGACGGTCTCGCGCAGGGCCGAGATCGTGCTTTCTTCCATGCGGCGCTCGGCGCGCGCCTTGCAAGTCTCGCAGTCCTCGTCGTAACGGTTGGCGATGTAGCCGGGCATATATGCGACCGAGAACGGACGCAGTGCGTCGTAGTCAAACGGCTCGATGGCGTCCATGTGGCCGTCGGGCATCTTGGACGATCCGTCGACGGGCACGCGCTTAAACGAGATATTGCCCTTGCGATAGGCATCGTAGTGGTCGGTGGTCGTGACGGTGCGGTCGGATTCCTCGGTCACGGTCTCGTTGGTCGCGTCAAAGTACACTTCGCCGTCCACGCGGGCGCCGTAAAGCCAAAACGGCACGTAGACGCCTTGGACTTCGTCGATGTGGTTGCCGGTGACAAAGCTCTTGGGCAGCAGGATCTTGCCCTTGTAGTGCTCTTTGAGCGCGGCCATAACGTCGTCGCGGCCGAGCTTAAACGGAATCACCAGGTCGGGCGAGAAGTCGCCCGAGAGCTGACCGGGTGCCACGGCGGGGTTGCCGCAGTACGGGCAGGTGGTAACGGCGACGGTGCCATCCGAGATTAGCTCGGCGCCGCACGACGAGCAGATGTAGCCGGCGTTTTGGGCGAGCTCCTGCACCGCGTCGTCGGCGACGGGCTTGGGCGTTGCGGCTGCTGCATCGGCTTTGGCATCTGCCTTGTCCTGGCGCTCGCGATAGAGGGCCTCGACTTCTTCGACTTCAAAACGAGAATCGCAGTAGTCGCAGACGAGCTTTTGCTCGGCACTGGCAAAGTGAAGGGGGCCGCCACACGCGGGGCATTGATAGTTAACGCTCTCGAAGGCCATGATCGGTCCTTTCGCTGCCGGAGGCTATGCGCCGATGGCGCCGCCGCAGTATTCGCAGCGCCCGCTGGCATCGGGAATGGTGGTGGCTCCGCAGAAGGGGCAGGTCACCGCGGTCTTGGGGGCCTTGGCGGCCACGACGCTGTCGCGCGTCTCCTGGCGCAGCTGCACCAGCGCATCGCGGACCTCGGTTGCCTGGCGCTTGGCCTCGCGGTATTCGATGGAGCCGCGCTGATCGATGGTGGAGTCGTTCACGCGCAGGTTGATCTCGGTAAAGTACGGCGTGTTGACATGGATGGTCAGATTAAAGTCGTAATCCAGGTCGTAGCGCGGCGGGTTGTAGCTCTCGCGCTCGCCGTCCTTGGTCTCGCGATAGATCTCGGTGCGCTGCTCGTCGATATCCATATCGCAGCCGAGTACCTGCGAGAACTCGATGATGTCGGGATTGGCGTCGCGCCAGCGGCTCTGCGAAGTGATGATCAGCAGGCCCGCGTCCTCATCGAGCATAATATTGGTGCGCCCGGCAGAAAGCGTACGCGTGGGGTTGAACGACGCCAGGCGCTCGGCATTGGCCTCGCGGTAGGCGAGTTGCTCACGGATATCGTCCGCGGTGCTGGAGCGATAGCCGTGAAAGTAGGGGGAGAGCTTGCCGGCGCACTCTTTGCACAGGTAGCCTTCATTGATTTTTGTCTTACCTAGAAGTCCCAGCTCGGTACCGCAAATCGCGCACTCTTTCTTCTCGAACATCTTGTCAAAGAAGCCCATGGCTGCCTCCCATCAACAGGTAGCGTGTGTCACTTTTGATGATGGGGGAGTGTGCGATCCTTCGCGATACCCAGACGGCTCAAGGAGTCTCCACAACTGGGACACATGGCCCATTTTTGACTAGTCGTTGGGGACGTTCTTAAACGACTAGTCGCGGGGGACACTCTTCGGCTACTCATTGGGGACGTACTTAAATGAGTGGTAGTTGGGGACACTCCTGGCCGAGCTAGAGATCGCGCGCGTCCCTTCTGGTCCATGCGGCTCAAAATCGCGGCGTGATGTGGACGGCTGGGGTCGAATTGGCAACATTTCGAGCCTGGCTTCGATATTGAGACTGGTTCTTTATTAAAATAGATTTCCAGACAATTGAGCGGCCGGGGGTTAACCATGAGGGGCATGGGAGACACAACCGCATATCTGCGTCGGGGCATTCGGGAGATTATATGCCTGGCGCTGTTCTTCTTCACGTTTTTGGCCAGCGAGTACCTCTTTGACGTACGCGTGGCCGAGTTTGTGCCGGCGAACGAGGTCGTTATCTACGAGAGCATCGTTGTCGGCGCGAGCGTGATCGGCTTTTTCGTGCGCCCATTTCTGTATTATCGTCGTCCCCAGTCGATCGATGCGACAAGCGATATTACAGGCGTGCTATTGGTGTCGGCATTGTTGCTGATGATTATGGCGGTGCAGTTTCAGATCGTGATTGCCGGCGGTTTGGTGGCGTGCTGCGCCCTGGGCTACTGCGGGTCGACCGCCCATGCCAATCTGGCGCGGCGTTTTGCGCAGACGCCCTGTTTGGCGCGCGCCGTGGCGGTTTCTTATGCTGCGGGCATTCCCCAGCAGTTTGTCCTCACCGCCTGTGCGATTGCGCTGGTTGGGCTGCTTCACGGTACCCGTCGAGCTAAATTGCGTGATGAGTCTGCGCCCGAGTTCGAGGCCGAGATTGCCGAGCTGTCGGTTGATGCGTTTGAACGTGGTGCCAGGTGGCGCGATGGCCCCGAGGCAAAGGCAGCCTTCCAAGGTGCCGTGGTGCGCCTGACGGTGGCGACCGCCTGCCTCACCGGCGTGTTCGCGGCTCTCAATGCCGGCCTTACGACTTCGCATGCCGCCGGCGCCATCGACCTGGGCGACTGGTCGCGCTTGCTGCCGGTTGTGAGCGCCCTTGCCGCCGGCGTCCTGTATGACCTGCGCGGGCGTTCGTATATGAATATCATCATGACGTGTGCCGCCATGCTGTCCACGCTCTCGTTCTTTGTACTTCTCACCGATGGCAACGGTGGCAATACGCTTGCTGCCACGATTATCTTTTACCTGGGCACGGGCTTTTTCGTGGTGTTCTTCACCGCGAAGTTCGCCGCGATTTCGATGTATGCCCGCTGGGCGTATCTGTGGCCGTGCATGGGTCGTGTTATCAACAACGTTTGCTCGATACTCGTGACGGCTCCGGCGGTGGCGATCATCTCGAGCCAAAATGTGCTGACGGCGGTGGGTGTCGTGCTCGTGCTGTTCGTCGGCATCGCGATTTCGCTGTTGGGACAGTTTGGGCAAGACGGCGAGCGCGAGACGACGCATGGCGGGCTGGCGTTTGCTACTGACGATCTTGGCGTGAGCCGTGCGCCCGATCAGGCCGACACGGTGCCCCTGGAGCCGCCGGAGCTTTCGTTTGACGATCGGCTCGACGGCTTCGTTGCCGCCTTTGGGCTCACCAAGCGCGAGCGCGATGTTCTGGAGGCGCTAGTCGTTTCGGATGACAGCGTTCAGGACGTTGCGGCGGCACTCTTCCTCTCGCGCTCCACACTCTACCGCCACATTGCCTCGATCAACAAAAAGGTCGGTACCAATTCGCGCGTGGCGCTCATTAGCCTCTTCTGGTCCTGGACACCCCAAGACTAGCCAACCACCACAAAGGGGACAGGCACCTTTGTGGTGGTTTTGCCCTTGGGCTGTCTACTGTGGCGGCTCACCGTGCTACAGCAGCTCGCCGTGGCGGGCGATGTAGCGGCGCTTTGCCAGTTGAGTGAGCGCGATGTAGGCGGCAACGATGCCGATGAGCAGTGCGAAAAAGATTGCGGGTAGCGTCATGAGGCCCAGCGCGTCGGCGATGGGGCTTGCCGGCAGCCAGGTGACAAGCGCCAGGCCTAGCACGGTGAGAGCGCACAGTGCCGGCGCGGCGTGGTCACGTGGGCTCGGCAGGCGCGGGGAGCGCAGCATGTGGATCACGAGCGTCTGCGACCACATGGACTCGATAAACCAGCCACTCTGGAAGAGCGCGGCAAAGGTCGCCATACCCGCGACGTTGCCCGTCCCGGAGAGCTCGGACCAGCTTGCGCCCACGGTGGCGGGGCACACCACAAAGAAGAGCGCGGCGAAGGTCACGATGTCAAACAGCGAGCTCACGGGGCCCAGCTCGAGCATAAAGCCCTTGATGGACGCGGCGTCCCAGGAGCGCGGACGGGCGGTCCAGACGTCATCGACGGTGTCCCACGGTAGCGTGATGCACACGATCTCGTAGACGAGCGACAGCAGCACCAGCTGTAGGGCACTCATGGGCAAAAACGGCAAGAACAGGCTCGCGACGGTCACGGACAGCACGTTGCCAAAGTTGGAGCTCACTGTGGTCTTGAGGTACTTGAGCAGGTTGCCGTAGGTGCGGCGGCCTTCGATGATTCCGCGTTCGAGCACGCCCAGGTCCTTCTGAAGCAAGATGATATCGGCGGATTCCTTGGCAATGTCGACGGCCGAATCGACTGAGATGCCGCAATCGCTCGCACGCATGGCGGCGGCGTCGTTGATGCCGTCGCCCATAAAGCCCACGGTGTGGCCGAGTAGCTCGCGCATGACGCGCACCAGGCGCGCCTTCTGCAACGGCGAGAGCTTGGCGAAGAGGTGGGTTTTCTCGGCGCGCTCGGCAAGCTCGGCGTCGTCGAGCGCATCGATCTCGGAGCCGAGCAAGACGTTGCTCGCATCGATGCCGATCTGCGCGCAGACGGTGGCGGCGACGCGGTCGTTGTCGCCGGTCAGGACCTTGACCGCCACGCCCTTGGCCTCGAGGGTGGCGACGGCGCCCGCGGCACTTGCTTTGGGCGGATCGAGGAAGGCCAAAAAGCCCATCAGCACCATGTCGCATTCGTCGGCGATGCCAAACTCGCCCACGCAGCGCGGATCGGTCTTCTGTGCCACGGCAATCACGCGCAGGCCCTCGGCGTTAAGATCGGCGACCTGCTTGCGAATCTGGGCGAGCTTGTCTTCGGCGAGCGGCCGGGCGATGCCATCGACCTCGACAAAGGAGCAGATCTCGAGCATCTCCTCGGCAGCTCCCTTGGTAACCATCTGGGTTTTGCCTTGGGCGTCGGAGACAACTACGCTCAGGCGACGGCGCGAGAAATCGAAGGGAACCTCGTCGACCTTGGTGTAGCGGTCGCGCAGGCTCTGGCCCAGCATGGAATCGGGTGCGACGGTCGAGGGTGTCACATCGGCACGGTCGATTACGGCCAGGTCGATAAGATTTTTGAGGCCGGTCTGGAAGAAGCTGTTCAAAAACGCATGGCGCAGCACGCGCGCGTCCTCGTTGCCATCGGTGTTGAGGTAGCGCTCGAGCACGATGCGGTCTTCGGTGAGGGTGCCGGTCTTGTCGCAGCACAGGACGTCCATGGCGCCCAGGTTTTGAATCGCCGGCAGCTCCTTGACGATAACCTGGCGACGGGCGAGGTCCTTGGCGCCCTGCGACAGGCTTGTGGTCACGATGACGGGAAGCATCTGCGGCGTGATGCCCACGCCCACGCTCGTGGCGAACAGCAGCGCGTCGATGACGTTGCCCTTGGTGGCGGCGTTGATGGCAAAGACGGCCGGCGCCATAACGAGCATGAGGCGTACGAGCAACATGGAGACGCTCGAGACGCCGCGGTCAAACGCGCTCTTTTCGCTGCGCCCGTTGAGTATCTTGGCGATGCCGCCCAGGTAGGTGTCCGAGCCGGTGGCAACGACAAGCGCCATGGCGGTGCCGTTTTGCACGGAGGTGCCGGTAAAGACGATGTTCTTGCAGGCAGAGAGTGGCAGCGCGGAGCCGTCGGCGCCCTCGACGACGGTGGCGGCAGCGGTCTTCTCGACTGCCTCGCTCTCGCCGGTGAGTGCGGACTCGATGACAAACAGGTCGCGCGCGGTGATGACGCGGGCATCTGCTGGCACCATATCGCCGGCAGAGAGGCGGATCACATCGCCGGGGACGAGCTCGTCGAAGAGGATCTCGATGCGCTCGTCGTCGCGCAGGGCGGTGCAAGTGTTGGAGACCAGGTCCTTGAGGGCATCTGCCGCATTGCCGCTGCGGGCTTCCTGGATAAACTTCATGCCGCCCGATACCAGCAGCATGATGCTGATGACGATGACCGTGGAGGGGTCGCGCTGCGGCTCGGGCACGGCGAGCACGTCGATGTAGAGTGAGACCAGCGCGAGCGCGGCGAGGATGCCGGCGAAGGGATCGATGAACGCGTCGGCGATGCGGCGGGCGAGCGTCTTGGTCGGCGCTTCGATGGTGTTGGGGCCGGCGGCATCCAGGCGCTCGGTTGCCTGCTCGGCGGTGAGGCCGTTTGCCGTGGCGTCAAGCAGTACGAGAGCGTCCTCGGCGCTATGGGTGGCGGCGAATATGGTGTTCTTGGACAGGCCGGTGCGAGCGGCAGGGCGCGCCGTGCGGCGGCGCTTGGAGATGGCTTCGAGAACCGTGGCGGTTTTGAGCATCAGCATAGGGTCCTCCTTGTTGAAGGGAGTTAGCGTACGTGTCGTATTGAGTTGCAAAAAACCTAGATGTCGCTCACGTCAAGCTCACGAACCACCACAAAGGGGACAGGCACCTTTGTGGGGGGTTGACGATCTGCCGGTGGCGTTTATGCGTGTGCGGAGTCCTCGCGGCGTGCCGAGGGCGACATGCAGGTTTTTCGACTAGGACTGCCTTCCATGGCACACCTCCTTAAGGCCGGGCGCAGCGCGCTTTGGGTATCTCGTACCCCTTTTTAATCCGCCCGTATTCTTGATGAGGGGGTTTGACATGTCAACCCCATTGTTCGGAAAACCATTCCCTCTGACAAAGCCTTTACAGAATGCCGTGGCCCCAAAGCGCGCCCGCATCTACGCTTCGCCTGCGCTAAACTGGAAGGCACGTACGCGATTACGAGAGGAGCCCGCATGGAGGCTTACAAGCAAGAGTTCATCAAGTTTATGGTCGAGTCCGACGTCCTTAAGTTCGGCAGCTTTACGCTCAAGAGCGGCCGTCAGTCTCCGTTCTTTATGAATGCCGGCGCTTACGTGACGGGCTATCAGCTCAAGAAGCTGGGCGAGTATTACGCCCAGGCCATCCACGATAACTTTGGCGACGATTTTGACGTGCTGTTTGGGCCGGCCTACAAGGGCATTCCGCTGGCCGTCGTGACCGCAATTGCCTACCACGAGCTGTACGGCAAGGAGGTCAAGTATTGCTGCGACCGCAAGGAGGCCAAGGACCACGGTGCCGATAAGGGCAACCTGTTGGGTTATGAGCCCAAGGACGGCGACCGCGTGGTCATGGTCGAGGACGTCACCACCAGCGGCAAGTCCATCGACGAGACCTATCCCAAGGTCAAGGCTGCTGCCGATGTCGAGATTAAGGGCCTGATCGTGTCCCTCAACCGCATGGAGGTCGGCAAGGGTGGCGTGACCACCGCCCAGAAGGAGATCGAGGCCAAGTACGGTTTCCCCGTCGCGAGCATCGTCTCCATGGCCGAGGTCGTCGAGACCCTCTATAACCACGAGATCGACGGCAAGGTCGTCATCGATGACGAGCTCAAGACCGCCATCGACGCCTACTACGAGCAGTACGGAGCTCAGGAGTAGTTACGGCGTTTTGCCAAACGCCGTAACCGGTCGACGCTGCGCGGGCCGCATTTGGACAATCTGACGTTCAACTTCAAGGGCGCGACCAGAAGGTCAGCGCCCTTTCGTTTCACGTCACCTTGTCTCAAATGCGACCCGCTCGCTGTCCGTTCTCTACCTGCGGCGTCGTCTTGCTCCGAATGCGGCCCGTTCGCTGTCGTTGCCGAAACATCGGCGATGCCGGAGTAGTCATTGGGGACGTTCTTAAATGACTAGTCAGAAATGAGCGTGGATAATCTCCCGGTTTTGGCCTGTGTGCGGGCTCAAAGTGGGAGATTATCCACGCTCGCTTTAATTTGCCTGGGCTGCGATGCCTATCTAATCGGCTCGGCGTCTTCCCTGAGAATCGAAAGATACTCTTCATACCCGTACTGCCGGTATCTCTGTCTTGACTCGTCGAGCGGACGGAGGATACCCAATTCTTCAAATGATTTGACAAGCGAGCTCGCGGTACTCCTGCCGATATCGAGTTGGGCAGCGATGAATGCGGTGTCGACGATGGGGTGCTCTTCAAGAATGCCCAACAGCCTTTGCCCGTTTGCAGCGGTCCTTCCGAGATTTTCGGTAATGGTTGCTGTGGAACGGTTATGGAGGTCAACAAGGTTTTTTAAAGACCCTACCGAGTCCTTCGCACTCTCGAGAAGACTGTTGCAGAAAAACTCTATCCATTCCTCGTAAGTGCCTCTCTCCCTTACGGATGTGAGTTGCCGGTAGTACTCGCTTCGATTTTTCTTGAACTGGAACGATGGATAGAACAAGCAAGAATGAAGAACGCCATCATTGATGAGCATAAGTGTAATGAGAAGCCTGCCCAGGCGACCGTTTCCGTCTAGGAATGGATGGGCAGTTTCAAATTGGTAATGGACGAGCGCCGCCCGCACAATCGGATCCATTTCGACTTGAGGCTCATTGATAAAGCGTTCGAGGTCCTGGAGCGTGTTACTCAAATCTTCAATGTTTGGAGGGACAAACGATGCGGTTGCAATGGTGCAGCCTGAGGGGCCAATCCAGTTTTGTGAGGAGCGCAGCTCGCCTGGATTCTTCTCCGTTCCGCGCACTCCGTCCAGCAGGACCGCATGAACTTGCCTAAGAAGTCTCGTGCACAAGGGCATCTTTTTGAGCAGTTCTACGCCGCGGTCGACAGCACGGACGTAATTCACGACGTCTGCGACATCTTTATGATGGAGTTGTGTTTGCGATGGACTAAGTAGGTCGTCAAACGTGCACTGGGTTCCTTCAATTTGCGAAGAAAGGAGTGCTTCTTTGCGCACGTACATTGTCAGATACATGTCGGCGTTGGGAACAAAGTAGAGCATGCCTTCAAGCTCTCCAAGCTTTCGTGAGCATGCGGAAAGCGTGCGATAGGTTTCCTCGGTGAGGTTTAGCTGCCTCAATGATTGCAAGGGCGTTGGAAAAAACGAATAGTAAGCCAATTTCCCCGATAGATTATTGCGGAGCGTTCCCTGGCCGTTCTCCTCGATTTGCATCGCGCCCTCCATATCTTTAGTGCCGGAAACTCGTTATTAGGCTAATCATATCAATTCTAATAACGAGTTTAATGATTAAATAGTTATTAGAATTGATGTAAACAATCTAATGATGAGAAGTCGTTATTACTTGACCATGGAGCTCGGCTTGGTACAGGGGGGGGGTTGTCCAAAATGAGAGCGGATAATCTCCCGTTTTTGGCTCGGTGACGGCCTCAAAGTGGGAGATTATCCACGTTCGCTAGTTAAGCGTCCAAAAATCCACACTCGCCAAACCTGCCAAAAAGGACAGGTTTATTTTGGCACGTTTCGGTCGGTGTCAGGAAGTGTTAGGGACAAGGCGGCGACAGGACTCGAGAGCGAAAAGAAGTGCCGGGTTTGGCGCGCCCGCTTCTGCCCGTCCCGTGCGCGGGCGATACTCGGCTTATCGATCCGCGATGCAAAGGAGACGCTCATTCCACGAGCACTACCGGGAAGGGCTCGCGATTCGAGTCCCCACCTTAGCATTTGAACCATTTGGCACTATAATTACCGTAGGCATGCGCACAACGTTGCGCTTAATCAAGAGGAGAAAACGTATGGGTCTGTTTGACATGTTCAAGAAGAAGGCTGAGCCCGCGGCTGCCGCTGCTCCGGCCTCCATCTCTGCTTCTGCTGGCGCCGACGTGCTGTGCTCGCCCGTCAAGGGCAAGGTCATCAAGATGGCCGACGTGCCCGATCCCGTCTTTGGTGGCGAGGTTCTGGGCAAGGGCTGTGCCGTGTGGCCCGAGGACGATCTGGTCTACGCTCCCTGCGACGGTAAGGTGACCGTCACCATGGGTCACGCCGTGGGTCTGCAGTCCGATAGCGGCATCGAGGTTCTGGTGCACGTTGGCGTCGATACCGTCAACATGAACGGCGATGGCTTCGAGGGCTTCGTCAAGGCCGACGACGTTGTGAAGGCTGGCCAGCCCATACTCAAGATCGACCGCGCCAAGATCGCCGCTGCCGGTTACAAGGACTGCGTCGTCGTGGCCGTGTCCAACACCGCCGAGTTTGCCGATGTCGAGCTCACCGTTGAGGCAGAGTCCGCCGTCGCCGCCGGTGACGCCATCGTCAAGGTCGTCCGCAAGTAAACTGCGGCATCCAAAGGCTGTGCGAGGGTGGTCGGGTTTTCCGGCCACCTTTTTTATTGCACCGCGGGAAAGCGTTTTATTGCACGTTGGGTGGGCTTGCAAACCGTTCGGACGCTAAAACGAACCGACCGCGCCTTCGCGTTGCCGAGGGTGTTCATAAGTGGATAGTATGGGCTTACTTATTACAACGTGCGCCGCGTCTGGGAAGCGCAGTGCCGCTCATTGGGAGGAACAACATGAAAAAGAAGCTGCTGCTTGCGCCCCTCATGGCCGTCTTGGTTGCATGTGTGGTCGTGCTTTCCGGCTGTGGAGGTCCTTCGGTTGAGGAGCTCATCACTGAGGATCTTACGACGCAGTTTGACGAGGTCAAGAACGGTGGCGACGACTTCCTTTCTGGTCTGGAGGAGGCTTCGGGCGACGAGTTCGAGCAGCTGGGTATCGATCCCAAGGAGTATGCCAAGACCTATCTCGAGGGCTTTGACTACAAGATCGGCGACGTGACGGTCGACGAGGACAAGGGTGTCGCGACCGCCGAGGTCTCTATCACCTGCAAGTCTATGAACAAGATCGTCGAGGACTTCTCCACCCAGTATCAGGAGAAGGTCGCCGCGCTTGACACGGTTCCTTCCGATGACGAGCTGTACAAGATGGCCGGTCAGGTTATGGTCGATGTGACCAAGGCCACCGAGCCCAGGAAGACCACGGTTATCTTCAAGTACACCTGTAACGACGACGGCGAGTGGTCTGCCGACGACTCCGTCAACTCCGAGATGATGGATGCAATGCTGAGCTAGTTCGTTGCGGCGTTTTACCAAACGCCGCAACTGCTCGACGCTGCAAACGCCCCTAAGCGGCAATCTGACGTTCAATTTCAAGGGCGCGACCAGAAGGTCAGCGCCCTTTCATTTCACGTCACCTTGCTCGCTTAGGGGCGTTTTCGCTGTCCGTTCTCTACCTGCGGCGTTGCCATGGTGGTCATTGGGGCGGCACTTGGGGACGTTCCTTTTCTGCCGGCAGTTGGGGACATTCCTTGTGCTAGCGTTGCATCGAGTGCTTGGGAAACCGCGACCCGGTTTTTGGCCGAATAGTGGGTCGCATTTTCCGGATGGGGTGGGTTGCGGAAAGTGCGACCCGGAATATTGTTCTGAAACGGGATGCGGTTTCCCTGATGTGCCTCAAACGGAAAGCGTATCCCATTCCGGAGCTCCAAAACGGGATGCGCTTTCCGCGCGGAAGAATTGTCGCAGCTGCGTTAAGCAGTGTCGCTCGTTACTCGCCCAGAATTAGCGCTGCGAGCTCGTCCTGGGTGTCTACCACGTAGTCGGCGCCGGCGGCTTCCAGCTCTGCGCGGCCGCGGAAACCCCAGCTGACGCCCGCACTCTTAAGGCCGGCGTTGTGGCCGGTCAGGATATCGACATTGGAATCGCCTACGTAGAGCGTGGTCGCCGGGTCGGCGCCTAGCTCTTCCATCACATGCAGCGTGACGGGTGCTTCGGGCTTGGGCGGAAACGCATCGACACGGCCCTGCACCAGCGCAAAGCGCTCGGAACCAAAATACTTTTCGATAAGCGGAGCCGCCGAGACGTGGTCCTTGTTAGTGAGCACGGCAAGCTGAACGCCCGCGGCGCGCAAGCGGTCGAGCATCTCGATCGTGCCGGCATAGGGAGCGGTGTGGTCTTCCTTGTGCTCGCCGTAGTAAGCCCTAAACTCGGCAAGCGTCTGCTCAAACATGCGGCCGTCGCCTGCGTACTCGGCGGGCATAAAGCGCTCAACCAGCTTGAGCATGCCGTTTCCCACCTTGTAGCGGTACTCGTCAACGGCAAACGTGGGCCAGCCGTGCGCCTCGCAGGTATGGTTGCCGGCGGCCGCCAGGTCCTCGAGCGTGTTGAGAATGGTGCCGTCCAGGTCAAAGATCACATGGGAAAAAGCTGCTGCCATGGGTGCTCCTGCCGCTTGAGTTGTAAAACGCACCCCATGATACTGGGCATGCGTGCCGGGCATGTTTGGAATCTGAATATCTTTAATAGCCCTGAGCCTTTGTCGTTAGCAAATTCTCGGCAGCTGCTCTCCTACGAGCATGTCGAGGATGCGGGTCGAGCCCCAGCCGGTACGTACGCGCACGGCGGGTCGAGCGTCCGATCCAAGTGGCAGCACGCGGCCGATAATCGCGGCGTTCTCGCCGTAGCGGGCGGCGCGCATGGCGGCCAGCGCCGCATCGGCTTGTTCGGCCGGCACGACGGCAACCATCTTGCCCTCGTTTGCCACCTGCAGCACATCGTAGCCGAGCATCTCGCAGGCGGCCTGCACGTCGGGACGCACGGGCACGGCATCCTCGTCGACCTCCATGGCAACGCCGCTGGCCTGTGCAAACTCGTTGAGTGTGGACGCCAGGCCACCGCGCGTGGGGTCGCGGAAGCAACGTGTGTCGGGTGCTGCGGAAAGCACATCGGCAATCAGGTGGTTGAGCGGCGCGGCGTCGCTTTCGATGGTGCTCGAAAACGCCAGACCCTCGCGCTGACTCATGATGGCGATGCCGTGGTCACCCAGTGTGCCCGACACCAGGATGACGTCGCCGGGCCGGCAGTTTGCGCCGCTGAGCGCCACGCCCGCGGGTACCTCGCCCACACCGGCGGTATTGATATAGACGCCGTCGGCCCCGCCGCGCTCGACCACCTTGGTGTCGCCCGTGATTATGGACACGCCTGCTTCGCGTGCCGTCTCGGCCATCGTCTGCACAATCTGGCGGAGCTTATCCATGGGATAACCCTCTTCAAGGATAAAGCCGCACGACAGGTAGCGCACGTTGGCGCCCGAGGTCGCGACGTCGTTGACGGTTCCGCACACGGCGAGGCGGCCGATGTTGCCGCCGGGGAAGAACTGCGGCGAGACTACAAAGCTGTCGGTTGACATGGCGATGCGCCCGCTCGCGGGCAGCGCGGCGACGCCGGCATCGTTGCCTTCGAGCAGCTCGGGCGACCCAAAGGCATCCAAAAAGACCTCATCGATGATGCGCTTCATCATCTGTCCGCCGGAGCCGTGGCCCAGCAGGACGGTGCTATCGGTAACGCTATGGGACATATCGAAAACTCCAATCGTGGGTGGAATTATATGGGCGAGGCGCAGCGTCGACTGGTCCGCCGTTCGTTAGAACGGCGGAACCTATTAGCCTCGGTAGCGGAAATATGCTGCGCAGCTGCCCTCGGAGCTCACCATGCACGGGCCGACGGGGTGCTCGGGCGTGCAGGTGCGGCCAAAGAGCGGGCAGTCGCTCGGCGTAATGGCTCCGCGCAGCACGTCGCCGCAGCGGCACCCGCGCGGCTCGACTGTCGCCTCAACGGGCACATCAAAGCGGGTGCGGGCATCAAAGCGCGAGAATTCGGGACGAATGGCGAGTCCCGAAGCCGCAATCGGCCCCAGCCCGCGCCACGTGGTGTCGCATGGTTCAAACACCTGCTCGACCAGCTGGCGCGCCACGGGATTGCCGTCTGCGTTGACGCCACGGCGGTAGGCGTTGTCAATCACCGGCCTGTCCTCGACAACCATCTGGACCAGCATGCAGATGCCCTGCAGGATATCGACCGGTTCAAATCCCGTGACCACGCCCGGGGTATTGAATTCGTCGACCAAAAAGCTAAAGGGCGCCAAGCCCGTGATGGTGGCGACGTGGCCCGGCAGGATAAAGCCGTCGATGGTGGTCTCGGGGTCGTTGGCGATGGCGCGCAACGCCGGCGGCGTGGCCTTGTGGGCGCAATAGACCGAGAAGTTCAAAAGCCCGCGCGCCTCGGCCTCCAAGATGGCGGCGGCGATGGTGGGCGTCGTAGTCTCAAAGCCCACGCCCATAAAAATGACCGGGCGATCAGGGTTTTGCTCGGCAATGTCGAGCGCGTCGAGCGGGGAATAGACGATACGGATATCGCGCCCCGCCGCCTTTTGCGCAGCGAGCGAGGTGGATGATCCGGGCACGCGCACCATGTCGCCAAAGGTGGTGATGATGGCGCCGTCTATGTTGGCGAGCGCGATTGCGTGGTCGATGTCGCGGTTGGCGGTGACGCAGACGGGGCAGCCCGGGCCGCTCAGCAGCTTGAGCCCGGCCGGCATAATGGAGCGAAAGCCATAGCGCCCGATGCTCACGGTATGCGTGCCGCAGACTTCCATAAGGTTGATGGCGCGGTCGCCGACAAGCTCATGAATGCGCTCGATGAGCTCGCGAGCCAGCTTGGGATCGCGGAATGCCGAGAAATCGATACCGGAGCGCGCCGGCTGCTCGGGCGCCACTAGTAAGCCTCCGCCGGGTTGGTGGTCAGCTGGTCTTCTTCGACCAGCTCGGACATGGCATTAACAAGCTCGAGCGTTTCCTGTGCTTCCTGCTCGTCGACAATCTGGATGCCAAAGCCGGCGTGTACGAGAATATAGTCGCCAACCTGCGCCGTCGGCACGAGTCGCAGCGACACGGGGCGCTCGATGCCCATCATGTCGACGGTGGCCTTGAGGTCGTCGTCGCGTTTGACTACTTTACCGGGAACGGCAAGGCACATATTGTTCCCCTTTTATACGCTTTGCGCTGGACGGGCGCTCAATAATCCATCAGTTGATGGTAGCGCTCGCGGGCGCTGCGGGCAAACGCGCTACACCTGTGAGACGGCGGCTTGCGGGCTGGCCGAACAGCCTATTGTGGCGCGACCTGTGCGAGGCGAGTGCGTGCGACTGCTGCCTGACCGTAGGCGATGCAGCCGTCATTGACGGGTGCGGTGTGGGGGACAAGGACAGTAAAGCCTGCGCTTTTGAGCTCGCGGGTGAGAAGCTGAAGCAGAAGTCGGTTCATGAACACGCCGCCCGAGAGCGCGACGGTGTCGATGCCCTCGTGCACGCAGATATCGCTGGCGATGCGCGCCGAGGAGCGCGCGACGGCGACATGGAAATCGAGTGCGAGCCCGTCGGCGGGCGCTCCGGCTTCAATTCCTCCCAAAAGTGCCTCAAAGAGCGCTTTCTGGTCCAGAACATAGGGGCCGTCCAGCCACGATGGGCCAGATGCGAAATAGCCGGCGTTGTCGTCGGGAAAATGGGCGATTTCGTTGTCGAGCGCGCGCCAGGCGGCGGCTTCGAGTTCTATGGCGGGTTCGCCCTCGTAGGTTGCCTTGTCGCAGATGCCCAGAATTGCTGCCGCGGCATCAAAGAGACGCCCCATGCTGCTGGTACGCGGGCTGTTGATGCCGCGCTCGATCATGGTGGCTGTCACGCTGCGCGTTTGTTCGTCGAGGCTGTCCAAAAGCCGAGCGGCACCTGGGTGCTCGAGCAGGCCGAGCTCACTGAGCAGGGCGAAGGCGTTGCGGCGGGCGTCGCGCACGGAGGCCGCCCCACCGGGGAGCGCCCAGGTGCGCAAATGCGCGGCGCGCTCAAAGCCGCCAAGGCTGGCAACAAGAAACTCGCCGCCCCAAATGGTCCCATCGGTGCCGGCGCCGGTGCCGTCAAAGGCGATGCCAAGGACGCGCGCGTCGGTTGTAAGCTGGCCCGCGGCGATGGCCTCGGCCATTACGCTCGCGATATGCGCATGATGGTGCTGCACCTCGACGAGCGGCAGATTGCATTTTCGCGTCTGCTCGCGCGCCCACTGGCCCGATAGATAGCTGGGGTGTAAATCGCAGGCCAAGGCGGCGGGCGCCAAGTCAAAGAGATCTTCCAAGCGCGTGCGCGCGGCGTTCCAGGCATCGAAGGTCCCGCCGTTTTCAACATCGCCGATATGCTGCGACACAAAACAGGTCGCCTCGCCGTTCGTCCCTTCACGCGTGAGCGCAATCGTGGCCTTTTGTTGTGGCCCGCAGGCGAGCACGCAGGACGGAGCGCCGTCGAGCGCCGGCAACGGCAGCGGCTGGGGTGCATATCCGCGAGCGCGGCGAACGGGCATAATGGCGCCGTCGACCACGCGCACTACAGAGTCGTCGTAGCGCGAGAGGATCGCGCGGTCGTTACCGAGCAACGCGTCGGCGATGCCGGCAGCAACGAGGTGTTCCCAGGCAAGGTCGTCGTCGGTCTCGATGGGTTCTTCGCTCAGGTTTCCGCTGGTCATGACGAGCGCGTGCATACCGTGCGACGCGGCAGCTGCAAGCAGAAGATGCTGAAGCGGGGTGTAGGGGAGCATAACGCCAAGCTCGGGCAGGTCGCGCGCGACGGACGGTGCGAGTACGAGGGCGTCGGAAGAATCGCCGTCGTTCCCGCAAACAGCCCGCCGGCGCAGCAGCACGATGGGGCGGATACTGCCGGCGAGCAGATCGCGTTCAGCATCGTCGATATAGCACAGGCGCCCGGCATCGGCAAGACTGCGCACCATAACGGCAAGCGGCTTGTTGCTGCGGCGTTTGCGGCGGCGAAGCTCGGCTACCGCCTGCTCGTTGGAGGCGTCGCATGCCAAGTGGAATCCGCCCAGGCCCTTGATGGCGACGATGCCACCGCTGGCCAGCAGCTCAACGCAGCGCTCGATAATGGCGTCGCTGACCTCGCGTGTGGTGCCGACGGCCGGTGTCGCGGACGAATTCCCGCACGCATCGCCGTTCACAGCCTCGCGCCACGTAATATGCGGCCCGCAATCAAAGCAGGCATCGGGCTGTGCGTGAAAGCGACGGTCGAGTGGATCGGCATACTCTGCGGTGCAGGCGGGGCACATGGGGAAACGGTCCATCGAGGTAGCCGCTCGGTCATAAGGCAGCGACCGGATGATGGTAAAGCGTGGGCCGCAGTTAGTGCAGTTGATAAAGGGGTAGTGATAGCGTCGGTCGGCGGGATCGAACAACTCGCGCAGGCAATCGTCACAGGTAGCGATGTCGGGCGAGACGAGCGTCGTGTGTGCGGTCTGGTCCTGCGATGCTACGATGCGAAAGCCCTGTTCATCGGCGGCATCCCAACCGTTGGCTGCCAGGTCCACAACCTCGACATACTCTATGCGGGCTGCTGCAGGTGCATGCTCAGAAAGCGCGGCAACAAAAGCATCGAGCGCATCGGCCGGAGCGTGCGCCTCGATATGCACGCCGTCGCCCGCATTGAGCACCCATCCGCAAATGCCATGCGCCATGGCCTCGCGATACACAAACGGTCGCATGCCAACACCCTGCACAATGCCCGTCACATGAATATGCACATGCCGCATGCGACACCCCTCATCAAAACCGACCAAAAAAGGACAGGTTTATTTTGGTCGGTAAAACTTCTAAACCTGCCAAAACAAACCTGTCCCTATTTGGCAGGTGCGCTGCGGGAAATCCCGCTACAGCCCCAGGCTCTGCTTGGTGGCGGCGCACGTGAGCTCGCCGTGCTTAACGCCGCGCAGGCCCAGCAGACGGTCGGCTAGTTCGTAGACGCGCTCGCCGCGACCCTTGAGCGCCAGAATCTCCAAGCAGTTGTGGTGATCCAGATGCACGTGCATGGTCGATACGATCTCGTCGGTGTAGTCGTGCTGCACCTCGTCCAGGCGGCGCGTCAGGTCGCCGGTATGGTGGTCGTAGATCATGGTGAGCGACCCGATAACATGCTCATCGGGCGTGCGCATCTGCTCTTTGGCGATCGAGGCGCGAATCAGGTCGCGCACGGCCTCGGATCGGTTGGCCACGTCGCCGCGGCGTGCGATCTGCTCGTCAAAACGGCGCAGCAGGTCGTCGGGTGCGGTAACCGAAAAACGGACCAGCTCGGAGCCGGAGCCACTACAGTGGCAGCCCGCGTCACCGTCCGCCCCGTGCGGGTGCTCGTGCTCGTACCCGCAGCCGTGCTCGTGTTCGGCCACCTTACACCAGCTTCACGGAGCCGACGGAGTTGTGGTCGGCCTCGATGGCTTCCTCGTAGCCCTCGAGTGCGTCGTGGGCCTCGTGCAGCGCGGCCATGGCGGCCTCGAGCTTGGCGCCGATGCGCTCCATGTCAAAATTCTCGGTCGCATGCAGCAGCTGATGGCTCCACTCGTGAGCGAGCTCGATGGTGTCGTCGACCTGCTTGACGCTCATGGCAAGCTGGCTCATGTTCATTCCAACATCATGCATGGGAAATCTCCTTTTGTATGGGGCAGTTCAGTGGTTCAGATTTTACTACGCCCGCTCTGCGCGCAGTTGCATAAGAAAACGGGTACGAGTCTGTGCGACCCGCACCCGTTCACTGGGGGCTGTTTGTGACTACCATACTATCCGTGGTTGCACTCGGTGCATTCAGAAGTCCGGCGAGCGGCGTAAAAGCGCTCATGGACGGCAGGCAGACGGCAACATGTAACAAGCGTATTACAGATGCTTCTCCAGCAGCGCCTGCAGCCTCGCCTTGGGCAGAGCGCCAACCGAGCGGTCAATCTCCTCGCCGTTCTTAAACACAATCAGCGTGGGGATGCTCATGACGCCATACTTCATGGCCAGGTCCTGGTTGTCGTCGACGTTGCATTTGGCAACGGCAAGCTTGCCCGCCAGCTCATCGGCAACCTCGTCAACGATGGGCGAGAGGGATCGACAGGGCCCGCACCACGGTGCCCAAAAATCGACCAGCACGGGCAGGCTGTCGTTAACGATGGAATCGAAGTTCTCGGGGGTAATCTGATTAATGTCAGCCATGGTGACCTCCATAATGCGACGCGGCTCGGCCGCGTAAAACTCAGTACGACCGTGCTTATACCCAGCCGCCCGCAAAGCAACCACTCGCGGGCGGCTCTTTTATATAATGGTGGGCACGCAAACGATTGGAGAGCGCATGCCCACGTCACAAAGCCAGAAAAAAGAAGCCATCGCCCAGGCGACCGAGCAGGAGCTCGCATCGCTCGCGGGTCGTGGCGTGCGTATCGCGGGCAACGCGTGCTCGCCGATCGTGCTGGTCAAAGGCGATCTGGACGAGGCCGAGCGTTCGGGTGGCGAGCTTGCCGCCGGCCCGGATGGCGCGGCGTTGCGCAAGGCGCTTGGGGCCATCGGCTACGCGCCCGAGGATTTTTGCGTGCTGGCAAGCGTCGCCGGCGTGGGTGATGGGACGGTCGCGGTGGGCGAGACTCTGCCGTGCGAGCTGTTCCGTGAGGCGCTTGAGGCTTTGGACCCCGAGGCGGTGCTGCTGCTCGACAACAACGCGGCTGACGCCATGCGCGAGACCTACGCCGATATGCTCGTGGCGATCGATGACTTCGACACCGCCATGCTCAAGCCCGGCCTGGTCGCTCATGTGCAGGGCCGCCGCGTGCTCGCGCTCGACGGTTTTGAGGCGGCGCTCACCGACAAGGCCGCCAAGCAGCGCATGTGGGCATACATCAAGCAGCTGACCCCGGCGGCCGCTCCGCTGTAGCGGATTGGCGCCGGCGAGCGATTGTCTGGCGGGCAAGGCACGCCTCGAGATCGGCACCGCACTTCTACATCACAGCGCGCAGCTCAAACCGATCGCCGTTAATGCGGAACTGACAGTTGCCGTTCATGCGCTCCACGGCAAGTTTGATGCTCCTGGTGCCAAAGCCGTGGCCCGCATGCCGGGTCACGGGCATGCCGTCGACCATGCGCGGCGCGCGGTCAAACGTGTTGGAAACTAACAGCAGCAGCTGGCCGTCCTCTAATCGCAGGTCAAAGTCGACGAATCGCTTTCCCTGGGGCGCGGCGCTTGCGGCGGTGATAGCGTTTTCCAAGGCATTTGAGAGCACGCTAAACAGGTCGGCGTCACCTACGTGGATGGTTTCGGGTACGGCGGCGCGCAGGTTGGCGGTAATGCCGTTTCTATTGATATCCGAGTTAAATGACGAAAGCGCGATGTTTACGGTCTCGTTGGCGCAGAAGCGGCGTACGGCGGTGCGGTCGCCGGCTTCGCAGAGTTCGTCGATGCGATCGAGCGCCTCGTCGGTGTGGCCCTCTTCAATTAAAGCGGCCAGGCCGCGTAGAAAGTGGCGCATGTCGTGGCGAAGAATCGACAGCTCGCGCCCAGATTGACGCCAAGCCTCGAGCTCTTTGATGGCGACGCTGTCGCGGGTTTCGAGCATCCAGCGCTCTCTCTCGGCGGTTTCCTTTTCTTCGTATTCACGCAGGTAGACGGCGAGAAACATAAGGTAGAACGCGCAAAGCGCAAAGGCCAAAAACTCAACCGTCACCACCGAGCCCGAGTGGAACAGCGTGGTGTAGACGTTGGTGGCATAGTCAAAGACGTAATAGACGAGCGGCAGGATTAAAAGGATGCCCAGCTCGGTGGTGCTTTTAATCGCCAAGCGTGGACCGATGTCGCCGGCCCAATGCAACAGGACGGCAAAGACGGCGAGTGTGGTCGCGATGCGCGCCAGATAGTACGCAATCTGAGAATCGGTTGCGGCAAATGCGGCGATGCCCATCCAATTGCTGAACTGGCAGCTCAGATAGGCACTCGTAATGCCGAGCACGGCAAGCAGCGGGCTCAGGCGGTAGCGCGCGCACAAATAGATGACGAGCGGCAGATGCACGACGAGCGGATATACCTGGCGGGCAAAAAGCTCGCCGCCGACGGCATTGGCGAGGCCAAATGCGCATCCGGTTACGGCACCGACCAACACCAGTTCAAGCGCATGACGCCGGTTGATCTCGACACCGCACAGCGCCGCCGAGGCAAAGACGCCAAAGAGCAGCGTCGTGGCGTGGTGGATTGCCCAAAGGATCATTTCGACCGAGGAGACCATCAGCGCCTCCCGCCCTCGAAGCGCACCGCAAAGTAGGCGTCTTGGAATCCCTGCTTGCAGCTGCGCGAAAGCGGGATGCACGCGCCCGAGCGCATGACGATGTCCGTGCGGTCAAAGTGATCGATATTGCGCAGGTTGACCTGGTAGCTGCGGTGGCATTTAAAGAAGACTGCGTTTTGCTCCAAGCGGTCCTCGACGCTGCGGAACGACTCGAGTGCCTCGATATCGCGTCCGTCGCGCAGGTGGAAGACCACGTGCTTGTTGCGCGCCTCGGCATATTCGATGTCGGACAGGCGCAGGGCGTGGTAGCCAAAGGAAGTTTTGATCACGAGCTCGTCGGTTGCCGCCGGGCGCATGCTCGAAAGCTCGTCGAGTAACTGCGCCAGGCGTTCGTAAGTCACGGGCTTGAGCAGATAGTCGAAGGCGCGGACCTCGTAGGATTCCAGCGCGAACTCGGGCGACGAGGTGAGGAACACCAGGCGCACGGCGGTGTCGGCCTGGCGCAGTTCGCGTGCGGTGTCCATGCCGTTGACGAGCGGCATGATCATGTCGAGCAGAATGATGTCGGCGCGCGATGCGGCATGGCGGGCCAGCAGGTCCTCGCCGCGTGTGACGAGCGCAACATCGACCGCCGTGCCCGTCTCGGTCGACCAACGGTCGATCATCCGGTGCAGTCTATCTAGAAAAGCGACATCATCGTCGCAGGCAATAATCTTGAGCATTCGGCCCCCTTAAGTAGTTCGATTTTGCCACATCGGGTACGCGCCGCTTGCGGGGGTGCGGACCGTTTGCGCCCCACGGCGTGCAACTCGCGCCAAGCGGTATTGCGGTGGCGAAAGATGCCTCCTGCGCCATCGAGAGCTCAGCTATCCTCAGCTTGCCAGTTCGAATATGGACCTGCCACATGATTGAATCTTTATTTCAACTTTACACCTAGGTTTACAGCTGTCTTGTCAGCTGTAAACCTAGGTGTCATACTAAAGCCCCAAGATTCGCCAAAAGAGAGGGGCCTTGATGGCACAGAGCGCGAACATGGATGCGTCGGAGCTTGCACGCGATATCGCGGCCGGCTTGGCATCGGCAACGACGGCAACGGAGCGTGCAGCGCTGGTGCCCGCAGAGCTCGTCGAGGCCATTCAGCAACTAAAAACCCAACGTGACGCGGTGATCCTGGCGCACTATTACGTGGCGCCCGAGGTCCAAGTCGTTGCCGATTACGTCGGCGATAGCTTCTACCTGGCAAAGCTCGCCAAGAGCCTGCCGCAGCAGACCATCGTGTTGTGCGGCGTGGAGTTTATGGGCGAGAGCGCCAAGCTGCTCAATCCCACTAAGACCGTGCTGCTGCCCGAGCCGGGCGCAGACTGTCCCATGGCGCACATGGTCAAGCGCGAGACGGTCGACGCGGCGCGCGCCGAGTACGGCGACGACCTGGCCGTGGTGTGCTACGTCAACTCCACGGTCGAGATCAAGAGCTGGAGCGACGTGTGCGTCACCAGTTCCAACGCCGTTAAGATCGTGTCCGAGCTGCCGCAGCAGCATATCCTGTTCATTCCCGACCAAAACCTGGGACGCTTCGTAGCCGAGCAGGTGCCGCAAAAGCACGTCATCCTCAACAACGGCTACTGCCCACGCCATCACATCATCACCGTCGAGCAGATCGTCGACGCGACGGAGGCCCACCCCGACGCGCTCGTGCTGGCGCATCCTGAGTGCAAGGCCGACGTTCTGGCCGAGGCCGACTACATCGGCTCCACCGCCGGCATCATCAAGTATGCCGAGGAGTCCGACGCGAGCGAGTTCATTATCGTGACGGTCCGCGGCGTGCTCTACGAGCTCGAGCGCCGCTGCCAGGGCACCGGCAAGAAGTTCTATTTCCCCGCGGTGCAGCCCACCTGCGTCAACATGGACCTCATCACGCTCGAAAAGCTCGTGCGCTGCCTGGAGACGGGCGAGGGCGAGGTGCAGATCGGCGTCTCGGACGAGGCAGCAGACCAGGCCAAGCTCACGCTCGACCGTATGCTCGAGTACGCAGCACGCTAGAACAATGTTGCATGAGGGACGGTCCCTTATGTCACATTCAAGGGAGAGGATTCCTGTGGAAACCAAGCAATACCCCGATATGGAGTGCGACGTCGTCATTGCCGGCTGCGGCGTGGCGGGTCTGTACGCGGCCCTCAATCTGCCGACGAGCACGCGCGTGATCATGCTCTCCAAGGGCGCGGTCGATGAGTGCGATTCGATGCTCGCGCAGGGCGGCATCTGCGTGCTGCCCGAAGGCTCGGACTACGATGCCTTCTTTGAGGACACCATGCACGCCGGCCACTACGAGAACCGCCGCGAGAGCGTCGACATCATGATTCGCTCGAGCCGCTCGGTCATCAACGACCTGCTAGCGATGGGCGTGGATTTTGAGCGCAAGGCCGACGGCAGCCTCAATTTTACCCGCGAGGGCGCGCACAGCCGTCCGCGCATTGCCTTCCATGCCGACATTACGGGCAAGGAGATCACGACCAAGCTGCTCCAGGCCGTTCGCAAGCTGGACAACGTGCAGATTTTGGAGCACGTGGCCATGACCGACATCCTGACCGCCGAGCGCGATGACGCCACGGTGTGCACCGGCGTCGTCGCCGTAGCCGTGGACGAGGACAACTCGGTTCGCCCCGCCGACGAGCTGGCAAATGCCGCTGAGGGCGTGCATGCCGGTAAGCCGTTTAAGATCCATGCCCGCCACACGCTGTGGGCGACGGGCGGCATTGGCGGCGTCTACGACCACTCGACTAACTACCCGCAGCTCACGGGCGACGCCTGCTACATCGCTCAGGAGCATGGCATTAAGATGGAGCACCTGGACTACGTGCAGATCCATCCCACGGGTCTGTTCTCGCCGCAGCCGGGTCGCACGTTCCTGATCAGCGAGAGCTGCCGCGGCGAGGGCGCGATTTTGCTCAACGCCGCCGGCGAGCGTTTTACCGACGAGTTGCAGCCGCGCGACGTTGTCGCCGCCGCCATCCGCGAGCAGATGAAGCAGGATGACACCGAGCACGAGTGGCTGAGCTTTGCCCCCGTCGAGCGCGACGTGGTGACCGGGCACTTCGCCAACATCCGCGCGCGCTGCCTGGAGGACGGTCGCGACATCCTGGATGAGCCCATTCCCGTTACGCCGACGCAGCACTACTTTATGGGCGGCGTGTGGGTCGACAAGGACGGCCGCACCTCGATGCCCGAGCTCTACGCCGCGGGCGAGACGGCCTGCAACGGCGTTCACGGCAAGAACCGCCTTGCTTCAAACAGCCTGCTCGAGGCGCTGGTCTGGGGTCGTCGCGCCGCGTGGTATATGCGTACCGGCGAGTCGCTGGCCGTGGAGCAGGCGGGCGATCCCGCGCTCGATGGCCGTCATCGCGCCCTGGGCGCCGACCCTCTGGCAATCGATGATTTGGCCCGTGCCGCCGGCACGCAGGCCGTGGAGGAGTAGACCATGAATCCCATTACCATGAAGCTCGTCGTCGATGATCTGATTCTGCAAGCTCTGCGCGAGGACATTACGTTTGAGGACGTGAGCACGGCGAGCGTGTGCCCCACGGCGCGTCCCGCCACGGTGGAGCTTATCGCCAAAGCCGATGGCATCATTGCCGGCCTGGATGTGTTCGCTCGCACCTTTGAGCTGCTGGATTCGCAGAGCTCGGTGCTGTTTGATGTTGCCGACGGTGACGAGGTGCATGCCGGCGACCACGTGGGTCAGGTGCGCGGCGATGCGCGTGTGCTGCTTTCGGGCGAGCGCGTGGCGCTCAACTACCTGCAGCGCATGAGCGGCATCGCTACCTATACGCACAGCATGGTCGTGGCGCTCGAGGGAACCAAGACCGTGCTCGTCGACACGCGCAAGACCACACCGGGCATGCGCGTGTTTGAGAAGGCGGCGGTTGAGATTGGCGGCGGCAGCAACCACCGTTACAACCTGTCGACGGCCGTCATGCTCAAGGACAACCACATCGATGCCGCCGGTGGCGTGACGCGCGCGATCGAGATGGCGCGCGCCCATGCATCGTTTACCACGACGGTCGAGATCGAGTGTGAGAACCTGGACATGGTGCGCGAGGCTGTGGAGGCCGGCGCCGATATCATCATGTTCGACAACATGACCCACGACGACATGGCTGCCGCGATTGAGCTTATCGCCGGCCGCGCCAAGACCGAGTGCTCGGGCAATGTGGATGCCAGCAATATCCGCGCCCTGGCTGATCTGGGCGTCGACTACATTAGCTCGGGGGCGTTGACGCACTCTGCGCCGATTCTCGACCTCTCGCTTAAGCACCTGCGTCTGCTGGACGGTAAATAATGAACGCCCGCGAGCGTCGCCGTGCCATCATGGCCGTGCTCGAGGGGGCCAAGGGGCCCGTATCGGGCAGCGCACTTGCTCGTGAGGTGGGTGTGAGCCGCCAGATTGTCGTGCAAGACATCGCCCTGCTGCGCGCCGATGGGCACGATATCGTGGCGACCAACCGTGGTTATGTGCTGCAGGAGGCCCCCAGCAGCCCCGCTGTGCCCACGCGCTTGGTCAAGGTTCGCCACAGCGTAGAGCAGGCAGGCAATGAGCTCACGAGTATCGTCGATGCCGGAGGCGCCGTGCTCAACGTGATCGTCAATCACCGCGTGTACGGTAAGATTACGGCCGACCTGGACATCCGCAATCGTCGCGATGTCGAGCGCTATCTGCGCGATATCGAGAGCGGCAAGAGCTTTCCGCTGCTGACGGTGACCAGCGGCTACCACTTCCATCGCATTGCGGCGGAGGATGAGCAAACCCTCGACGAGATCGAGGCGATGCTCAAGGAGAAAGGCTACCTAGCCGATTTAATGCCCTACGAGGATGATTTGTCCTAGCCCGACACTGTCCCCAATTAGCTGCCCACGAATGCAAAAGGAGGCCTCCGCGGCGATGCGGAGGCCTCCTTTTTTGTGCACGGTGTACTTTTGAGTGTGCAGGTGGGGGAGTTGTTACTCCTCGACGATCTCGGTGATCGCGCCAGCGGGGCAAGCGTCCTGGCAAGCGCCACAGGCGACGCAGGAGTCCTCGTCAGCGACGGTAGCGACGTCCTGGAGCTCCAGAACGCCAGCGGGGCAGGAGTCGACGCAAACGCCACAAGCGATGCACTCGTCGGCATCAATTACGGGATGAGCCATGGTAGTTTCCTCTCTGTTGACCGACGCTACAGGCGATGCGCGCCGGTTTGATTCGGGCAAAAACATACCACGGGAGCGACCGTTTGCAATACCCTCTGACCGGCATCTTCATACCGTTCGCCGAGTATGCCAAGGTTTACTAAAAAATGCGCAGGTGGGGCCGTTGAGCTGCGCAAATGTTAGCTAAAGGTGACTTGAAATATAGGGCGATTGAGCGTGCTTGCGGAAACCGCATCCCATTATTTTGTCGAAAAACGGGTTGCAGTTTCCGGTTAGGCCCGCTAGCGGAAAATGCGAGCCGGTATCAGCTCTCAAAACGGGATACGGTTTCCGGTTGAGTCTTCAGACGGAAACTGCGACCCGGAATCCACGCTCAAACCGGGACGAGCTTTCCGCAAGGCAGCCCCAGGCGCCCCCGGACCCAAACCTCAGCCATCTCTACATAGATCTCGATAGATTTGCCGAGAACTCAATCAGCGCATCTACCTGCGCATTTAAGAACCTAAACTCTCAGCAATAAGAAATCTTATATGAATTGACTTAGATTTTGTATATTCCGGCCCATAAGGGGATACACTACATCCTGAAAGACAAGCCGAAGCGCCACGCGGCAGACCGCCGAGTCGGTGCAAACGCACAAGAGAGAGGGAATTTCTAATGGGCAAGATTCTTGGTATCGACCTTGGTACTACTAACTCCGCAATGGCCGTCCTCGAGGGCGGTTCTCCGACCATTATCGTGAACGCCGAGGGCGACCGCACCACCCCGTCCGTCGTGGGCTTCCGTGCCGACGGCGACCGCGTCGTGGGTAAGGCCGCTAAGAACCAGGCTGTCACCAACCCCAAGAACACCGTGTTCTCCATCAAGCGCTTCATGGGCCGCAAGTACTCCGAGTGCACCTCCGAGATCAAGACCGTGCCGTACGAGGTCAAGGAGGGCCAGGGTGGCCGTGCCGTCGTCGACATCGAGGGCAAGGATTACACCGCCGAGCAGGTGAGCGCCATGACGCTCGCCAAGATGAAGGCCGACGCCGAGAAGTATCTGGGCGAGACTGTCACCGACGCCGTCATCACCGTCCCGGCCTACTTCAACGACGCCCAGCGTCAGGCCACCAAGGACGCCGGTAAGATCGCCGGCCTCAACGTCAAGCGTATCGTCAACGAGCCGACCGCTGCTGCCCTGGCCTATGGCCTGGACAAGCAGGGCACCGACCAGCGCATCCTGGTCTTCGACCTGGGTGGCGGCACCTTTGACGTCTCCATCCTCGACCTCGCCGACGGCGTGTTTGAGGTTCTGTCCACCTCGGGCGACAACCACCTGGGCGGCGACGACTGGGATCAGCGCGTCATCGATTGGATGGCCGATAAGTTCCAGCAGGAGAACGGTGTCGACCTGCGTCAGGACCCCATGGCCCTGCAGCGTCTGAAGGAGGCCGCCGAGAACGCCAAGAAGGAGCTCTCCGCCGCCCAGCAGACCACCATCAACCTGCCGTTCATTACCATGAACCAGTCCGGCCCGCTGCACCTCAACTACACGCTGACCCGCGCCGAGTTCGAGAAGATCACCCGCGACCTGCTCGAGCGCTGCAAGCAGCCTGTCACCAATGCCCTGCGCGACGCCAAGCTTAAGCTCTCCGATCTGACCGAGGTCATCCTCGTCGGCGGCTCCACCCGTATGCCCGCCGTCCAGGAGCTCGTCAAGACCATGACCGGCAAGCAGCCCAACATGTCCGTGAACCCCGACGAGGTCGTTGCCGACGGCGCTGCCGTCCAGGGCGGCGTGCTCACCGGCGACGTCGAGGGCATCCTGCTGCTCGACGTTACCCCGCTGTCGCTGGGCGTCGAGACCATGGGCGGCATCATGACCAAGATGATCGACCGCAACACCACGATCCCGACCTCCAAGACCGAGGTCTACTCCACCGCTGCCGACAACCAGACCAGCGTCGAGATCAACGTGCTCCAGGGCGAGCGCGAGCTTGCCCGCGACAACAAGTCGCTCGGTAAGTTCCAGCTGACCGGTATCCCGGCTGCCCGCCGCGGCGTGCCGCAGATCGAGGTCACCTTCGACATCGACGCCAACGGTATCGTCAAGGTCTCCGCTAAGGACAAGGGCACCGGCAAGGAGCAGCAGATCACCATTTCCGGCTCCACCGCTCTGTCCGACGACGAAGTCGATCGTATGGTCAAGGACGCCGAGGCTCATGCCGAGGAGGACAAGAAGCAGAAGGAAGAGGTCGAGGTCCGCAACCAGACCGACAGTCTGTGCTACTCCACCGAGCAGACCCTCAACGAGCTGGGCGACAAGGTTTCCTCCGACGTGAAGTCCAAGGCCGAGGCCGCTATCGCCGACGCCAAGAAGGCGCTCGAGGGCTCTGACGTCGAGGCCATCAAGGCCGCCGGCGAGTCCCTGCAGTCCGTGGCCTACGAGCTGGCCCAGGTTGTCTATGCCGACGCTCAGCAGCAGACCGACGGTGCCGCCGGCGCCCAGCCTGCCGACGATGACGTCGTCGACGCCGACTACGAGGTTGTGGACGACGAGGACAAATAATCATGTCCGCCCGTAAAGCTCGCACGGAGGCGGCTGCCGCTGGCGCCGCCCCCGTTGACTCTGAGGAGAAGGACGTGAAGATTCCCGTAGAGGCCGCAGACGTTACCGAGGCCAACGAGGCCGAGGCCGCCGAGGCTGCCGAGAACCAGGTAGAGGATTCCAACAAGGAGGCGACGATGACCGAGGACGAGATGGTGGAAGCCGCTATCCGCGCCGGTGAAGAAGCCGCCGACAACGACTTTAAGCTCAAGTTCGAGCAGGCCCAAAAGGAGCTTGCCGACGTGCGCAGCGAGCTCGATGCTGCGGCAGAGGCCCAGAAGGCCGCCGAGGACAAGGCAAAGGATGCCACCGAGCGTACCGCCCGTCTGCAGGCCGACTGGGAGAACTTCCGTCGCCGCACCGCCAATGAGCGTATCGCCGAGCGCGAGCGCGCGACCGAGAAACTTGTCACTGCGCTGCTGCCGGTGGTCGACGATATCGAGCGTGCGATCGACCATGCCCGCAGCCAGGAGCTTGCCGACGACTTTAAGCAGTTCGTCGATGGCGTCGACGCGGTACATGCCAAGCTGCTCGATGTGTTTGCGCACGAGGGCGTTGAGCCCATCGACCCCAAGGGCGAGGCGTTCGATCCGCTCGAGCACCAGGCTGTGGGTCGCGTCGAGGACGCATCGCAGTACGACGAGACCGTCAACGATGTGTACCAGAAGGGCTACCGCATGGCGGATCGCATCCTGCGTTCCGCGATGGTGACGGTGACCTACGGTGGCGAGAAGCGCCCCGCACCGGAGCCCGAAGCGGCGCCTGAGGATGCTGCGGCCGATACGGCCGAGAGCACCGAGGAGTAATTGAGAAGGGCCCCGGGGCAACACCCGGGGCCCTTTCTGGCCTAGTGCCATATGAAAGCATGAGCCGCCGCCCGCTGGGCGGCGGATGAAACAGGAGAGGAGCTACGATGGCTGCAGGCAAAACCTTCTATGACATCCTGGGCGTATCCAAGAGCGCCTCCGACAAAGAGATCAAGAGCGCGTTTCGCAAGCTCGCGCAAAAATATCACCCCGATGCCGGCGGCGACGAGGCCAAGTTCAAGGAGATCAGCGAGGCCTACGAGACGCTTTCGGACGAGAAGAAGCGCAAAGAGTACGACCAGATGCTCATGTTTGGCGGCATGCCGGGCGCAGGCGGCGCGTATGGCGGCGGCTACGGTGCCGGCGCGGGTGCCAGTGGCTGGGGCGACATCTTCGACAGCATCTTTAGCGGCAACGGCGCCTGGGGCAGCGATTGGGGCTCGGGCTTTGCCGGGGCTGCGGGCGCTGCCGGTGCCGGCGCTGGCCGCAGCCGCGCTCGCAAGGGCGGCGACCTGTCGCTGACCGTCGATGTGACGGCCGAGGACGCGTTTCGCGGCGTGACGCACAAGGTCACCTACCGCATTCCCTCGACGGGCGAGCAACAGACCATTACGGTCTCGGTGCCTGCGGGCGCGGTCGACGGTGGCAAGCTGCGCTACAAGCGTCGCGGCGAGTACGGCGTTGCCGGCGGCGAGCGCGGCGACCTGGTCGTGACCACGCACGTGGAGGAGCATCCGCTGTTTAAGCGTAAAGGTGCCGACGTGACTATGGAGATACCGGTCTCGGTCTATGAGGCGGCGCTCGGCTGCACGGTGGACGTGCCGACGCCCGGCGGTGCGACGGTTCGTCTGAAGGTGCCCGCGGGTACCCAGACGGGCAAGAAGTTCCGCTTTAAAGAGATGGGCGCGCCCGACGTTAAGCACCGTGGCCGTACGGGCGCGCTGCTCGTCGAGATCAAGGTGCAGGTTCCCACGAACCTGTCCGATGACGAGCGCGATGCCATGACCAAGCTGCGCGAGGCTGACACGCGCGACTATCGCGAGAAGGTCAACCGTTACAAGGCGACGTACTAGGGCGGTCGTGGCGCACGCCCGTGCCCGCGGGCTTATGATGGACGATAACGAGACGGAAAGGGATCAGGTAGCATGGCCGAGGACAATAGGAACAAACCGCTGTACATGATCAGCGTGGCGGCCGAGCTGACCGGCATGCATCCGCAGACTCTGCGCGTCTACGAGTCCAAGGGCCTGGTGAACCCCCAGCGCTCGGGCGGCAACACGCGTCTGTATTCGCGTGCCGATATCGAGCGCCTAGAGCTCATCAACCAGCTGACCGACGAGGGCATCAACCTTGCCGGCGTGGTGCGCATTCTCGATATGAAGGAGCGTGCCGAGGAGCGCGAGCGCGAGAACGAAAAGCTTCGCGCCCGTGTGCGCCAGCTCGAGGACGAGCTGCACGAATACAAGATGCAGAAGAAGATTACCGCCCTGGCCCCGCGCGACGGCTCGGTCAACCCCGAACAGGTCATGCGCAAGCTGCTGGGCGCCGGCGGGGATTTGTAGGTTCCGCCGTTCTACCGAACGGCGGACCGGCCGACGCTGCGTGACGTCCAGAGCGACAATTTGTCATTCAAAAGGCAAGGCATGACCAGAAGGTCTATGCCTTGCCTTTTTCATGCCAACTTGTCCGCTCTGGACGTCGCTCGCTGTCCGTCCTCTGCCTGCGGCGTTGCCTTGCTCCGGATGCGGTAGTCATTGGGGACGTTCTTAAATGACTGGTCAAAGGGGACATTCTTGCGGCACTTGGCAGTTGGGGACGTTCCTTTTGTGCCGGCACTTTGGGACACTCCTTGTCAGAAGAGTGATGCAAGGTGCTCGTCCTTTGCTTTACTGAGATAAAGTGAACGCGCAGATTCGTAACCCACTCGCAACCGTTCTATGGCACGATATTGAACGAATGTATGCTATGCGCCCAAATCTTTTGGGCAGAGTGGGAGACAGTATGGTTAAGCTGTACGAGGACGGCATCTACCTGCGCGGTGGCAGCGAGGTCGTGCCCGCGGCCGAGGCTGCCGAGCGCGGTATTACGCAGATGCCCGAGGATGCCAAGCGCGGCACCATCGCGTATTCGATTCTTCAGGCACACAACACGTCCGGCGACCCCGAAGCGCTCAAGATTCGCTTCGACGCCATGGCGAGCCACGACATCACCTTTGTCGGCATTATCCAGACGGCGCGTGCCTCGGGCATGGAGCAGTTCCCGCTGCCCTACGTGCTTACCAACTGCCATAACTCGCTGTGTGCCGTGGGTGGCACCATCAACGAGGACGACCACGTCTTTGGCCTCTCGGCTGCCAAAAAGTACGGCGGCATCTTTGTCCCGCCGCACATCGCGGTCATCCATTCCTTTATGCGTGAGAACTTCGCCGGCTGCGGCAAGATGATCTTGGGTTCCGACTCGCACACCCGCTACGGCGCCCTGGGTACCATGGCCGTGGGCGAGGGCGGTGGCGAGCTGGCAAAGCAACTGCTGCGCGACACCTACGATGTCGCCTATCCCGGCGTCGTTGCCATCTACCTCACGGGCGCCCCGCGCCCCGGCGTCGGCCCGCACGACGTGGCGCTCGCCATCATCCGTGCCGTCTTTGCCAAGGGTTACGTTAAGAACAAGGTCATGGAGTTCGTGGGCCCGGGCATTGCGAACATGACGACCGATTACCGCAACGGCGTCGACGTCATGACCACCGAGACCACCTGCCTGTCGAGTATCTGGGCTACCGACGAGGACACGCACGCATTCTTGACCATGCACGGCCGCGGCGACGACTACCGCGAGCTCAAGCCCGCCGATGTTGCCTACTATGACGGCTGCGTCGAGGTCGACCTGTCGAGCATCAAGCCCATGATTGCGCTGCCGTTCCATCCTTCCAACGGCTTTGAGATTGACGAGCTTAACGAGAACCTCGAGGACATCCTGCACGAGGTGGAGCTCGAGGCTGCCAAGATCGGCGAGGGTAAGACGCACTTTAGCCTGCTCGACAAGATCGTCGACGGCAAGCTGCACGTGCAGCAGGGCGTTATCGCCGGCTGCTCGGGCGGCAACTACGACTCCGTGGTCCAGGCTGCCCGCGTGCTCAAGGGCGCCAACACCGGCTGCGGCGAGTTCTCGCTGTCGGTCTATCCCACGAGCCAGCCCGTGGCACTCGAGCTTACACGCCGCGGCTATATCTACGACCTTATGGAGGCTGGCGCGATTGTGCGCACGGCGTTCTGCGGCCCGTGCTTCGGCGCCGGCGACACGCCTGCCAACAACGGTCTGTCCATCCGCCACACCACGCGTAACTTCCCCAACCGCGAGGGTTCCAAGCCGGGTAATGGCCAGCTGAGCGCCGTGGCCCTGATGGACGCTCGCTCCATTGCGGCGACGGCTGCCAACGGCGGCGTCCTGACGCCGGCGACCGACCTGCCCGAGGAGACTTGGGACGAGGGCTGCGAGTACGCCTTTGACGACGCGCCGTACAAGAAGCGCGTGTACTGGGGCTTTGGCAAGGCTGAGCCGGCCGACGAGCTGGTCGAGGGCCCCAACATCAAGCCGTGGCCCGCGATGGAGCCCCTCGGCGACGACATCCTGCTCAAGGTGTGCTCCAAGATCATGGACCCGGTCACCACGACCGACGAGCTCATTCCCTCGGGTGAGACGAGCTCCTTCCGCTCCAACCCGCTGGGCCTGGCCGAGTTTACGCTCAGCCGCCGTGACCCGGCCTACGTGGGCCGCTCCAAGGAAGTCGACGCCGTTGAGAAGCGCCGCGTGGCCGGCGAGGCCGCGGGCGACCTGGCGGCGCTCGATGCCGAGCTTGCCGGTGTTTTTGAGGCACTGGCCGGCGCGGGTGTCGCTGCCGATGCCAAAACGACCGAGTACGGCTCCATGCTCTATGCCAAGAAGCCCGGTGATGGTTCTGCCCGCGAGCAGGCCGCGAGCTGCCAGCGCGTAATTGGCGGCCTGGCCAACATCGTCCACGAGTACGCTACCAAGCGCTATCGCTCCAACGTGATGAACTGGGGCATGGTGCCCTTCCAGATGGAGGCCGAGCCCAGCTTTGAGGTGGGCGACTACGTCTTTGTGCCGGGTATCCGCGCCGCGCTCGACGGCGACCTGAAGGACATCGCCGCTTACGTGGTTCGCGCCGATGGTGCGGTCGAGCAGATTGAGCTCTACATTGCCGATATGACGGCAGAGGAGCGTGCCATCGTCAAGGCCGGCTGCCTGATCAACTACAACAAGTTCAAGGCCGCTGCCGAGTAACGCACATACTTGTCCGCCCCGGTTATACCTTTCCCTGCCGCTCACGCGCTTCGCGAGGGTCGCGTCAGAGAAAGGTATAACCGGGGCTACTTGTTAAGTGCTGCTCGTTGGGTCTTGAGGGCGCTAAAATCGAGGTTGCAACTCTCCTCTATGGGGGAGTGCGCCTTTGTTCATATGCTATCTAGAATTGACAGTATGAAGTTGGCGCTTTAAAGTGAGCTCAAAACACTCTCGTTTGTGGAGTTGAAGATGAAGCGTTGCACTTCTGTTTCGTTGCTGTTGGTGGCTTGCGTCGTCGCTGCTGCGGGCGTGGTCCTATTTGGCTCGCTTATCTTCTATGGGCCGAGTGGGGTTGAGCAGACGGTTGAGATGGCGTCCCTTGTTGCATCGATGCCCGGGCAAATGATTTCGGACGTTACAAAGCCCGATGAGATAACGCTCGATATCGAGGAAACGCCGGGCATTCTAAGCATAAGCAACTACCCCATGATTGAACTTGGCTCGTCTCGCTATACCAAGGACGAGAAGTTGTCCCGACAGGCGCTGGACTTGCTAAACGGGCGTTCGTTCAAACGCTGGGACGGTTGGGATGCCTATGAGCGCCGACGTGGTTCTGTGAACGGTGGCTACTATACAACGCTGAAGTTGTATTCATCTGATGGCAAACTGATGCGCACCGTTAACTACAATCCGGAATACGCAAAAGCCGGAGGTGGGGACGGCGTCTATATCCAAGATGGCGGCGTGACCTACATTCTTGAAGGCGACCAGCAGCAGGTGATCGATTTTTTGGATCGTTGCGTGATGGACGCGTACGACCAGACCTGCCTGCCCGACCCGCAGACTGCACGCGATGGTGGATCTGCCCGTACATGGCTATTCGAGGATGAGATGCCCTGGACCGCCGAATCGGGAAGCACGGGCTCGGCAAAAGAGTAGAGAACGCGACCACCACAAAGGTGCCCCTTTGCGGTGGTTTTCAGTCTGTCTCGATCTGTAACATCTGGGCCGTTAAAAGTGGGCTTGGTGTTGCAGATTTAGATTATCGATTCGGGTGTCTTCTGTTTATCTCGATCTGTAACAGGTGGACCCTTATTTGCCGAGTAGTTGTTACAGATTTAGATAAACGGGCGCCGCTGAGCATTTCATCTCAATCTGTAACATCTGGGGTCAAAAACGGCCGCTAGATGTTACAGATCGAGACAGATGAGCGCCGGAGTCGAAAATCACCACAAAGGTGCCTGTCCCCTTTGTGGTGGTGGGGGGCGGGCTCGATGTTATTGTGATCGCTGGGCAGCATTTTAATGAATGTCTCTACAGGATTTCATCTGGGGTGGCGGGTTTGGTTGTTTTGGGGATGCCGAGTTTGGACGACGCGAAATCGTCAACATTGTCCTTAATTCCGTCTTTGGTGTAGACGGTGACCATATAGGTGCTGTGTCCGAATTCGCTCTTGTCGCGTGTTGCCCAGGCCTGCCAGTAGGCGGCCCCACTTCGCCCTTCGATTTTTCCGACACGGCGGAGTTCTGTTCGCTTTAATTTCTGGTTGCTATAGATGGTTCGACCGTCCTCCTCGGTGAGCCCGCACTGTCCAAGCATCTTGTCGAGGACTTGGTTCATGTGGCGCTCATCGGTGTTTGGTGCGTAGTCGTAGGCGAGGGTGATGGAGTCGAGTGGCTGGTCGTCGATCAGATAGTTTAGCGCCTGAGGTTCAAGGCAGAAATGGGGGGAGCATCCGTCGATCTGACCGAGCAGTGGCAACTTTGACTGCCAAAATCCGGTGGGAATTCTATCTTCGTAAAACACGCCGCGGCAGATAAAGGAGAGCGAGGTGGCACGCGAGCCGGCGTCGACCATCCCGCACAAATCGAAGGGCGAGGCGATACCGAGAGAAAAGGGCGTGATGACGATAAGGAAGAGCATCACGATGGGTACGGCGAGAATGGCGATGACGTTGCGACCGGTGGAATGAGACGGCTTCATATGATCTCCCCGAAACAAAAAGCTGTTGAGGATAGATAGAAATAGATAAATTCAGATAACAAATTAAGTTTAATCTCATGGCGTGAGATGGTCGACCGTTAGCGTCGAAACCCACCACAAAGGTGCCTGTCTCCTTTGTGGTGGTGGGGAGCGAGCGGCTTCTTTTGGTGATAGTGTTAGCTGACGGTATCATTAGGGCAAATGACGCAGATCTGCATTGCGAGGTGTTTTGCTGTGAGTCGCTCTGCCCGTATTGGATTGATTGCTCTGGCGCTTGCGATCGCCGTGGTTGGTGTGGGCGTTGTCGGTATGGCATTTCTGCCTGCTGCGGTGACGGAGCCGGTGGTTAAGCCTGTGACTCAATCAGTCGAACTTCTGACCGGCGACGAAAAACCCGAGACCATTACTGTTGATTTTGATGAGAAACCGGCAGCGCTGGGCATTAGCAATTATCCGCGCATTCAGCTTGGGGCCATGCGCTACACCATGGACGCGAGCCTAATCAGCAAAGCAACCGAGCTGCTCAAAGGCAAAACCTTTAAGCGTTGGTACGGATATGCGTCCTATCGGGCAAAAGCGAACGACATGGTTGGCGGATGCCACTCTTCCATCGAGCTGGATACCGCGAACGGCGCAAAGCTATGTGATGTCTCGTACGATCCGGGTTACGAGGGCAATGAGGGTCCGGGCATCTACATCATGGACGGCGATGTGGCCTATGTCATGGAGGGCGACCAGACCGAGCTCAACGAGTTTATGGGTCAGTGCATTCAGGATGCCTATGAACAGACCTGCTTGCCCGACCTGCAGGCTGCACGCGATAGTGGGTCTGCTCGTACATGGCTATTCGAGGATGAGATGCCCTGGAGCGGCGAATCGGGAAGCACGGGTTCGGCAAGTAAATAGAGACTGCAACCACCACAAAGGTACCCGTCCCCTTTGTAGTAGTTCTCGGTTTGTCTCGATCTGTAACGTCTTGGCCGCTAAAAGTGGGCCTGGTGTTACAGATTTAGATTTTCGATTCGGGTGTCTTCTGTTTGTCTCAATCTGTAACAGATGGGGCCCTATTTGCCGAGTAGTTGTTACAGATTTAGATAAACGGGCGCCGCTGAGCATTTCATCTCGATCTGTAACACCTAGGACCAAAAATGGCTGCTAGATGTTACAGATCGAGATGGTAGTGCGCCTGGGCAGCGGCGGGCTGACATCTCAGTACCCTATCCATCAATCACTCAGAAAATCTTATATATAGAGACTTAGATTTGTGTATAAGATCGCGCAAAGCTGGCAACAATACTTCTCGAACAACGTGAAGCCGCCCCGTAGGGCGGCCGCCCCAAGAGAGGTGATTCCATGAGAATCGATAAGCTAGCAATGACGTCGCGCGAGGCGTTGCAGACCGCCATGAGCACGGCTGCCGACGCGCAGGCTGGCGCGGTGGAGCCGATTCATCTGCTGTCTGCCCTGCTCGGTGCCGGCGAGCGCAACATCTCCGTGATCATCGAGCGCATCGGCGCCGACCCGGCCCAGCTCGCACGCTCCACGCAGGATGCCATCGACCATGCGCCCAAGGTTTCCGGCGAGGGCCAGCAGATGGGTCTTTCCAATGAGCTTGTCCGCGTCATCGAGAAGGCCGAAAAGAAGGCCACCAAGATGGGCGACAGCTTTGTGGTGACCGAGCATCTGCTCATGGCACTTGCCGAGGACAAGGGCGAGGCGGGCCGCGTGCTGCGCGACGCTGGCGTCACCAAGGAGCGCATCGAGCAGGTCTACGAGGAGCTGCGCGGCGATGACCGCGTGACGTCTGCCGAGGACAAGACCCAGTTTGAGGCGCTGGAGCAGTACGGCCGCAACATCTGTGACCTCGCCCGCGCCGGCAAGCTCGACCCGGTCATCGGCCGTACCGATGAGATTCGCCGCACCATCCAGGTCCTGTCCCGCCGCACCAAGAACAATCCCGTGCTCATTGGCGAGCCGGGCGTAGGCAAGACAGCCATCGTCGAAGGTATCGCCCAGCGAATCGTGGCCGGCGACGTACCGAGCACCCTGCGCGACCGCGACCTTATCGAGCTCGACATGAGCGCGCTGGTCGCCGGCGCCAAGTACCGCGGCGAGTTCGAGGACCGCTTGAAGGCCGTGCTCAAGGAAGTGCAAAAGTCCGAGGGCAAGGTCATCCTGTTCATCGATGAGCTCCACACCATCGTGGGCGCGGGTGCCACAGAGGGCTCCATGGACGCCGGCAACATCCTCAAGCCGGCGCTCGCCCGTGGCGACCTGCACGCGATCGGCGCGACCACGCTCGACGAATACCGCAAGTACATCGAGAAGGACGCGGCGCTCGCCCGTCGTTTCCAGACCGTTATGGTGAGCGAGCCTACCGTCGAGGACACCATTTCGATCCTACGTGGTCTGAAGGAGAAGTACGAGATCTTCCACGGTGTGCATATCACCGATAGCGCGCTCGTGGCAGCTGCCGACCTCTCCGATCGCTACATCGCCGACCGCTTCCTGCCCGACAAGGCCATCGATTTGGTCGATGAGGCCGCGAGCCGCCTGCGCATGGAACTCGACAGCATGCCGGTCGAGATCGACGCCACCACGCGTCAGCTCACCCAGCTGCAGATCGAGGAACAGGCGCTCATGAAAGAGACCGATGACGCCTCCAAGGAGCGTCTGGAGGCCCTGCGCCAGGAGATTGCCGAGGTCCAGGAAAAGCTTAACGTGCAAAAGGCCGGCTGGCTCAACCAGAAGAACGCCATCGACCACGTGCAAGAGCTCAAGGGGCAGCTCGACGAGGCCAAGAGCGAAGAGGAGCGCGCGACGCGCAATGGCGATTTGGGTCGTGCGTCCGAGCTGCGCTACTCCGTGATTCCGGGCCTGCAGCAGCAGATTCAGGATTCCGAGGCCGCGCTCGAGGCGCAAAAGCAGCAGGACGGCGAGGGCCTCAACGAACAGGTGACCTCCGATGAGATCGCCGAGGTCGTGAGCGCCTGGACCGGCGTGCCCGTGTCCAAGATGATGCAGGGCGAACTCGACAAGCTCAAGGGCTTGGAGGGCGAGCTGCATAAGCGCGTCATCGGCCAGGACGAGGCCGTCTCCGCCGTCGCCGCAGCTGTGCGCCGCAGCCGTGCGGGCCTCTCCGATCCGGACAAGCCCATCGGAAGCTTCTTCTTCCTGGGTCCCACCGGCGTGGGCAAGACCGAGCTCGCCAAGGCGCTGGCCGAGTGCCTGTTCGATGACGAGCGCGCGCTCGTGCGTATCGACATGTCCGAATACATGGAGAAGTTCAGCGTCCAGCGTCTGATCGGTGCGCCCCCGGGATACGTGGGCTACGACGAGGGCGGCCAGCTCACCGAGGCCGTGCGCCGTCGCCCGTACTCCGTAATCTTGCTCGACGAGATGGAGAAGGCTCATCCTGATGTCTTCAACGTGCTGTTGCAGGTGCTCGACGACGGCCGTCTGACCGATGGCCAGGGTCGTCAGGTGTCCTTCAAGAACACGATTATCATCATGACGTCTAACGTGGGCTCCAAGGCTATCGCTGAGCTTTCCGGCAAGGACGAGGAGGAGATGCGCCATCAGGTCGACGCGGCCATGGCTCAGACCTTCCGCCCCGAGTTTCTCAACCGTATCGACGATATCGTGGTGTTCCATCCGCTCGGCATGGCGCAGATCGAGAAGATCGTCGACATCCAGCTCGCCGACGTCCGCGCGCGTCTGGCCAAGGAGCGCATGACGCTTGCCATCACCCCGGCGGCCAAGCAGATGCTCGCCGTGGGCGGCTTGGACCCGGTCTTTGGCGCCCGTCCGCTCAAGCGTCTGGTTCAGCGCGAGGTCGTGGATGCCATCGCCGCCGCTATCATCGATGGCACGGTGCGTGAGGGCGATCAGGTGACGGTCGATGTCGACAAGGACGGCGGCTTTACCGTCGTGTGCGACAACACGCCGGCGGCCACCTACGAGGTCCCCGACGCCGAGTAGGTTTTGGGCCATGCCTTAAAATCTGCCTTTTGAGCCGAACGCCAAGGGCGGCGGATCCGATTGGGTCCGCCGCCCTTTTTCGTGCGACAATCGATGGTGTTGAACATGAGCACATGGCAAGGAGCTATGCAGATGAAAGACGAGAACAAGACGAACGCACCGGCGGCTGAGGCGGCGCCCGTCGCGCCGGTCGCACCGAAGGCTTCTCCCAAACCCGCGCCCAAGCCGCGCGACCCCTATATCCGCGCCGAGAACGAGGACGATGACGGTTACGATCCCTACAGCGATCGCCGCCCCGAGCGCGAGCCGCTGTTCGAAGCCGACCCCTGGCGCTAAGTACCACCCAAAAGGCCACGAATAAGTTGCGGTGAAATAGGGACTGTTTTGCGGTTTGACCAGCAAAAACAGTCCCTATTTCACCGCAACTGCGTTGGGGATGTGGGTGTTGGGCGGCTGTCTTCGGGCTGGCTAGTCCTGGGTTTTGATACTCGGCAGCAGGATCTGCGCGAGGTAGTCGGTCTCGAGTTTGGTCGCGGCGTCTGCGTTGCCGTCTTTGCCAACCAGGTCGTTCTTGATCTGGCTATAGGTGTAGCGGTTGCCGGTCGTAAGCTCGACAAGCTCAATGGCCGTGTCCATGGGGTAGGTTGACACGGGGTTCTGCGTCCGTCCGTTGATGGTCTGGGGCACCACGTACGGATAGACGGGGCCGCTGGCGTAGACGGTATAACCGTTGCCTAGATTGGCCGCGCCCAAAACCGTATCGCCTTCATCGGGCGTAAAGCTCTCGCCCTCGCGCACCGCGACGAGCGTCACAATCGGCGTATCGCTGTCGCCGGCAAGATAGATGCATAGCGTGCTGCCATTTTGCCAACTCTCGACCTTGCCGTACCACTCGACGGGGATATCGAGCTGGTAGAGGTCGGTTGCCTTGTGACGGGCGTCGGCATCACGGGATGCCTGTGCCTTTTGCGCGCTCACGGCATTGACGGCGGCGTCGCGCCGCGCGGTTGCCGCCTGCTGGAGCACCTTGGCGGTAGCGGCGGAGCTCGCGCCTCCCTCCTCGGCATATTTGGCGGCGGCATCGATCTGGTCGCCGGTCACCGTGTCGGCCGAAGGCACCTTGAGCTTAAAGGTGGCCTGGGCACTTAAATCCTGTCCATCGCTCTTAACGGTGACCTGCGCCTTGGTGGTCGGGACGGTATAGATGGTGCCGTCGGCCGCGATGGGGGAGGCGGCGATGGAGAGCGTGTAATCGCCGGGCAGCAGTTTGATGCCGCGGCCGTGCTCATCAACGTAGAGCGTTTCGCTCACGGATGAGCCGTCGGAGTCCTGCCCGCTCACCTGTACGGGAATCTTGGAGCCAGTCGAGCAATCGAGCCCTGCGGCACGCACGCCAATTTGCACCGACATCATCGTGTGCGCATTGGCGGCGGCAACGGCAGCCTGCTCCTGTTGGTATCCGTTCCATGCGGCGTAGCCTGCGCCGCCCGCGACAAGTGCGACGGCTACGACACCGGCGACCATCAAATTGCGGCGCTTGGGCGACATCTTGCGATGGCGAACCTCGGCTTCGCGTGCCGAAGGAACGGATGGTAGGGGAATATCGCCCATGGCGATGGTCTCGTCCACGGCTGGTGCGGAACCCAGGCCAGGAAGCTCGCGGGTCAGCGAATCCTCGGCCGGCAAGCTGTCGAGCAAGACGGTTTCCTCGCCCGTGTCGGATTCGGGCTGGTTGCCGGCCTCGCTTTCGGTGTCTTCGTGATCTGCCTCATCCTCGGCAGGCTCAACGTCGCCTGCATCCTGATCATCGGACTGCGCCTCGGTTTCCGGCTCATCCTGCACATCAACGCCCGAATCGTCAAACGCAATCTCATCGAGTGAAATCCGGTCTAAGCTCTCCAGGGCTTCGGCACACGCTTCTGCATCTTGGGCCGCATCCTCTTGGCCCATCGTCTCATCATTCATACATCCCCCAAGCTCAATATCGGGACAACAATGTACCCAAAAACAGAGTCATATAGAGCTGTCAGGCGATCGGAAATCTGATTTTATCTGTGCGAGAGGTTTTGAATATGTGCGTGGATGCGCGCAACAACAAAAAGCCCCCGGAAAGCGGACAAATCGCTTTCCGGGGGCATGCAATACGTTGCATTGCGCGGAGTCGGCCAGGCGGCTTCACATTCAAGCGGCGTTTGCACCGGGCATGTTACTCGGCGTGCGCGTAATCAACCTTGGCGCGGCGAGCGGTAGCCTTCTCCCAATCGCTGGTGCCCTCAAAGACATCCTGCTTGTAGGGATTGCGGCCGAGCTTTTTGGCGCGGTAGGCGATGTAGATGATCGCGGCGACGTTGGCGACCAGTGCGGCGATCGAGACCGCGGTAGCGGCGCCGGGGTCGAGCGTGGAGTGGGTCACAAAGATGGACTCCTCCTGGAAATACGGGAATACCTGGGCAAACATGCACCAAATAGCCAGCGTAAAGGCGCGGTTCTGGATCCAGCCGCCCTTGTTCCAGATAAAGGCGGCGACGGTGGGTGCCAGCAGCAGCGCAAAGCCGCAGAACCAGGAGTGGGTGGGCAGGCAGTTGTAGGTGTAGCAAAAGTTCCAGATATCGTAGGCGATAATATAGACCCAGGTCATATCGGGCCACAGCATGTCGGTCTGATCCTCGGAGGCGTAGACGCTCCACCAACCGGTCATGCAGAAGATGTTGATGATACCGGCGATGCCGTTGAACACGTTGTTCCAGCCGGCCAGCTGCGTAGCACCTTCGGAGGTGACCCAGGTGGACTCACCCAGGACAAAGAAGTGATAGGCGCTCTCGAAGTCGGACACGACGGCGATCATGATGTTGATGGCGACGATCACAAACGGCCACGCGCGGAACCAATGCGCCTTGCCGATCTTTCCCCACTGGTACTTAATGGCAATGAAGCCCCAGCAACCAGCCAGCGCCGCGTATACCTTGGCGTAGTGGAACCAGCTGTTCTGGTACACATGGGTGGGGTTGGTGAGCGCCCACTCGGCACCCTGCGAAACACCGACGGCGATGGCGACACAGTAGATGGTCATGGCCAGCGGAGCCACGCCAAAGATAATTGCCGCGCCCAGCTTGGTGCGGCGGCCGACCTCGTTGAGCACGATCAGGCCAATAAAGACCATGGCCCAGCCGGCCCAGTGGATAAGGGTATCGCTACCCCAAACATCGAACAGCATGCTGCTCTCCTTTCACACGCCCGCGGCCCCTCTTCTGATCGCGGGCAGTTTGGCCAAATGTCGTCAGTTCTGGGGCTTGCGCTCCGGATACTTGGCGGTATAGCCCTCGATGTGGAGTGTCGAGGCGATGATTTCCTTGACCGTCTCGTCGGGCACATCGGGGTGCGTGCGGATATACATCAAAAGACCCATGATGAGGGTGTAGAACGTTTCGTAGACATGGTCGATGCGCAGCTCGTGGTGGGCGACAAAATCCACCACGGTGGTGTCGCAGATATACTGCGCCACGCGCTGGACCACGTTGTGCAAAAAGCCGCCGTAGAGCGCGCCGCTGTTGGAGGTCAGAGTGTGCGGCAGCTCGTGGCCGCTGGCGACCAGGCGCTTAAAGAGCGGGGCGACGGTGTCGAGCGCGCCCTCGATATCACCGACGGTGCGGTTGGCATTCCACTGCTCGAGCTCGGAGATAAAACCGTCGATTGTCTCGTCCATGACGGCGGTGACGGCGGCGTCCATGTCGGCGAAGTAGTGGTAGAACAATGAACGCGTGCAGCCGGCTCGCTTGGTCACGGCCGATACCGATAGGTGGGACACGCCCAGCTCGGAGCTTACGGTGCGCACGGCATCGAGGATCTCGCGACGGCGTTCGTCGCCCGTCAGGCGCTTTGCCGCGCTATCGGATGCGGGGACGGCATCGACCACAGAGGTACCTGCTGTGTTGTTGCCCATGTTTTGCCGCCTTTCATCCTCTTTTGCCTGACCGTTCGCCTAACAGTCTTGAATATTGTTGACGGTTCGTCAATACTATTTTTGACACAATGTCAACAATGGCGGGTGAACGGCATGGGGGCATGCCCGGCCTGCAAAAAAGAGGGGCGCCGCGGTCCCGCCGGGCTGTGGCAAGAGAAGGGACAACCATGATTCTCAACGGACCGGGGATTAGCTACACCGAGCCCGACATCGGTTCGGAGTTCGTGGCGCCGCTGCCGGAGCATCCGCGCGAGGCCATCGTCAAGCTGTGCGAGCACTGCACCAACCGTCTGCTGCATCGCGATGAGCTGCTGGGCTACGAGTACTGGTCGTTTGCCGAGGCCGCGACTGACGAGCAGGCCGAAGTGCTCTGCAAGATGAAGATGCGCCGTCCCTATACGCTGCCCGAGATGGTCAAGCTCACCGGCATGCCCGAAGCCGATATCGAGAAGATGCTCGACGACATGAGCTACACGGGTCTGCTCGAGTACAACTGGGAAAACCCCGAGCGCGCCAAGCAGTGGGTGCTGCCCATGCTGGTGCCGGGTTCCGCCGAGTTCCTCAACATGCGCGTGAGCCAGCTCGAGGAGCACCCGGTCTATGCCAAGTTCTTTGAGCAGGCGTCCAAGGGACCGCTGTCCAAGGCTACGCCGATGGTGCCGCCCGGAGGCGCCGGCATCGGCATGCACGTCATTCCGGTCGAGAAGGCCATCGACGCCGCGAGCACCTCGGTGCCTATTGAGCATATCGAGCACTGGCTCGACAAATATGATGGCAAATATGCCGCTAGCACCTGCAGCTGCCGCGCGAGCCGTCGCGTGATGGGGGAGGGCTGCGCCGACGACCCGGCCGATTGGTGCATCGCCGTGGGCGATATGGCCGACTACGTGGTCGAGACCGACCGCGGCCATTACGTGACGCGCGACGAGGTCTACGACATTCTGCGCCAGGCCGAGGATAACGGCTTTGTGCACCAGATCACCAACATCGACGGCGAGAACAAGATCTTCGCCATCTGCAACTGCAACGTCAACGTGTGCTACGCCCTGCGCACCTCGCAGCTGTTCAACACGCCCAACCTGTCGCGCTCGGCCTATGTCGCCAAGGTCGAGAAGGACAAGTGCGTGGCCTGCGGTCGCTGCGTTGAGGTGTGTCCGGCCGGCGCCGCCAAACTGGGCCAGAAGCTCTGCAGCAAAAAGGCCAGCGGACAGGTGCCCGAGTATCCGCGCCAGGAGCTGCCCGACGCCACCAAATGGGATCACACCAAGTGGTCGCCCAACTACCGCAACGACAACCGCATCGAGACGCATGAGTCCGGCACCGCTCCCTGCAAGACGGCCTGCCCCGCGCACGTTGCCGTTCAGGGCTATTTGAAGCTCGCGGCTCAGGGTCGCTATGACGAGGCCCTAGCACTCATTAAGCGCGAGAACCCGCTGCCCGCTATCTGCGGCCGTGTGTGCAACCGCCGCTGTGAGGATGCCTGTACCCGCGGCCGTGTAGACGCTGCCGTGGCTATCGACGAGGTCAAGAAGTTCATCGCCCAGCGCGATCTGGATGCCGCGACCCGCTATGTCCCACCTGTGGTGACCCCGACGCGTGCCGGCGGCTTCGACCAGAAGATCGCCATCATCGGTGCCGGTCCGGCCGGCCTGTCCTGCGCTTTCTACCTGGCCGAGAAGGGCTACAAGCCCGTCGTGTTCGAGAAGAACGAGCGCCCGGGCGGCATGCTCACCTACGGCATTCCCAGCTTTAAGCTGCAGAAGGATGTCATCGAGGCCGAGGTCGAGATCATTCGCCTGATGGGTGCCGAGTTCCGCTACGGCGTGGAAGTCGGTCGCGACGTGACGCTCGACGAGCTGCGCGCGCAGGGCTTTAAGGCCTTCTACGTTGCCATTGGCTGCCAGGGCGGCCGCCTTGCGGGCATTCCGGGCGAGGGTGCCGAGGACGTGACCGTGGCCGTCGACTTCCTTCGCGAGGTTAACAGCGGCAAGATCGATTCCCTGCCCGGCCGCACCATCGTGGTGGGCGGTGGCAACGTGGCTATCGATGTCGCGCGCAACGCCTGCCGTCTGGGTTCCGAGTACGTTGAGATGTTCTGCTTGGAGAGCGAGGCCCAGATGCCCGCCAGCGAGGAGGAGCGTCGCGAGGCCGTTGAGGACGGCGCTCACATCAGCTGCGGCTGGGGCCCCAAGGAGATTCACCTGGACGAGGCCGGTCGTGTGTGCGGTATCACCTTCAAGCGCTGCACGCGTGTCTTTGACGACGAGGGCCGTTTTGCGCCCGAGTACGACGAGAACGACCTGCGTCGTGTCGATGCCGACCGCGTAGTCATGTCGATTGGCCAGTCCATTGTGTGGGGCGACCTGCTGGCTGGCTCCAAGGTGGAGCTTGGCCGCGGCCAGGGTGCCCTTGCCGATCCCCAGACCTATCAGACCGCCGAGCCAGACATCTTTGTGGGCGGCGACGTCTATACCGGTCCGAGCTTTGCCATCGATGCCATCGCCGCCGGTCACGAGGCCGCCGTGTCCATCCATCGCTTCGTGCAGCCGGGCTCCACGCTCACCATCGGCCGCAACCAGCGCCGCTACACCGCGCTCGACCGCAACGACGTTGTGCTCGAGAGCTACGACAACGCGAGCCGCGAGGTTGCGCATGTGGACCGCGAACGCGAGAAGGCTGCGCCGTTTAGCGAGTATGTTGAGACCTTTACCGAGGAGCAGGTGCGCGCCGAGACCGCCCGCTGCCTGGGCTGCGGCGCCTCGATCGTCGACCCTAACAAGTGCATCGGCTGCGGCCTGTGCACCACCAAGTGCGCGTTTGACGCCATCCATCTTGATCGCGATCGCCCCGAGTGCTCCACGATGGTCAAATACGAGCAAAAGCTCCCAAGCCTGGGCAAGTACGCATTGAAGCGTGCAATTAAGATCAAATTTGGGAAGAAGTAAGAGACCTAACAAGTAAGTGAACGGCGCAGAGGGCGGTTGGACAGCGAGCGGGTCCCAGGCGTGGCGAGGTGCCTTGAAAGAGGAGGGCATAGGGCTTTTGCCCATGCCCGACGATTGAAAGGCAGATCGCCCGTCTGGGGCTCGCGCAGCGTCAAGCCGACCGCCGTTCGGTAGAACGGCGGAAGGAATTAAAAGTGCACGAGCTCGGAATCGTCTATCACATCATTCGTGATGTTGAGAATGTGGCGCGCGCTCATGGCGTGCGTCGCGTTTCGAGCGTGACGTTGCTGCTGGGCGAGGTCTCGGGCGTCGTTCCCGACTTGCTGCTCGACGCTTGGCGCTGGGCAGCAGATAAAAAGCCTATCACCGAGGGCGCGGAGCTTATCGTGGAGTCCGTCGAGGCCGTGACACATTGCGAGGCGTGTGGCTGCGACTACGCGACGGTCGAGCACGGCAAGACCTGTCCCCATTGCGGTAGCGGCGAGACATACCTGCTGCAGGGCCAGGAGGTCATGATCAAACAGATCGAGACCCCCGACGAGGACCCGGCAGACGCTGTCCCCGACGGCCCTTCCGACGTCCCCGACGCCGTCGACGCCGCCAACCCCCTCCACATCGCCTAGGATTCCCTATAAGTTGCGGTGAAATAGTTCCTAAATTCAGCCTTCTGGCTCTTAAACAAGAACTATTCCACCGCAACTATTTTGAGTGGTTTCATAGACCATAAGTCACGAAAATAGTCAAGCCATGTCTGTTTAAACAAAATAGCGGCAGTACAAGCGCATTCGCGCTTGCCTAAAATCGATATTAATGAACAGCCTGCTTGTATCTGTAAAATGCATGGCTTGATGAGCGACGCCTTGTCGTGTAATGAGTCAAAAAGCAGTAACGTAATCAACTTGTAACAAACCTAGACGTTTAAACAAATAATCCAACCTTTTGCGGATTTAGCTATAATTCCACAAACCAAACAGCTATACTCCTTTCATGTCGTGTAGGATATACGTAGACAAAAAGGAGGTTATGTGATGGTAAGTATTGTTCTTGCTAGCCACGGGGACTTGGCAGCTGGAATCAAGCAGACGGGCTCGATGGTCTTTGGCGATCAGCCGTCTGTTGCCGTGGTCTCGCTCGAGCCGAGCATGGGCCCCGACGACTTCCGTGCCAAGGTCGAGGAAGCAATCGCTTCCTTCGAAGACCAGGAGCAGGTGCTCTTCCTCGTTGATCTGTGGGGCGGCACGCCGTTCAACCAGATCAGCGGGCTCATCGAGGGCCACGATTCCTGGGCTATCGTCACCGGTGTCAACCTGCCTATGCTCATCGAGGCATATTCGCAGCGCTTTGACGCAAAGAACACTGCGCATGCGATCGCAAAACATCTCGTGACTGAGGCTAAGGCTGGCGTGCGCGTCAAGCCCGAGTCTCTGGAGCCCGAGGAGAAGAAGCCGGCTGCGGCCGCCGCTGCTCCTGCAGGCGCCATCCCTCCGGGAACGGTCATCGGCGACGGGCACATCAAGATTGCCCACGTCCGTATCGACACCCGTCTGCTGCATGGTCAGGTGGCCACCACGTGGACCAAGCAGATCAACCCCAACCGCATCATCGTGGTTTCCGACGGCGTTGCTCACGATGAGCTCCGTAAGACCATGATCGAGCAGGCTGCCCCTCCGGGAGTCCATGCCAACGTCGTGCCCATCAAGAAGATGGCCGAGGTCGTCAAGGACACGCGCTTTGGTGACACCAAGGCCATGCTGCTCTTTGAGAACCCGCAGGATCTGCTCAAGGCCATCGAGGCCGGCGTCGACATCAAGGAAGTCAACATCGGTTCCATGGCTCACTCCAAGGGCAAGGTCGTCGTCACCAACGCCGTCGCTATGGGCGATGACGACGTCAAGACTCTCGAGGCCCTCAAGGCCAAGGGCGTCAAGTTCGAGGTCCGCAAGGTTCCTTCGGATGCTTCCGAGGATCTCGACGCCATGTTGAAGAAAGCTAAGGCCGAACTGGCCGCTCAAGCATAGTAAAGGAGGGTCCGATACATGTCTGCAATCACTATTCTGCTTGTTGCGATTGTCGCGTTGCTTGCCGGTATGGAAGGCATTCTGGATGAGTTCCAGTTCCATCAGCCGCTCGTGGCATGCACGCTTATCGGTCTCGTAACCGGTCACCTTCAGGAGGGCATCCTCCTGGGCGGTTCGCTCCAGATGATGGCCCTTGGCTGGGCTAACGTCGGCGCCGCCGTCGCGCCTGACGCCGCTCTGGCCTCGGTCGCTTCTTCGATCATCATGGTGCTCGCCCTCAACGGCGGCGCCACTGATTCGGCCAAGGCCGTTACCGCGGCCATCGCCGTCGCCGTCCCGCTGTCGGTCGCTGGTCTGTTCCTGACCATGATCTGCCGTACCATTGCTACCGCTATCGCTCACGCCATGGACGGTTGCGCCGAGAAGGGCGACTTCTCCGGCATCGAGCGCTGGCAGTACGCTGCCATCCTCATGCAGGGCCTTCGTATCGCCATCCCGGCAGTACTTCTGTGCATCATCCCGGCCGAGGCCGTTACCAACGCGCTTAACGCTATGCCCGACTGGCTGTCCGGCGGCATGGCTGTCGGCGGCGGCATGGTCGCTTCCGTCGGTTACGCCATGGTCATCAACATGATGGCCACCAAGGAGACCTGGCCGTTCTTCATCCTCGGCTTTGTCCTTGCTGCCATCCCTCAGCTCACGCTGATCGCCCTTGGCCTCATCGGCATCTCCCTTGCCCTCATCTACCTTGGCCTTAAGGATCTGGCCAAGCAGGGTGGCGGCATGGGCGGTGGCTCCGGCGACCCGCTCGGCGACATTCTGAACGATTACGAGTAGGAGGGGAGTGATACATATGGCAGAGAACAAGATTCAGCTCACCAAGGCTGACCGCAAGAAGGTTTGCTTCCGTCATCAGTTCCTTCAGGGCTCGTGGAACTACGAGCGTATGCAGAACGGCGGCTGGTGCTTCGCAATGATCCCTGCGATCAAGAAGCTCTACACCAGCAAGGATGACCAGATTGCCGCTCTTAAGCGCCACCTGGAGTTCTATAACACCCACCCCTATGTTTCCGCCCCCGTCATTGGCGTTACCCTCGCTCTCGAGGAGGAGCGCGCCAACGGTGCCCCGATTGACGACGTCGCCATCCAGGGCGTCAAGGTCGGTATGATGGGCCCGCTCGCCGGTGTCGGCGACCCCGCCTTCTGGTTCACCCTTCGCCCGATTCTGGGTGCTCTGGGCGCTTCCTTGGCCCTGTCCGGCAGCATCGCCGGTCCGCTGCTGTTCTTCTTCGCGTGGAACATCATCCGTTACGCCTTCCTGTGGTACACGCAGGAGTTTGGCTACAAGGTCGGCTCCTCCATCGCCAAGGACCTCTCCGGCGGTCTGATGGGCAAGGTCACCGAGGGTGCTTCCATCCTGGGTATGTTCATCATCGGCGCCCTGGTCGAGCGCTGGGTGTCCATCTCCTTCACCCCGGTCGTCTCCAGGGTCACGCAGTCTGCTGGCGCCTTTATCGACTGGGCTAGCCTGCCCTCCGGTTCCGAGGGTATCAAGGAAGCGCTGACGATGTATAACTCCATCGGTGCTAACGCCCTTGATCAGGTGAAGGTCACCACGCTTCAGGCCAACCTCGATCAGCTCATCCCCGGCCTTGCCGCCGTGTGCCTGACCCTGCTGGTCTGCAAGCTCCTCAAGAAGAAGGTCAGCCCGATCGTCATCATCCTGGCTCTCTTCGCCATCGGCATCATCGGTCGCGTCTGCGGCTTCATGTAAGCACGTTTCGGCTTAAGACCGAGAATTGCTAGGCAAGGGCTTTTGAGCCATTGAAACGGACCGCACCCGGTGGGTACACTGGATGCGGTCCGATTGTTTTATTTGGAGGGCGAGGCGCGCATGGCGCAATCTCAGAACAGCACGGTCGATCTGGCAACGCCGGCAACCTGCCTGATGGGGCTTACCAGCCACGGCAACGTGATGGTGGGCAATAAGGCGTTCGAGTATTACAACGAGCGCAATCCCGAGGATTATATTCAAATCCCGTGGGATGAGGTCGACTATATTGCCGCCGAGGTTTTACGCGGCACCAAGAAGATCACGCGTTTTGCCATCTTCACCAAGGACAACGGTCACTTTACGTTTTCGACGCGCGACGACAAAGAGACGCTTCGTGCTGTCCGCAAGTACGTCGACGAGGATAAGCTCGTGCGTTCGCCCGACTTTATCGATGTGACGGCCAAGGGCGCCAAGAGCATCCCCTCCGTTATCAAAAACCTCTTCCACAAAGGTAACTAGTCATTAAAGAGCGCCCCCCAAAGTGGGACGCAGTTTCCCATGGGGCTCGATTGGGAAAGTGCATCCCAGTTCGAGCGCCGATTCCGGGATGTAGTTTCCGGAACGGGGTCGTTTGGGAAACCGTGTCCCGTTTCGAGCCGAAATTCTGGGACACAGTTTCCAGCGAGGTCCCATTGGGAAAGTTTGACCCAGAATTTGCCTGGATAGTGGGACACACTTTCCGGAGGGCTGTTCCACCGCAACTTCGAAGAGTGGCTATACGCTGTATTACAACGGCGTAAATCTGCTACACTAGTACAACATGCCTCCGTAGCTCAGGGGATAGAGCACCGCTCTCCTAAAGCGGGTGTCGACGGTTCGAATCCGCCCGGGGGCACCAGAAGATTATGACGGCGTCGCGAGAGCGGCGCCGTTTCTGGTTTGTGGGGGCCGTCGGCGGATTCGAGCCGTCGACACCCGCGTCACCAATTTCCCGCGGGGGGAGTTTTCGAATCCGCCCGGGGGCACCAGAGGAATATCGAGCCCGGTACCGCTATGGTGCCGGGCTCTTCTGGTTCATGTCATGTCAAAAACGAAGCGCCCGCTTGCTGGGGGAGCAAGCGGGCGCCTGTGAGCGAATATGTTTGCGGCGAGAGCCGTGATGAGCGGTGGGGTGGCGACTAGTTGGTCGTACCGGAATCGTCGCCCGTGCCCGAGCCCGAGCCAGAGCCCGAGCCAGAAAGTGCGACCGTCAGCGTGATCGTGCTGTCGGTGGACTGCTTGCCGGTGGGGGAGACGCCCGTAACGGTGGCATCCTCGTTACCGCTTACGGGATTGCCGTTCTGGTCACAGAAGCCGATGTTATAGAAACCGGCGTTGTTGAGCGCGGTAACGGCGGCGGAAATGCTCTTGCCGTACAGGTTGCCCGGGACGGTGGCCTTGCCGGACTTCTTGGCAATGACGACGGTAATCGTGGCGCCGGGCTTCTGCTTGCCGCTGGGGTTCCAGCTGATCACGGTGCCCTCGGTAACCGAGTCGTTCTCCTGGTAGCTCACGTCGACGCCAAAGCCTGCCATATCGAGGGCGTTGCGCGCCTGGGCCTCGGTCATGTCGGTCAGGTCGGGGACGGACGTGGTATCCGGGCCGCTCGAGACCTTGTACGAGATGGTCGTGCCCTTCGCGACTTCCTTACCGGCTTCGGTGCCCTGCTCAAAGACCTGGCCCTCATCGGCCTCGTTGGCCTCCTCGGAGGCGTTGCCCTTCAGGCCAACGCTTGCCAGCGCGGCCTCGGCCTGGTCCTTGGTCAGGCCGACAAGCAGGGGAACCTCAACCTTCTCGGAGGGCTTGGGACCCTTGGAGATTACCAGGTTCACCTTGGTGCCCTTGGCCTTCTTGGTGTTGCCGTTGGGCGTCTGCTCGGCGACCTTGCCCTCGTCGACATCGTCGTTGTAGCTTTGGTCGATGGTGCCGACCTCGAGGCCGGCTTCCTTGATCAGCTCGACGGCAGTCTGCTGGTCCTTGCCCAGCACATCGGGCACGGTGACCTGCTCGCCGCCAAAGAGTCCTGTGGCAAAGGCCACCACGATGCCGATGACGGCAACGGCTGCCACCACGGCGGCGATGATCTTGTTCTTGTTGGATTTGGGCTTTTCGACCTCGTAGGAGCCGGTGGAGCCCGAAACCGAGCTACGGGCGGTATTCTGGCCGCTCACGCCCGAGACGGGGCGCACCATGGCGCGCGTCTGATCGGAAAGCTCGCGAGTCTTGGTGGCGCCCAGCTCGCCGGGGGCACCGATGATGCGCGTGGGCTCCGAGACGTTGACGGCACGGCCCGACAGGTAGCTGTTGAGCACCTGACGCAGCTCGTCGGCGGTCTGGAAGCGGTTTGCCGGGTCCTTCTCCATGCACTTGAGGATGATGCGCTCAAGGTCGGCGTCGACACCGGAGTTGATCTGGCTCGGCGGAATAGGCAGCTCGTTGACCTGCTTGAGTGCGACCGAGATAGCGTCGTCACCGTCAAAGGGCACGCGGCCGGTGGCGCATTCATACATCACGACGCCCAGCGAGTAGATATCCGAGGTGGGGCCGAGGTCCTGACCACGGGTCTGCTCGGGGCTGACGTAGTGGGCGGTTCCCAGCACGTTGTTGTCTTGCGTGAGGTGGCTGTTCTTGGCGCGCGCGATGCCAAAGTCCATCACCTTGATGTTGCCGTCGGGCAGCACCATGATGTTCTGCGGCTTAATGTCGCGGTGGATGATCTCGTGCTTGTGGGCGACCGAAAGCGCGGAGCTGATCTGCGAGCCGATCTGGGCGACCTTCTTGGGGTCGAGGGCGCCGTGGCTCTTGATGCCGCTCTTAAGGTCGGTACCGCGCAGGTACTCCATGACGATGTAATAGGTGTCGCCGTCCTTGCCCCAATCGTAGACGCCCACGATATAAGGGGAGGAGAGACCGGCTGCTGCCTGGGCCTCCTGCTTAAAGCGTGCGGCGAAGGTTGCGTCGCCAGCATACTGCGGCAGCATGATCTTGACGGCTACCGTGCGGTCGAGGACCTGGTCCTGTGCACGGTAGACGGTCGCCATGCCGCCTGTCCCCACCTTATCCTTGAGGAGGTATCTTCCCCCGAGGACCCTCTGTTCCATTCCTGCTCCTAACATAACTATTCGCTCAACGATGTTTGTAGTACCTACGATGTGGCCGCTGGGGCCGTGTGGCGCGTTGCCGCTAACTCTTCGGCCGCGGCGCGCCTCGGGTGTCCGATTCGATCATGGGCATCACGCTCCCTGTGCGGCAAGCGCCGCGGTCAGGACGATGCCGGCGATCTTGGCGGCCTCGACGTCATGCTTGTCGAAATCCTCCAAGGCCACCGAGATGGCGACCGTGGGTGAATCGTAAGGTGCAAAGCCAACGAACATCGAGTTGACGTTGGTGCCGCCAGTCTCGGCCGAGCCGGTCTTGCCGGCAACCTTGACGCCGGGGATTTGGGCATCGGTGCCGGTGCCGGACTGGACGACGGCAAGCATGGCCTGCTTGACCTGGTCGGCCGTGGCGGAGCTGACGGCCTGACCCAGCGAGCGGGACTGCGTGGTCTTGACCACGGTTCCGTCCGGGGCGAGTACCTGGGCTACAAAGTACGGGTCCATGACCACGCCGCTGTTAGCGATGGCGGCGGCAATCACGGCGTTTTGCATGACGGTGGTCTGCGGGCCGGGCGTGTGGTCCATGCCGACAGGCTGGCCGGCGCCGGCCCAGGCGGTCTCCCACTCGGTCATGAGCGACGGGTCGGCCATGATGGAGGCCGCGGAGGTCAGGTCCTGGCCGAGCTTTTGGCCGTAGCCAAAGGCGTTGGCAAACTGCACGAGCGTGTTTGCGCCAACTTCGTTTGCCACCTGGCCGAAGACGACGTTGGAGGACACGGCAAAGGCCTGCTGCAGGCTGATGGTGCCGTAGCTCTCGTTGGCAGAGTTGGTGACCGGTGCGTTGCCGATGTCCATGGAGCCGGGCGCCTGGTAGGTGCTGGTAAGGCTGGCGGTACCGGTCTCGAGTGCCGCGGAAAGCGTAACGACCTTAAACGTTGAGCCCGGCGTGTACAGCGCGTCCATGGCGCGATTGTACATGGAGCCGTCCTCGCCGCCGCCCGTCTGCAGCAGGGCATCGATGTTGGTGTTGTCGTAGGTGGGCGAGCTGGCACATGCGAGCACCGCGCCGGTACGCGGGTCGATGACCACTACAGCGCCCTTAAAGCCCTTGAGTGCCTGCTCGGCCGCCGTCTGGATGCGCGAGTCGATGGTGAGCTTGGCGGTGTTGCCCGGCTGGGTCTGGCCCGCGAGCGACGCGATGGCGTTGTTCCAGCTGGAGTAGTCCTTAGAACCGGTGAGCGTGTCGTTCATGACGCTCTCGATGGCGGTGGTGCCATACTGCTGGCTCACGTAGCCAACCACGTGCGCTGCCAGGTTACCGTTGGGGTAGGAGCGTACGTAGGTGCCGTCCTCCTGCTGCAGCGACTCGGCCAGCGTCACGCCGTCGGACGTGATGATGGAGCCGCGCTGGATGTACTTGGAGCGGGCGATGGTGTGGTTGTTGGTCGGCATGTCCTGATAGTCCTTGGCCTTAATGACCTGGACATAGGTGAGGTTGCCGATAAGGATGGCGAACAGCGCCGTAAAGGCGAGCACCGCACGGGTTAGACGGTTGGCGAGCGCAACGCGGCCGAGCACACCGGATTCAGGCGTGTCGAGCAGGCGACGGCGCATGCGCGAGCCGACGGAATGGCTGCCGCTGCCGTAGGAAGACGAGGTGGCAAAGCGCGTGCCCGTCGGGGCGGCGGAAGATGCGACCTGATCATCGGTGATGGCGGCCATGGTGCCGGTGCCGGTAAGCTCGGCCTCGCGTCCGGTCGCCTCGTCACCGGCGCGCAGCAGGAGCGCGACGATGATGAAGCTCGCCAGCAGCGAGGAGCCGCCCTGGCTCATAAAGGGCAGGGTGACGCCGGTCAGCGGGATCAGGCGGGTTACGCCGCCAACGATCAAAAAGGCCTGGAAGCTGATGGCTGCCGTAAGACCGGTGGCGCTAAAGGCGGCAAGGTCGGACTTTGCGCGGGCAGCTGTGGTGAGGCCACGCACGGCAAAGAGCATAAACAGGATGAGCACGGCGCCGCCGCCCAAAAGGCCCATCTCCTCGCCGATAGCCGAGAAGATAAAGTCGGACTCGACGACAGGGATGTTGTTGGCCATGCCGTTGCCGATGCCAACACCGACCAGACCGCCATCGGCAAGCGAGAAGAGCGACTGGACGATCTGGTAGCCCTGGCCCTGGGCGTCCTTAAACGGATCGAGCCAAACCTGGAAACGCACCTGAACGTGAGACAGGAACTTGTAGGCGCCCACGGCCCCAACAGCTAAGAGCGCAAGGCCGATAACGACATACGAAAAGCGCCCCGTGGCAACGTAGAGCATCAGCAAGAAGATGGTGTAGAACAGCACGGCCGAACCCAGGTCGCGTTCGAAGACGACGACGAGCAGGCACACACCCCACACGGCAAACAGCGGCAGCAGCAGTCGCAGGCGAGGGATCTTAAAGCCCAGAATCTTGCGGTTGGAGATAGAGAGCAGCTCGCGGTTCTCGGCCAGGTACCCGGCTAGGAACAGCACGATAAAGACCTTGGCGAACTCGCCGGGCTGGATGGTAAAGCCCGCGATGCGAATCCACAGCTTGGAGCCCGAGATCGTGGTGCCGATAAAGATGGGCAGCATCAGCAGGATGATGCCGATAATGCCAAAGGTGTACTTGTAGCGCATGACCACGTCGAGGTTTTTGACCAGTGCGAGCGTTCCCACCATCAGGGCCACCGAGACAAACAGGATGATGAGCTGTGAGATGGCGAGAGCGGGGGCGAGACGCGTCACGAACGTGATGCCGATGCCCGAAAGCACAAAGACAATGGGCAGGATGGCGGGGTCGGCACCGGGCGCCAAGATGCGCACGGCAATGTGGGCCGCGGCAAAGGCGGCAAAGAGGCCGATCGGTACGGCGAGCGTCTCAAAGGAGATGGCAGCGCCCGCGGTGAGGACGTACATCGCATACAGCAGGATGACGGGGAACGCCGAGGCGATGAGCAAGAGCAGCTCGGTGTTGCGGCGACTCATAAGCGGCACTCCCTTTCTAATTCTTATCGGAGGCTTCGGCCTCGGCGGACTGTTCGGCGGTTTTCTCGGAATCTGATTCGGAGGTCGATCCCTGATTGGTGTTGTCGCGAATCGTTTGCGCGTCGATCACCTGGCGGGTCTGCTCCTCGTCGATCTGGTGGCGGTACTTGGATATCGTGTCCTGCGCATCGTCGACACTTGTTTGCGGAATACCCGCCTTGAGGCGGTTTTGCGTGTCTTCGGGCAGGTCGGATAGCTTGATGCTGGTTTCGCTTTCGAGCCAGTGGAGCTTGAGTCCGAGCGGCTTGCCGGGCAGGCCGCGCCAGACGGCGACATTGCCCTGGTAGGTACCCAGGTAGTACGAGCCGGTGACACCCGTGTAGGCCCAGATGCCAGCTGCCAGCACAAAGACGAGGGCCAGGATGGCGGCGATAGTAATGTTGCGGCGACGCACGCGCTGCGCCTCGCGCATAACGCCATCGTCAACCAGGTCAACGACTACTACGGTCACGTTGTCGTGGCCGCCGGCGGCAAGCGCCGCGTCCACTAGGTTGTCGACGCAGATTTGCGCGGTTGAGGACTGCGTGGCGATGTTCTCGATATCGCTATCGGGAATCATGCTCGAAAGGCCGTCGGAGCACAGGATCAGACGGTCGCCTTCCTCGATATGCAGAGTGAAGTGGTCGGCATACATAGCGGGGTCCGAGCCCAGCGCGCGGGTGATGACCGAACGGTTGGGGTGGACGCGAGCCTCATCTGCCGTGATCTCGCCGGCGTCCACGAGCTCCTCCACGTAGGAGTGGTCGCGGGTCACGCGGATGAGCGTGCCCTCGTGGAGCAGGTAGGCGCGAGAGTCACCCACGTGGGCGATGGCGAGCGTGTCGTTTTCGATGTAGGCGCAGGTGGCTGTGCAGCCCATGCCGGGCTTGCCCAGGCCGTTCAGGGCCGCCTCGATTACGGCGGCGTTGGCTGCCTCGACGGCTGCGGCCAGGCGTGCTGCGTCGGCGGACTGAGGAGCTGTCTTGGCGATGGTCTCGACAGCGATAGAAGAGGCCACCTCGCCGGCAGCGTGACCACCCATGCCGTCGCATACGCAAAAGAGCGGCGACTGCACCAGGTAGGAATCCTCGTTGTGCGGGCGCACGCAGCCAACGTCGGAGCGGGCGCCCCACATGAGTTGCGTGGTGGTGCCGGCATCATAGGTCGAGTCGGTCTCGATGCGCTCCTCGGTTAGGGGTTCAAAGCTCATGGTCGAGCCGGGGTCTTTGAGCTTGGCCTCAACGGCGGCAACGTCGATTTCGGCTGTGTCACCGGGAGAGACGGTGTCGGTCTCGGCGTTTGATTCGGAATCGCCGGTGTCCGGGGAGTCGGGCTCCTCGGAAACGCGGGCGGTCGACTCGTCATCTTGCGGGCTGACGTCTATAGGCTCGGGCGTCGCAAAGTGCGACGGCGCGGGCGTGCTTTGCGACTGGGCGGCGGGCTCGGCCACGGCATCGGACTCGCTTGCGGGCGCAGGTTGCGGGGTCTTGGGTGCAGGGCCGTCCTCGGGGGATGTCCCCGCCTCGGGCGTCGGCGTAGACGCGGGTGCAACCTCGGATGCCGGGGCTATGGGAAACGCCGGCGCGGCGGGCTCGGGTGCCGCAAACACCGCAGCGCTCTCGTTGATTGCCGCGGCGACGGGCTCTGCAAAGTGAGCCGGCGCCGGGGTTGCTTCGGGCGCTGTGGGCTGTTCCGCAGCATGTGCGCCGATGGGCGCCGCTACGGCATCCTCTTCGTCCTCGTTATCGGCGAGATCCGAAATATCGTGCGTTACATGCGAAAGAGGCAGGGAGAACACGGTGTCCTCGGGCTCCACGGGTGCGGAGCCCGCCGGAGCGGCGTGGGCCGGCGCAGCTGTGGCGGCGGCCGGTGCCTCGGTCATAGTTGCGGACTTGTTCTCCTCGTCGATCATCGACGGTTCACCTTCATGACCACATCGCCAATCTGGACTTCGTCGCCCTCGCGCAGCGTCGCGGGCTCCACGAGCTGGCGGCCGTTGACGAGCGTGCCGTTAAGCGAGTTGAGGTCCTCGATGATGAGCGCCGGGCCCTGCAGCGAAAAGCGCGCATGCGAGGCCGAGACGAACGGTTCATTGATGCAGATGTCCGAAGATGGCGAGCGACCGACGATGACGGGGCCGAGCATGTCTACGTGGATGCCGCGGATACCGCGCGGACCCTTGTCCACATCAATCGTCCAGATAGCCGAGTCGCGGCGCTGCCCGCGCACAAGTCCCACGCCGGTCTTCATGACGGCGAACAGGAAGATATAGAGCAGGGCGACCAGGACGATGCGGCCTGCAAAAAGGACGATATCGATGTTCATAAGCGACTATCCCCTAAATTCAAAGGTGCTCAGGCCAAACGTCAGCAGATCGCCGTTGCGCAGCGGGCAGCGCGTAATGCGGCGGTTGTTGACGAGCGTGCCGTTGGTGGAATTGAGGTCCTCGATCGACCAATCCGAGCCCGTAAAGGTGAGCTGGGCGTGGCGGCGCGACACGTTGGGGTCGCGCAGGGCAATGTCGGAAACTGAGCGCTCGCGACCGATGGTCACCTGTGCGGAGGTGATGCTATGGCTCTCGCCGCTCACGACGTCGACGAGCTGGGCGAGCGGGCGCTGCGGGGCGCGAGTGCTCGCCATGTTGGAGGCGATGCCGGCTGCGGCGCCTAGGCCCACGGCGGCACCGGTCGCGGCGGCTCCGCCCATGCCGGCAAGCGCGTCGCGCGAGACGGTCTGCGGCACCGGGATGGGTGCGGCGGCGGGGTCGGGGACGCTAGGCGCGAAGGGGTCTGCCACGGCAAGCGGGTCGGGAGCGGCGGCGCGAGGCGTCGGCTGCTGCTGGGGCATGGCGGCGGGGCGCTGCTGCTGCGGGGCAGCAAACTGCTGCTGGCCGGCGCGCGGGGCGCTGGCGGCACGGCTTGCCGCGGAGTTGTTCTGGCCCAGGCCGTTTTGATAGGCGCGCTCTTCTTCGTACAGGCGGCCGAGCGTGGGGGCATCGACGTTCTCGGCAAAGACCGAGAACTTGCCGGCGCGCAGCTGCGGATCGATCATAAAGCGCACGAGGGGCTCGCCGACAAAGACATAGCGGCGCTTTTCGGCCTGCGCCTTCACGAACTCGCGGACCTCGCGCGAAAGCTCGGGGTAGAACGGGGCGAGCATGGGATCGTCGTCGGCGGCGATAAGGATGGTATAGAGTGCCGGCGCCGTGTTGACGCCGTTAATCACCAGAGTCTGATCCTCCATGTCGCGAGCGGCCTGCTTAGCAAGCTTCTTAAAGGAGAACGGGGCACGGGTGGCACCGAAGATGCCGGCCACGTGATCCTCGAAGATGTTCAGGAAGTTCACGAAAGATCACTCTCCGTATAGGTTCTTTGGTATCCGAGCAAATATAGGCATATCCCAACGATTATAGAGGATAGGGTTCCCGCAACCGCCGCCTTGGCGACGACCGCGGCTGCAAGGCTGGCAATTTCCATATGGTGTGCAAGACAGGACGCCGCTGCGCAGCCGATGCCGGTGACAGCGATGGCGGCGATTGCGGCAAGGTTTGAGCCCTGGTCGGCACGCTTGGCATGGGCATTGAGCAGCGCGGATGATGCTGCGGCAGTTGCCGCGACCAGCACAAAGGCAGTCCAAAGGAGCGGATCTCCCAGCGCTGCGGCAACGTTACCGAGCCCCAGCACGCCTCCGGCTGAAAGCGCGACCGTGGCCAGACGGGCAAAAAGCGCGCCCATGCCCGTTGCCGCGGCGGCGCTTGCCGGGCCGAGCCAAAATGAAGCGACGCCGGCGGCGACCCCAGCTGCCAGGAAGGTATTGCCGGTCAGACAGCCAAGCGCGAGTGCACAGGTGAGCGCGGAGCTCGCGGCAGCCTCGGTACGACCCCAAGCGATCCACCAACCGGACATGGCGGCGGCAAAGATCACCGCGACGGGCAGTATCGACAGGATGCCCTGCGCCTGCATGGTGGTGTTGGCCATGAGTACCAAAAAGCCCACAGCCGAGATGGCCGAGCCGATCTGGGGGGCCAGGCCAGCCGCCGCTCCGATCGCGATGGCCGCAATGACCAGGCCGGGAAGCGCCGCGACCCCGGCCGTTTGCATCAGCAAAAAGCTAAAGGTACCGCACGTTAGCGCCGAGATAGCGCGCATGGTGTAGTCGCGCGCATGGCTCCAGCGCGTGCCCGCCCAGCCGAGTGCGGGGTCGATCTCGATGGCGTCGTCCTCGTAGTGCGACGGCTCGATATCGTCGAGCTCCTGCTCGTCATCCGAAAGCTCGCCAACCATTTGCTCCAGGCTGCGACGGCCTTCGCGCACGCTGCCCAGACTGGCAAGGAGCTGGTCGCAAAATGCCTCGATGCTGTTGGGGCGGTCCTGCGGCATGGGGGAGAGCGCGCTCATGAGCGCGGCCTCGGCTCCCGGGGGAAAGTGTGGTATCAGCTCGCTGGGATAGGTGGCGCCGCCGATGATGCGGCCGAGCGAGTCGGCGGGCGTGGCCGCCATAAAGGGAGCGCTGCCGCACAGGCCCTCGTAGATCACACAGGCAAGGGCAAAGACATCAGCGCGTTCGTCGACCGTGCCGGTCTCGATATCGAGCTGCTCGGGCGGCATGTAGCCGATGGTGCCGCCGCGCGAACCGCCAAAGCCACCGGCGGACGACAGTCGCGCCATGCCAAAGTCGGTGAGCTTTACATTGCCCGAGTGGTCGATGAGCACGTTGGCGGGCTTAATGTCCAGGTGGAGTACGCCATTACTGTGGGCGAAGGTGAGCGCCTGGCCCAGGGCATCGGCAATGGCCGCGGCCTCGTCAAAGGTAAGTGAGTGGCCGTCCACGCGATGCAAAAACTCGGCCAGCGACATGCCATCGACATATTCCATAACCAGGTAGGCATAGGCTGTGTCGTGCGTAAAGTCGATGACCTGCACGATGTTGGGATGTTGAAGCATAGCGGCAGTGTGCGCCTCGCGCAGGACATCCATGATGTCGCTGGCGGGCATGCCGGCACCGTTGATAAGGGGGATGCGCTTAATGGCGACGCGGCGGCGCAGATGCGTGTCGCGGCAGATCTCGATGGAGCCAAAACCGCCGGTCGCAAGTGTCTCGAGCGGCTGGTACCGCTTGAGCAGCTCGCGAGAGCTGGTGCCCTCCAAAGGAACGTCCGGCGAGAACCGGGCGGTATGTTGCGAGAAAAGCGGCATGGCCAACCCTCGTGCGTTTAAAGTTCGTTTGCGAGTGGCGGGCGCGGAGCCGAGCCGTTCGCGGTGGCATAGATGCTGCTAGTGTAGCACGCTCGGGTGCATGGGGAGGATAGCGGGATGCGAGGCTACCTGCCTGGCTTGGCCTTAGCGCTTTTTCTTGTTCTTCTTCTGCTTGCGTTTGGTCTCCTGGGGCTTGTCGCCCTGTTTGGCTTCGGCAGCGGCCTTTTCTGCCTTCATCTTCTTGCGCTTGGTCTCGATGCGGAGTTTTTTGTTGATGCGGGCCTTGAGGAAGGGGCCGAACTGCTCGGCATCGCCACGGACGAAGGTGTCCTTGGGGATCGTCACGCCCTGGTCGGCGAACATGGCCACAAAGATGCGCTCGCCGTCGAGTACGTGGTCGAGCTTGTCAAACGGGAAGAACTGTGACTTACCGCTCTTGCCCCAAACCATCAGGCCGTCCTCGTTGGCGGCGACGCGGCGATAGCGGCCACCCATTGACTCGTCGGCCTCAACGGCGTCGATAAAGTCGCGGGCGAGGGTGTGGTGCAGGTTTTTGCTCCACCAGGCCAAAAAGGCGCCGAATACGATCAGGACGACGCCAAACTTGATCCAGTTGCCGCCGGCCACCAGCATGCCGATGCCGATGAGCGCGGCAATTGCCGCGGCGACATACAGCGAGCCGCGACGCCTGGGCGAGGCGACCAGACGGGCGAAGTCGGTGACCAGGTCGTTTTCGTACTGGTACTCGTTGAGGTACAGGATGCCGTCGTCGGCTGCAGCCTGCTTCTCGAGCGCGACCTCGACCTGGTCGGCTGCTTCGGAGGGAACGAGGTTGCTCTCTGCGTCTGCCATGCTCTTTGGACTCCTATCGCGGCGGGCTCGCCGTACGGGTTATTATGAATGCAGTATGCCGTGCGACCGCTTGGCCGTCGCGGCAACAAGACTCAGTATACCCGGGGGAGCACCCATGGAATCGTTGTACCGAAAGTATCGCCCGCTCACCTTCGACTCTGTGGTGGGCCAGCAGCATATCGTCTCGACGCTCGAGCACGCCATCACCGAGGGGCGCCTGTCCCACGCCTATCTGTTCTGCGGACCGCGCGGCACGGGCAAGACCACCATGGCGCGCATTCTGGCCAAGGCACTGCTGTGCCGCAATGCCGAGGCGGCGCGCGCCGAGGGTGCAAGCGGCTGCATGCCCGACGGCACTTGCGAGGAGTGCGAGCTCATCGCCGAGGGCAACCACCCGGATGTCTACGAGCTCGATGCTGCAAGCCGTACCGGCGTGGACAACGTGCGCGAGGAGATCATCAACTCCGTCAACTTTGCCCCGGTGCGCGGCAAGTACAAGATCTATATCATCGACGAGGTCCACATGCTCACGACGGCGGCGTTCAACGCGCTGCTCAAGACGCTCGAGGAGCCGCCGGCGCACGTGATCTTTGTGCTGTGCACTACCGACCCGCAAAAGATTCTGGAGACCATCCTCTCGCGCTGCCAGCGCTTCGATTTCCACCGCATCGGCAACGAGGATATCGAGCATCGCCTGGCATACGTGTGCGAGCAGGAGGGCTTCGATTACGACGACGAGGCGCTCGCCATCGTGGCGCGCCATGCCAAGGGCGGCATGCGCGACGCGCTCTCCACGCTGGAGCAGCTGAGCGTCTTTGGCAACGGTTCTGTGCATGCGGACGACGCCCGCTCGCTTTTGGGCGAGGTTTCGGACCAGATCCTGGGCGAGTTTTCCCGCGCCATTGCCGATCGCGATGTTGCCGAGCTCTATGGACTGATTCGTGTGCAGGTCGAGGAGGGCAATGACCTGCTTGAGCTGACGCGCGACCTGGTGGCGCATGTGCGTGACGTGTACGTTGCCTGCGTTGCCGGTGCCCGTGCCGAGCTGTTTGAGGGCGGCTCGGAGCAGGCCGAGGCGCTTGCTGCCGAGGCCGCTGCCTTTGGCGAGCATCCTGCCGACCGCCTGGCCCGCGTGCTGACGGTGCTCGACGATGCCGCACTGGAGATGAGGGGCGCGAGCGACGTGCGCCTGGTGCTCGAGATTGCCTGCACGCGTCTGGCGCGTCCCGAGGCTGATTTAACGATTGAGGCATTGGCCGAGCGCGTGGCACGCCTGGAGGCCATGGTTGCCAACGCCGCCGTGCCGGCGAGCGTGGCTGCTGTTCAGGCCGCCGCGCCTGCAGCATCCGTACCCGCTGCTGCCCAACAGCCGACGCTCATTTCGGGCGCCCGCGCTGCCGCCCCGGCGGCATCCGCTGCCCCCGCTGCTACGTCCGCGCGCCAGGGCGGTATGCCTTGGGACCGTGGTGCTGCTGTTCCGGCTGCCCAGCCTGCGCCCCGTTCTGCGTCCGTGTCAGCTTCCAAGCCTGCAGCGCCTGCGCCTCAGCCCGTTGCGGCCCCCGCGTCTGCCACCGCTCCGGCACCTAAGCCCCAGTCCAACAATGCCGCCCAGGTTGCCGCCGCCGGTGCTGCCGAGACGCCCGCGGTCGAGGATGCCGGAGAGCTGCAGCGCAAATGGGCCGAGGTTGTCGAGCGTGTCAAGGCACGTCAGGCTTCCTACGCAGGGCTTTTGCTCAACGCCCGCGCCACGGCCGACGACGGCTCCAAGCTCACGGTCTCGTTCCCCGCGGGTTCGACTTTTGCCATTAAGATGCTCGGTCGCGCCGATACGCAGTCGGTGGTCCTGCCGACGGTCTGCGCGGTCTTCGGTCGTCGTACCGTCGACTATGTCCTGGATGGGGGTGGCACGCCGGCTCCTCAACATGAGGAGCATTCTCCATCTGCACGGGCTGCGGTATCTGCGGACCCGCAACCCGTGTCCTCGGTGCCCCCTGCATCCTCGAGCGCCAGCGCGACGCAGCCAAAAGCGGCGCCGGTAGCGGCACCGACCCCGTCGGCGCCTGAACCTGCTGCGCCCAAACCGGCTGCTCCGATCCCCGCGCCCAAGTCCGCTGCCGCGCCTGCGCCCAAGTCATCCGACCTGGCCAAGGCCCCTTGGCTGCGCTCCGACAACCCTGCCGGTGCTCCTGCCACGGGCAAGCTCCCGACCGAGCCCGCGCCCCGAGCGCCCGAGCGCGCGTCCGTCCCCATGGCTCAGCCGCCTGCGCAGGCTGCGCCATGGGAATCCGAGCAGGTGCCCTACGACGATGCTATGGTCGGTGGTTTTGCTGCCGATGCCGGCGGGGACAATCTGCCCCCGTTCGACGTGCCGGGTGCGGCGTCCGCGACCAAGGCCGCTGCTGTGGCACCCGCAGCCTCTGCAAACGACGACGTCCCCGCCGCTCCCTGGGAATCCAATCCCGGTGCTGGCAGCCCCTTCGGCCATCAGGGCGCAGCCCCGAGCATCCCGCAGACCGAGGACGAGGCCAAGGCCCTCATCCGCAGCGTCTTCGGTCAGTCCACCATCTTCAAGCCGGTGGAGTAACCGTGCGGGCGGGTATGCTGCTCAAGAAGAGATCTCTTTGCCCGGGCGCATCTGTATTTCGGACATGTGCAACGTGGTGCCGCGTATGTCGCATTTGAGCAGACAGGTGCGTGACGGTCGGCCTAGGATGCTGAGGTCGATACGATACGTCGCATGGCTGTCCGTGTACTCGACTTGCTCGGCGTTAATGGTTGCTCCGATTGCCAAATAAACGCCTAGCTCGGCATCGACAATCTTGAAGTCCTTTATCTTGACCTTGAACTCTTGATAGAGGGACGGGCTGTTGTAGTAGACGGTTCGGGTTCCGTCGGTGCACTCATCGGTCGTCTCCCATTTGACGACGGGCTGGTCCGAGCTGGCTATCAGCAGTTCTGCTCCAAAAGCTATGGCATGGGTGATGACAACCAGCAATGCCCAGCCGACAAAGAGATAGAGAACCACATATGCAACGGGGTGTTTTGAGCGGATGTTTTGGAGCGCGTTGGGGGCATTCATGGGGCACCTCCAAATTACTATCTATGGCAATCAAATTATACCCTGCCGCCATGTGCGCCGCCTCGAGCAGCGGTTCGGCATTTAGCTATTTAGTGGCGCACATGAAATGCCGGATTCGGCTCTACTAGATTGAGTGTGCGATATTATGCAACCTTGCATAATTCGACCTTGCATAATCTTTGAGTGCGGTTTGTATTGGAGGACATGTATATCGACTGAGGTAACACGTCCGCCCCGCTCGCTGGCCTCGCGCCGTGGTACGATTTTTGAGTTTGAAAGTCCCGCCGTGCTCCGGCTGCCCTTGCAGCTCGGCGTGCGGCCGCACGTAAAGGAGCCATCATGGCCGGTATGAACATGCAGCAGATGATGAAGCAGGCTCGCAAGATGCAGGAGCAGCTTGCCGCCGCGCAGGAGAACCTCAAGTCCCAGACCGTCGACGCCTCTGCCGGCGGCGGCATGGTCAAGGTGACCGTTAACGGCGAGATGGAGCTCGTCAACCTCACCATCGATCCCGATGCGCTCGATCCCGAGGACGTCGATATGCTGCAGGATATGATCATGGCTGCCGTCAACGAGGCCGTCCGCGGCGTCAACGAGCTCGCCAACAAGCAGATGGGCGCCATCACCGGCGGCCTCAACATCCCGGGCATGCCGTTCTAAGACACGCATATATATGAGTGCCAACCACAGTCTGCAAAAACTGCTCGATGAGCTGGGCCGTCTGCCGGGCATTGGTCCCAAGTCGGCCCAGCGCATCGCCTATTACCTGTTGGAGGCCGACGCCGAGGAGGCGCGCCGCCTGGCCGAGGCCATCCTGGAGGTCAAGCAGGAGGTCCACTTTTGCAGCCGCTGCTTTAACTACGCCACGGCCGACGAGTGCTCCATCTGCCAGGACCCGATGCGCGATACCACTCGCATTTGCGTGGTGGGCGAGCCGCGCGATGTCCAGGCGATCGAGCGCACGGGCAGCTACCACGGCCTCTACCACGTATTGGGCGGCGTGATCAGCCCCATGGACAAGATTGGCCCCGAGCAGCTGCACATTCGAGAGCTGCTGGCACGCTTGGGCCACGAGGACATCCACGAGGTCATCATCGCCACCAACCCCAATATTGAGGGCGAGACCACGGCGAGCTATCTGGCCCGTACCATCAAGCCGTTGGGCGTCGAGGTGTCGCGTCTGGCAAGCGGCCTTCCCGTGGGCGGCGACTTGGAGTATGCCGACGAGCTTACGCTTGGCCGCGCCATCGAGGCCCGCCGCGCGATTTAGGTGGCGAGCCTGCTCCTGCCGTATGTTTTCCTCGCGACGCACGGGGTAGTCATAATTTCCCCGTGCGACTGTGAGTTTGTTGTGCAACAAAGATGCTTCGTATCCGCTTATCGCATGGACGCTTCCGCTCGCATCCTTAATTTGTCCATTCGTTGCGCAACCTTTTTGGTTCGCTGATACACTCAAATATGGATTCGAATGAATGCGCCGCTCCCGAGCGGCGTGTTTTTGTTGGAGGAGAACGCATGCGGCCCGGTGGCACTCAGACAAAGCGCGGCGCCGCGGTGCGCATACGACGCCGACTGGGCTTGGCGCCGCGGGCGTACGCACTGCTATCGTGCTCGCTGGTGCTGGTCATAGCTGGCGTTTCTGCCTATGGCATGACCGTGCCGTCCATGATGCAGGCGCATGCCGCACGCGAACCGCGCGTGGGGCATGAGGTCAAAAGCGATCTGGGCACCACGACTGGATATGCTTGGGCAAGTGTGGTCGGGCATATTGTGTTTGGCACCGACGATGCGGACGGCGCCGAGGCCCCGGACAACGAAGTCACGCTTGCCAATGGCAAAACCATCGTGCTCACCAACACCAAGATCATCGATCGATTGTCCAACAATAGCGTGGCGGCAACGGTGAATAAGGTCGAGCAGCAAAAGGAGCAGGACGCCCAGCAGTCCGGAAAGCCCGGTAGCTCGGATAATTCTGGCTCCGGCTCGGATTCATCGAGTTCGGGCGGCGGCTCTGGGGCGGGTTCCTCTACCGGAGGGTCTGGAAACGGCGGCTCGATGGGCGGCAACACTGACAACGATGCAAACTCCGGTGGCCTTTCCGCTGCTGAGGAAGAGAGCATTCACAGTTGGCTTGTGACCAAGTACAACATGCTCAACGGCTATGTTTCTCGTGCCAATGACGTGGTCTCGACCTATAACTCTACGGGAGATCCCAGACCGTGCGACAGCCTGGTCGGGGAGATGTTTGTCATTCGAGCCGAGTTCGGTCGTCAGACATTCTCGCCCCGGTCAAAGTGGTATCAGCAGTATGCCAATCTGTGGGGCTGTTACACCAACCTATGTCAATGGGTCGGCCATTACGGCGATGATGACGTCGCGCTCGGCAACTTCAACAATAACGTGGCGGCGCTTGCCCTATGATGACCGATCTTGCATCCACCACACCACAATCGCTCGGTCGCGATCCCATGGTCGGCCTGCGCCTGGCGCGTGTCGACGGGTTTGAGCCGGCCATTGCGCTCGGTCAGGACGAACTGCCTGCCTATCTGCGTCGTTTTACGATGCTGTTTGCCGACGATGCCACCATGCGCCGTGGCGGTATCGGCCGCGTGACGCGTGCCGTCAACGCCCAAGGCGAGGCCGTGGCACTCAAGCAGCTCATCTTGCCGGCGCGCGATGAGTTCGACGACGATACCGCTCACGAGGCGCTGGTCGCCAAGTTCAAGGCGGCGTTTCGCGAGGAATACGAATGCCATCGCGCCCTTTCGGGCCTTAAGGGCTTTCCCCGCCTCTATGGCTGGGGCGAGGTCGACGGTGTGCCTGCAATTGTCATGGAATGGGTCGAGGGCGAGACGCTTACTCGCTTGCGTTCGCGACTCGCCGTGGACGATGCCGGACGCCTGTCGCCGCTTGTGGCGGCGCGTCTGGGTCGCGACCTGTTCGATCTGCTCTGCCGTATGAGCCTGGTGGGCGAGGGCTTTGTCCATCGCGATATCTCGCCCGCTAATATTATGGTGCGCACGGCGCGTCTACCGCTTGACCGGCAGCTTGCCGAGGACACCTTTGACCTGTGCCTGATCGACTTTGGCTCGTCGCTGGCGCTCGAGCCTGCGTCGGCTGTGGCCGGTACCGGCGGCAAGGCGTCGTTTACGGAGCGTTATGCCACGCTGCGTCGCGCGACGGTTGCCTATGCCCCGCCCGAGATGCTCACCGACGATATTCCCGATCTGCGCGCTTTGCGTATGTCGCCGGCGATCGACGTCTATGCCGCGGCAAGCACGGTTTACGAGCTCATTGCCGGCGTCGCGCCATACGAAGCCGCGCCGAGCACTTCGGGCACCTCGGGTTCGCGCAAAAAGACGCGCGACATCGCGAGCCCCTACCGTCTCAAGATGGACACGCGGCCCGACTATCCCATTGGTGCCCATGCGCCCGGTTGTGATTTGACTCAGCTGCTTCGTCGTGAGCCCGATGTGGCGCTCGCCGCGGCCGAGCAGGCCCAGCAGCTGGGGCTTGAGCCGGATTCCGAAGAGCTGCGCGATGCGCTGGCGTTTGTCGATGCCCAGCTGTTCGACGTGGTGACGGCCTGTCTGTCCAGCCATCAAAAAGATCGTCCCGAGCCGGCGGCGGTCGAGGCGGCGCTCTCGGCGTTTTGTGACCACTATGCGCAAAATGTCGGTCGTTCGCTCCGCGGCGAGCCGCTCACGCCGTGCCCCATGGATGCGTCCGGCCGCGCGGTTCGTCGCGCGCTGATGGTCGGCGCGACGGTCGTCTGTGGCGTGGTTTGGGCTGTGGTCGTGGTTTCGGCCGCGCTGCTGGCGTCGGGCGCTCGCGTGACGGCGACTTTGGGATCGCTCGTGTGGTCTGGGTCGCTACCGGGTATTATTGCCGCACTGGCGTTGGCGCTGCCAGGCATAGCCGGCGTTGCCGCGGGGGCACTTGCGCGTGATCGGCGCTCGGGGTTCCTGCAGGGTGTGCTTGCGCTTTCTGCCTGCGAGGTTCCGGTGCTGGTTGTGGCTGCATGTAGCGTATTTTCCCAACGCGCCGTGATGGGCGGCCTTGTTGCCGCTCTGGTTGCAACCTATACGCTTACGTGGTTTTTGCTTGCGATGGGCTTTGCCTTTGAACTTCCCGTTTCGGCACCGCGACGCACAAAAGCCCAGATGGCGACTCCGCTTGCCGGTGGAGCCGCAGCTGCCCGTACTTTTGGCGGACCTGTCGAAGTATCGTCCGATTCTATTTCTACGACCAAGGAGGCCTAGGTCATGGCATCTCAAGTTGAGCTCACCCCATGCGGGGCCATGTTTGACATCTTTAAGCGCGCGGCGCATCTGAGCCATATCGAGCTGTGCGGCCTGGTGCTTTCGTCCCGTCCGCTCGCCGACGGCCGCAGCCCGCAGAGCCGAGCCGCCGATCGCTCTTGGGTTTCCCGCTTTATCGTTCGCGCGCCGGTCGGCACGCTTCAGCAGCGCTACTTTGCCGAATACGGTACCTCGGCTGCGCGTATTATGTCGCAACTGGCCCTGCGCCAGCGCAATCCCATGGACTCCACGGCTGTGATCAATATGGTGTGCGGTCCTGCAGGTGAACCGATGGTACGCGCGCTCGAAGAGTGCCACCAAGACACGAATCTCTATCGCAACGCGCTCGATCGCCTGTCCCAGGCGGCAGAACTCATGCCTGCCGAGCGCGCCGAGGCCGTGCTGGTGCTGTTTGTCGCCGTCGGCTGTTCGGCGGATGTGCGGTCCTCGGTGAACTATGCTATCGACTACGCGCACGCGACCTGTGGCGGAGGCACCTCCACGCCGCGTTCGCTTGGCATCTCGATGACCGCGGGCGAACGCGAACCCGCCCCGGCGCACCCCTTGGGCTTGCTGCGCGTACAAAACAGTTTTGTCGTGAGCGCCCCGCGCTGGATTCAGCCGAGTGAGCAGGGTGTTGAGATTGGCGCGCTGGCCACTGGTGAGGGCGATATTACCGACGTCGGCGACGATGTCTCGGCCCGCCATGCCCATATCTGGTGCGATGCTCAAAATATCTGGCACGTCGAGGACTTGTCGTCCACCAACGGAACCGTGGTGGTAAACGGGGTCACGCGCGTCTGCATTCAGGTCGAGCCCGGCCGTTCCGCCCAACTCAATCCCGGCGACGAGCTCAAGCTCGGCGAATCCACTACCTACGCCATCCTCTTCGGTGCCCTCTAGCCAGTCCTGCCAAATGATCCCGGCAGTCATCCAAGGTAAACCTTTACCACCCGCCTATATTTGTCGAAATTACACTTAACGGCGGGGTACAATAAACCCGCATGCGGATTTCCGTTGCGGGCGCTTCCCATCGCCGGGGCGTGCCCGGGAGCATCCGGCATGCGGCCTTTGCGGCGCTCGGTCATGTGCAAGACGGGCGGTCGGGTCTGTGGGGCGCACCAGCTGTCCCTCGCCTCGGCATGTCTTCTCTCCACGCCACGTACCTGCTGCTGAGCCTGCCTGCCAGATGATTGGAAGCAACAGCGTAAATCCCATCACGCCAACATCCCGGCGATCGCCGGGGCCTGTATACCTATATGAGAGGAGAGGGGTATATGGCGCGTAAGTTTAAGTCTATGGACGGCAACGAGGCGGCCGCATATGTTTCGTATGCGTACACCGAGGTAGCGGGAATCTATCCCATTACGCCGTCCAGCCCGATGGCCGACCATGTCGACCAGTGGGCGGCCCAGGGTCGCAAGAACATCTTCGGCACCCCGGTCAAGGTCGTCGAGATGGAGTCCGAGGCAGGTGCAGCCGGTACCGTTCACGGTTCGCTGGGCGCCGGTGCTCTGACCACCACCTACACGGCTTCTCAGGGTCTGCTCCTGATGATCCCGAACATGTACAAGATCGCGGGCGAGCAGCTCCCGGGCGTCTTCCACGTCTCCGCGCGTTGCGTCGCTTCCCACGCCCTGAACATTTTTGGCGATCACTCCGACGTCATGGCCTGCCGTCAGACCGGCTTCGCCATGCTCGCCGAGGGCAACGTCCAGGAGGTCATGGACCTCTCGCCGGTGGCTCACCTTGCCGCCATCGAGGGTAAGACCCCGTTCCTTAACTTCTTCGACGGCTTCCGCACCAGCCACGAGATCCAGAAGGTCGCCATGTGGGACTACAAGGATCTGGCCGAGATGTGCGACATGGACGCCGTCCAGGCTTTTCGCGACCACGCGCTCAACCCTGAGCACCCGCACACCCGCGGCAGCCACGAGAACGGCGATATCTTCTTCCAGAACCGTGAGGCCTGCAACAAGGTCTACGACGAGCTTCCCGCCGTCGTCGAGGGCTACATGAAGAAGATCAACGAGAAGCTCGGCACCGATTACGGCCTGTTCAACTACTACGGCGCTCCCGATGCCGACCGCGTCGTCGTGTGCATGGGCTCCTTCTGCGACGTGCTCGAGGAAGTCATCGACTACCTCAACGCTCACGGCGAGAAGGTCGGCCTGGTCAAGGTTCGTCTGTTCCGTCCGTTCTCCATCAAGCACTTCGTCGACGTTCTCCCCGAGACCGTCCAGAAGATCGCCGTCATGGACCGTACCAAGGAGCCGGGTTCCATCGGCGAGCCGCTCTACCAGGACGTCGTCTCCGCTCTCTACGAGGCCGGCAAGACGGGCATCAAGGTCGTCGGCGGCCGTTATGGCCTGGGCAGCAAGGACACGCCTCCCGCGTCCGCGTTCGCTGTCTTCGAGGAGCTCAAGAAGGACGAGCCCAAGCGCGAGTTCACCATCGGCATTGTCGATGACGTGACCAACCTGAGCCTGCCCGAGGCCGAGGATGCGCCCAACACCGCAGCCCCCGGCAACATCGAGTGCAAGTTCTGGGGTCTGGGTGGCGACGGTACCGTCGGCGCCAACAAGAACTCGATCAAGATCATCGGCGACCACACCGACAAGTACGTCCAGGCCTACTTCCAGTACGACTCCAAGAAGACCGGCGGCGTCACCGTTTCGCACCTGCGCTTTGGTGATTCTCCGATCCGTTCGCCGTACTACGTGACCAAGGCCGACTTTGTCGCTTGCCACAACCCCAGCTACATCGTTAAGGGCTTCAAGATGGTCCGCGACGTCAAGCCGGGCGGCACCTTCCTGGTCAACTGCCAGTGGAGCGACGAGGAGTTCGCCGAGCACATGCCCGCCGTGGCCAAGCGCTACATCGCGAACAACAACGTCAACGTCTACCTGATCGACGCTATCGACCTGGCCGCTAAGGTCGGCATGGGCAAGCGCACCAACACGGTGCTCCAGTCCGCCTTCTTCGCGCTGGCCAAGGTCCTGCCCGCCGAGGACGCCCTGCAGTACATGAAGGACGCGGCTACCAAGTCCTACATGAAGAAGGGCCAGGCCATCGTCGACGCCAACCACAAGGCCATCGATGCCGGCGCTACCGCCTTCCGTAAGTTCGAGGTTCCGGCCGACTGGGCTACCGCCGAGGACGCCGCTCCCGTCGAGCTCTCCGAGGAGACCAAGTCCGCTATCGCCCAGCAGGTCAAGAACCTGCTCGAGCCCATCGATCGCATGGACGGCGACAGCCTGCCTGTTTCCGCCTTCGTCGATTGCGCCGACGGCCAGTTTGAGCTGGGTGCCTCCGCATACGAGAAGCGCGGCGTCGCCGTGGTCGTTCCCCACTGGGACGAGACCAAGTGCATCCAGTGCAACCAGTGCGCCTACGTGTGCCCGCATGCCACCATCCGTCCGTTCGCGATGACCGAGGACGAGGCCGCCGCCGCGCCCGAGGCTACCCGCACGCTCGACGCCATGGGCCCCAAGGCCAAGGGCATGAAGTTCACCATGGCTGTGTCCCCGCTCGACTGCATGGGCTGCACCAACTGCGTCAAGGTTTGCCCCAAGGGCGCCCTCGAGATGGTTCCCACCGAGCAGGAGATGGACCAGCAGCCCGTTTGGGACTACATGGTCGAGAACGTCTCCGAGAAGAAGGAGCTCATCGCGGCCAACGTCAAGGGCAGCCAGTTTAAGCAGCCCTACCTGGAGTTCTCTGGCTCCTGCGCCGGCTGTGCCGAGACCGCCTATGCACGTCTGGTGACCCAGGTCGCCGGCGACCGCATGTTCATTTCCAACGCCACCGGCTGCTCCTCCATTTGGGGTAACCCCGCTGCCACCGCTCCTTACTGCAAGGACAAGGACGGTCACGGCCCGGCGTGGAACAACTCCCTGTTCGAGGACAATGCCGAGCACGGTCTGGGCATGGCCGTCGGTTACGAGGCCGTCCAGAAGAAGCTGATCGCCGCTACCCAGGACATCATCGCTGCCGATGGTCCGTCCGATGAGCTCAAGGCTGCCGGCCAGGCTTGGATCGACTCCGTCAACGACGCCGAGGCCTCCAAGACCGCTGCCGCTGCCTACGTTGCCGAGCTCGAGAAGTGCGGCTGCGATGCTTCCAAGGCGATCCTCGCCGACAAGGCTTACCTCACCAAGAAGTCCTTCTGGATCTTTGGCGGCGACGGCTGGGCCTATGACATCGGCTTCGGTGGCCTGGACCACGTCCTGGCTTCCGGCCACAACGTCAACGTCTTCGTCTTCGACACCGAGGTCTACTCCAACACTGGTGGTCAGGCCTCCAAGGCCTCGAACCTGGGCCAGGTCGCTCAGTTCGCCGCTGCCGGTAAGGTGACCAAGAAGAAGTCCCTGGCCGAGATCGCCATGAGCTACGGCTACGTTTACGTGGCGCAGGTCGCCATGGGCGCCAACCCGGCTCAGACCCTCAAGGCCATTCACGAGGCCGAGGCCTACGACGGCCCGTCCCTCATCATCGGCTACAGCCCCTGCGAGATGCACTCCATCAAGAAGGGCGGCATGCAGAACTGCCAGGCCGAGATGAAGAAGGCTGTCGAGTGCGGTTACTGGAACCTCTTCCGCTTCAACCCCGAGGCTGCTGCCGGCAAGAAGTTCTCGCTCGATTCCAAGGAGCCCGCAGGCGGTTATCAGGAGTTCCTGATGAACGAGGCCCGTTACGCTTCGCTGACGCGTTCCTTCCCCGAGCGCGCCGAGGAGCTCTTCAAGGAGAACGAGCAGGCCGCCATGGACCGCTACGCTCACCTGCTGAAGCTCAAGACGGTGTACAACGAGGCCTAGTTCTCCCACCGCAGGACCTGAGGGCTGACCTTCGCGGACGTCCTCGGACATGAAAGAACCCCCGCTGCGCACTACGTGCGGCGGGGGTTCTTTCGTCCTGCGGAGTGTCCGCGAAGGTCAGCCCTCAGGTCCTGCTACGACTACGCCCTCGGATTGTGTGGGCGGATGAAGGACGTAGTTGGCCGGGTATTCCGTCCCCTTCGCTGTTTCGCGGCTTTGCCGCGAAACCTCGCGCCACTTTGGGGATGGATGGGGGACTTGGCTGTTGCGCCTTTCCGGAGCGCTTCTTTATTCCTTTTGCTGGATGAAAAGCCCCTTGTTTTTGCAGGGGTGCATACTCGACTTATAAGTGCATAGAATCTCGTATAGCGCGAGTAAGATATTGCGCTGTCCGTTTTGTGTTTAGCAGAGATGTAGTTTGCATAATCCCACATAATCCTCGCTTCATTTAAATAAAGTCGCACGTAAATTACGTAGATATGTCTGAGCTGGAGTTCTGTACGCTGAGCGGACAAAAACGACCGTTCACCGTTCCGCTATTTTCAAAATGAATAAAATGAGCGATAAAGAGAATATAAACCTTAATAAACTCGCGTATCGCACGGACGCGGGTTATTAATGGGTTGTAGGCCTTTTACAGAAAGGATTCCAGCAATGTCTAAGCCTCTTGGCAAGCCCGATCGTATTGTCGTCGCCCTTGGCGGCAACGCCCTCGGCAACAACCCCGTCGAGCAGATCGAGGCTGTGAGCAACACCGCCCACGCTCTCCTCGGTCTCATCGAGCAGGGCAACGAGATCATCATCACCCAC
>DBEZDO010000041.1:0-18346 GCA_048187355.1 Collinsella sp.
CACGGTCCACCCGTTTCCGCCATCGCCACCAGCCGCGTCGGCGTCCAGCGTCACCGCGGCGGCAACGGCAGCACGCTGCGCCGCGCGCCGCTTCTTGCGCACGTGCCCGGCCACAACGAGACCCACAACAATCGCCAGCAGCGCGCCCAGAACGCCCAGCGCCACCGCGGTGGTGTTAATGCCCTGTGCCTCCTCGGGCACGGGGACCTCATCCGGAATGCTTGCACGCACACCCGATACCAGCAGGCGGTGCGAGTTCACGCCGTAGGGCGTGCAGGTCATGAGCGTCACGCGGTCCTCGCCGGCGGTCACGCGCAACTTGGAGTCGTCGTCGGGCTCTATCACGTCTATGCGGTCGATCTTGTAGCCCAGTTCTTCGCCCATCACCTCGATGTAGAACGAGTCACCCACCCGCAGCTCGTCCAAGCGCGTGAACAGGAGCGAGCCCGGCACGCCACGGTGTCCGGTGAGCACGGCATGCGTGCTCTCGCCGCCCACGGGCAGCGACGTTCCGTACAGGTGACCGGCTCCCGCGGCGAGCACCTCGTTGGAGGTGCCATGGTACACGGGCAAGTTCACGTCGATCTTGGGGATACGCACCGAGCACATAAGGCCCGATCCCGCGTCGAGCAGGCCCTGGTACGTGGTGTCTTGCGAGGCGATGGAGTCCTTGGCACCTGTTGCGGTGGAGGCGCCGGAGGTGCTACCGAACGGGTCCACAACCTCGCCGATGACGTCCTGACCGCCGGCGGCCAACTGCTCGTTGTAGGCGCGCGCGGCCGCGAGGGCCTCCTCCGCTTGCGGATAGGGCCAGCCATCCACGGTGTTTTGGGCCGCGGTAACTGCGGCCGTCTGCTCGGCCTGGGACATGGCGCGCAGGACGAGGGGCGTGGCCACGATAACAAAGCCGGCGGCAAAGCACAGAAGGGAAAGCAGGCGCAGGACGAGGGGCGGTTTACGTCGGCTGGGGGAAGCCGGGTTCGAACCGCCGCTCGGCGTGCGCATCGTCGATACGGGCTTGATTGCCTCCATGTGGTTCACCTCCGGGGGTGTGGGTGCGAGGGCACGGTTAAAGCACCGACCCCGCCGCGTGTCCAAGCGCGACGGGGTGCGGCGAAAGGGAATATGAGAACGCGGCGCGCAGGCGCTGATAGGAGACGACGATCGCCCGCTCGCCGCGTCATCAAGCTAGGGAATTAAGCGCGCATACGTGCACTCAGGGCGAAGGCGGCGCCAGCAGCCATGAGCAGCACGCCCACGGTGATGAAAACCTTGATGCCCAGGTCACCGGTCAAGGGCAGCTCGGTGAGGTTCATGGCGTTCCAGATCTTGATGGTCGAGTTCTCAACGGAGACGCGAGAGTCGTTATCGTTTGTACCCTTGGCATAAGAAACGGCAATGATGGTCTTCTGACCCTCGGGATTGTTGGCATTCACCGTAGCGGATACCGTAAAGTTGAACTTCGGCAGGGAGAGGGCGGTGTAACCATTGGGAGGAACGATCTCCTCGATCTCATACGTGCCAGCATCGAGACCATTGAAGTCGATGACGCCATCAGCTTTGGTGGCGAACACGCCGGCTTCGGCACCAGCCTGAGTATCCTTCGGAGCCGCGGGCAGGGTCTTCCATGCGCCGTTCTCGTAACCGAGATAGCTGTCTCCCGCCTTAATCGTGAACTTAGCACCCCGGAGCTTAGTGGTCATGTCCTTGGCGGTCTTCAAGATGTTGAACTTATAGGAGTAGACATTCACCTCGTCACCAGGAATGGTCTGCTCATCGGAGGTGTTGTTGGGGTTGTGCGACCAGGTGAGTGAGTCCTTGTTGGGGTTGCCCTTGATGTCGGTGGAATCAGAAAGCTTGGCATCAGCATCAAGGGTGGCACTCACTAGTACGGTCACCTTTGCGCCCTCGTCCAGCTTAGTGGCGCCCTCACTCTGGTTCACGTATTTGCCAAGGTCGATGACGGTATCTACACCATTGGCGTACTTTTCATCGATATCAGTAGTGGCAGCATAGGAAACACTGTAGTCGGTATCCGCCTTAAGAGTAACGTCTCCAACCTTGACCGATACAACGTTTACGCCTTTGGGGGCGTCATCGACAAACGAAGAAATGGCAGAACTAGCAGTGTCGTTGATCTTGAACACACGGCCGGTCGAATAGCCGGTGTAGTAAGGAACGGTAGTCTCAAGCGTGTAGTACACGGTGTCACCCACGGAGAAGGACGGCTCATTGTTGTAGGTACCGTCAGCATTGGCAAGATGCTTGGAGATATTCGGAATCACGTTCTTCACGGTAACGGCACCATCGATATCGGTGTCCGGAATGCTCGTCGGCGTAATGATGGGCAGTGAGAAGGACTCCTTGTCAGCAGCGGGACTGGTAGCGTCCTTCAGGAACCAGATACCCGGGACTTTAAAGGTTTTCACATTGGCGTTGTTGTTCGTAGCCGTGGTGAACGGGGTTGCAGTAGAAGCCTCAGGGAAGGTCTGGTCCTCGAGGTTCTGGGCAAAGGTGCGCAGCGCGGCGTCGTTGTTCCAGGGCGAGGAGAGGTTAGGGGTTCCGGTATTGCTAAACACATGCATGATCAGGAAGCCCATAGGGTTGTTCGACGAGTTGCCGTCGGACACATAATAGTTCTTGTCCTGCTTGTAGGCAGTAAGCACGTTCTGGGCATTGCCCGTCTTATCAATGACAGCATTGAAGTCCATCGCGGCCTCGATGGTGCTCACGAGCTTCTCGTTGGTATCAATCGTATAGGCAATCGACTTGTCATTGTTAACAACAACGTCCTTCAGCTCGGCAAGCTGCCAGCCGTTGAACTCGTGATCGGCAGCATCCGTCGACTGCTTGTTGATCGTAATGCTGTAGGTGGGATCAGCCTTGGCCACAGGCGCTCCACCCACCAGGCCGGTTACGACGATCGCTACGGCGGCGGCGCCGGCGATCAGCTTTTGTACGAATCGGTTCATGATTCCCCTTTCAGAAATGAGCCCGACATTCATAAACATCTATCTACCAGCGCCATCGGACGGGTCGTCCTGGCGGCGCTTTGTAGCGAACCAATACGCTCCCGCAGCGATGCCGCTCAGAAGCATGAGACCGGCGCCCACGAGGAGCATGGAGTTTTCGGTCCAACCCGCGCCGGTGAGCGGGAGGTCCGTGAGAACTTTCACGTTGGTGAAGGTGGAGGTGGGGATGGCGTCGGGCGCGGCGGCGGAGGGTTGAACCACGACGCCCTGCCCGTTCTCACCCAGGGCGTTGCCCATGTCGTCCTTCACCTGGGTGACCGTGGTCGAGGTGGTGAGGCCGGTGTACTTGCCATCGACCATGACGGCCTTCACCGTGACGGCAACCTGGTACTCGGCCTTGGAGTAGCGGAGCTTGTCGATGGCATCGGCGTTAGGCGCGACCTCCTTCACCGTGTAGGTGTAGGTCTTGGCGTAGTCACCCGCCGTACCGGAGGTATCGGACAGGTGCGACTTGTTGAACGTCATGGCGCCAAAGGTCGCGGTGACGTCGTTGAGCTTAGTGGAGCCTGAGGGAACGACGGAAATAGTCGTCGGTTCGGGCTTAGGTGCGTTACCCCTATTTTCCCCTGTAGCCTCGATGCTGAATTTGAACGCAACGTACTTATCGCTGGAATCCTTCGGCCAGTCCGTATTGCGAACAGATTTGGTCACCGGGATCGTCACGGACGTAGTGGTAAGAGAATCGGAGATGTACGCGTTGCCGCTCTCGTCAATAGACGGCTTTTTATCCTCGGTCCACGTAACGGAGCCGTCCTTGGACACCTTGAACTCGTAACCCGCGTCATTCAAGTTGTAGCCAATCGGAGCCTGGGTCTCAACAAGCGTGTACGTACCCGGCAGCAAGCCCTCGAGCTTGAACTTGCCATCGGCGGAATCAGAATCTGCCCACTTGTCGCTGGCAGCCCCCGTATTCGTATCGTTATCAATAACAGTAAAGGATACAGCGTCCGCAATTTTTACACCATCGGCGTCATTAGTCTTGGTGAGCTTCCACTCAGAACCTGCCAAAGGAGTGAGTTTTGCGTCGCCCTTCTCCACCTTGGTCCAAGACACCGTGGTCTTGGCGTTGAGGATGGCGCCCTTAGGGTTATTCTTGAACGGGACCAGTGAGTTGCCGCTTGCCGTATTCACATAACCCTGAACATAGTTCACCTGCTCGCCGGTGTTGTTCATGGTTGCGTAGTAGATGGTGTCCGACTTCTGATAACCAGCCGGCGCCTTGACCTCGCGAATGTAGTACTTGAAGCAGTCTTTATCGTTGGGATCGCCGATGTTGGCCTTCTGATTCAAATAGTTGAACTGAAGCTCGCCATCACCCGAAGCGTAATCATTTGCGCCACCATCCGTCACCGTCACGATAGCGTTATCGCCGCCCGCGACAGCATCCTCGACAGAACCATAGATAGCCCACTCGGAACCCGCGAGCGGCTTGCTGTCCGCAGCGTCGACCTTGCTCCATGCAATGACAGAGCCGTCCGGTGTATACGAGCCAGACCACGGGAAGTTGTGACGCTCCTGGTCCATATCGATGACGGAAGCCGAATTACCCTCGTTGAAGCTGTACGCGACCTTAGGGTTGTTCATCATGAAGTCTTCGCCCACGTACACACGACCGTTGGTGGTCACATGATCGTCGAAACTTCCTTTGGGAACGAGAATCGATCCGAGCATAGCAGCGGCGGGGTCATCGTCGGTCCACTTAGCATTGGTTTCATCGCCGCCATAGCCCCAGTCTTTTCTACCCTCGCCCGCAATGCCACCACGGATGGTGAGGCTCGTGGTATCGACGAAGTTCCACATGATGGACTGAGAAGCCGTCGCGTATGCCTCGCCCAGCGGCTTGCCGGAATATTGAGTTTCGTAACCACGCGAAATCTCGGTGCCGTTCCACCAAAAGCGCCAGCCGTTGTGGAACTCGACAGAATCAGCACCTGTAACGTTCACGACAACGGATGCGCCTTCGGGGACATCGACGAACTTAAAGTCGACGCCGCGGTAGTAGACGCCATCCTTCCAGTTGGAGAGCTCGGAACCGGCGATGGTGAAGACCTGTTGCATAGAAGTTCCATCGCCGGTAAAGGTGATGAGTCGCTCGGTGTTGCGAATCTTATTGCTCGGGATTCCGGTATCGAGCGCACCGGAAACAGACTTGTCGCTACCATCGTCGCTACCATCGTCGCTACCATCGAATTTGAGTGTATAGCTTGTTCCGTCGTTATTGTACTTGTTGATGACGTAGTTGCTATTAGGCTCTGCAAAGCCGTTGACATCCACCTCGCCGGTCTCTTCAAACGAGTCGAGCTGTTTCGATAGCTTCGAGAGGTACCCATCTTCACCGTTGTAGCTCGAATAATCGTTATTGTTGACATTAGTCAAATCAACAGTTTGATTGAACAGGTTGCTTTCGTAAAAGTTCTTGCCCTCGTACCAATTACCCTGCGTTGTCACCACGGATTGGCGTTTACTGTTACCGAGCCAGTATGTGATGGGGCCTGCGATCTGCGCAGTATAGGCAAAGCCGGAAGGATTCGCGCCCTCAGAAGATTTCTGCTGTCCGACCCAAGCGCCTTTGTTCCAAGCGCCAACGGTAGTCGTCTCCGGCGAGTCGCCGCTATAACCAACGCTCATATTGGTGATCGCACTTTTAATTCCGGCCACCGCGAGCACGGTGCTGCCGGCGACAGGACGGAACTGGGAACCAAAACCAACGGTGCCAAAGCGGAAACCAGCGCCGCCACTATTATTATAGGGCCAGCTCTCTTTGAGTGGATTCATGGCAAGCTTGCCACGGACCACGGTAAGGCCCTCCGCCTCAGCGGCATATGAGCCGGTGGGGGCGTTGCTCGCATCAAGATTGCTAGTGCCGTCGCTCGGCTTACCACCGATGTACATGTCGCGGCCAACGTAGGTAGCAACGCCGGGATCGGGGGTGGAGACATCGATATTCGTACCGATACCGATAGACGTGGGCTTGTAGATGCCCTTGTTCACAGTGGTAGCCGCGCTCGCAAAGGTGGCGGCGCTATTCTGGTTTTCGGCATCCTCGCTGGTGTTATCTACAGCAGCGGACTCACTTGAGGGACCCCTCCCCATTACAGTTTCCCCGGTAGAAAATGCCTGGGCGTCGTTGGCGATGGCCTGCGAGATCGGGGGCATAACGAGCGACAGTACCAGGCTCAAAACGGAAGCTCCGCACAAAACACCTGCCAGCACACGATGTGCCGCTTTATTTTCCTGCTTAGATTTATCTGAATTTGCTGTCATCGATGTCTCCCCCCCCAAGAGACCGCGATCTTGCTCTTTCACGAATTAGTATAGAGCGCGCAACCTATAATTGCTCGCGCAAGATATACATATTATTACTCATTGTTTAAACAACGAAAAGCCCGATTCTGTCAATTTCTTTTCTCAGTATCTTTTTCTTGACATTTGTTCAAACTATGCAGTGTTATTCGATTTTTCAGTTTTGGAAAACTGCAGGTAGCATTGTTGGCAAATATAGATAAATGACACTCTGTTGTTTTTTGCACAACATTTTGTTTTAACCCACTCAATCTGCGAACGGTCGATATTTGGCTGTGAGTGGTCGCTCGTTTACCGCGTCGATTCGCCTCGGAACAATAAGCGTCCCGGCAATCGGTTGCCGGGACGCCTGATCGAACCACCACAAAGGTGCCTGTCCCCTTCGTGGTGGTTTTTGTCCAGCGCGCAGTACTACAGCAGGTGCTCCTGGATAAAGATCGCGATACCGTCTTCGTCGTTGCTCGCGGTTACAAAGTCCGCCGCGGCACGGGTGGCGTCGCTGCCGTTTGCCATGGCCACGCCCACGCCGGCGTCAGCCACCATGCAGGTGTCGTTGTCCGCATCGCCAAACACGCAAATGTTCTGGAGCTCAATGTCGTTGAGCTCTGCCACGCGCACAAGGCCGCGCGTCTTGGACACGCGCGGATCCATGAACTCGTAGAGCCGCTGCGTGGTTTGCAGAGCCGCCGCCTTAACAGTGTCATCGGCAAACGTCGACGCCCGCTCAATCACCCGCGGCATTACCTCGGGCGCCATGGTAAACATCACCTTGGGCTGCGGCTCGCGCAAGAACTCGGCAAAATCGACCACCTGGTAGGGCACGCCGTCGACGCGCGACAGGTGCTCGACGCACGCGTTGCTCTCGGGCACGTAGAACACGCCGTCTCGGGGGCAGACGGGTGTTGCCGGAAGGTCCGCCATGTGTTTGCAGATGCGCGCGATGGTCTCGCCCGGCAACGGATAGCTCAGCTCGTTGATGTCGTGCGCGCGGTCGATGACCTCGGCGCCACCGCAGCCCACCATCACGTCTACCAGGCCTTCGATGCCCCAGAGCTCGTACATGGCCTCGGTCGCGTGGGCGTCGCGCCCGGTGCACAGGCCAAAGAGCACGCCGCGCTCGCGCAGGGCGCGGATCGCCGCCACGGTGCGCGGGGACACCGTGTGCTGGCTCGTGAGCAGCGTGCCGTCGATATCGCAGAACACGGCTTTGATGTGGCTGAAGGTGGTGTCCATGGGGGCCTTTCTGGGTTGTGCGGCGGTGTGGGGTGTATTCGTGAACGGCGTACATGGTATACCAAGGCGCAGGCGCGGCCCGTCAAAGCAAAAACCACCACAAAGGTGCCTGGCCCCTTTGTGGTGGCCGGACCCGCAGGATGGCCTGGCTCGGGACGCAAACCATCACAACATTCGACGTTTTTCGGCAAAATCGCGATTTTCAACGAATGTTGTGATGGTTTTTACTGCCTTGCGGCACGATCCAAGTGTCGGCGGCCAAACAACAGCAACGCCGCGGGAACTGCCGTCACGACCATGCCCGCACCAACGAGCGTCTGCTGCACGCCAAACGTCGCCGCCAGCCACGGGGCAATCGCCAGCGGAGCCACGCCGGCAAACATGTTGCCAAAACCCATGACCGAGTTGATGCGACCGAGCTGCTCGAGCGGGGCCGTCGTTTGCACGATGGTGTTGTGGAGCGGATTGACGACGCCCCAAGCTATGCCCAGTGCAACCTGGCCGACAAGAGCCACGCCCACGTACGGTGTCCCCACATAGAGCAGGCTTCCCAGACCAACGGACATGAGCGCCACAAGCAGCGTCTTAAGGTTAGCCAGGTGCGGCGGCAAGCGGAGCGCGAGAACGGCGCCCAGCACCGCGCCCACGCCGCAGGCCGACGAGAGCCAGCCCAACCACTCAACGCCGACGCGTAGGACATCGCGATAGAAAAACGACTCGAGCGGATCGAAGGCTCCGTAGCCAAAGTTCGAAAGAAAAATGATGCAGAAAAGTAGCGCGAGGACGCTGTTGGTGAAGACTGTCTTGATGCTGACTGCGAAGGTGGCGCGGGCGGACGTGCTGGGGTCGGAACTTTGGCAGGTATTGTCCGATGTGATGTCACTGGTCGCGGACCTGCCATCGTGCGCGGCAGTCTGACCCGCCCGCGGCCTAAAGCCCCAGCCGGCGACGAACGCCAGCACGGTAAAGAGCATCATGAGCACAAACACCGCGCGCGACGACGCAGCCGCCGCGACAAAGCCACCCAACGTGGGTCCGACGATAATACTCACGTTTGAGAACATGGCGATGGCGGAGTTGATGTCTTTGAGCTCGACGGGGTCGTCGGTGAGGTAGGCTGGATAGGATGTGGCGATGGGCTGGGCGAACCCCATCACAAAACCCAGGAGCACCGCGCCGAGCAGGACGATGCCGGTCGCGTTGCCAAAGGCGATAATCGCCGCGCCGGTTGTCAGCGCGCCGACGATGCTCAGCAAAAAATGGCGGCGCGGGCCCAAAGCGTCGAGCGCCGCTCCACCCGCAAAGGACCCCAGGATCACGAAAACGTTCATAAAAAGGACGGCCAGCGATGTTGCGACGACCGAGGCATCGTCCGCATAGGTGAGCGTTCCGATGACGCCGATAAAGTAGCTGGTCTGAAAACCGGTGTAGATGAGAAAGCGCATCGCCACCAGGCGCTTGGCCTGCACGGACAGCGATGATTGAGGCTTTGAGAAAAGAGAGGCGAGCATGGAGACTCCTTGTTTCATGCGAATACGGGCGGCGGGCATTCACCACCGTCTGTCAAATCAATCTATCCGCATGAAACATTAAGGACGCATCAAGCCCCTTCTCTCCGTTTTCCGCCCGTCATGAACCACTTGGTAGATTGTAAGGCATGTCCCACACATCTACCAAAGCAAAAACCACCACAAAGGTGCCTGGCCCCTTTGTGGTGGAAATGACGTTTGCCCAGATAAAACCTGCCGAAATAAACCTGTCCCCTTTTGGCAGGTTTTAGGCCAGATGGTCTTGAATCAGGTCGCAGATGGCTCGGGCGTCGTTGATGTTGATGGCTCGGGTCGCAAATCCGGCGTCGAAGGCCTGACGCGCCAGTGCCTCGTTACAGGCAAGGGCCAGCGTGTGACCGTCGACCAGGTCGAGCGAGCTCTTGCCGCGCAGACGGTCGACACCGGAGCGCGCGACCACGATGTTGTCGAAGCCCTCGGTCTTGTAGCCCTCGATGATCACCACGTCGACATCGTTGTAGCGCGACAGCAGCTCGCGCGCGGGCATCTCATCCTCTTCGCGCGTGTCGGCGTACTCCGCCCAGCGCGTGGCGCAGATGAGTCCCACGTGCTTGGAGCCGGCCTGGTGATGGCGCCACGTATCCTTAGCAGGCACATCGATATCAAAGCCGTGATGCCCATGATGCTTGAGCGAACCCACGCGCAGGCCGCGGCGGGTGAGTTCGGCGATAACCTTCTCGACGAGCGTTGTCTTGCCTGAGTTCTGGTAGCCGATAAACGCGATCGCGGGGACGGCCGGGGCCGGAGCTGCGGACGCGACGGCGGCAGGTGCGCCCGCGGGCGCGGCACCGTCAGCGGCCACGGCCTCAACAGCAGCGGCCTGACGCTCTGCGCGATCCCACACGCCCGAACGGCCGCCCTCCTTGTGCAGCAGGCGCACGTCGACGATCTCCATGCCGCGGTCGACGGCCTTGCACATGTCGTAGATCGTTAGGCACGCGGCACTCGCGCCGGTCAACGCCTCCATCTCGATACCCGTCTTGCCCGTCACGCCGGCCGTAACCAGTACGTGAAAGCCGACCTGCCCGTCCGTGCGCGCCGGCGCCCAGCCCTCGGGCACGTCCTCGGCCGGCGTCCCCGCCGAAGCGATGGGCGCAATGTCGCACTTGCTCTTGGTAATGAGCAACGGATGGCACATGGGAATGATGTCGCTCGTGCGCTTGATGGCCATAATGCCCGCCACGCGCGCGCAGGCAAGTACGTCGCCCTTTTTGGCGCGGTCCTGCAGCACCATGGCCTGCGTCTCGGGGTGCATGAGGATGGTGCCCTCGGCGATGGCAATGCGATGGGTCTCGGCCTTGTCGGACACGTCGACCATACGAACCTCGCCCTTGGCGTCCACGTGCGTCAGCTCGTCGCGACGGGCGTCGCGGGCGGGCTCGGTGGCAGCACTGGCAGTCGGCTGTGCGGACGCGTCGGCGTTGCCAGCATTCGCCGCAGCCGTGACTTTGTGGGCAGACATCGCGGCCCTGCGAGCGGCCTTGGTGGCATCGGCGTACCTGCTCTTGGCCATATGATCATCCTCCGATTTGGGACATAAATCGTTGCGTGCCCTCAATTATCGCGTGTTCCTGCGGTTTGTGGGCCACGGCATCGCGCCAAATCGAAAGCACCTGCATATCATCACCACGGCGCAGCGCCTCACGCACCGAATACTCGGCATCGCTGAACAGGCACGGACGCACGTTGCCATCGGCCGTCAGGCGCAGACGGTTGCAATTCGCACAAAAATGGTTGGACATAGCGCTAATAAAGCCAACTGTTCCCGCCGCGCCCGGAAAGTGCCAATAGCGTGCAGGGCCCGCGCCGGCAGGAGCGTCGTTGATGTCGAGCGGCTCGAGCTCGCCCAGCCCCGTCGCGGCGGCACCGGCATTGATGCGCGCCCGCAGCTCGTCGCTCGGAACGGTATCGCTCGCATCCCACAGCTCGGGATTGAGCGCGGGCGTATGCGGGTCCACAGCGCAATGCGAGCTCGTGTGTTCGTCGCCGATGGGCATGTATTCGATAAAGCGCAGGTGGATGGGGCGATCGAGCGTGAGCCGTGCGAGGGCCGCCACATCCTGGTTGAGTCGGCGCACAACAACGCAGTTGACCTTAACGGGCTCAAAGCCCCAAGCCAGCGCCGCGTCGATGCCAGCCATGGTCTGTTCGAGTCGACCCAGGCGCGTGATTTTTCCAAACAGCGTAGGGTCGAGCGTGTCGAGCGAAATGTTGACGCGGTTAAGCCCGGCATCTTTGAGCTGCGGCGCCAGCTTGGGCAGCAAGGCGCCATTGGTGGTGAGCGAGATGTCCTCGATCTGCGGAATCGCACGGATGTCGCGAATGAGCGGGATAATACGGCGGCTGACCAGCGGCTCGCCGCCCGTCAGGCGCACGCGGCGAATGCCCTCCCCCGCCACCAAGCGCACAAAGCGGGCGATTTCCTCGGCACTGAGTAGCTCATCGTGCGCGCGGGGCGCCACGCCATCGGCCGGCATGCAATAGATGCAGCGGAAATTACACTTGTCGGTAACGGCAATGCGCAGGTAGTTGATATCGCGGCCAAAGCCGTCGTGTTGCACGTGCCCGTCCACGCAGCCCTCCCCTCACGCGGCGTTTTATTCTTCGGAAAACATAATACCCCACGAGAGAATCATGCCGACACCCGTACGACAGGACAGGTCGCTTTGAGCAAGACCGGCTTTCCAAGCCCATCCTCAGCATACAAACCATCACAACATTCGATGCTTTTCCCGTTTTTGGCAAAAAACGTCGAATGTTGTGATGGTTTGCCTGCCCACGGCACCCCGTAGAGGGACCAAAACGTCCCTAAAGGCCGCCGTCCCAGTGCCGAATCACGAATTCTCGCAGGTCGTTCTGACGCTTTTGGAACGTTTCGCTTCGGTCGCACTTAAGGCCCATAGCGAGCGCGATGGCGTTCATCGCCCGATGCAATTGCAGCTGATGGACAAACTGAGTCCCGGTGAGGACGATCATCCTAAAGCCCAGCGCGCTCAGCACGGTCATACGCTCCGCATCCGACGCGCTGCGCTGTTTATCAAGATGGTCCGAGCCGTTGTATTCAATCCCTGTACCGCTCGCAGGCGCATATACGTCGATCTCGAAATACCCGGCCTTTGCGAGATACTTGAACTCGTTGGGAACATCGACCCGATGGTTGAGCTCGATCTTGGCGTATCCCAGCCCGCCCTGGGAACGTTTTGCTACGACCATGATTGCGGTGGCCGTCTCCATGGGCGAACGCGCGCCATCGTGCACGCGCTTGAGCACGGCGGCCGCGCGTATAGCCCCCTGACGAGATCGGTTCTCATTGCAATAGGCAATCAAGTCGGCAACGGTGTACCTCTGCCCCATCTCGACATAATCGCCTGTCGACAGATGATTCAAATGGTATCGGGCGCAGATTTCGTAGCCATATTCCAGCTGCTCGGGCTCGCTCATCCACGAACCCGCTTGGACAAAGCACATGGCCTCATCAACCACCAGAAGGCCCTCTGCCACCTCGATAAGATGGCCTGGAGGTACCGGCGCCCCAAACACGTGGCACCTAAATCCAGCCGGCGTCGAGCGCTCAAAATCGAAGTTGACGAGCGTGTCGATATGATCGAGCTCTTCTCGTGGAATACCAAGTGAGACCAGATAGTCGGTAACGATCCCAACTGCCGTTGAAGCCCTCAGCCCCTTGGCATCGAGTCCCAATTTGGGCAGGCCCGCGGTCGGCTCCGCCTCGTTAGCAAGCGAGTCCTCATCGTATAGGCTGCTTGCTCGCGAGAGCGGCTCAAACGGACGCTCCACGTTGTGGTACAGCCAGGCAGTCTTATGGGACAGGACGATCGGCAGGTCCATGAGCCCTCCAATGGAGTCGGATAACCAACCTTATTCCCCTGCCCACGGGTCCGCACACCTTCGCGCGCAAGAAAGCGATTCCGCCCGGTCGAGTGGCAGAAAAACCATCACAACATTCGACGCTTTTCCCGATTTTGGCAAAAAACGTCGAATGTTGTGATGGTTTGAAGCGAGGTGAGGGGCACGGAGGGGGTCAAAGTATCGTGCTCGGAGCGTGACTTTTTTCGCCCCACTGCCAACATAAACCTTGACTCTACAATCGTTGTAGGGTTTTCACTACACTGGTAGCTAAACAAACCCAGCCAGAAAGCCCCACCTATGGAACACGACCTCACACGCGGCAATGTCCTTAAGACCATCGCGGTCTTCGCCCTGCCCTATATGCTCTCGTACTTTTTGCAGATGCTCTACGGCATGGCCGACCTGTACATGATGGGGCAGTTTAGCGGTGCCGCCGGCATCACCGCCGTGGCAAATGGCGCTCAGACGCTCTATATGATCACCGTGGCACTCGTGGGCCTGGCCATGGGAACGACGGTTATCGTCGGTCACGCCGTGGGCTCGCGCCGCTTCGACCGCGCCGAGACCGCCATCGGCAACACCATCACGCTCTTTATGGGCGTCTCGGTGGTGCTGGCTGTTGTCCTGCTTGCACTGTGCCCGCAGATCGTGGCACTCATTGGCACGCCGGCCGAGGCAGTCGAAGGAACCGCCGCCTACCTGCGCATTTGTTTTATCGGCATTCCGTGCATCGCCGCGTACAACATCCTCTCGGCCATTTTTCGCGGTCTGGGCGATTCGCGCTCGCCCATGTACGTGATTGGCGTGGCATGCATCATCAACATCGCGCTCGACTTTCTGTTTATCGGCCACATGGGGCTCGGCCCCGTGGGTGCGGCGCTCGGCACGGTGACCGCGCAGACGGTCAGCGTTGCCCTCGCGCTCGTGTGGCTCAAGAGCCGCCGTACGCACATCCACGTTAAGCGCAGCGACCTGCGCCCCCAGCCCGAGGTGCTCGGCAGCATTCTTAAGATCGGCGTGCCTGTGGCCGTGCAGGACGGCTGCATCCAGGTGGCGTTTATGTTTATCACCGTCATCGCCAACCACCGAGGGCTCGTCGACGCCGCCGCCGTGGGCCTGGTCGAGAAGATGATCAGCTTTTTGTTCATTGTCCCGAGCTCCATGGGCGCCACCGTCAGCGCACTCACGGCGCAAAACGCCGGCGCGGGCAAGGGCGACCGCGCGCGTCAGGTGCTCAAGGACGCCATGACGATCTCGGTGGTGTACGGTTGCCTGATCACAGTGCTGATGTGGCTGGTGGCACCGGCGTTTATTGGCTTTTTTGCCAAGGACGCTGCAGTAGTCGCCGCCGGTACCGGCTATATGCGCAGTTATATTTTCGACGCGATTTTTGCCGGCATCCACATTTGCTTTAGCGGCTTTTTCGCTGCGTATGGCAAGAGCTACATCGGCTTTGCGCACAACGTGCTGGCCGTGGCGCTCATTCGCGTGCCGGGCGCGTGGCTGCTGTCGAACGCCTATTCCGACACGCTGTTTCCCATGGGTATCGCCTCGCCGTGCGGATCGATTTTGTCGGCGATCATCTGTGTGGTGGCATTTACCGTGCTCAACCGCCGCGGGGCTTTTGACAAGTTAGCAGCGTAGCGGGGCAACGCGAGCCTGGCGCCCCTCCCCTGCTTTTTACCGAAAGGAGCGGTCCCATGGCCGACTCGCCAACCGAACATACCGAGGGCCTGCTCCGCATTGGCGAGGTGGCGCGCCTGTTTAACCTGAGCGTTGGGACGCTACGTCATTACGAGCAGATGGGCTTGCTGGACCCGGCGTACATCGATCCGGCAAGCGGGTACCGCTACTACGGATCGCGGCAGCTCTCCACCCTCAACACCATCAGCCACCTGCGTGTTCTTGACTTGCCGTTGGCGCAAATCCGTGAGTTTGTGACCACGCGCGATGTGAACCTCATGCAGCGGCAGCTGGCTCAGCAGCAGGAGCTCATCGAACGCAAGCGCCGCGAGCTCGAGCGCGTGTCGCGCAAGATCGATAACCGGCTTGCCCTGCTGCACAATGCCTTGAACACCGAGCTCGATACCATCTGCACAATCGATGCGCCCGAGCTCCGCTGCGCCGTGTTGCGCGAACGCGTCAACCCTACCGATGCCTATGCGCTGGAGTGGCAAATTCGTCAGCTGCAGAAAGGCCAGCACGAGACCTTTGTCTTCCTGGGCAACTTGGGCGTCGGGATTAGCGCCGAGCGCCTGGCCGGCGGCGACTTTGACGGCTACGACGAAGTCTTTCTGCTGCTCGATGACACCGATGAGTACTTGGGCGACGTCGAGACGCGGCCCGCCGCGCGCTGCCTGACCATAAGCTTCCGCGGTACGCACGGACAAGCGGGCCCGCGCTATAAGCAGCTGCTCGGCTATATGCGCGAACACAACCTGACACCCGCCGGGACTTCGCGCGAGATCGCCCTGATCGACGACATCATCAGCGACGACCCCACAACCTACGTGACGCAGATCACGGTGCCGGTTGCCCCGTCCAAATAAGAACCGCCCGGAAGGCACCATGCTTTCCGGGCGGTTCTTCAATTTGGCTATCGATGCACTAAGCCTGGGGCACCTCACCAGTAGCCAAGATCTGCTCGAGTGCGTCCTCGTCCAGCACGGGTACACCCAGCTGCTCGGCCTTAGTGAGCTTGGAGCCCGCTTTGGGACCGGCGACCAGGTAGCTCGTCTTCTTTGAAACACTGCCCGAAACCTTGGCGCCGAGCACCTTGAGCGCCGCGCCCGCCTCGTCGCGCGTGCGGTTGACGAGCGTGCCGGTGAGCACGAAGGTCAGACCCGCGAGTGGCTGTGCATCGGCGAGCTCGCCCGCCACGCCAGCGTCAGCTGCAGCTTGCGCGTGTGCGGCGCCCAAATCGACCTCGAGCGACAGACCCGCCTGGCGCAGGCGTTCCAGCACGGCGAGATTCTCGGGCACGGCCAGGAACTGCTTGACGCTCGCCGCAATCTTGGGACCGATGCCCTCGCACTCGGCAATATCCTCTTCGCTCGCCAAGATAAGCTTGTCGATCGACAGGAATCGCTCGGCGATGACCTCGCCCACACTCTTGCCCACATGGCGGATGCCCAGGGCAAATAGCACGCGACCAAGCGGCTGGCTCTTGGACTTGTTGAGCTCGGCGATGATTTTCTCGGCCGTCTTGAGGCCCACCGGGATAGGGTCGCCCTTCTTGACGCCCTTTTTGCTGTTGGAGCTGGCATAGGTACGCCCCGTGTCTAGCCCGGCGATATCGTCGACCGTGAGCTGGTAGAAGTCGGCGACGTCGTGGATCAGGCCGGCGGCGATCATCTTGTCGACGATCTCGTCACCCAGGCCGTCAACGTCCATGCAGCCGCGGCTCACCCAGTGGAGCAGACGCTCCTTGAGCTGCGCCGGGCAGTCGATGGACACGCAACGGTAGGCAACCTCGCCGTCCTCGTGGACCACGGGACTGCCGCACACGGGACAGACCTCGGGCATGTGCCAGTCGACCGAATCGGCCGGGCGCTTGTCGAGCACCGGGCCTACGACCTCCGGGATTACGTCGCCTGCCTTGTGCACGATGATGGTGTCGCCCTCGCGCACGTTTTTGCGGCGGATCTCGTCGATGTTGTGCAGCGTGGCGCGCGCGATGGTAGAGCCGGCGACCGTCACCGGGTCGAACTCGGCGACCGGCGTGAGTACACCGGTGCGGCCCACCTGGATGCGAATTTCGCGCAAGACGGTCTGCTTTTCCTCGGGCGGGAACTTAAAGGCAATGGCCCAGCGCGGCGCACGGGCGGTAAAGCCCAGGTCGAGCTGCTGCTGAAAGCTATCGACCTTTACGACCACGCCGTCGATGTCGTAGTCCAGGTCGCCGCGGTGCTCGAGCGCCTGGGCACAGAACTCGTGGACCTCGGCCGGCGTGGCGCAACGAGCCACGTTGGGGTTGACGCTAAAGCCGGCGCTACGCAACCAATCGAGGAACTCGCGCTGGCTGTGGACGTGCAGCGGGTCGGTATCGGCGATGGCGTAGATAAAGGTGGCCAGATCGCGGCGCGCCGTGACCTTGGGGTCTTTTTGGCGCAGGCTGCCGGCGGCGGCGTTGCGCGGGTTGGCGAAGGGGTCGCGGCCCTCGGCATCGGCCTCGTCGTTCAGGCGCACAAAGCTGCCCTTGGGCATATAGACCTCGCCGCGCACCTCAATGGTGCGCTCGCGGTCGGCGCCCATGTGGACAAGCGCTGGCTCGGACAGGTGCATGGGCACATCCTTGATGGTGCGCACGTTGAGCGACACGTCCTCGCCCGTGGTGCCATCGCCACGTGTGGCCGCACGTACGAAGGTGCCGTTTTGGTAGGTAAGGGCCACGCCCAGGCCGTCGATCTTGAGCTCGCAGGTATAGGTGACGCTACCGGCGCCGAGCGCATCCTCGGTGCGTTGGAGCCACGCGTCGAGCTCATCCAGGTCCATGGCATCGTCCATGGAATACATGCGTGCCATGTGCGTGACCGGCGTAAACTGCTCGCTCACGTAGCCACCTACGCGCTGAGTATAGCTGTCGGGCGTCACCAGGTCGGGGTAGGTCGCCTCGATTTCCTGCAGCTCAACGAGCATTTTGTCAAAGGCGGCGTCCGTGATCTCGGGCGCATCGAGCATGTAGTAGCGATAGGCGTGGTAATCGAGCTCGTGGCGCAACTCGGCCGCACGCGCTGCCGCCTGGGCACGGGCGTCGACCGGTGCGGTGGCATCCGCGCTCGCGGGCGTTTCGGTATCGATGTCCACGCCGTCACCAAACAGGCTCGATTGCTCCATAGCGGCACTCCTTCGCTCGATTTCAAACGGATACTAGAGTACCACCGGTCGCAATGAGGCCGAATAGCGGTCTCGAACCGCACCGAATCGGCAGCCGCCAGACTGGAGTGGACAGTTAGTTCAGATACGTATAAATCCTAGAGCTGAATCAGGCACGAACACCCCTGTTTCAACTAATTTGGGCTCCTCGAGACCATGTAAACGTCCCGCTCTCCCTTCCAAACACCCATTCGAGCCCCATCCCAATCAAAAATTGCTCAAAACGCATCCCAAGCTGCCCCAGATTTATACGTATCTGAACTAACTCTCCAGACCATTCCGGACCAGGCCTCTTGTCAGCCCCAAGCGATCCGTTTTCCTCCGTCCCCAACGGATCAATAAGAAAAGAGGGGCTGTCCCACACTTGGCGGGACAGCCCCTCTGGCTTCGGCATATGCGAAACGGCTCGCTAGAACCCCTGGCCATAACCTTGACCCTGGCCCTGCTGGCCCAGCAGCTCCTCCAGGT
>DBEZDO010000042.1:0-38741 GCA_048187355.1 Collinsella sp.
AGGCTGAAGACACTTCCAATCAGTTTGCCTATAAGATCACGGGGACGCTGACCAATAACACGGACAAGGAAAAGAGCTACATTCAGATTGAGTATGTTCTGTATGATGCTGATGGCAACCAGGTTGGAACGGCTCTTGCAAACACCAATCATCTGAAGGCGGGCGGCTCCTGGAAGTTCGAGGCGCTGGGCACGGTGTCTCCCGATCAGGTCGCCAGTTGGGAGCGTTCGGACGTAAGCGGTTTCTAGCATGTTGTATGCACTGGGGGAGGTGAAGTCGTATGCCCGATAAAAAGCTGACTGACGAGTTGCTCAATGAGCTTCTCGACGCGCCAAACATCGATGGCTATATCAAAGAACACGACTTTGCCGCCCCGTCGCTTTCGAACTACCTGAAGCAGCTACTGCAGGAAAAGGGCTTGGAGCGCTCGCGCGTGGTTCGTATGGCCGATCTCAATGAGACCTTTGGCTATCAGATCTTTACCGGTGCGCGGCATCCGAGCCGCAATAAGGTGCTGCAGATTGCCTTTGCGATGGCGCTGACGCTCAAAGAAACCAACCGTGCGCTGACGGCTGCCGGGGTAAGCGTCCTTAACTGCAAGGACCGCCGCGATGCGATTATCATTTTTTGCATCGATCGCGGGTGCAGCCTCCAAAAGGTCAACGAGGAGCTGTATCGCTTTGGCGAGGAGACGGTGAGTTAGCGGCTGATATCTGAGCCGGCGTAGCTGCCGAACAACGATGCAAACGAACGGGGCGCAGATGCCATGGGGTGTCTGCGCCCTGCGCTATGATGGAGGCTATGGATATTCAGAGCCCAACATATTCCGTTGACGAGCTGACCGCAGCGCTTGCCGAGCACCTGGCGTCGCTCGATCGCGACGACAGCTATCGCGTGGAGCGTGTACTTAAGCGCTCGTCCGTTGAAACAACCGAGCTCGTGTACTTTGAAGGAACCGGCGGTGGTTCGCTCGGTCCCTTTGTTCGTAAACGCATCGATGCTTCGGCTCAAATCGGCGGGGCATACGAGCGTCTGTTTGCCGCTCAGCGGGCAGGCAGGCGTTTTGAGCACCTGCCCAGAATCGTCGATTGTCGTCGTGTGGGCGACGAGCTCAACGTGGTTATGGAATACATCGAAGGGGAGACACTCGGGGCGCTGGTGGACCGTCTGGGAGCCACCCCCGATTATGCGCGTGAATTGTATCCTGCCCTATGCGATGCCGTGGGCGAGCTCCATGCCGGTTTTGCAATGGTGGGGGAGACGTCGGCGCCGGTGATCCATCGCGACCTCAAGCCGTCGAATATCATCGTGACAGGTGCCAACTATACGCCTGATGACGGCCTGACATTTTCATCGCTGGTGATTATCGACCTGGGGATCGCGCGCGTATGGCGCGATGGCGCCGATGCTGACACCGTCAAGTTTGGCGCGCGACCCTATGCGCCGCCCGAGCAGTATGGGTTTGGGCAGACGAGTGTGCGCAGCGATGTCTACGCACTTGGGGCCCTGTTGTTCTTTTGCTTGACGGGAGTCGACCCTAAACCAGGGCTCGACATGCGCGAGCAATGTGAGGCATGCGGCATTCCCACTCCACTTGCCGATGCCGTCTGCATGTCGATGGCGCTCGACCCGGCCAAGCGTTTTGCGAGCGCGGAAGCGTTGGGACGGGCGACGCGCGCGGCATACGATCTAAGTCGCCCCGTGCGGCCTCCTGCGCCTGTGCTTGTCCGTACTCCGGCCTCGGAGACGGTGTTGACGCCCCAAGGGCTCCAGAACCCCACAGGGCTTCCTAGGCCTGCCGCCTCCACTGCATGCGGTCTGCTCTCTCGCGTTCCGGAGTCTCTGGGGCGCATTTGGAATACGCTCGTCTTCTTCTCGCTGCTTGTGTTCTTTGCCGGAAGTCACTTTGCCGTCTTTCACCCCACGGGAGCAAACCAAAGCTACCCGACGTGGCTTCTCATAATCGAGTATTTTTTCTTTGTCGATGGCCTTATGGTGCTTATGCATTTTGCGCTGCTCGATAAGCGCCGTCTTCGTCGGCGATTCGCACTGCTCGACAGCTATCGCGGCAAGAAGCTCGCGAAACTCTGGCTCAAGGCATTGGGTGTGCTGCTCCTATGCATGATCGTCATAGTCGCGGTTGCCAATGCGACCGGCGTCGTCGATACCTCCGCTACCTAAAAGAAAAAGGGCCCCATTGGGGCCCTTTGCAGTTGCACTTAGATGCGGTTCATCTGAGCGGCGACTTTGTTGTACCAGTCCTGCCACGTGGGCGGGCAGTACTTTTTGGCCGCAGCCGGGGTAAGGGTGGAGCCGTAGTTGGCGCCCAGATAGGCAACGTGAGCGGAGATGCCCTCGCTCCAGCTGCCAAAGCTGCGCCAACCGCCGCCGCGGGCACTCCAGCCCCAGGCGTTGTAAGAATTGGCGCAATAAGCACCCTTGGTGCTCTCGATGCAGGCGATGGCGGGGGACCAACGGGGGTCGACACCGGTATTCCAAGCGGCGACGGCAAAGTTATAGCCCTGGCCTGCCATGGGGGAGCCGGCGAGATAATTGTCGATGCGGCTCGTCCACTCATTAATGAACGAATCGTAATCGGAGCTACCGGTATTGGCGTTGTTCACCGTGGTGTCGATGGTGGTGTTGGTGTTAGTGGCCTGGCTGCTGGAATTGCTGCCGCTCACGCCCTCGCCCGAGAGCTTCTCAGCGGCAGCGGCCTTATCGGCCTCAAGCTTGGCAAGCTCGGCGGCATTTTCCTGCTCGGCTTTTGCCTGTGCCTCGCTGCGGAGCTGCTGGGCCTGCGCCAGCGCATCCTCGGCGTTTTTCTGCTCTGCCTCAAGCTGAGACTTGGCCTGCTGGAGCTCAGCCTTGTTCTGTTCGAGTTCGGTTTGCATGTTATTGAGCTGTTCGATCTCGTCGACGCTCGAGCTCGTGATCTGGTTGGTGTATTTGCAGGTCGTGATGAACTCACCCAGGCTCTGCGCGTTGACCAGGAAGCTCACGATGGGGTTGGTGCCCTTCTGATACTTATACAGATCGCGCATGGCGGAGCTTGCCTTGGCCTGCTGCTCGGGAAGCTTAGCCTCGATTTCCTCGATGCTTGCCTCATTGGAGTCAATCTGCTTTTGCAGGTCATCGAGTTTGGTGCGGGCGTCGTTGTAGGCGCTCGTGGCGGCTTCGATCTTCTGCTGGGCTGCGGAAAGCTGGTCCTGCGTTGCCTGCGAGGCGGCATACGCCGCAACGGGGGAGAGCATCGGCGTGGCCGTCAGCGCAACGGCGAGCGCGGCGCTCGTGATGATACGAGCCGGCTTCGACGCAATGAGCGCTGCGGTGCGATGATTCGAATGCTGCATCCAGTCCCTCTGCAATCAATCGTAGGTTATGGTTCGAACGGTATTCTACTACTGCTTTCGACCTCAACTTGAACCTTAAAGGTCCCAAAGGGTCAAGTTGAACTTGAGGCTTTGGCTTTGACCTGCAGTTATGATGAATTGTTGAGAAACCATAGAGTTCAACTTTAACGTTACGGAGCTCTGTTTGAGAGGAGTTTTGGGCTGTAAAAGCCATCTCAACGTGGGGTTTTACAGCTACAGCGCGCCCTTCTGGCGAGCCTGCTCAATCTCTTCGAGGGCCTCGGCGGGGGTGAACGAACAGGTGCCGTCGCCGAGTTTGACTACCCGGATATCGTCGCCGGTATGGACCTCTCCGCCCTTTAGTACCACGCCAAAAACGCCCTCGTGGGGAAAGATGCAGTCGCCAGCGAGATAGTAGATGGCGCAACGGGTGTGGCAGACCTTGCCGATTTGGCTGATTTCGACGAGCACGTCGCTTCCAAGCTTGAGCTGTGTGCCCAAGGGGAGCGAGAACAGGTTGATGCCCCGGGTTGTGAAGTTTTCTCCAAAGTCACCCTCGTGAACGTCGAGCCCGCGTGCCTGCGCCGTCTGGATGGACTCCGCGGCTAAAAAAGAGACCTGGCGGTGCCAATGTCCGGCGTGCGCATCGGTGGCGAGACCAAATTGCTCTATAACGGTGTCGCGTCCATCGGCGACGGGCGACTTGCGCGTGCCCTTGTGTGCCGACGTGTTGATCGAGACGATGCGGGCGGGTCCGTTGTAGGCGTCGTTTGCCGTGCACAGGGGAGCGGTCGCTTTCGCACGTTCCGCCAGCTCGCGCCTCGCGGCATTGAGGATGGGATTATCGGTCGGATGGTCTTGGGGCACGTGCGCGCCTTTCGCTCGAGGATGTCAATACACTGAATCCTACAACAATGGTAGGTTCATTGCCCGTTGTCATACAACGGTGAGCGCCGTCTTCGTGCTGGTCTTTGTGCTGGACGATTACGTCGATTGCCATAGATACGGTGGAGCTTTGGGCGCCGGCGGCTTGGCACGCTAGAATAAATCAGATGCGCAAAGACCGCCCGTTGTGTGGGCAGTTCATGATAGGAAGTTTCCATGGCATTGCAATTTACAGAGCGCGAGTTCATTCCCGTGCTGCTTGGTGGCGACATCAACGCCTATTCGGTGGCGCGCGCCTTCTACGAGGAGTACCAGGTCAAGAGTCTGGTCTTTGGCAAGTATCAGACGGGTCCCGCGTACCGCAGCCAGATTATCGACTACACGCCCAACGTGGATATCGACACCATGCCCGTGATGCTCAAAACCGTCAACGGCATTGCCCAAGCGCATGCCGACAAGACTATTGTCCTTGTGGGCTGCGGCGACAACTATGTCGCTCTCGTGGCTCAAGCCAAGGATGCTCATGAGCTGGCGGATAACATCGTCGCTCCCTACGCGCCCTACAGCATGCTCGAGCAGTGCCAGAAGAAGGAGATCTTCTACGAGCTGTGCGAGAAGCATGGCGTGCCCTATCCACACACGTTTACCTTTACCAAGGCGATGCTTAATGCCCAGGGTGAGGCGCCTGCCGAAGTGCTCGACCAGATCGATTTTCCTTACCCGATGATTCTGAAGCCTTCTGACGGCATCATGTGGTGGCAGCATGAGTTCGAGGGCCAGAAGAAGGCCTATGAGATTGCCGACCGCGCCGAGCTGGAACAGGTCATTCGCGATTCGTATGCCAGCGGCTACACCGACGATCTGATCTTGCAGGATCGCGTGCCCGGCAACGACGAGTACATGCGCGTGCTCACCAGCTATTCCGACCGCAACGGTAAGGTCCGCATGATGTGCCTGGGCCATGTGCTGCTCGAGGAGCATCAGCCCCACGGTGTCGGCAACCATGCCTGTATCATTACCGAGCCTAACGACGAACTCATGGGCGGCGTGCGCAAGCTGCTCGAGGACCTTCACTTTGTGGGCTATTCCAACTTTGACGTTAAGTACGACGAGCGCGACGGCTCGTTTAAGTTCTTCGATTTCAACACGCGCCAGGGTCGCAGCAACTACTACGTTACCAACAGCGGCTTTAACGTTGCCAAGTATGTGGTGGACGAGTATGTGTTCAACCGCCCGTTTGAGCCGGAGTTTGTGACGGCGCAGGACGAGGCCCTGTGGATGGTCGTCCCCATGGGCGTCGTCGACAAGTACGTCAAGGATCCCGAGCTGCGCGCTAAGGTGCATCGCCTGGACAAGGAAGGTAAGGGCGCCGACCCTTCGTTTATGAAGGGCGACTTTGTCTTTAACCGCTGGCTGCGCATGTGGCACACCAAGCTGCGCCACTTTAAGCTGTTCAAGACGTATTACAAGTAGATGAGTGCGGCGCCCGTCCGGTTTGCATCGGGCGGGCGCGGGTATGATACGCGCAGTTGCGCAAGCGTCACCAAGGAGGCGGCGATGGAAAAGCTGGGAGTTATCGGCGGCATGGGCGCCGAGGCCACGTCGTATTACTACGACCAGGTGGTGCGTCATACGGCTGCTGCCTGCGATCAGGAACATATCGACATGGTGGTGCTCTCCAAGTCGACCATGCCCGACCGCACGCTGGCCATTAAGACCGGCGAGCATGCCAAGCTGCTGGCGACCATGAAAGAGTGTGCCCAGGCACTCGAGTCGCTGGGCTGTGCGCACATTGCCATTCCCTGCAACACGTCGCACTACTTCTACGACCAGATCCAATCGTTTACCACAGTGCCGATTATCCACATGCCGCGTGAGTCGGTGCGCTATGCTCTGGCCGGTGCGGTGATGGGGGAGTGCGAGTTCGATCCCAACCTGAGTATGCCGGCCGAGCCGGTGCACAAGATTGGCATCATGGGCACCGACGGAACCGTGGGCGCGGGCGTCTACGGCCGCGAATGTAAGGCTGCGGGTGTTGAGGTTGTCTATCCCAGCGAGAAACGTCAGAACGATGTGATGTCGCTTATCTACGATGATGTGAAGGCCGGACGCGAGCCCGATATGGATAAGTTCGACCGCGTGATGTGGGAGTTCGCCCGTAGCGGCTGCGACCGCGTCATTCTGGCCTGCACCGAGCTATCGGTGCTGCAGAAGTACCGAGAGATGCCCGAGATCACCCTCGACGCCATGGACGTCCTGGTGCGTGAATCCATCATCCGCAGCGGCGCCCCCTACCGCCTCTAGCTTCCGACCTGTCAAAAAGGGACAGGTTAATTTTGGTAGGTTTTATCTGGTGAAACAGTAAAGGCCTCGGCTCGTTTGGTGCGAGCCGAGGCCTTTTGCGTTGGGCGGTTGCTGTCAGTGGTGAACTAGAACAGGAAGCCGATGGCGATGAGGGCGATGCTGACGATGAGCACGGCGATGTCCAGGCCTTTGATGGGGTAGCGCTTGTACGAGCTGGCGCGCGTACGCAGGTAGAAGCCGCGCTGTTCTGCCGCCAAGGCTGTGGCATCGGTCTTGCCCACGCTCGAGATGAGCAGCGGCACGCACAGTGGCAGCATGAGCTTAAGCTTCTTGATGGGGTTCTTGGTGTCGTACTCGACGCCGCGTGCGGTCTGCGCCTCCATGATGGCGTTCATCTCCTGACCAAACACCGGCACAAAGCGCAACGCCGTGGTAAAGGTGAAGGCATAGCGATACGGCACGTGCAGCACCTCGACGCAGGCGTTGGCAAGGTCGTTGAGCTTGGTCACCATGAGCATGAGGATGAGTGGTAACGCCACACCCAGCAGGCGCAGGCAGGCCTTCGATCCTGTGATGAGGCCCGTGTCGGTGATAAAGCCCCACACCACGTTGCCATCGCGCATAAAGGCCAGCTGGAGCACCAGCATGATAAGCGCGAGCGGAATCAGCAACTTGAGCAGCGAGAACAGACGGTCGACGACGCCGGCATGGGCACCCAGTGCAAGGGTGAGTGCCAAAAAGCCCAGCAGCGCCACGTAGGTGTCGGACAAGAAGATGCCGACGATGATGGCGGCGGCGAGGCCCAGTTTGACGACGGGATTCAGGCGATGCAGCAGCGTATCGCCCGGCATGTAGTCGATGACGTTAACCACGGTGGACCATCTCCTTGGTAATTCGAACGACATCGGTGACCTCGCTCACCTGCGCAAAAGCGGGCGAGACGGAAGATGCCAGACGGCGCGAGAGTTCAATAACCTGGGGAGGCTCCACGTAGGCACGCCGCATGAGATCGATGTTCGAGAATAGCTCGTGCGTGCGACCGCGGTCGAGGATGCGACCGTCGGCAATTACCACAATGCGCTCGGCAAAATCCGAGACGACTTCCATATCGTGGCAGACCATGATTACGGCGCAGCCGCGCTCGGCCATGGTGCGCACTGTTTCCATGACGGTCATGCACTCGCGGTAATCAAGGCCGCTCGTGGGCTCGTCGAGCACCACGATTTTGGGCTCTACGACCACGACGGAGGCGAGTGCCACCATCTGGCGCTGACCGCGCGAGAGCGAGAAGGGCGCCTCGTCGGCAGGCAGGCCAAAGCGGTCGATGACGAGTTGGGCACGACGCAGAGCCTCGGCACGGTCCATGCCGCCAAGCTCCAGGCCAAAGGCGACCTCGTCGAGCACGGTGTCCTTGCAGATCTGGCGGTCGGGGTTTTGGAAGAGGGTCGCGACCTCGCGAGCGATGCGGCTCGTGGGAACGGCTGCGGTATCCAGTCCCGTGACGCGCACGCTGCCCGAGGCGGGCTTAAGCAGGCCTGTGAGCAGTTTGGTGAGCGTGGTCTTGCCGGCGCCGTTTTGGCCGACGATGCCCACGAGCTCGCCAGGATAGAGCGTCAGGCTAAGGTCGTGTACGGCGGCTCCGCCATTGGGATAGGCAAACTCAACATGGTCGAAGGTGAGTACGGGTTCGGCGTCCTTGGCATGAGGACGCAACGACGGTGCATGCGGGGAACCGGCGGGCGCCCGGGCTTCGATAGCCGCGTGTGCGGGGTCGACGATGCCCGAAATCAGGCGCTCGGCCTCATCGACATCCAAGCAGGGGGTGCCGCTTACCAGGCCATCGGCCTCGAGGCTATTGAAGATACGCGTGACGCGAGGGCAGTCGACGCCGATGGCACGGAGCTCGTCGGTATGCGCGAAGACCTCGTGTGGCTCGCCCTGCAGCGCGATTTCGCCATGGTTGAGCACGAGCACGCGGTTGCAGTACTCCGAGAGCAGGGCGACCTTTTGCTCAACGACGACGATGGTGATTCCAAGTGCGCGGTTTGCCTCACGCAGCGTCTCGAAGACCAACGTGGAGCTAGCGGGGTCGAGTGCCGCGGTGGGCTCGTCGAGAACCAAGACACGCGGACGCATGGCGAGGATGGCGGCGATGGCTACCTTTTGCTTCTGTCCGCCCGAGAGGGTGGCGATCTCGCGGTCGCGCAGGTCGCTGATGCCGACGGTCTCGAGCGTTTCGCTCACGCGCCGCTCGATCTGGTCGTGGGGAACGCCAAAGTTCTCGAGGCCAAAGAGCATCTCGTCCTCGACGACCGAGGCGACCATCTGTGTGTCGATGTCCTGCAACACGCTGCCGACGATCTGCGACACATCGGTGAGCGAGACTTCGCAGGTGTCGTGGTCGTCAACCATGACGGACCCAAAGAACGTGCCGGTGTAGTGGTGGGGCACGGCACCCGACAGACAAGCGGCAAGCGTGGACTTGCCGGCGCCCGAGGGCCCGATGATGCCGATGAAATCTCCCTTGTTCACGCTGAGCGAGATGTGGCTGAGCGCCTGCTCGGTCTGCGTGCCATAGGAGAACGAGACATCGTCGACGTTGATGATCGTTTCCATGGATACCTTTCATAGTCATTGGGGACAGTCTTAAATGACCAGTTGTTTAAGACCGTCCCAAAAAAGCTCGTTGTTTGGGACGGTCTTTGGTGGTGAAGCACGGAGACGGCTTTACGAGGGGCCCCAGGTTGGCGCGAAAGAGGAGCGAAGCGTACTTGGGTACGCGAGCGACGAATGAACGCCAAGATGGGGTGGCTCGTAAAGCCGAGCGGGTTAGTTGAGCTTCAGGGCCTTCTGGATGGGCAAGTAGAGGGCGCCGACCAGAATGGCGTTAAAGACGGCGGTCATGGCGACGACGGGCAGCATGGCGGCGGCGAGCTCGCCTACCACGCCGAGCATGGCCATCTTGATGACCATGAAGATGACGCCGGAGACAAAGGTGGTCAGGAAGGTTGCGACAATAGCGATGGCGGGCTTGACCTGACCGTTCTTGCCGGCGGCGTTGACGATGCCGGCCATGAGCATGGCGGCGATGCCCTCGGCGGCAAAATCGACGAACGGCGAAGTGGTGGTGATCTGGATCACGGCAGCCGAGATGAGGCCAATGACGAGCGCCTGACCGATGTTGGGGCGAACGACCAGAATGGTGAGGCAGAAGGCCGAGATGATGAACTCGGGGCTGATCATACCGCCCGAAATGCTCGAGACTGCCTTGCCGACGGTGAAGTTGAGGATGAAGCCGGCGGCGAGCAGGATGGCGAGCAGGACGAGGGCACGGACATCGAGTTTGCCGCGGTCGGCGGTCTGGACGGTGCGGGGCTGGGCGGTGGCGGTGGTGTTCTGAGACATGGTGAAAATCCTTTCAAAAAGGGGAGTGTAAGAGAAAAACGGAGGCGCGTGATGCGAATGCGATCGGGCTCGAGATAGAAAAAGGCCCCCGGTCGAAACCGGAGGCCTTCCAATCACCTAGAGCGCAAAAGCAGGCGTGAGGGACTCACTGTCGACCGATCGTATTCGCATCACGCCACCACCAGTTGTTGAGAGACTTCATCGTGTTCTTCATGTCGGTGGCTCCTTTCATGATGCCGTGGCGCGGTCGCACCTTGTTGCTGTTGCGCTGCACTATAGCACAGCAAAGTGTGTGCGGGGAAATCTTTTTTAAAAAGATTTCAGGCGGGTTTCCCGCCGGTCAAAAGAGCGGGCTGAGCGGGCGAGGCTGCCATTGCCGCCTTGTCCGCTCAGCTAAGACGTTACTCCTTATTGCGACGGTAGAGGAAGTAACCGCCCGCGGAGATGACGGCAACGCCAGCGATGGCGAATGCGGCCACCATGCGGCCATCAAAACGATCACCGGTGGTGGGCAGGCCGCCCTTGGTGTTCGTCTTGTTGGTGGTTACCGTGGTCGTGGTGTCCGACTTGCCAGGCTTCTCGGGCTTGGTGGTGGGCTGCTCGGGCTTAGCGGGCTGCTCGGGGGTACCGGGCTGCTCAGGAGTACCAGGCTGATCCGGGGTTACCGGGTCGGTGGCAAGAGCGTCCTTGGCGTAGGTGATGGACACCTTGAGGCCGTTGGTCTCGGTGTTCAGGTCGCTCGGGGTGAAGGGCTGGTCGAAGTTTTCGGCCTTCTGATAGGCGCGCATCTCCTGGAGCAGGGCCTTGCACTTCTTGTAGGTGTTCTCGGTAGCAGCCTTGCCGGCCTTGTTGGCCAGGGCAGTGCGGCCCTCGGTGGTCGTCTCGGCTAGCATGGCGGCGTCAACTTCCTTGTTCTGCTCGATGAGCTCGTTCTGGAGCGCATCGAGGTAGGCACGGACGCTGATACCAAGGGTGTCAGGGTTCTCAAAGCAGAGCGAGCTGATGTCCATGAGGACGTAGTTGATTGAGTTCTCGGGCTCCTCGTTGTACACGACGTCAGTCTGTTTGCAGTGATCGAAGGAGACGGTCTGATCGCTGAAGTACGGGCTGACCTCAGTTATCAGAGCGGAGTACAACGGGATGGCGACGGAGTACGCGGCGCGGGAGAGCATTTCCCACTGGATGGTAGCGACTTCGGGGTCATACCCGCGACGAATCTGGAAGAGGTTGATCTCGGTGTTGCGCTCGCTGCCGATGCAATAAACACCATCAGTGTTCGCGTTGAGGCCAGGGACGTTCTCGCCGCGGTTGCCGAAGGCGCGAATCAACTCGAAAGTGCTCCAACCAGACTTGCCAGGCTTGAAGAACAGGGGCTGGATTTCGCTGACCATGGCTCCCTTTTGGTCAGGTTTTCCTTTCTCCTTTACTGTGATAATGTCGTAATCTGTGCCTTCGGTCAGCTGACTACCAAAATAATCGCGGCCTTGCACATAGCGGGACCACTGGTTTACGCCGGAATCGGCGAGGCTTTCGCCATACGTTTAGGCGACATCGAATTTGCCGTCAGCGGAGTATTTGGCGAAACCCTTTTCTTCGGGCATGGATTGGATCTTTTCAGAGTGGAGGCAATTCTCGGTGTCATTGAGGTCGACATCGTAGTTGAGGCTCCCGATATTAGGGTTGAGCGACGCGACGTCGTCAGCGAGCTTCATGGCGATCCACTGATGGGCGGAAAGTGTGGCGAACAGCCAGGTCTCGTTGTTGTCGGCGATGATGATCTGGTCGTTGGTGCAGACGCCTTGATCATCGATCAGGCTGCCGAGGAGCTCGACGCCCTCGCGGGCCGTGGCGCTCTCGCCCAGGATGATGCTGCCGTAACTGTACTCGCCCAGACCCACTTCCTCATCGATGAGGTCTGCTGCAGCGGCCTCCTCGTTATAGGAGGTGCTTAGCGTGGCGGAGCAGGAGACGCCCTTCTCGTTGATGCCGGCCTCGGAGTAGGCGTCGGTGCGACCCATCCAGTTGGAGGGGTGGTCGCGTACATAGCTGTAGCGATAGGTAGGCTTGTTCGAAGTGTATTCAAAAGCAGATTCAATCGAGCTGTACTTAAAGCCAGGTTCGTGGGCAGGTTCGATGCCGTAGTGCTTAAGATAGCGCTTGCCAAAGTCCTCGGCGCGGCCGTAGTACGTGTTGCCGTCCGCCGTGAGCTTGCCGCCCATGTAGATCTGCGTGCAGGCGAGCGCAGACGTCGGCATGGACATGATGGTTGCAGCTCCAAAGGCGAGGCCTATGCCAAGCTTTTTGAGCGCGTTGACGGGGTGAGTTTTCCCCATTTTCCCTCCCAGCGTGCGAAAGCTCTCCGTTGCCAGAGAGCTTCAGCCAATAAAGACACCCCATTAGCGTAACGAACTGGAAACAATATTCATCTATGAAAGAAACTTACTCGATAAGCGTAATGAAATATGCGATGAGTGGTTAATTATACTCGGTTTGTAGCTTTACTTTAATAAAGACGTCCTGCAATTACATTACCTGAATAAAGCGCCTTGCACGGGGCGCAAAGAAAATCCCCCGCTGTTTGGCAAATGCATAAACAGCAGGGGAGACGATAATTGGATGAATATCATACCAATGTGGAATTACTTCTTCCGGCGGTGGATCACGTTGATCGCATAGCCGACGAGCATGGCCAAAACGATGATGATAAAGCCGAGCAGGGGATTGTCGTTCATAGGGTCCTCCTATTTTCCGAGCGGGGAGAATTCGTCGACGATGAGGTCGAGGCATTGCGGAAGCGCGCGGGCTCCAAAGACGCCCGAATTGCTGGAGATAATCTCGCCATCGAACTGCATGCCCAGCGACGGGGTGCAGGTGATCTTGGCTTCCTTGGTCTGGATGATCTTGAACTGCGGGCGGCCGAGTACCTTGCCGGCGGGGTCGAGTGCGGCGGTGATCACAGTCGGTAGAAGCTGCACAGTTTTTACGGGTTCGATGACCGCAATGTCGACCATGCCATCGTTCATACGGCAGTCGGGGAACAGGTTGATGTCGTTTTGGATGACCGAGGTGTTGCCGGCCATGCAGCAGATGCCGTCGAGCTCCTCGACAATGCCGTCATGCTCAATCGTAAAGTGCGCCACCGTGGGATTGGGCGTGGCGAGCGCGGAGAGGAAGTAAGCGATCTCGCCGATGTCGTTTTTGGTGGGGGCGGCCTTCATCATGATCTCGGCGTCGAAGCCCGAGCCGGCGATGATGATGAAGCCGTGGCGCTTCTCGTTGCCGTTCTCGTCGAGCCAAAAGAGCTCGCCCATGTCGACTTTGACCGTGCGACCGGCACGGCAGGCCTTGGCGAGCGCCGCCGCCTCGGGGGCATTGCCGATGTTGTTGAAGAACAGGCAGGCCGTACCGGAGGGGAAGACGAGCGTGGGGACACCGCATCCGCGCATCTGGTCGAGCACGTTGGAGACAGTGCCGTCGCCGCCCGAAACGACCACGCGGTCAAACTCGCGCACGTCTGCCACGGCGTCCTCGGGTTCCATGCCATCGCCGATAAAGCGCATCACGACCTCGTCGCCGCCCTGTGCAAGGGCGTGCGTGAATGCGAAGATTTCATCTGAGCTGGGGCCCGATGCCGGGTTGTGGATGATAAGGCAGCGCATACTTACGTTCCCGTTCTGTGACTAACCGAGTATAGTTGTAAGGCAATGCCGATATCCTACCCGTGTTTTTCGGGCCTAACCTTATTCGATGGGTTGATATGTACATTTCCACACATCAGGCTCTACTCGACTTTTGCCAGCGCGCCCGTGAGTTCGACGCGATTGCCGTCGATACCGAGTTTTTGCGCGAGCGCACGTTCCATCCGCGTCTATGTTTGGTTCAGATTGCCACCCCTGCTGAGAGCGTCGCGGTCGATCCCCTGGTAATCGACGACCTATCGCCGCTGGCCGAGCTTATGGCCGACGAGAGCGTGACCAAGGTCTTCCACGCGTGCTCGCAGGATATGGAGGTCATGCTCCATACCGTGGGCGTGCTGCCACGACCGATTTTCGATACGCAGGTCGCCGCCGCCTTTTTGGGCGAGCGCCAGCAGATTTCGTATGGCGCGCTTGTTCAGACGTTCTGCGGCGTATCGCTGCCCAAGACCGAGTCACTGACCGACTGGTCGCGCCGCCCGCTGACCGATAAGCAGATTGAGTATGCGATCGATGACGTCAAGTACCTGATCGTCGCCTATACCGAGATGATGAGCCGCCTGCGCGAGCTGGGCCGTGTGGACTGGGTGCTCGACGAGCTGCGCCCGCTGGCTGACGAGTCGCACTATCGCGCCGATCGCCACGAGGCGTTCCGCAAGGTCAAGCGCATCAATTCGTGCAGCCGTCATCAGCTGGGTATCGCGCGCGAGCTCGCCGCCTGGCGCGAGGACCGCGCCGAGCGGCGCAACATCCCACGCAAGTGGGTCATGTCCGACGACACGCTGCTAGCGCTCGTTAAGCGCAATCCCGTGCGCGTTGAGGAGTTCCGTAGCATTCGCGGTACCGATCAATTGGGGGAGCGCGACGTGGACGGTGCGCTCATGGCCATCAAGCGCGGTGCGAGCTGTCCGCACGATCGCCTGCCGCTCTTGGTGCGCGGACATCGTCAGATTTCGCCGGAGCTGGAGAGCGTGACTGACCTTATGTATGCGCTTATCCGCCTGGTTGCCGAGCGCTCAGGCGTTGCGACCTCGGTCATTGCCTCGCGCGATGACCTGGCCGACTACATTGAGCATCCCGAGCAGAGCCGCCTGCGCGAAGGTTGGCGCTTTGAGCTTGTGGGCTCGCGCCTGGACGATCTGCTTTCCGGCAATATGGGGTTGACGGTGAAGGACGGCAAAATCGAGCTCCTGTAGGGAAGCCTAGCCGGTTGAGTGGGTAAAATGCCTCCAACGTGTAACTCGACTCGGAGGAATTCGCATGCCTTATTACTATGGATACGGCTTTGGCATCGACCCGCTGTACCTGCTGGTTGTTCTTGTCTGCACGGTGCTTGGCCTTGCCGCACAGAACTATATCAACTCGACGTACAAAACCTGGTCCAAGGTTCGCTCGGACGGCGATACGGGTGCCACAGTCGCTCGCCGCATGCTCGATGCCAACGGTTGTAGCGCCGTGGGTATCAAGGGTGTCGCTGGCGAGCTCACCGACCATTACAACCCGCAGGACAACAACCTGTATCTGTCGGATGCCAACCGTTCGGGCGGTTCGGTCGCAAGCGTTGCCGTCGCCTGCCACGAGGCGGGCCATGCCGCCCAGCGTCAAAGCGGCTATGCCATGATGAAAGTGCGTACCGCCCTCGTGCCGGTCGTCAACTTTACCCAGAACACCTGGACCATCGTGTTACTCTTGGGCCTGTTTATGAACATTGCCGGGCTCACGACCCTCGCGTTGATCTTCTTCTCGTTTAGTGTGCTGTTCCAACTCGTTACGTTGCCTGTCGAGATTGACGCCAGCCGACGTGCTGTGGCGTACATCGAGCAGTCGGGCATGAGCTCCAAGCAGGTCAACGGCGCCAAGAAGGTACTGACGGCAGCCGCGCTTACCTATGTGGCTGCAGCGCTCACTTCGATCATTCAGTTGCTCTACCTTATGGCTCGCTACAACAGAAACTCCAACCGATAACAAATGGGACAGGCAGGCGCCGCGGGGATTCGTGTCCTCGCGGCGCTGTACTATGTGTTGGACTTAATTTCGCACGGGGCCGGAGCCTCTGTGCTCGATAACGAAAGGAGGCTGCGTGGCAGGCTGGAACCTAACCGGTAATGCCGTTTCCGCCGAGTTCGACGGTTCGGACGAGCAAGAGCGCAAGGAGCTCAGCGTGAGCCAGGCGGTGGAGATCGCCGCCGGTGCGCTCGATGCCATTCCGCAGCTGAGCGTCTTGGGCGAGGTCACGGGTTTTCGTGGTCCTAACGCCCGAAGCGGCCACTGCTATTTCCAGATCAAGGACGATTCGGCCGCCGTTGACTGCATCATTTGGAAGGGTGCCTATCTCAAGCGCACGTTCGATCTGCGCGACGGTATGCAGGTGAGCTTTAAGGGCAGCTTCAATCTCTATAAGGCTACGGGCCGCATGAGCTTTGTCGCTCGCTCGTTTTCGCTGGCGGGGGAGGGTCTGCTGCGTCAACAAGTGGCGCAACTGGCCGAAAAGCTACGCCGTGAGGGTCTGATGGACGAAGCGCGCAAGCGCCGCATCCCGGTGTTCTGCTCCCGCGTGGCGGTCGTCACCTCGCTTTCGGGTGCCGTAATCGACGACGTCAAGCGCACATTGCGTCGTCGCAACCCGCTCGTCGAGCTCGTCTGCGTGGGTGCCAAGGTACAAGGCGAGGGTGCGCCGACAGAGCTCATTGAGGGCCTGCGCCGCGCCGCTTCCATTACGCCGGCGCCCGACTGTATTTTGTTGGTGCGCGGCGGCGGCTCCTTTGAGGACCTCATGACCTTTAATGACGAGGAGCTTGCCCGCGCGGTGGCGGCTTGTCCCGTGCCCGTGGTGACCGGCATTGGCCATGAGCCCGATACCTCGATTTGCGACATGGTGAGCGACCGTCGCGCCTCCACGCCTACGGCGGCGGCCGAATCGGTGGCGCCGGCTATGACGGAGTTGGCCGATGTGCTCGAGGCGCGCTATCAACGTCTGGGTGCTGCGATGGCATCGATGATTGGGTCGGCCCAGGTCGACCTGGAGATGCTCGATCAGCGCGGTCGCCGTGCCTGGGATACCTATACGGCTCGCTTGGGCGATGCGCTCGATGCGGCTGCGTGCCGCCCGTGCCTCAACGACCCAACGTTTATGGTTGAGCGTCGCGAGTCTGAGCTTGCCCTGACGGCCGATCGTTTGTCCGGCGCCATAACGCGTTCGGTTGGGGCATTCCGCTCCAACTTTGAGCGTCTGCCCGAGCGCTTGATCGCAAGCACCTCAGGACTCGATGGCAAGCGCCATGCGCTCACGCTCGCAAGCTCCCGCCTGGAGCATCAGGGGCGCACGATGCTCAACAAGCCAGCATCCGACCTGGGCCGTGCGGCAGCCTCGCTCGATGCCCTGTCGCCGCTCAAGGTGCTTGCCCGTGGTTATTCCATCGCGTACAGCGATGATGGGGTGGCCACGAGCGCCAAGACCTTTAAGCCCGGTGACGCCATTCGCGTGCGCATGGCAGACGGCAACGTGGCGGCAACGGTCGATACGGTCGAGTAGGCCGCGTTTCATAGCGATAAACCTTTAGGAAAGGAAACAGATATGGCAGAGAAGACCCCGGTCGAGCAGCTTACGTACAAGCAGGCTTCACAGGAGTTGGAGCTCATCATCCGCAGCTTGGAGTCGGGTGATATGGAGCTCGAGGAGTCGCTTGAGAGCTATACCCGCGGCGTCGAGCTCCTCAAGAGCCTGCGTACCCGCTTGTCCGATGCCGAGCAGAAGGTCTCGGTGCTCCTGAAGGACGTCGACGGCAACGACGTGCTCGCCGACGGCGAAGCCGCCAACACCGACGACAACCTTTCGTTCTAACCATCCCGACCAAATATAATTACCTTGGTCTGTGAGAAAGGAACCAACCATGTGTGATTGCATCTTCTGCAAAATTGCCAACCACGAGATCCCCTCGACCGTCGTCTACGAGGATGACCAGGTCATCGCGTTCGACGACCTCAATCCCCAGGCGCCGGTCCACACGCTCGTGATCCCCAAGAAGCACTACAGTGACATCGCCGATAACGTGCCCGCCGAGACCATGGGCGCCATGGCCCACGCCATCCAGGAGGTCGCCAAGGCCAAGGGTCTGGAGGACGGTTTCCGCGTCATCTCCAACAAGGGCGTCAACGCCGGTCAGACCGTCATGCACTTCCACATGCACGTCCTCGGCGGCAAGAACCTGGGCGAGAACCTCATCTGAGGACGCACGGCCCGTCGCCTTGGCTGCCTTTGGAGTAACCTATGCAGTTTTCTCAACTCGAATACCTTCAAGCGGTAGCGAACTACGGCGGCGTGCGTAAAGCGGCTCGCGCCGTTCACGTGAGCCCACAGGCTGTCTCGTCGGCAATTAAGAAACTGGAGTCTGAGTATCAGATCGTTTTGCTCAATCGATCGGCGGGGGAGGCTGTTTTGTCTCCGGCGGGCAGAGAATTTGCGCGTCGTGCACGCGTGATCCTGGCACAAGTCGACGATCTCAAAAAGTACACCCAATCGGGGAACGGTGGCGTTTCGCCCGACGGCCACTTTCGTCTTTACGTCCCCTGTCTTCACGGGCGGGGGCGTCTTTTTTCGAAAACTGGTACGACTCGTTTGAAAGCTCGCACCCTCAGATTCACCTTGATGTGTGGCATCAGCCAACGGCTACATGCTTTGAATCACTTGTGCTTGGCATTTCGGATGCGGCCATCTCATTTGAGGAACCAAGGGACAGTGTCCTTTCTTCGAAATACTTGGGTGAAAAGGAGCTCAAGGTTCTTTCGTGCCCAGCGGGTCATCAATCTGTGGGTGCTATGACCGTTCGTGAGTTACTGGGCGGCAGGTTAGCTGTTCCCATTAATTTGTCGCCCTGTCTCAATGCGATCAATCAATGCCCCGAAGCTCAGCTGGTTAATTTCCGCTTCCGCGACGTCGAATACGGAAACAGAGCGCAGGCTGAGTTTCTTCAAGCCGGGGGATTGATATTGGGTTTTTCTGGCTCTTCTCTCGCATCAGATGGGTCGGAAGTGAGCGAGTACTCTATTGAAGGTTCGCATGACGTAGCCTTGCCCATCTACTTTTGCTATCGACAAAATGCCTGGACCGATCGACACCAGACGGTATTTCTTCACCTATTGCGTCATCTTGCTTCGTGAGGCCATTTGGCCTCGTGTCGTCAAGTGAATGTTGACGCCTTGTAACACATGACTGACGGCTTTGCCCTCATGCTTTTCCAAGATTCCGATTTAGATTGTTGACTCTTGGAGGGCGGAGCATGAAAAACCGTACGGTTTTGCTTTATATGACGTTTGTTTTTCTGTCGAACTTCAGCACCATTTTGTATTTTCTGACGGTTTACCTTGAATTCGTCGGATTCTCGATGGTGGCGATTTCTAGCATGATGATTGCATATCAAGTGAGCAAGTTCATCCTTGAAGTTCCCACTGGCTATATTGCTGATAGGTTTGGACGAAAGACAAGCGGTCTCGTTGGCGTCGTGGGAATGCTTGGATACTACGCCGCCCTGCTTTTCGTCCGTTCTCCTCTGCTTTTAATCGGCGCGTTTGCTCTCAAGGGTTTTGCCGTTGCATGTGTGAGCGGATCCATAGAAGCAATTTACATTGACAGTGTCTCTCAGGACCAGCTCGTAAGGCTTAATGTCGTTGAGCGATTTGTTTTCTATGCCTCTTATGCCATCTCCGCTTGTGCGGGCGGTTTCATTTCGTCTGTCGGTGCATATCTCATTGGTCTTTCGGCAGATATCATCGCAATGGTGTTGACGTTGGTTGTCGTTGTCTGCATTCCTGAGATGCGAAGAGGGGGCACTGCGGCGACACCTGAGCGTGGAATTAGCCCGAAGACGATCGGAGCCGCTATTGCGTACAATCGCATTCTTCGTTCGGCGTTCATCATGGACTGTTCTCAGGCGTTTGCTTTTGTCGCCCTAGAAGACTTTTTCTCACTGCTGCTTGCGGGTCGCGGAATGAATGCCGTCGCTTCGGGTGTGACCATTGCGGTCCAGCTCCTTGCCTCGGCCTCCATGGGGCTTATTGTGCCCAATGTGATTGCTCATGTCGACAAGGGCCGTTTTGCGCGTATTTGCGGCATTGTGCGCCTTTCCCTGACTGCCCTGTTTTTGATTCCCCTTACTCCGGCTAATTTGCTGCCCGTGTTCTATGTGCTGCAGACGGTTGCGTACTCGTTGTTTGCCCCAATCAAATACTCAGTTTTTCAAAATGCTGCCGATTCTTCGATGCGCTGTTCACTGATTTCGGTTCAAAGCCAGATGGTGGCGGTGGGTGCCGTTCTTTTCTATCTGCTCAACGCTGTGTTGAGTAGCGTTGCAGGCATTCGAGTCGTATTGCTTGTTGCGCTCGGGATTTCTTCCTTGGTGTATATCCCCGCGCTCTTTCGTCTTACAAGTCAAAGGCCGTGAGTATTTGGACATCGATAACTTATATATCAACGCAATAAACCCGAGCGCGAGGGCGTTTGGGTTTATTATTGAAGCGTATGTAACCTGGCGGCGCCACACCGCCTGTTAGTAGGGAGACACATGAACGTTCTGGTCGTCAACGCAGGATCTTCGACCCTTAAGTATCAGGTCATCGATACCAAGTCCCACAAGGTGTCCGCAAAGGGCTCCTGCGAGCGCGTCTGCTTTACCGGCGGTACCTTCACCCACGCTGCCAACGGTTCCAAGAAGGTGACCGAGAACATCGAGTTCCCCGACCACAAGGTCGCCATCGAGGTCGTCCTGAAGGACCTCGAGGCCAACGGCGTCAAGATCGAGGGTATTGGTCACCGTATCGTTCAGGGCGGCTGGTACTTTGGTGATTCCTCCCTCGTCGACGAGGACGTCCTCGCCAAGATCCGCGAGGTTGCCCCGCTGGCGCCGCTGCACAACAACCCCGAGGCCAACGTTATCGAGTACTGCCTGGAGCAGTATCCCGATCTGCCCAACGTTACGGTCTACGACACCGCTTTTCACTTCAACATGCCCGAGGTTGCCAAGACCTACGCCCTTCCCAAGGATGTTTGCGACAAGCTGCACATCCGTAAGTACGGCGCCCACGGCACCAGCTATCGCTACATCTCCAAGAAGGTCGCCGAGATGACCAACGGCGAGGCCCGCAAGGTCGTCGTGTGCCACATCGGCTCTGGTGCCTCCCTGTGCGCCATCGAGGACGGCAAGTGCATGGATACCACCATGGGCCTCACCCCGCTCGACGGCGTCATGATGGGCACCCGCTGCGGCTCCATTGACCCGGCTACCGTGTGCTACCTGCAGCGCGAGGGTGGCTACACCTTCGACGAGGTCGACGAGATGATGAACAAGAAGTCCGGTCTTTTGGCTGTGACCGGTGGCAAGACCAACGACTGCCGCAACGTCGAGGAGCTCGCCGCCGCTGGCGACCCCGAGGCTCAGCTCGCCTTCGACATGTTCGTCTACAAGATTGCCGCCAAGGCTGCCGAGATGGCCACTTCCATGTGCGGCATGGACACGCTGGTCTTCACCGCCGGCATCGGTGAGCACGCTCCGGCCGTTCGCGCCGGCGTTGCCGACCGTCTGGCCTTTATGGGCGTCAAGATGGACCATGCCCGTAACGCCCTGCGTGGCGACGGCGCTTGGTGCCTGTCTGCCAAGGATTCCAAGGTCAAGATCTTTGTCATCCCCACGGACGAGGAGTTCATGATCGCTTCCGACGTCGAGCGCATCGTCAACGGCAAGTAATTGCAAGAGGGGAGGGGCTGGACGACCAAGTGCCGTTCAGCCCCTCTTTTGCGCTCGTTGGGCGATATGCCTGATAGTTATTTATTAAGTTGTGATAACTTCTTATTAACATGCGGCCGCCTTAAGGGGTCTGCGTCGACCGTATTGCACTGCAAAGGAGTCTCATGAACGTACTTGTTGTCAACGCCGGCAGCTCAAGCCTTAAATATCAGCTTTTGGATACCGATACCCGCGAGGTTTTCGCCAAGGGCAACTGCGAACGTATCGGTTCGGACATGGGCATCTTTGGCCACTCCGAGAACGGTGGCGCCAAGCAGACCGAGGAGGTCCCTTTCCCCGATCATCGCTCTGCTATCGCTCGCGTGCTCGAGGAGCTCGAGAAGACCGACTTTACGATTGATGGCATTGGCCATCGTATCGTTCAGGGCGGCTGGCACTTCGATGATTCCGCGGTCGTCGACGACGAGGTTATGGCTAAGATCCTTGAGGTGGCCCCGCTCGCTCCGCTGCACAATTACGGCGAGGCCGCGGCAATCGAATATTGCCGCGAGAAGTATCCTGAGCTGCCCAACGTGGCCGTCTTCGACACCTCGTTCCACATGACCATGCCCGAGGTCGCCTACACCTACGCGCTGCCCAAGGACGTGTGCGACAAGTACCACGTGCGCAAGTACGGCGCACACGGTACGAGCCACCGCTACGAGTGGATGATGGCCAAGGAGATCCTGGGCTCGCGCTGCCACCGTCTGCTTTCGTGCCATCTGGGCAACGGTGCTTCGCTTGCCGCCATTGAGGACGGCGTGTGCCGCGATACCACGATGGGCCTCACGCCGCTTGACGGCCTGATGATGGGCACCCGTTGTGGTTCCATTGACCCGGCCACCGTGTGCTACCTGCAGCGCGAGGGCGGCTACAGCTACCAGGAAGTCGACGACATGATGAACAAGCAGTCCGGCCTGCTTGCCATTTCGGGCATCTCCAACGACGCCCGCGACATCCGCACGCGCGCCTCCGAGGGAGATGAGCGCTGCCTGCTCGCCTTCGATATGTTTGCCTACAAGGCTATGCAGCAGGCCGGCTCCATGATCGCCTCTATGGCGGGCGTGGATACCATCACCTTTACCGCCGGCATCGGCGAGAACGACTGGTCGATTCGCAAGGCCTTCTGCGACTGCTTTGAGTGGCTGGGCGTGCGCATCGACAATAACAAGAACCGCGAGGCCGTGGGCAACGGCCCGCAGGTCATCAGCGCCGCCGGTTCCGCCGTCACGGTCATGGTCATCCCCACCGACGAGGAATACATGATCGCCCACGACGTCGAGCGTCTGACCAAGAACAACTAACGCTCGCATTTGCAAGTAAACGAAAGGCCTCCAGAGCAACAGCTCCGGAGGCCTTTTGCTAGCGGGCGGAAATTCCTGTCCCGAGGGGATATGTACGCTACTCAGCCATCTGAGCCTGGACGGCGGTGATGGCCACGACACCCACGATGTCGTCGGCAGAGCAGCCGCGCGAAAGGTCGTTAACCGGCTTGGCGATGCCCTGCAGGATGGGGCCGTAGGCGTCAGCACCGGCGAAGCGCTGGACCAGCTTGTAGCCGATGTTGCCGGCCTCGAGGTCGGGGAACACCAGCACGTTAGCCTTACCGGCGACGGAGGAGCCGGGAGCCTTGAGCTGGGCGACAGTGGGGACGATAGCGGCATCGAGCTGCAGGTCGCCGTCGATGGCGAGCTCGGGAGCCTTCTCCTTGCAGAACTTTACGGCCTCTTGGACCTTCTTGGCGACCTCGCCGCCGGCGGAGCCCATGGTGGAGTAGGAGAGCATGGCCACGTGCGGCTCAACGTTGCCCATGAAGGTGGACCAGGAGTGAGCGGAGGCGATGGCGATCTCGGAGAGCTCGTCGGAGGACGGGTTGATGTTGAGGCCGCAGTCGGCGAAGATCAGCGTGCCGTCGGTGCCGAACTGCGGGGTGTCGGTGCACATCACGAAGAAGGCCGAGACCAGCTTGGTGCCCGGGGCGGTCTTGAGGATCTGAAGTGCAGGGCGCAGGGTGTCGGCGGTGGAGTGGCAGGCGCCGGAGACCAGGCCGTCGGCGTCGCCCATCTTGACCATCATGGTGCCAAAGTAGGTGGCGTCCATCACCTGGGCACGAGCCTGCTCGATGGTAACGCCCTTCTTGGCGCGGAGCTCAGCAAACTTCTGCGCATACTCCTCGTGCTTCTCGGCATTGCGCGGGTCGATGACGGTAGCGCCGGGAACGTTGATCTCGTCGGGGTTGCCCAGGATGACGATCTTTGCCAGGCCCTCCTCGATGATTTTGGTGGCCGCGACGATAGTGCGCGGATCCTCGCCCTCGGGCAGGACGATCGTCTTAAGGTCGGCCTTGGCGGCAGACTTCATACGGTTTAGGAAATCGCTCATGTTACTCCTTACAAGCGTTTCGCTAAGCTCCAGGCACCCGGCTGTTCACGAATAAACCCGCTGCTAGCGGGTTTACCTTTCAATTATGTACGCCGCGGTGCTTGAGCTTTCCTTGTGTGGCAAGCTCATTATAGGACGCATTAGCGCTATAATCGCTCTGATAAATATGTCTCGAAGAATGTTCGAGAAAAGCCCAGCTAACGAGCCCGTGGCTTTTGACAAGGAGTATCGATGCAGATTACCTCAGGCCTGCCTGAAGGCTTTAACGCCGGCGCGTACGACATGATTGTCGTCGGTGCTGGATATGCCGGTGCCGTTTGCGCCCGCCGTCTTGCCGAGACCATCGGCTATCGTGTTGCCGTTTTGGAGCGCCGTAGCCACATTGCGGGCAATGCCTATGACTGCACTGACGAGGCCGGAATCCTGATTCACGAGTACGGTCCGCATATCTATCACACCTTTAACGAGCGCGTGCACAATTTCCTGTCGCGCTTTACCAAGTGGACGGATTATCAACACAAGGTGCTCGCCAACATCAACGGTACCCTTATGCCCGTGCCCTTCAACCATGCGAGTCTCAAGCTCGCCTTTGGTGACGAGCGCGGCGAGGAGCTGTATCAGAAGCTCGTGGAGACCTTTGGCAAGGATGTCAAGGTGCCCATTATGGAGCTGCGTAAGAAGAACGACCCGGATCTTGCCGAGGTCGCCGATTACGTCTACGAGAACGTCTTTTTACATTACACCATGAAGCAGTGGGGCCAGACGCCCGATCAGATCGACCCCTCGATCACCGGCCGCGTTCCCGTCTTTGTGGGCGATGATGACCGCTACTTCCCGCAAGCTCCCTTCCAGGGCATGCCGCAGGAGGGCTACACGGCGCTCTTTGAGCACATGCTCGACCACGACCTGATCGACGTGTTCTGCGACGTGGACGCCCGTGACCTCTTTGAAATCGACGAGACTACCGTCAAGATCGACGGCAAGGTCTATGGTGGCGAGATCGTCTACACCGGTCCACTCGACGAGCTGTTCAACCTCGACTTGGGTGCGTTGCCGTACCGCACGCTCGATATGAAGTTCGAGACGCTCGATATGGACCAGTTCCAGCCCGTGGGCACTGTCAACTACACCACGAGCGAGGACTACACGCGCATCACCGAGTTCAAGAACATGACCGGTCAGGTCCTGCCCGGCAAGACCACCATCATGAAGGAGTACTCCAAGGCCTATACGCCCGGCTCGGGCGAGACGCCGTACTACGCCATTCTTGAGCCCGAGAACCGTGAGCTCTATGAGCGCTATCTTGAGCGCGTCCAGAACCTGACGAACTTCCACCCGGTGGGTCGTCTGGCCGAGTATCGTTACTACGATATGGACGCCGTGACCAATTCTGCCCTCGATCTTTCGGATGAGATTATCGCCTGCCATGCATAAAGTCATAACATTCGGTATTCCCTCGTATAACGCCGCCAAGGACATGGACCATTGCATCACCTCCATCTTGGAGGGGAGCAATTACGCTACCGATATCGAGATTATCGTGGTGGACGACGGCTCCAAGGACGAGACGGCCGATAAGGCCGATGAGTGGGAGGCACGTTATCCTGGAATCATCCGCGCGGTGCACCAGGAGAATGGCGGTCACGGTATTGCCGTCCTTTCGGGTCTGCGCGAGGCGCAGGGCACCTACTACAAGGTTGTCGACTCGGACGACTGGCTTGACGGCGCTGCCCTTTCGACCATGCTGTCGATTCTGCGTGGCTTTGAGGAGCGCGACCAGCGCGTTGACCTGTTTATCTCGAACTACGTGTACGAGAAGGTTTACGAGGGCACGCATACCGCTATTGGCTACAAATTTGCCCTGCCGCGCAAAAAGATCTTTTCCTGGGATCAGATCGGTCATTTCCGCCTGGACCAGAACCTTCTCATGCACAGCCTGTGCTATCGCACGGATGTGCTGCGCGAGTCCAACCTTCCCATGCCGCCGCACACGTTCTATGTGGACAACATCTACGCCTACGTGCCGCTGCCGCGTTGCAAGACCATGTACTACGCCGACATCGACCTCTACCGCTACTTTATCGGTCGCGAGGGCCAGAGCGTCAACGAGGCAACGATGGTCAAGCGTCTGGACCAGCAGTTCCGTGTTACGCGTATCATGATGGAGTCGTACCACTTGTACAGCGATGTTGGGTCGTCGCGCCTGCGCTCGTACATGATGGGCTACTTCACCATGATGATGGCGATCTGCTCGGTGCTTACCAAGCTTTCCGAGGAAGATTGCGCCGACGAGCGCCTAAAGACGCTGTGGAATGATTTGAAGGCCTATGACGAGCGCATGTATCGTCGTGCCCGCTACGGCGTGGTCGGGTTCTTCACCAATCTGCGCGGTCGTGCCGGTGACAAAACCACACTCGGCCTATACCGTCTTGCCTCAAAGATCTTCAAATTCAACTAGCTGCTGAGTAATCGCTGCTGATAGGTTGACTGGGCCCCTTGGCCTTTAGTTTGCTACTGCGAACAGTCCTGCTCGCACGGAAAGCACATTAAGTGCTTTCCGGCTCGTGCGGACCGTGTATCAAACTAAAGGCCAAGGGGCCTCTGCTATAAGACTCGATTGTCAGGTTATTTGAATTTGAAGATCTTCGACGCGCGGTACACAGGGGCCTGGGCTGAAAAAATATTAGTTGGTAGTCGGTCGGAGGCGGGCGGGCATTACGTTTGTCGCGAGTTCCGCATGCAAAGAAGGCCACTTAATGTGGCCTTCGTCTTGCATAGGACTGTAGAGCAGCAAACGTAATGCCCGCCCGCCTCCGACCGACGGTCGAGTGAGATTACTTCGCAGCACCTGGGATTCCGTGGGAGGTTTTGGCGGTTTTGGCTCCGTTTACGATGGCGGTTTCCAGGGCCCTTACGGCGAGCATGCCCAGCAGGTCTAGGGGAACGGCGGCGCTTGCCTGGGCGCCCAGTTTGCCGCTGGCGAGGGTGTAGATGGTGTCGCCGTCGTTGGTGGTGTGTGTGGGGCGGATGGCGTGTGCGTAGGCGTCTGCGGCCATCTGGGAGACCTTGGTGGCTTGTGCCTTAGTGAGTTCCACGTTGGTGACGATGCAGCTGATGGTGGTGTTGGTGCGGTCGAGCGGCATCTGCATGGATCCGGCGGCGGCAAAGGCTGCGAGTTCCATGTCGACGATCTGGTCGCTATCGGCTGCGGCGCGCATGCCGGCGACCCACTCGCCGGTGAAGGGGTCGACAACGTTGCCGCAGGCGTTGACCGAGACCACGGCGCCCACCTTGATGGGGCCGAGTGCCACGGCGGCAGCTCCAAGGCCGGCCTTCATGCAGGTGGCAGGCCCCATGAGCTTACCCACGGTAGCGCCCGTGCCGGCGCCTACGTTGCCCTGTTCGAGCTTGGTGGGGGTGTGGTCGAGTGCTTCGCGCACGGCGGCGATGCCGGCCTCAATGTCGGGGCGCACGGTGGGGTTACCAAAGGCGAGGTCGAAGATACAGCTGGAGCACACGATAGGCACCTGCGTGGGGCCGACGGGAAGGCCGATGCCGCGGCTCTCAAGCTCGCGAGCGACGCCGCTTGCAGCCTCGAGGCCAAAGGCCGATCCACCCGAAAGGCAGACGGCGTGGACCTTGTCGACGGTGTTCTCGGGTCGCAGCAGGTCGGTTTCGCGCGATGCTGGAGCACCGCCGCGAACGTCAACGCCGCCGGTGGCGCCCTCGGGTGCCACGATTACGGTGCAACCGGTGCCGGCCTCCTCGTCCGTATAGTTGCCATAGCAAAAGCCATCGACATCGCAGACGTCAATGGCCTCGAGCAGTGTATCCATGTTTAACTCCTATCGGTTTTCCGCCGCGCCTTGTGCCCGGTCGGGATCCGTACGGTACGCCAAAATTGTAGGCGCCGGGGGATACCCAGCGCCAGATGCAATTACGAGAGTTTTTGAATCGCGCGCGCGACGCGGGCGATGGGTAGGCCCACCACGTTATAGAAGTCGCCCGAAATATCGTGCACGAGCATGCGTCCTCCTGTGCCCTGAATGCCGTAGGCGCCGGCCTTGTCCATGGGCTCACCCGAGGCGACGTAGTGCTCGATCTGCTCGTCGGTGAGCTCGTAGAACGTCACGTCGGTCACATCGACAAAGGACAGGCTTTCGGCGGCATGCGGGGCGGCCGTATCGCCTGCCTTAACGATGCAGACGCCGGTTGCGACCTGGTGCGTGCGGCCCGAAAGCTCACGGAGCATAGTGCGCGCCTCGTCCTCGGTTGCCGGCTTGCCCAGAATCTTGCCGTCAAAGGTGACGATGGTGTCGGCCGCGACCGTCAGCTCATTGGGCTCGGCATACTCGGCAGCAACGGCAGCCGCCTTGGCGCGTGCCAAGCGCTCGACAAGCGTGAGCGGGGCCTCGCCATCAAAGGGCGTTTCGTCGATATCCGCGGGAATCACGCGAATGTTGTAGCCTGCCTCGCGCATCAGCTCTATGCGGCGCGGCGATTGCGAAGCCAAAATCATAGTTGGATGCCCTCGGCGACCTTCTCGACGGCCTTGTCGCCGGCGAGCGTGCGCAGCAGCTCCAATGCAAAGGGGAGGGACTGTGCCATGCCGCTGGCAGTGATGATGTTGCCGTCTTGCGTGACCTTCTCGCCGGTATAGGCGCCTTCGGGGAAGCTTTTCTCAAAGCCAGGGAAGCACGTGGCATGGCGCCCCTCGAGCAGGTCGAGCTCGCCCAGGATAAACGGGGCGGCGCAGATGGCGGCGACGTGCTTGGTTGCGGCGAACTCGCAGACCACGTCGCAGACGCGCTGATCTGCGCGCAGGTTGGTGGCACCGGGCAGGCCGCCGGGCAGCACGACGCAGTCGTACTCGTCAAAGTTGATCTCATCAAAGAGCGCATCGCAGGTCACGGGGATCTGCAGCGAGCTTACGACCTCGCGCGTGGGCATGATCGAGACGAGCGTGGCACGCACGCCGCCGCGACGCATGACATCGACCATGGTCAAGCATTCAATAGTTTCAAAGCCATCGGCGGCGAGAACGGCAACGCTGGGCATGAGGGTTCCTTTCATAGGCGGCATACAATTAGCCGTCTTATACCCCGAAGACCTCCGCTTGCCACGCTCGATTTCCCAATGTTTAAAATAGCCCCGTCCGAATTAGCTACCCTCACCCATCCTCAACAATCTCAATCTGTAACATCTAGACCCACTTTTGACCCCTAACTGTTACAGATCAAGACAAACGGAAACTGCCCCGACAAAACGTCTAAATCTGTAACATCTACGGACCAAAACCGGGTCTTACTGTTACAGAGCGAGACAGTCCCCAACAGCACCGCCCCGTTCGGGGAACGACCGCCACAGGTACGGCGGGCAGAGGCTCACTTTTTCCTCGGTTTTTCTTGACGGAATCTCACCTGTTGTAGTATTTTGTCCCAGTCTAAAAACGCGTGGACTTTTCTGGGCGCTAGCCACCTTTTTGCCACGCAACCGAGCAGTCGGTTGCGTGGCTTTTTTCGTCTTGGCAGCAGGTACCACATGCACCGCCAGAAGACCGCACGAGCCCACCTTCCGACTGCAGGGAACAGACGCACGAGACGTGCATCTGCAAGACAGCAGACGGAAGGGAGCCTAATGGCAGGAACAAACACAATCAAGCAACAGGCCGCCGGGGCAGGAGTCACGGGCGCGGGACAGGCCAAGGCGGCGCTCCAGGTCTTTGCGGGCGGCGCCTGCTACGGCGCGATGGCCACGACCTACAAGCTCGCCTACGCCGCGGGCTTCACCTCGGCACAGGTGGTGGCGAGCCAGGCGTGGTTTGGCTGCATCTTCTTCGCCCTCGCCACGCTCGCAGGGCACGCACTCGGGCACCGCTGGCAGCGCGTGGGCTGGAAGCTCGCCCTTAAGCTCATGGTCCTGGGAGCCCTCACCTGCCTCACCTCAATCCTCTACTGCTACGCCATGAGCGTGCTGCCCGCCCCGGTGGCGCTCACGCTCCTCTTCCAGTTCACGTGGCTGGGGCTCGTGTGGCAGACCGTCATGACGCGCCGGCCGCCGAGGCTCCTCCAAGTGGTCTCCGCCCTGGTCATCGTCTTCGGAACGGTGTTCGCCAGCGGCGTCTACAAGACCGGCATCACCGGGTACGACCCCGTGGCCCTGCTCTGCGCGCTGGGGGCGGCCGTGTCCTGCTCCCTCTTTGTCACCCTCTCCGGCAAGGTCGAGGCCCCCTGCTCGTCCGAGCAGCGTGGCGTCATCGTATGCGCGGGTTCCGTGGTCATGTCGCTCACGGTGTGCCCGGACTACGTCGTCTCGGGCGTCCTCGCCCAGGGCATCCTGCCCTTTGCCGTCATCGCCGGCTTCTTTGGCATGCTCTGCCCGGTCCTGCTCTTCGGCATGGGCTCTCCGCACCTGCCCGCGGGCCTCTCCACTGTCATGGCCGCCGCGGAACTCCCCGCCGGCCTGTTCATCGCCATGATCGTCCTCGGCGAGCCGCTCGGCGTCGTCGAGTGGCTGGGCGTCGCCATCATCCTCGCCGGCGTGTGCCTGGCACAAGTCCCCTCCCTGCTTGGAGGCCGGGAGGCACGTCGCGCCGCCGCAGGACAAGCCGTCAGCTAGTCACCCCTTCACAGGCGGCCCGCGCGCATCAGGGAAAGGGCCACGGGCCCGGCGCGCGAGGCCGCAAGGACGTTATAAAGCGTCCCCCGCAGAGATGGGGGCGCCAGAGAGAAGGAGGCACCATGCCATTTCCAAAAGGGTTCCTTTGGGGAGGAGCCACCGCCGCCAACCAATGCGAGGGAGGTTATGACGAGGGCGGCCGCGGCCTTGCCAACGTCGACGTCATCCCACACGGGCCGGAGCGCAACGACGTAAGCCGCGGCCTGAGGCGCATGCTCGACTTTGAGCCCGGGTACTACTACCCGGCCCAGACGGGCATCGACTTCTACCACCACTACCGCGAGGACATAGCCCTCTTCGCGGAGATGGGCTTTAAGGTCTTTCGCCTCTCCATCGCCTGGAGCCGCATCTTTCCCAATGGCGACGAGGAGGAGCCCAACGAGGCCGGGCTCGCCTTCTACGAGGACGTGTTCCGCTGCTGCCGCGAGCACGGGATCGAGCCCCTCGTGACCATCACGCACTTCGACTGCCCCATCCACCTCGTCAAGAAGTACGGCGCCTGGCGAAACCGCACCCTTATCGAGCTCTACAAGCGGCTTGTGACGGTGCTCTTCAACCGCTACCGCGGCCTCGTGCGCTGGTGGATCACGTTCAACGAGATGAACATGATCTTGCACCGTCCCTTCATGGGTGCCGGCATCGTCCTCGAGCCCGGGGAGAATGCCCGCGAGGCCGAGTACCGCGCCGCGCACAACGAGCTCGTGGCGAGCGCCTGGGCCACCAAGATCGCCCACGAGGTCGATCCGGAGAACAGGGTGGGCTGCATGCTCGCCGCGGGAAGCTACTACCCCTACTCCTGTCGTCCCGAGGACGTTCGCGCGGCGCAGGTCAAGAACCAGGAGGACCTCTTCTTCGTGGACGTGCAGGCGCGCGGTCGCTACCCCGGCTACGCGCTCAAGATGCTCGAGCGCGAGGGCATCGACGTGGGCATGACCGCCGAGGACGAGCGCATCCTTGCGGAGAACACCGTCGACTTCATCTCGTTTAGCTACTACTCCTCGCGCTGCACCGCGGGCGACCCCGACTCCGTGGGCGGCGTCGCCGAGGGCAACGCCTTCGCCGGCGTGGAGAACCCCTACGTGCGCACGAGCGACTGGGGCTGGGTCATCGACCCGCTGGGATTCCGCATCACGATCAACGACCTCTGGGACCGCTACCAGAAGCCGCTCTTTGTGGTGGAGAACGGCCTCGGCGCCTATGACGAGGTGCTTCCCGACGGCACGATCGAGGACGACTACCGCATCGCCTACCTGCGCGAGCACATCGAGGCCATGCGCGACGCCATCGAGCAGGACGGCGTCGAGATGCTCGGCTACACCACCTGGGGGCCGATCGACCTCGTGAGCGCGGGCTCCGGCGAGATGGAGAAGCGCTACGGCTTCATCTACGTGGACCGCGACAACCTGGGCAACGGCACGCTCGAGCGCAGGCGCAAGAAGAGCTTCTACTGGTATCAACAGGCCATCGCCACCAACGGAGGCGACCTGGGCTAGCCGCCCGGGCAATATCACTAAGGAGATAATAATGGCAGAAAAATACGACGACCTGGCCAGATCCATACTCGAGAACGTAGGCGGCGCCGAGAACGTCGCCAGCGTCGCGCACTGCATCACGCGCGTGCGCTTCAAGCTCAAGGACGAGTCCCGCGCCAACACGGCCAAGATTGAGACCCTCAAGGGCGTCATCCAGGTCATCCAGGCCAACGGCCAGTACCAGGTGGTCGTGGGTAACATCGTCGAAGACGTCTACGACGCGGTCATGGAGGCCGGCAACTTCTCGGGCGGCGCAAGCGCCGACGACGAGCCCCAGGGCGATAAGACCGTTGCCTCCGTCATCATCGACCTCATCTCTGGCATCTTCCAGCCCATCCTGGGACCGCTTGCCGCCGCAGGCATCATGAAGGGACTGCTTGCCCTCATCACCTACTTCGTCCCGGCCTTTGCAAACGACGGCCTCTACACGCTGCTCTACACCGTGGCTGACGGCTTCTTCTACTTCCTTCCCGTCGCCCTGGCGTTCAGTGCCGCGCGCAAGTTCCGCATGAACGAGTTCACTGGCGTGGCAATCGGCGTGGCGCTCCTCTACCCGACGATGGTCGCCCTGACCTCGGGCGAGGCGCTCGGCAGCATCGACCTCGGCGTGGCCGGCACGTTCTCGTGGTACGCCACCGCCCTCGGGGTCCCCATCATCATGCCCGTGTCCGGCTACGTGAGCTCGGTGATCCCCGTCCTTCTCATGGTGTGGTTCGGCTCTATCCTTGAGCGCTGACTCAAGAGCTGGATGCCGACTGCGCTCAAGATGTTCCTCGTACCGCTCGCCACGATGACGGTCTCCATCGTCTTGGGCTACCTCGTCATCGGCCCGGTGGCAACCCTCATCACCAACCTGCTGAGCGCGGCGTTCTCGTTCATCTTCCAGCTTCCCGTGGTTGGTTCCGTCCTGGGCAGCGCCCTGGTCGGCGGACTGTGGATGTGCCTCGTCATCTTTGGCTTCCACTGGAGCCTCATCCCCATCTCCATCATGAACCTAAACACCCTCGGCCACGACAGCGTGCTCGCCGCCACCATCGGCCACGGGTTCGCGCTCGGAGCGGTCATCTTTGCCATGTACCTCAGAAACAAGGACGAGCGCTTCCGCGGCATCGCCCTTCCCGCGATGATCTCCGCCTTCTTCTTCGGCGTCACCGAGCCGGGCATCTACGGCATCGCCCTGCCCAACAAGCGCGCATTCGTCGTGGCATGCCTGAGTTCCGCCGTTGGCGGCGCCATCGTGGGAATGACGGGCGCCCTCATGTACATCTCGGGCGGCCTCGGCGTCTTCAACCTGCTCAACTTCATCGACGGGACCCCTGGTGGCGCCGGGATCTCTCACATGATCTTCGCGATCATCGCCTCGCTCGTCTCTGCCGTCCTGGCCTTTGTTATCGAGTTCATCACCTACCGGCCCAACGACGAAGAGGAAGGCGCCCGCTAGCTTGCGCCTCTTCTCGACCAGCTCCATGTAATTGAGGAGCAGTTGAGGTGGGTGAGGGCCGAGGGCGATCAAGGTGGCCGCCCTCGGCCCGGGACAACCTGCCAGAAGGCGTTTAGCTTTCTCGGGCGGCGCTGAAATGAACTGCGCCCCGATACTTGGACGGGTCAATTAGCGGCCTATGCCGCACATGGGGACTGATTCCGGAACTCCTCCGGGGTCAGCCCCTTTTGCTTAGCCCGCCTCCTCCTCTTGTTCCAGTGAACGGTATAGGCTTCGAGGTCCCGCTTGAACTCCTCGAAGCTCCGCCACGTCCGGTTCCTGTAGAATTCGTCCTTCAGGCGCCCCGGCAGCAGCTCCGTCGCATGAGCTTGCTCTCGCACGCCGCCGGCCCCGGCCGGGTACGGGCACCCTTCGGCGCGCCCGTACCCCCTGTCGCAAAGCTCTGCTGCAAGAGTCCTCAGCGTGGCGTCGTGCCTGACTCTCCCGTCCATAAAGAAGCCCCCATTTTTAATGTTCAAGAAATGAGGGGGCGGTTCAATTTCGGGACGGGGATTAAATAATCATTCGGTGCAAATTGATTATTTAATCCCCGTCCCAGAAAAATCATCGGGCGTGGCCTTGGGCAAACAGTCTAGTTGCGCTTGAGGTGGACGACGGTTTCGCAGTGGAAGGTTTGCGGGAACAGATCGACCGGTGTGATCTTGACGGGGGAGAAGGTGCCTTCCTCGACAAAGCGCTTGAGATCGCGCGCCAGGGTGGCAGGGTCGCAGCTCACATAGGCGACATCGCGCGCACTCGTGCTGGCGATGAGGTCGATGGCCTCGGGCGCCAAGCCCGCGCGTGGTGGGTCGACCACCAGGACATCGGCGTCCTGGTCGGGGAACTCGCGCACGGCATCGCCGCCGATGACGTCGACGTTATCGAGCTTGTTGATCTCCAGGTTGCGACGCAGGTCGCGCACGGCCGGGCCGTAGGCCTCGACGGCGGCGACAAAGTCGCAGCGGCGGGCGAGCGGCAAGGTAAAGGTGCCGGCACCGCAGTACAGGTCCACGGCAAGCTCGTCTTCCTGCGGATCGAGCGCCTCCATAACGAGCTCGATCAAAATCTCGGCGCCCTTGGTGTTGACCTGGAAAAAAGACGGGGCAGACAAGCGCATCTGACCCTCGGCGATATTCTCGGTCCATGAGCCCTCTCCGGCGAGCATTTCGACCTTGGAGACACGGCGGGCCTTCTTTTCGCCCTTGCTCATCACGCGCACGACGCTCGTGGGATGAGCGGCGTCCGCCAGCACGCGGGAGACCTGCGAGCGCGGAAAAGAGCCTGTCGGCGTCCAGAGTGCGACCTCGAGTGCCTTGGTGCGGCGCGATGCGCGAATGCCCACGCGTTCGAGCCCCAAGTCATGGCTGCCGCTTAGATAGTTAAGTGCGCCGACGACCGATTTGAGTGCCTTCGGGAAGCGCTTATCGAACAGCGGACACATATCGACGGTCACGATTTTGCTGGGGTCGACACCGTGCATGCCAAGGCGCACGCGACCGTTGACGACGGTCGGTTCGAGCTCGATTTTATTGCGGTAGCCCCAGTCGTCCTTGGTGTGGCAGATGGGCTGTACCAACTCATCGACCTGCTCAGGAGCGAACTTGCCGATGCGCTCGAGCGTGGAGCGCAGGTTTTGCTCCTTGGCGGCGAGCTGTGCCGTGCGTGAGAGATTGCCCCACGAACAACCACCGCAGATGCCCACGAAGGGGCAGGGGGGCTGAATGCGATCGGGGCTCGGCTCCAGAATCTCGGTCGTGCGGGCGCGCATAAACGACTTGCCGTCCTGCACGACCTCGGCTTCGACGGTGTCGCCTGCCACGGCGCCCTGCACAAAGACGGCCTTGCCGTTGTCGGCATGTGCCAGACCGTCGGTGCCGTACGTCATCGATTCTATGGTGAGCTTCATATTCCTGCCTGCCATTCGCGGTTTTGTTCGCAACCATGGTAGCAGGGAAAAGCGCCCCGTATCTGGGGCATTCCTCAAATACGGGGCGCTTTTACAAACGACTATTTCGTCTTGCCTGTAATGAGCGTCTTAAGACCCAGGCCGATCAGACCCAGGCCCATGCGCACGCGGCCGGGGCGATGGCGCTCGATGGCCTTGGTCTTGCCGGCGGGCTTATCGCGACGGGCGCTCGTCTCGGGTGCGGGCTTGATGACCTGCGGATCGGGCTGAGGTGCAGGTGCAGGCTCGGGCTCAATGACGGTCGCCTGGACCTCTTGGACCTTGGGTGTGGCCGGCTGCGGCTCAGGAGCAGGGGCGGGCTTTGCCTCGGCGGCGGGCTCCGGAGTCGCAGTAGCGGGCTCGGGCGCTTTCTCCACGGCGGGCTCTGCGGCAGCCTCGGGCTCATTCACCAGGGGAGCTGCAACCGCTTCCGGTTTGGCAGCTGCCCCGTGTTCAACCTCGGCCTGAATAGCTTCTTCGGCCACACGTTCCTTCTCCTGTGCGCGCTGCTGCGCGGCGGCCTCGGCGTTGCGATAGGCACGCTCCAGTAGAGCTTCCTGCGAGTTGAAGGGTTTCTCACCCTCTGCACACTCCACGGGGACCCAGGTGCCGTCGCTCGTGAGGCTGCGGGCCTTCACGTTGTCCTGCAGCTGCATGCCCATGCACTCGTGTACCAGGGCGCGGCAGGTGGGGTCGAGCACGGGGAAGGCAATCTCCACGCGGTGCTCGGTGTTGCGCGTCATCATGTCTGCCGAGCTCAGGTAAATCATGTCCGAGTCCACGCCGAAAGCATAGACGCGCGCGTGCTCCAAAAAGCGTCCGACGATGGAGCGGACATACACGTTCTCGGTCTTGCCCGGAACACCGGGCTTGAGGCACGAGATGCCTCGGATGATCATGTCTACGCGCACGCCGGCACACGATGCCTCGGCGATCTTGTCGATAACCTCGCGGTCGGTCAGCGAGTTGAGCTTAAAGAACACGCGGGCGGGCTCGCCGGCAAGGGCGCGCTGGATCTCGCGGTCAAGCCCGCGCATGATGAGCGGTTTCAGTCCGACGGGCGCCACACCCAGGAAGCGGTAGTCGCCGCGCAGGTTGCCCAGCGACAGGTTGCGGAAGAACAGGTTGGCGTCCTCGCCGATGCCGGGATGGGCTGTCATGAGCATAAAGTCGCTGTAGAGTTTGGCCGTCTTCTCGTTAAAGTTGCCGGTGCCCAAAAGTGTGAGGCGCGTTAGCGCCATGCCCTCGCGATAGGTGAGCTGGCAAATCTTTGAGTGGCATTTAAAGCCCTCGGAACCATAGATGACGGTGCAGCCGGCCTCTTCCAGGCGCTCGGCCCACTCGATGTTGTTCTGCTCGTCAAAGCGTGCGCGGAGCTCCATGAGCACCGTGACCTCTTTGCCGTTCTCGGCAGCATCGATCAGCGACTCGCATAGGCGGCTCTGCTTGGCCACGCGGTAGAGCGTGATGCGCAACGAGATGCACTCGGGGTCGTAGGCTGCTTCGTGCACCAGGTCCAAGAACGGGTTCATGGCCTCGTAAGGGTAGAAGAGCAGCTTGTCGTGCTGCAGCACCTGCTCGCGGATGGAGCGGGTCATGTCGATGGTGGGATTGGGCTGCGGCTTAAACGGCGTAAAGAGCAGCTCGTTGCGCAGGTGCTCGGGAATCTTGCCCTCAATGCCAAAGACGTAGCCCAGGTTGAGCGGGATATCGCAGGTAAAGACCGAGCGACGCGAAAGCTCGAGCGCCTTGCGGATAGTCTTGAGCGTCGCCTTCTCGAGCGATCCCGAGACCGCGAGCACTACCGGCTGCAGGCGCAGGCGCTTCTTGAGAATGCGCTTCATGTGCTGGCGGTAGTCCTCTTCCTCCTCGACGCCCTCGCCGTCCGGATCGATGTCAGCGTTGCGGGTGACGCGGATCAGCGCACGATCCAGCGGCTTATAGGAGCCAAAGCAGCTGTCCAGGCAGGCGAGGATGACGTCCTCGAGCAAGATGTAGGAGTAGGTGCCGGTGGGCGAGGGGATCTCGACCACGCGGTTCATCGAGGCGGGAATCTCGATAAGGCCCAGCAGGCTCTCCTCGTCGGTGGCACCGTCCAGACCACAGGCCAGATAGAGCGCGCCATTGCGCAGGTTGGGGAAGGGGTGGCGAGGATCGATGACCAGCGGCGAGATGACCGGTGACACGTAGGCCTGGAAGTAGCGGGTTACAAAGGTGCGCTCCTCGGGCGTAAGCGAATCGATGCGGGCGCGGTGAACGCCCAAGGTGTCGAGCTTGCCCTCGATGCTCTTAAAGATGGACTCCCAACGGGTAAGGAGCCCGGGCATTTCGGCCATGACAGCATCGACCTGTTCGGAGGCGGTCATATTGCTCTTGTTGTCGACAGGTTGTTTTTTGAGCTCCGCCAGATCGGACAGGCCGCCCACGCGCACCATAAGGAACTCGTCGAGGTTGGACTCGAAGATCGAGACGAACTTTAGTCGCTCGAATAACGGAACGGTTTCGTCGAAGGCTTCGTCGAGCACGCGGTTGTCAAAGCGTAGCCAGCTGAGCTCTCGGTTTTGCGTGTACGAGAAGTCGCGCGGCGGTTTGCGCAGCTTTGCGGCGGCTTGCTTCTTTTCGATTTTGCTCGGCATATGCATCTGTCCGTTCAGTCCCCACAAGGGACGGTAGCCTAACACTAATCACTATTGTCTCAATTTAGTCGACCGCTGGCACGGACGTATCGCGTGAACGGTATCTTTACCTACTTCTTACGCTGACAAGTCATAGGACTGACGTCCTGCTCGTCTGCAAGCGGTCTATATCCTCACTCAACTGGTACGTAAGTGTGAATAAGAATGATGGATAGCTGAATATCATTGAATGCAGGCGGAAACGTAAACAAACATCATTTATATACATAAAACCGATTTAGCTATGCAATTCTGAATCAAAAGTTTAGAGATGCAATTGCAAATAGTTTTTTGGAAAAAGAGCGTTTACCTTAGAAAAGTTACTTTAGAACGCCGAAGTACATTATGGGGGAATCTCGTGCGATATACCGTTCATCGCACTTTGTTGACCGTTCGGGGGCGAGGTGGAATTGCGGGTGGAATTTGGATATAACTAGAGCTGTCAGCAAGCAGCGTCCGCTATGGAAGGGCGCTGAGAGATTCGGCCGAAAGGCCCGAAAGAAAGGTAGGAGGCCATGACGAAAGGTCTGCACGTGCCTTCCGAGATCGGCAAGCTCAGGAAGGTCTGCCTGCACCGTCCCGGCGACGAGCTCCTCAACCTGCCGCCCGACGAGCTCGAGCGACTCCTGTTC
>DBEZDO010000043.1:0-6371 GCA_048187355.1 Collinsella sp.
CCCGGCCCCGCCGGCAAATAGCGGACACTCCGCATGCAATCTATGCAAACAAACAAGTACGCTTAGCTACATTCGGTAAGTTCGAGCACGCTGCCCTTAACGATAAGTGCCGGCTCCAGGACGACCTCTTCGGCACGCCTACCGCCCCTACCGGCAAGACGCTTGGACATGCAGCCAAAAGCATGCTCCGCGAGGATACCAGGATCCTGCTCAATCGCGGTCAGCGCCGGCTCAAAGAGAACGTCGGCGGCCGAGTTGTCGTAACTCACCACCGAGATGTCGCCCGGAATGCTCTTCCCCATCTCGTGCAGGCGCTTGAGCAAACCAAGGGCGATGTTATCCGAGCTTGCAAACACGGCGGTGGCATCAGTTGCGAGCACCGCCTCCGAGGCCTCGTATGCACTCGGAATGTAGTACTCGCTCTCAAACTCCAAACGTGCGTCGATAGGCAGGCCAACCTCGCGCAGCGCGCGCTCATAGCCGGCAAGTCGCTTACGCCCCGTATTGGAACGGCGCGCGTTAACCAAGCAGGCAATGCGACGGTGGCCCTGCTCGATCAGATAGCGGGTGGCCATGTAGCCGCCCATCTCGTGATCGAACATCACCTTGTCGCACTCGAGTCCCTCAATGGCACGGTCGACCATTACGGCCGGGATGGGCAGGTGGCTGACTTCTTCGCGCAGGGCGCGGTCGTCGGAGAACTCGTCGCCCACGACCAGGAAGACGCCATCGACGCCGCGCGTCACCAGCTGGCGCAGCAGCTCCAGATCGTCATCGGCGCTTCCGCCCGAGCTGGTAATGAAGAGCGCATAGCCGTCCTCGCGGCAGCGCTTTTCCAGGCTACCGGCGAGCGAGGCAAAAAAGCGGCTCTCGATGTTAGGGACGATAAGGCCCAGCGTGCGCGACTCGCGCATGACCAGACTACGCGCAATCTGGTTAGGAACATAGTGGTTGCGCGCCGCGACCTCCTTGATGAGCTTGCGGTTTTCTTCCGAGATGCGACAGGGCCGATTATTGAGAACAAGCGAGACCGACGAGGGGGAAAGCCCCACCTCCTGGGCGATCTGCTTGAGGGTGACTTTGTTGGCCATCTCGCTCCTTCCAGGTTTACGCGCAATCTCTTGAAAGTATAGCGACCGCCCCTCTACCTCGGTGATAAACACTTTACCAATCCGGTAGACGGCTGTTTTATCGCCGCCAGCGCACCAAATCCGTCCGGGTGGGGTATATTGCAATCGATTGATGACAACGACCACCAAAAGGCGGATAATCGTATGCACGAGAACGACTTTTTTAACGAGGACCTGCTGTGCGCGCTTGCTGGCGTTGCCGGCGAGGACAACGTGCTGATGAGCGAGCCCATGCGCGAGCACACCACGTTTAAGATCGGCGGCCCGGCCGACGTCTTTGTCACGCCCGATACCGAGCAGGGCCTCGTCGCCACGCTCGACACCTGTTATCGCTGCGACCTGCCGCTCACCATCGTGGGCAACGGCTCCGACCTGCTCGTCGGCGACAAGGGTATCCGCGGCGTCGTCGTGGCGTTGGGCGAAGGCCTCTCCGACATTACGGTCGACGGTACGCACGTCACGGCGGCGGCCGGCGCCTTGCTTTCCGATGTCGCCGCGGCGGCAGCCGAGGCCGGTCTCACCGGCATGGAGCCCATCTCGGGCATCCCCGGATCGGTCGGCGGCGCCTGCTACATGAACGCCGGCGCCTACGGTGCCTGCATGGCAGACGTGCTGGAGTCTGTGCGCGTCTACAAGCCCGCCCGCATGCTCGACGACGGCACCCGCGGCAGCGGCAACATCATCGAGTTCGATGTCGATGAGCTCAACCTGGGCTATCGCAAGAGTCGCATCGCCGACGACGGCTTTATCGTTCTTTCTGCCACCTTCAACCTCGCACCGGGCAACGCCGCGATGATCAAGGCCGACATGGACGACTACCGCCAGCGCCGCGAGGACAAGCAGCCGCTCGACATGCCGAGTGCCGGCTCCACCTTCAAGCGCCCCGAGGGTTACTTTGCCGGCAAGCTCATCATGGATGCCGGCCTGCGAGGACACGCCGTTGGCGGCGCGCAGGTAAGCGAAAAGCACTGCGGTTTTATCGTCAACGCCAACCACGCCACCGCCGCCGACGTCGACGAACTCATCCGCGACATCCAAACAACCGTCAAAGGCCAATTCGACGTAGACCTAGAACCCGAAGTCCACCGAGTAGGCGAATTTTTATAAAAAGAAGGCCCCGAAAGGGGCCTTCACCATATTTATTCAGATAACCCAGTCCGGTGTGTCGCGCTCAGGACCCGAGAGGGCCGGGACAGTCCGAGAGGCATAAGGTTGATCGCGAGTTCCGCACGAGCCGGAGAGCACTTAATGTGCTCTCCGTGCGAGCAGGACTGTCCGAGCAGGCAACCTAATGCCTTTCGGGCAGCCACGGACCAACTTACTTCAAACCGCAGCTACGACAGCGCAATACCGCCAAGCCAGCCCCAGCGCACGCCAGAGCCAGTGCCGTAGAACCCAATGAACGAGTCAAGCGACTTAGACGTAATGGCTCCCTCATTGCTCATAACGATGCCGCCGCCAACGTAGATACCCACATGACCGTAGATAAGGCCCGGAGCACCCGTGCCGCTATGCGATGAGTCGGCCACGATCATGCCCACCTGCAGCGCCGAGCGGTCGGAGCTATAGCACCATGCGTTAAACATATCGCACGCGTTACCGCCAAAGTAGCCAACGCCGGCGTTACGGAAGACATTGGTAACCCACGCCGCGCACCAGTTCTGGCCTGGCGAAGGCGTGGAATAGCACGCGTTGACGACGGCCTGCTGTTTGCCCGAGCCGGCATTCTGTTGCGGGGTTCCGGGCGCATACGATCCGCCACCCGAGCTTGAACCACCCGAGTAGGAATTGTTCTTGTTCGCGGCAGCCGCGGCAGCGGCAGCCTTCCTAGCGGCCTCCTCAGCCTGGGCGGCAGCGAGGATCTCGGAATCGCGCTGAGCCATGAGCTCCTTGACGTCGTCGGAAAGACCGTTCAGCACGGTCTGGACCTCTTGCTGTTTGGCCTGCATATCCCGCATCTGAGCCGTCTGCTGGTCCTTGAGTTTCTCCAGGTCGGCCTTTTGTGCTTCGAGCTCGGTCTTCTGTGCGTCGAGCTCGGCCTGAATCGTCTGGATGTCCTCGATGGCATCGCGGTCGCTCTTGTTGATCTTCTCAACGTAATGCGCGTTGGCAACGAGCTCTTCAAACGAGCCAGAGGCCAGCAGCAGCGACAGGATGTTCGTGCCGCCGGACTTGTAGCTGGCGGCCACGCGATCGGAAAGGTCGTTGCGCTTCTTCTTGAGCTCGGCCTTCTTTTCATCGATCTGGGCCTGCGTGTCGTCAATCTTGCCCTGGACATTCTCGATGTCGTTGAGGGTCTGGGCATTCTTGTTGGCCAGCGCCGCATACTCATTTGCGATGCTGTCGAGCTGGGCCTGAACCTCGTCGAGCTGGGCCTGGGCGGCATTCAGTTTATCGGTGGTTTCTTTGGAAGCCTCCGCCGCATGGGCGCGAGCGGGCAGGCCAAAAAGAACTGCCGCAGAAGCGGCGCCGAACAGGGCCTTGAGGGCAGTGCGGCGCGAGAGCTCCTGGGAAAGGATGGAATCGCTGTTTGGTGACATATGTACTCCGTTACATGCTTATTTATATGTCGCTCAACTCATACATATTAGCGTACATATGGCGCGTCCCAACGATTTCCACGAACGGCAGGAAACTGCAAGGTCAGCGGCTCGTAAGCAAATGCCAAAGATCAGGTTATGCGTACGCAAGCTCTTCTATGAGTACGTTAGCACAATCCTCTGCTTTTCCTACAGCGCACGATTTGGGCGTCCCTGCCTGCGCTATACTCCCCTGAAGAAGTGTTCCTGATTCGATAGGAGACTACATGTCCAAAGCACTCGACCCCAAAGACACCTGTGTCCTCGTTACCGGTGGCGCCGGCTTTATCGGCTCGCACACCGTCGTTCAGCTGCTCGAGGGTGGCTACCAGGTCGTCATCGTCGATGATCTCTCCAACTCCAGCGCCGTCGCCGTCGACCGCGTCAAGACCATCGTGGGCGACGAGGCCGCCAAGAACCTCACCTTCTACGAGGCCAACGTGCTCGACCGCGATGCGATGAACAAGATCTTCGATACCCATCAGATCGACCGCGTCATCCACTTTGCCGGCTTTAAGGCCGTCGGCGAGTCGGTGAGCAAGCCCGTCGAGTACTACCACAACAACATCGAGAACACCCTGGTGCTCATCGACGTCATGCGCAACCATGGCTGCAAGTCCATCATCTTCTCGAGCTCCTCGACCGTCTACGGCGACCCGGACAACCCGCCCGTCACCGAGGAGGATCCTAAGAAGCCCGCGACCAACCCCTATGGTTGGACCAAGTGGATGATCGAGCAGATCCTTATGGACGTCCACACCGCCGACCCCGAGTGGGACGTCGTGCTACTCCGTTATTTCAATCCCATCGGCGCCCATCCGTCGGGCCTGATCGGCGAGGATCCCAAGGGCATCCCCAACAACCTGGTGCCCTATGTCGCCCAGGTCGCCGTGGGCAAGCTCGAGGCCGTTCAGGTCTTTGGCAACGACTACCCCACCCCCGACGGCACCGGCGTGCGCGATTACATCCACGTGTGCGATCTGGCATCTGGTCACGTGGCCGCCCTCAACTGGATGAACGGCAAGACCGGCGTCGAGATCTTTAACTTGGGCACCGGCACCGGCACCTCGGTACTCGAGGTCGTCGCCGCCTTCTCCAAGGCTTGTGGCAAGGAGCTGCCCTACGTGATCCGCGAGCGCCGCGCCGGCGACATCGCTGCCAACTGGTGCGATGCCTCCAAGGCCGAGCGCATGATGGGCTGGAAGGCCCAGTACGACATCGCGGACATGTGCCGCGATAGCTGGAACTGGCAGAGCCACAACCCCAACGGCTTCGCCGACGCCGAGTAGCAAAACCTACATACCGCTCTTGCCCCGATCTCACGTTGTGAGGTCGGGGCTTTTTCATGGCATGTAACCATTCGCCGAAAATCGACCAACTTTTTTATCTTGCCTGTACATGTTTAAACAACATGTTTTACAATAGGCGTATCGAATCAGAACATCGGAGGCGGACTGCACACCCATCGGCAGGCCGACCCCACAACAAGAAGGTTGGTGAGCGCATTCATGGAGCGTGCAAGCGGCGTCCTCATGCCCGTCTCATCTCTGCCCGGACCATACGGAATCGGCGGCTTTGGCTGGAATGCCTACGACTTCGTCGATTTTCTCGCCTCGTGCAAACAACATTACTGGCAGATTCTGCCCCTTACGACGACCAGCTATGGCGATTCGCCCTATCAGTCGTTCTCGGCCCGCGCAGGCAACCCCAACTTTATCGACTTTGCCGAGCTTATCGAGGCAGGGTATCTGGAGCAGCGCGATATCGATGGCGTGTATCTGGGATCCGACCCCAGCAATGTCGACTACGGTGCTATCTTTGGCGGCCGCCGTCAGATTCTCGACCGCGCCGCTGAGCGCTTTGCTGCCGACAAGCCGGCCGATTTCGATGACTTTATCCAGGCCAACGAGGACTGGCTCATCCCCTACTGTGAGTTCATGACCGTCAAAGAGGAGTGCGGTCTCAAGGCGTTTTGGGAGTGGCCCGCGGAGCTCCGCACCCGCGGCGAGGCTTCCGCCAAGGTCTGCGCCGACCATCCGGCGCGTATGCTCTACCACCAGATGACGCAGTACTTCTTCGATCGCCAGTGGAGCCGCCTCAAGGCCTATGCCAACGAGCGCGACATTCTCATCATCGGCGACCTGCCCATCTATGTCTCGCGTGACTCCGTCGAGATGTGGGCGACGCCTGAGCTCTTTAAGATCGACGCCGCCGGCAATCCCGTGAGCGTCGCCGGCACGCCGCCCGACCAGTTCTCGGCCACCGGCCAGTACTGGGGCAATCCCATCTACGACTGGGACGCCATGGAGTCCGACGGCTTCTCCTGGTGGGAGGGCCGCATTCGCGCCGCCCTCGACATGTACGACGTCATCCGCCTGGATCACTTCCGCGGCTTCGAGGCCTATTGGGAGGTGCCGTTCTCCTCGCCCGATTCGTCCTACGGTTCGTGGACGCAGGGTCCCGGCCTCAAGTTCTTCAAGACGCTCGAGGAAAAGCTCGGCACGTTGCCCATCATCGCCGAGGACCTGGGCTTCCTCACCCCCGGCGTCATCGACATGCGCGACAACTCGGGCTTCCCCGGCATGAAGATCCTGCAGTTTGCCTTTGAGGGCACCAACTCGTACTACCTGCCGCATAACTACATCGCCAACACCGTCGCCTA
>DBEZDO010000044.1:0-14319 GCA_048187355.1 Collinsella sp.
GGCAAGCCCGATCGTATTGTCGTCGCCCTTGGCGGCAACGCCCTCGGCAACAACCCCGTCGAGCAGATCGAGGCTGTGAGCAACACCGCCCACGCTCTCCTCGGTCTCATCGAGCAGGGCAACGAGATCATCATCACCCACGGCAACGGCCCGCAGGTCGGCATGATCCAGAACGCCTTCGCCGCCGCCCACGACGCCATCGGTACCCCCGAGATGCCGCTGCCCGAGTGCGGCGCCATGTCCCAGGGCTACATCGGCTATCACCTGCAGCAGGGCATCGGCCGCGAGATGCACAAGCGCTATAAGCGCTGGCACGCCGCCACCGTCGTCACCCAGATCGAGTGCGACCCGGACGACCCCGCGTTCAAGAACCCGACCAAGCCGATCGGCCCCTTCTACACCGAGGAGCAGGCCAAGGAGTTCATGGCCGAGGATCCCTCCAAGGTCTTCGTCGAGGATTCCGGCCGCGGCTGGCGTCGCGTCGTCGCCTCCCCCGATCCCAAGAAGATCGTCGAGGCCGACTCCATCCTCAACCTGCTCGACAACGAGTTCATCGTCATCGCCTGCGGCGGCGGCGGCATCCCCGTCGTCCGCGACTACGAGAACAAGGGCTGCTACAAGGGCGTTCCCGCCGTCATCGACAAGGACCTGGGCGGCGAGCTGCTGGCCGAGGACTGCGACGCCGACGTCCTGTTCCTGCTGACCGCCGTTGAGCATGTCGCCATCAACTTCGGCAAGCCCAACCAGGAGGAGCTCGAGGACATCACCGCCGACGAGGCCGAGCGCCTGGCCGACGAGGGCCAGTTCGGCAAGGGCTCCATGGAGCCCAAGGTCCGCGCCGCCATCAAGTTCGCGCGTTCCCGCAAGGGCCGCACCTGCATCATCGGCGCCCTGGACAAGGCCGCCGAGACCATGGCCGGCCTCTCCGGTACCCGCATCCACGAGTAGTCTCTACTCTGTTGCCTCTCTCGTGGGCGCCAGGCAAAGCGCCCACAAACTAGCCTCTCTTCATGAGCCCCGCAGTCCGCTCCGGCTGCGGGGCTTTTGCTATTCACCTAGTCATTGGGGACGTTCTTAAATGACTAGTAGTAGGCCCACATGGCTTCGACTTCGTTGAGGACCTCTACGACGCCCCAGCGGCGGGCGCTGCGGCTGGTCGAGTTGGGGTCGTAGACGCCAATCTGGTTGGCATCGTCGATGCCGTAGAGCACGATGTAGTGGCCTACGTTGGTAAACGTACCGGGGCGCACTGCGGCGATGACGGGCGCACCCGAGCGAAGTGCTTGGGTAATCGATTCGCGATCGTTATAGAGCTGTGTTCCGTTGAGCCCCAGCTGCCACGCACCGCCTGTCATAAACGACCACTCGGTGGCACCGGTGGGGGCGTAGTTGCCGGCTTCGGCCAGTGCGCATATATCGACCGGCGTCTTATCGGTATGGCCGGTCTTAAAGATATAGACCATGGTGAGGCAGGTGGGACCGCAAGCGTTTTCGCGAATAGTGCCACCGGCATAGGGCAGCTCCGACCATGCGGGGTCAATTTGGTAGATGTGGGGCATGGTGCCGGCCTGCCATTGCGAGCGTGGGGTCGAGAACGCAAAGGAGTAACCGGGCGCGACGGGAGCTTTAAGCAGCCTGTCCTCGGCAGTGGGCTCAAGACCGGCTGACCCGTGGGAGATACAGGATCCCAAAAACACAAAGACGAGGCAGGCGGCGATGGAGCAAAGCGCAAGGCGTAGGCGGCGGGCCGGAAGCGCGTGGCTTGTGGCGTGCGACGCAGGGTGAGGGGCGGAATTGCCGCGATCGCGTTGAGGTCGCGAAAAGGAGCGCTTAACGTAGTAGTCGGTCTTACGGCGATCGTAGCGGCGTGGCTGCGATGTGTCGGTCTGGCGTTGGCGTGTGCTCGTACTCACGCGGTCTGACTGCTGCACGGTACGGCTTTGCTGCCGCGAAGAAGCCCCGGGCTGCTCTTGGGGGCGCTGCGGGTTGTCGTTGTCGGAGGTGCTTCTGGGCGTTGGCGTGGTGCGGCCGGCAAGGCGCACGCTTTGTGGCCGTTGTTCGCCGTCATTGTATCCGTATGCCATTCGAATCACCTTGCCTCATGTGTAACTTGTCTATCCTACATAAAAAGATGCACGACACATGGGTATGTGCGCCAAAAGCCTGACAAATGGTATGAACGTTGCCGCGCCGCGCGCCAAGCGTCACGGCAACAGGTATTCAAAAGCAGACAAGATGAAAGCGTCCAAGACGAATGACGTCTCCCGCCGTTCGTCCCAAAAACGGCGCCGCTCGTTTTGCAGTTCTGCCTTCGGTCGAGCTGCGAGCGGCGCTGCTGTGCCAAGGCCGTATCTTAAAGCCACGAAATAAAAGTGCGCGGCAAAACAGGCCGTGCAAGGGGTGACGCCAGGGGGCGTCAAAAAGGAAAGGAGGGGAACAATGGCGGACAAGAACGCAGAAGTTGCAGTCGAGGATAACGGCGGCATGAAGAAAACGCTTTCGCTCTGGAACTTCTTCACCATCGGTTTCGGTGCCATCATCGGTACCGGTTGGGTTCTGCAGGTCGGCGACTGGATGGTCGTGGGCGGCGGTCCCGTTCCCGCTATGATCGCATTCCTCTTGGGTGCAATCTTCCTCGTGCCCGTCGGAGCTGTTTTCGGTGAGCTCACGGCTGCTATCCCCATCTCGGGCGGCATCGTCGAGTATGTCGATCGTAGCTTTGGTCGTACGCTGAGCTACATCACCGGATGGCTTTTGGCCCTGGGCAACGGCATCCTGTGCCCGTGGGAGGCCATCGCCATTTCGACCCTCGTGTCCGAGATGTTCGGCAGCCTGCCCGGCCTTGAGTGGCTGCGCGCCGTCAAGCTCTACACCATCCTGGGCGCCGACGTCTACCTGTTCCCGACGCTGATCGCGCTCGGCTTTGCAGTCTACGTCATCTTCCTCAATTTCCGCGGTGCCAGCTCGGCCGCCAAGCTCCAAGCCTTCCTGACCAAGGCCCTGCTCTGCGGTATGCTGCTCGCCATGGGCGTCTCGCTGTTCACCGGCTCGCCGGACAACGCCATGCCCGTGTTCTCCCAGGTCGCCGGCGCTGGCGGCGGTAAGGCCGCCACCGAGGGCACCAACCTGTTCGCCGGCATCGTGTCGGTACTGGTTCTGACCCCGTTCTTCTACGCCGGTTTCGACACCATTCCTCAGCAGGCTGAGGAAGCAGCCGAGGGCCTCAACTGGAACAAGTTCGGCAAGATCATCTCCCTGGCCCTGCTGGCCGCCGGCGGCTTCTACATGGTCTGCATCTACTCGTTCGGCACCATCCTCGACTGGCATGAGTTCGTTAAGAGCCCGGTTCCCGCGCTCGCCTGCCTCAAGGGCATCAACATGCTCCTGTACCTGGCCATGCTCGTCATCGCCACGCTTGGACCCATGGGCCCGATGAACTCCTTCTACGGCGCCACGAGCCGCATCATGCTCGCCATGGGCCGCAAGGGCCAGCTGCCCGAGCAGTTCGCCGAGGTCGACCCCAAGTCCGGCGCCCCCAAGCTCGCCTGCGTCGTCCTGGGTGTCATCACCGTCGTCGGTCCGTTCCTGGGCAAGAACATGCTCATCCCTCTGACCAACGTGTCGGCTCTCGCCTTCATCTTCTCCTGCGGCATGGTCGCCCTCGCTTGCCTGCGCATGCGCTTCACCGAGCCCGACCTGCCTCGTCCCTACGAGGTGCCCGGCGGCAAGTTTGGCATCGGCCTCGCTATCGCTGCCTGCGCTATCATCATCGGCCTGCTCGTGATTCCGTTCTCTCCTGCCTCTCTCAACATGGTGGAGTGGAGCATCGTGATCGGCTGGCTGGCCGTCGGCCTGGCTCTCATGGCCTTCACCAATTCCCGGAAAAAGTAACGCCGAGCCGGGGCGGATCAGGCGCGCGGGACCCTCTCTTCCGCGCACCGAACCCGGCGCCACTTGGGTAGCTTTGTGAGGCCTTAACCCAACTCGGCCTCGCCCACTATATGGATCCATAAGGAGGAACCATGTCCACTAAGTATGCAATCGTTGGCGGCAAGCTCATCGACGGTACCGGTGCCGAGCCGGTCGAGAACTCCCTCGTTCTCGTCGACGACAACGGCAAGATCGAGTACGCCGGCGCCATGCAGGACCTTCCCGAGGGCGTTGAGGTCATCGACGCCGCCGGCAAGACCGTCCTTCCCGGCCTGATCGACACCCACCTGCACTTCTCGGGCAACCTGACCGACGATGATACCGATTGGGTCATGCAGCCGCTCCTCGAGAAGCAGGCCGTCGCCGTGAAGCAGGCCTACGACTGCCTCACCCACGGCCTCACCACCGTCTGCGAGATCGGCCGCTTTGGTATCCAGATCCGTGACTGCATCGACAAGGGCGTCTTCAAGGGCCCGCGCGTTCTGGCCACCGGCCTTGGCTTCTGCCGCGTTGCCGGCCACGGCGACTCCCACCACTGCAGCCAGGAGCTCAACAAGGAATCGCACCCCTGGGGCGATCAGGTCGACGGTCCTTGGGATCTGCGCAAGGCCGTCCGTCGTCGCCTGCGCGAGAACCCCGATGCCATCAAGATCTGGGCTACCGGTGGCGGCATCTGGCGCTGGGACTCCGGCCGCGACCAGCACTACTGCTCCGAGGAGATTCAGGCCGTGGTCGAAGAGGCCAAGATGGTCGGCATCCCCGTGTGGAGCCACTGCTACAACAACCACGCCGCTGCCTACGATTCCGTTCGCTTTGGCTGCGAGCAGCTGATTCACGGCTTCGATATCGATGAGCGCACGATGGACCTCATGGCCGAGCAGGGCACCTTCTTCACCCCGACGATCGCCTTCCTGCCCACCTGGTACGCCACCTATCCGCCCGTCTACGTCCCCGAGCTGCACGACAAGTACGAGGGCACCCTGGTCGAGAAGGAACTGCAGCGCAACTACGATTGCCTGCGCGAGGCCAAGAAGCGCGGCGTCGTCATGACGATCGGCTCCGACTCCTTCTCCTTCGTCACCCCGTACGGCACCTGCTCCATCGAGGAGATGTACGAGTTCGTCGACAAGATCGGCTTCACCCCGGTCGAGACCATCACCTGTGCCACTCTCAACGGTGCCAAGATGTGCCACATCGAGGACGAGACCGGTTCCATCGAGGCCGGCAAGTGCGCCGACCTGCTGGTCGTCAACGGTGACGTCGCCGCCGACATCCACGTGCTCAACACCGACAACATGGACGTCATCATGAAGGACGGCTGGATTGTCGAGGGCGGCACCTTCGGCGAGGCAAACAAGTACAGCGCCTAAGCTACCGTTCATCGATGGCTTGATGTAAAACACAGTATTTGATTGCATAATGCAATGGAGAGGGTCGCTTGCGGCCCTCTTTATTGCTATGGGGCGCGTCAGTAAGAAGGAGATGACAGTGGATCTCAATAGGCTGATTCTGGGCAAGAGCTACAACTCTACCAAGGTCTTTCGTACCGCTCAGCATGTGGTTCAAGCCATCTTGCTCGGTATTGTTGTTCCGCTGCTTATCCTGCTGCTCATCTGGGATCTAACCGATAATCCCAATCCCGTTCCGGCCGTTGTCGTCATTGCCGGCTTGGTCATGCTGTGCTTCTTCTTCTCGTACGTCTTTGTCGTTCCCGACGACCTCACATCGAGCGCAACCGACCGCACGCTCGCCATCGCTTCAAAAATATTCGCCTACACGTCGCGCGGCCTTACGCCCGAAGCTGCCCTGGGCGCCTCTAAGATCATCCTGTCCGAAACTATCGCCTCTGCCATCTGCTTTACCGACGGCAAGCAGGTGTTGGCAAGCTGGGGCGAGGACTCGGCAAAATGCCCCGCGGGCACCCCGGTGGTACTGCGGACTACGCTCAACGTGATCAACAGCGGTGAGCAAAGCGTGTTCTCGCGCGATGCCTCGACCGAGACGGGTGGCTACTTTCCGCGCCTGCGCGCCGGTATTGTCGCACCGCTTACCGTGCGCGGGCATTGCGTGGGCACGCTCGAGCTGTATTATCCCCGTCTGAGCAGCATCGATATGCGCCAGACGGCGCTTGCCTCGGGCTTTGCCGACCTCATTTCCACGCAGCTTGCGAGCTTTGAGCTTGAGCGCCAGGACGAGCTTACGGCCCGCGTGGAGCTGCGTGCCTTGCAATCGCAGGTCGATCCTCATTTTCTGTTTAACACCATCAGCACCATCGTGTCGCTCGTACGTACCGAGCCGGACAAGGCAAGGTCGCTGCTGATCGACTTTTCCAATTACTACCGTCAGACGCTTTCTGATTCCGATACCCTCACAACGCTCGAGCACGAGGTGGAACAGGGCACTCGCTATATCAATCTTATGCAGGCTCGTTATGGCGACGGCCGTCTGCGCGTCTCGGTCGATATCGACTTTGAGGTGCGCGATTGCATGGTGCCGCCGTTTATCTTGCAGCCGTTGCTCGAAAACTGCATCAAGCACGCGCAGCGCGAGACCGAGCCGCTTTCTATTCATGTTAGGGCTTTCGAGACCGATGACGGTTTGGAGATCATCGTCGAGGACGATGGCATCGGTATGAGCGAAGAAGTCTGCGCGCATCTGTTTGAGCAACATCGCCTGGAGGAGCCCGAGAGCATTACCGCCGACGGTTCCATCAAACGAGGCTGCGGCTTGGCGCTCTTTAACGTACTTCAGCGCATCCATTTCTTTTACGGAGAAGATTCCGGCATGCGCGTGAAGTCCCAGGAGGGCGTGGGAACGCAGGTCATCGTCGAGCTGAACGGCGAGCCGCATGAGCCGGCGCCGTTGACGGCGTAGCACGCGGTTGGATTGAGAGAAAAAGAGGGGAAGCACATATGTCCGAAGGCTGGAACATCTTGGTGGTTGATGACGAGCCTCCCATTAGGGCTGAGCTACGCTATCTGTTGGAAAAGGATGCGCGTGTGGGTCAGATTGCCGAGGCGGGCAATGTCACCGAAGCCGTGGAGTCGATTCTGTCGAACAAGCCCGACGTGCTGTTTTTAGACATTACCATGCCCGGTCGCTCGGGAATTGAGCTTGCCGAGACGCTGCAGAACCTAAAGACGCCGCCGGTGGTTGTGTTTGTGACGGCGTTTGCCGAGTATGCGGCCGATGCCTATAACCTCGATGCGGTCGACTATGTCGTCAAGCCGGTCGAGGACGCACGCCTGTCAAAGGCACTCGACAAGATCGAGACAGCCTTGGGTGCCCGTCGTGTTATCCATGCTCCGCGCCAGCCTTTGCGTCTGACGGTGGACCGCGGGGGAAAAAAGGTTTTCATTCCCGCCGCAGACGTCTGCTACTTTGAGGCGCGCGCCGATTTTTGCAACGCCATCTGCGCCGAGGGAACATACCTGATCAATGAGTCGATCTCTTCGCTCGAGCGTCGCCTGGACTCCGAGGGCTTTATTCGCGTTCATCGCAGCTACCTGGTCAATTTGGAAGACGTGCACAATGTTGAGATTGGCTCCACGGGGTTGATGGAGCTCAGGCTCGACCGCGTGAACTCGACGGTGCCGGTGTCCCGTCGTCGTGCCGCCGAGGTTAAAGCACACTTGGGGCTTGCGTAGACGGTCTGCATGCCGTCGTTTACCATCGCAGGTTTGGCATGGGCGCGCGGTGGGCATAATGGGTGGCATCGAATGAAATCGAAAGGATCATTATGCCCGCGCTTATCACCCATCATCTGTTTGGCGAGGAAAGCATCGACCGTCTTCCACAGGGCGTCATCACGTCCGATGAAGAGCGCATTGCCTTTATCTTGGGCAACCAAGGCCCCGACCCGTTCTTCTTTCACATTCTGACACCGCGTGTTCCCGACTGCACGCTGCTGGCGCAGGTCATGCATCGGTCGCGCATGTCTCGCCAGTTCGCGTGCCTACGCGACGGCGTGTCGCATCTGCTGCCGCGCGACGCCAGCTTGGGTCGCGCCTTTGCGCTGGGCCTGCTGTCTCATTACGTGCTCGACCGCAACGCTCATCCCTTTGTCTATGAGCAGCAGTTTGGCATTGTCGAGTCCGATTCAGAGCTTGAGGATTCGAGCAGTCAGGTCCATGCCGTGATCGAGAGCGACCTGGATGTGCTGATGCTGCAGCTTAAACGCGATGGCGCTACGGTTGACGATTACCCGCCGGCGGGCGAGATCGTCACCACTGATCGCATCAATCGCGTGGCCGGCGTGCTGATGAGCTATGTTGCCGGACGCGTGTACGGCATTGACATTCCGGCGGGGGAGTACGGTGCTGCCGTTGCCAATATGCAGCGACTTTACCGCGCGATTGAGCCGGCCGGCTCCGCAAAGACGCGCGCGATCTCGCTGGTTGAGGGCTTGGTGCACGATTACTCGCTGCTCGACGGCCTTGCTCATCGCGTGACGACGGAGTTGCCCGAGCGCACCGGTAACCTGGGCCATCTGACATGGAAGAATCCCTTTACCGACGAGGTCTCGAACGAGAGTTTCCCCGAGGTCTTTGATCGCGCGCTGGGCGATTACGAGTGCACGGTCGCACGTTTTATCGAGACCGGTGACATGGATGCCGTGACCAGTCACGTCAACTACAGCGGTCGCGTGCTCAATGCCGATGAGGAGTTCGACCGCGAGGAATAGGGCCCGTGCGTGCCCCTTTGCCGAATCCTTACCGGCGGTTCTGGACAATTGGGGTACGATGAACTAACTGCATATCGGGCGAATACGAAGGGTCCCTGTCCATGAAATACACCAAGCTCGAGCGTAACTGGGTTATGTATGATGTGGGCAATTCGGCCCTCGTGCTGCTCAATACCTCGGTGGTGCCCATTTACTTTAACGCCATCAATACCGGCGCTTCCTCGGCCGACCTGGTGGTCGCCTGGGGCAATGCACAGACGATCGCCTCGCTGGTCATCGCCATGCTCATGCCCATTCTGGGCGCACTTGCCGACTACGCTGGCAACAAAATCAAGTTCTTCTTGGGCTTTTTCCTCACGGGCCTGGTTCTTTGCCTGGCGCAGGCTATCCCAATGTCCGCCATGGCATTTTTGACCGTGTACGTGCTGTGCACCATCGGCCTTAACTCTTCTATGACGTTCTACGACGCCATGCTGCCCGACGTTACCACCGACGAGCGCATGGACGCCGTGTCCAGCTCGGGTTATGCCTGGGGCTACATCGGTTCCACCGTGCCGTTCGTCATCTGCCTGGCGCTCATCATGGGTGGCCCCGCTCTTGGCGTCCCCACCATGCTGGCAACGCGTCTGTCTTTTATCATCACTGGTGCCTGGTGGCTCATCTTTACCCTGCCGCTCATTCACACCTATAAGCAAAAGTATGGTCGCGAGCGCGGTCCCGAGGACACCATCGGCCACATCGTTGGCGGTGTGTTCTCCGAGGTCGGACACACCATGCGCGAGATCGCCCACAACAAGACCGTGCTGGTCTACATGATTGCGTTCTTCTTCTATATCGATGGCGTCCACACGGTCATTTCCATGGCTACCAGCTACGGCTCGGCTTTGGGCATCGATTCGACCCAGCTGGTACTGGCGCTGCTCGTTACGCAGTTCGTGGCCTTTCCGTCCGCCATCATCTACGGCAAGCTCGCCGGACGCGTGGGCACGCTCAACATGATCCTGGTGGCGGTCGCCGCCTACATGGGCATTGTGCTGTTCGCCGCGTTCTTCCTAAAGACCGCCTTTGAGTTCTGGGTGCTTGCCATTATGGTCGGCCTGTTCCAGGGCGGCGTGCAGGCGCTCAGCCGTAGCTACTTTGGTCGCATTATCCCCAAGGAAAAGTCCAACGAGTACTACGGCTTCTTTGACATCTTTGGTCGTTATGCAAGCGTCATGGGTACCTTCCTAGTGTCGGTCGTTACCTCGCTGACCGGCAACCCGTCGCTGGGCGTCCTTTCTATTGGCGTGCTGCTGATCGTTGGCTTTATGCTGCTGGTTCGCCTGTCCCGCATGACTCGGGCAGCAGAGCATGCCGCATAGGAGCGAGCGGCTATTGTGCCTGTCCACGGTACTCTTTTGGGGTTATCCGCAATAAACATTGCGACTTGCGAGCAATGATTTGCCCAAGTGGGTATGATGGAATCAGCTAGGTCGCGGGGCGTCGCCTGTGTTTGGCGGCGTCCCGTTTTTGTGTTGCAGGGAGGGTAAGGCATGAACGCCACAGTCGTGATTCCAACGTATTGGGCGGGCGATGACGCTTGCGCAAACGCCCCTGGCACCTATGACCATTCGACGCGACTCAACGCCGACAATCCCGAACTCGACCGCTGCCTGGCCTCGCTTGAGCAGGTACGTGACATCCCGCGCATCATCCTTTTGGTGGTCTGTCCCGTTTCTGCCACAGCCGATGTGTCGCTGCGCGTGCACGAGATTGTCGACGCGCATCCCACGCTCAAGGTCACCGTTGTCACCAACACCCAGGCCTCGCGCATCGCAGACCGGGTTGCTCAGATCGCGCCCAAGGGTTCGGGCGAGTGCGTGAGCCTGCGAGGCTACGGTGCCATCCGCAATATGGGGCTAGCCTGCGCCGCTGTGCTGGGGCATGACGCGGTTATCTTCTTGGATGACGATGAGACTGTCATCGACGCCGACTTTATGAAGCGCGCGACCTATGCGTTGGGGCAGCAGACGCGTCAGGGCTTGCCGATCTTGGTCAAGAGCGGCTATTTCTACGATCGCGACGGCTCGCCGCTGGCTCCCACGGACAAGGCGGGCATCTGCCATCGTTGGTGGACCAAGCGCATCGAGTTCAACCGTTGGATGAAAAAGGCGCTTTCGGGCACCCGCATCTCGCGCTCCAACTACGTGTGCGGCGGCCTGATGGCCCTGCACGCCCGCGCCTTTACGCGTGTGGCCTTTGACCCGTTTATCACCCGCGGCGAGGACTTGGATTACCTCTTTAACATGCGCATGTTTGGCTACGACGTGTGGTTCGATAACGAGTGGACCGTGCGCCATCTGCCTCCGGAGTCCGAAAAGCGCTCACCGCGCTTTATGCAGGATGTATACCGTTGGTACTACGAGCGGGCCAAGTTGACATTCGCCGCGCATCAAAAGGAGCTCATTCCCGTTACGGCGGCATCGCTCATGCCCTACCCGGGCCCGTGGATTTCGCGCGAGCTCGACGACCGCGTGCGCAAGACCGCTATGGTCCGCAGCGTGTTTACCCGCGAGCATGAGGGCTACCTGCGCATCTGGCGCCATGGTATCGACGAGGCAAAGGCCTATGCGCGCCAAAACGCTGCAAGCTACCTGCGTTTCCAGAGCTTTTGGCCCAAGATCATGGACGGGCTTTGGCGTGACGCACAACTGATCAGTATCCTGGAGGGGGCCGAATGATCGACCGCCGCGCCCAGCGCGATAGTTCAATATCAATCTTTCGCATCATTGCCGTTGCCTGCGCCATTTGTGTGCTGGTGTACTTTATTTTTGCCTTGGTGACCGGTATCGAGCCGATCGCCACGGTGATTGCCTGCGCGCTGCTGTGCATCTTTCTGTGCATCTTTATCTTTTTGACGCTCAATCCCGATTCGGTGCGCTCCCAGTACACCGAGGAGACGCTCTCGGTGGCCTCGGCCATGCTCGAGGACATTAAGGGCGGTCTGACGCAGGAGTCGGCGCGTTTGGTGTGCCGGCGCATTTTGCCCGAGACGCGCGCCATGACGGTGGCCATCACCGACGAGGGCAACGTGTTGGCCTGCGCAGGCGAGTTTGAGGAAAAACTACTGCCAGATTCTCCCATCCACACGCTTGCCACACGCTACGTTATCGAACATGGCATCGTGCAGTCGTTCAACCGTATGGTGGATGTCGTGGGCTCGGATGGCTCGCACAACCAAGTCCCCGCCGGCATTATCGCCCCCATCAAGGTGGGCGATCGTACCGTCGGCACGCTCAAGTTCTACTACAAGACCCCGCGCGCCGTCGACCGTACCCAGTACGCGCTTGCCTCGGGCTTTGCCGAGATCTTGTCCACGCAGCTCGCCATCCACGAGCTCGAGGTGCAAAAGGAACTCACGGCGCGCGCCGAGGTGCGTGCGCTGCAGGCGCAGATTAACCCGCACTTCCTGTTCAACACGCTGAACACCATTGCATCGTTTACGCGCACCGACCCGCTGCGGGCCCGCGAACTGCTTCGTGAGTTCTCATCGTTCTATCGTGCCACGCTCGACAACTCGGGATCGCTTATTCCGGTCTCGCGCGAGGTCGCACAGACCAAGCGCTACCTTACCTTTGAGAAGGCCCGCTTTGGCGAGGACCGCGTGCTTGCGACGTTCGATGTGTCCGAGGACGTGGAAGATACGCTGGTGCCGGCGTTCGTGATCCAGCCGATTGTCGAGAACGCCGTACGTCATGGTATGGGCGATGACGACGCCCTGAGAATCGACGTGACCGTTCACCAAGACGGCGAGGATGCAATCTTGATTGCCGTGGCCGATAATGGCGTGGGCATGGATGAGGGTACCGCCGCCAGACTGTTTGACGAGCGTTCTGCCCGTCCCGACGCCAGCTCTCCCCAGGGTGGCGGCGCCGGTGTGGCCATGCACAATATTTCGGAGCGCATCCATCGCTTTTATGGGCCGCACTCCTATACGCGTGTCGAATCGGCGCCGGGCAAGGGCACCAAAGTGCTCCTTCATCTTGATTTGTCAGAGAGCATCTTCGACATTCAAGAGTAAAATAAAAGGCTACGGGCTCAACGTCATGCGACGGATGCCCGGCGTAGTTAGTTGACGAAAGGTTTTATCCCTATGCTGCGTGCGATGATTGTGGATGATGAGGCGCCGGCTCGCTCGGAGCTTCGCTTCCTGCTCGAGCAAACGGGCAAGATCGGCACGATCACGGAGGCGTCGAGCGTCCGCTCCGCCATCGAGATGCTTATGGAAAGTCGCGTGGATGTCGTGTTTCTCGATATCTCGATGCCCGGTGCCTCGGGCCTGCAACTTGCCGAGGCGCTGCATAAGCTCAAAAATCCGCCGGCGATCGTGTTTGTGACTGCGTATAGTGACCATGCGGTCGAGGCATTCGACGTGGATGCCGTCGATTATCTGATGAAGCCGGTCGAAGAAGCTCGCTTGGATCGCGCGATCGAGAAGGTCATGCAACGCGCCAAGCCGGTTACGGACAGCAAGGTGACCATCGAGCGTATCCCGGTGGAAAAGGGCGGCCGCAAGGTGCTCATTCCCGTGGACGACATTCGCTTTATCATGGCCAAGGACGATTACTCCTGCATCTATACCGTCGATGATCGCTTTTTGTCGACGACCTCGCTGGCGCAGTTTGAGGCCAAGCTCTGCGACTTTGGCTTCTTCCGTGTTCACCGCCGCTATATCGTCAACTTGGCGTGCGTCACGGATGTGGAGACGGTGCCCTCGGGCGCCATCCAGCTGGGCATTACGGGCGTCGACGAACGCGTGCCGGTTTCGCGCCGCCGCGTCGTGCCGCTTAAGAAGGCCCTGAGTCTCTAGCACACTGGCCCCGCAGCCCTGTAGACCTATCGTCTGCGGAGGCGTGGGGCCTTTTTGTATGTATCTGCCGAATCGTTTTTTTGCGGAAGGGATCCCATGAACAGTGCAAGCGCCAAGCGTATCGACATCATCTCGGACACCCACGGCTATTTATCGCCTGCGCTCCTGGATGAGCTTGAGGGCGCAGACCTGATTATCCACGCCGGCGACCTCACGTCAGAGATGGACTACGAGCACCTATGCACCATCGCCCCCGTGCGGGCCGTACTGGGTAACAACGATTACTACCGCGACTACGGCCCCGATGTAGACCGTCTTGCGCTCTTTACCTACGAAGGACTCAAGTTCGCCGTAGCCCACTACCGCGAAGACCTTCCGGTGGGATCCGTAGACGTAGCCATCAACGGCCACACCCACGTAACCAAAGAAGCCCAAGTGGGCCGCTGCTTAGTTCTCAACCCGGGCAGCGCCAGCTACCCCAGAGGCACCCGAGGCCCCACCATGGCCAGAATGCTCGTCAAAGACGGCAAGATCCTAAGCACCAAGTTTATTGACCTAGACTAACCGCAACAAAAACGGGGGATGCAGATGCGTCCCCCGTTTCCATTTGAGCCAAAGGCGGAAGTTCAACAAGATCCATCAGACCAACCTCGTTGAGGAGCATGCGGGCTAGCCGCGCAGCGGCGCACGCCCGCAAAACTGATTGAACAATGTGACGGCAGGGAGGGTCTCCGGGGCTGAGGGCGGGGGTTAAGTTTGTCGCGAGTTCCGCACGCAAAGGAAAGCACTTAATGTGCTTTCCGTCTTGCGCAGGACTGTAGCGCAGCAAACTTAACCCCCGCCCTCAGCCCCGGAG
>DBEZDO010000045.1:0-103587 GCA_048187355.1 Collinsella sp.
GTGCGCAGCGGGGGCTTCCGACATGTCCGAGGACGATTGTGGGGCTAACGGGCAGAGGCCCGCCGAACCAAGTTAGGCAGCCGGGCAGATCTTCTTGAAGAGCTCGATGACGTCGTCGAGCGTTGCCTCGCGCGGGTTACCCGGGAAGCAGGCGTCGGCCATGGCGTCCTTGGCCAGGACCTCGATCTCGTCAGCCTTCATGGCCTCACAGACGTGCGGGATGTTCACGTCGGCGGAAAGCTGCTTGACGGCGGCGATGGCGGCATCGGCGGCCTCGGCGGTGCTCATGCCCGTGGTGTCAACGCCCATGGCGACGGCAACCTTGGCCAGGCGCTCAGCGCAAACCGGCTTGTTGAACTCCATGGCGATCGGCAGCAGCATGGCGCAAGCGACGCCGTGCGGGGTGTCGTAGTGAGCGGACAGGGTGTGAGCCATGGCGTGGTCGATGCCCAGGCCAACGTTGGAGAAGCCCATGCCGGCGACATACTGGCCAAGGGCCATGCCCTCGCGGCCGGAGCCGGGCTGACCGGACTTGGCCTCGGCGACGGAGTCGCGCAGGTTCTCGCTGATCAGCTTAATAGCCTCAAAGTGGAACATGTCGGAGAGCTCCCAAGCGCCCTTGGTGGTATAGCCCTCGATGGCGTGGGTCAGAGCGTCCATGCCGGTGGAAGCGGTCAGGCCGGCGGGCATGGAAGCCATCATATCGGGGTCGACGACGGCGACCTCGGGGGCGTCGTTGGTGTCGACGCACACGAACTTGCGGACCTTCTCGGGGTCTGTGATGACGTAGTTGATGGTCACCTCGGCAGCGGTACCGGCGGTCGTCGGCACGGCGATGGTGAACACGGCATGGTTCTTGGTGGGAGCAACGCCCTCGAGGCTGCGGACATCGGCGAACTCGGGGTTGTTGATGATGATGCCGATGGCCTTGGCGGTGTCCATGGAGGAGCCACCACCGATGGTCACGATAGCGTCAGCCTCGGCGGCCTTGAAGGCCTCGACGCCGTCCTTGACGTTCTGGATAGTGGGGTTGGGCTTAATCTCGGAGTAGAGGCTCCAAGCGATGCCGGCGGCGTCGAGCTCGTCGGTCACCTTAGCGGTAACGCCAAACTTAACCAAATCGGGGTCGGAGCAGACGAAGATCTTCTTGTAGCCGCGACGCTGGAGCTCGCCGGGGATCTCCTTGATGGCGCCGGAACCATGATAAGAGATGGTATTGAGAACGAAACGATTAGCCATTGATAGCCTCCCATCGTGTGCGGGGCATCCATTACGCCCCACGCTATGAGTCCCATCCTAACGCTTTTGAAACAAAAAACGCGTGAGAACATCAAAAGTGTTAAAGCGTTTCAACAGATGATGAAAAATATTGCGGCAAAGGGACAGCCCCTTTGCCGCATTCGGTTACTTTCGGCAGCCCTCTTTCCAAGCCTCGGCCGCAACCTTCCAGCGTAAGCGCAAATCGCGCTCGCGGTCGATGAACATGATGGCAAACGCGACAAACAGCAGCAAGCTCGCCACGACGATGGCGTGCAGGCCCATGCGCTCAATACACCAGTTGCCCAACACGGCGCCAAACACAAAGGTAAAGATCACGCCAAAGTACAGCAGGCCGTTTTCCAAAAAGCCGCGCCTGTGGGTGATGATGTAATCGTCCACGTTTTGCAGCGCGTTGCGCAAGTTGCCGATGCACATGGTCGTAGCGATGCCGTGACCGTGGATCTTGCGGAAGCTCTCAACTTGCATACCGCAGGCAAACGAGGTGAGGCAGTTGGCGAGCAGGTTGAAATTGCCGCCGGGGATAAAGCTCACGCCCAGCAAGATAACGGCTTCAAAGAACACCGTCACTTGGCGCCAGTGAATCACGCTGCCAAACCGCTCGTGTACCAGATCGGCAAGCATAATGCCCACGGCAAACGACACCACGGGGAAGAAATAGCGTCCCGCAAGTGCCCAGTTGCCCTCCGAGATGCTCACGCCCACGAGCAGGATGTTGCCTGTCTGCGCGTTGGCGAAAACATGATCGCGCCCAATGTACGAATAGACGTCCATAAAGCCACCGGCGAGCGCCAAGATAATGCCCAGCTCGATGGACTCCGATATCTGTTTGGCACGCTGCATCGTCGTGCATCCTCCTTGTTGACGACTCTCTCGTGCGTTGGCGGAAACATAGCCGCCGTTCATACTGTAACCCATTGACAACATGGCGTGCGCGCGAGACGGGTTCTCCAACGCGCAGATACACAGTCTGGAAACAAACAGCGGGCGCGGCGCCGACACCCGACGCCTCGTGTACTCCACCAGTCTTTTTAGCGCCGTCCCAAAAAGACTGGTTACAATTACGTGCAGCATACAGACACCGGGAGGGATCGTGGCAAAAAAGCCTCAGCACGCTCAGAACAACCAGCGCAGTCAACAGGGCAAACAGGGCCAGCAGCAAAAGCGTGGCGGTAAGGCGCAGGCCACGGTCGCCCGCACCAAGCATTCCCAAGCGACGCCCGCCCGCCCCTGGCGACCGGGCCGCGATAAGTTCCTCCCCGTCAGCCGCGCCGACATGGATGCGCGCGGCTGGGACCAGTGCGACTTTGTCTACATCTGCGGCGACGCCTACGTGGACCATCCCAGCTTTGGTATGGCCATCGTCAGCCGCGTACTCGACGCACACGGCTACAAGGTGGGCATCATCTGCCAGCCCGATTGGACCGACCCCGCCAGCATCACCGTGCTCGGCGAGCCGCGCCTGGGCTTTCTCGTCAGTGCCGGCAACATGGACTCCATGGTCAACCACTATTCGGTGACCAAGCACCGCCGCCACACCGACGCCTACACTCCCGGTGGCGAGGAGGGGCACCGTCCCAACCGAGCTGTCACGGTCTACGGCAACCTCATCCGCCAGACGTTCAAGGACGCCCCCATCATCATCGGCGGCATCGAGGCGAGCCTGCGCCGCCTGGCCCACTACGACTACTGGCAGGACAAGCTCAAGCGCTCGGTACTGCTCGACTCGGGCGCCGACATCCTCATCTACGGCATGGGCGAGCACGCGATCGTCGAGATCGCCGACGCGCTCGACGCGGGACTGCCCGTCGATCAGATCACCTATATCAACGGCACCGTCTACCGCACAGGCTCGCTCGACGAGGTCTACGACTACGATCTGCTGCCCAGCTGGGACGACCTTACCGCCGACAAGCTCAACTACGCGCGCAGCTTTAACGTGCAGCAACAGAATATGGACCCCATCACCGGGCATCGCCTGGTAGAGCCCTACCCCACCAGCGTCTATGTGGTGCAAAACCCGCCGTCGGCGACGCTCACTACCGATGAGATGGACGAGGTGGCCGAACTCCCCTACGCACGCGACTGGCATCCCGATTACGACGCGGCGGGCGGCGTGCCGGCCTTTGCTGAGATCAAGTTTTCCATAAGCTCCAACCGCGGCTGTTTTGGTGAGTGCTCGTTTTGCGCCCTCACCTTCCACCAGGGCCGCGTGTTGCAGATGCGCAGCCACGACTCGATCATGCGCGAGGCCGAGCTGCTCACGCGCGATCCCGAGTTTAAGGGCTATATCAACGACGTGGGCGGACCGACGGCCAACTTTAGCCGCCCCGCCTGCGACAAGCAGCTCAAGCACGGCGTGTGCAAGAACAAGCGCTGCCTGTGGCCGAGCGTGTGCAAGAACATGGTGGTCGACGAGAGCGGCTACACGCAGCTGCTGCGCGACCTACGCCAGCTGCCGGGCGTCAAGAAGGTCTTCGTCCGCAGCGGCATCCGTTTTGACTACACTATGGCCGATGCCTCGGACGAGTTTTTGCGCGAGCTGCTGGAGCACCATGTCTCGGGCCAGCTACGCGTGGCGCCCGAGCATGTGAGCGACGCGGTGCTCTCCGTGATGGGCAAGCCGAGCCGCGCCGTCTACGATGCGTTCTGTCGCAAATTTGAGCGCCTGAACCGCGAGTACGGACTCAAGCAGTACGTGGTGCCGTATCTGATCTCGAGCCACCCCGGCTCGACGATGAAGGAAGCCGTGGACCTTGCCGAGGCCGTGCGCGACATGGGCTACATGCCCGAGCAGGTGCAGGACTTCTACCCTACGCCGTCCACCATGTCGACCTGCATGTACTACACCGGCGTGGACCCGCGCACCATGGAGCCGATCTACGTGGCGCGCGACCCGCACGAGAAGGCCATGCAACGCGCGCTCATCCAGTATCGCAAGCCCGAGAACTACAAGCTGGTACGTGAGGCGCTGGAGAAGGCCGGCCGCCGCGATCTGATCGGCTACACCAAGCATTGCCTGATCCGTCCCGTGCCGCCGCGACCGGGCGAGACGTCTGCTGGCGGCGGACATGGCACCGGCAATAAGGGCGGCAAGGCCCACGGTGGCGCTGGCGGCGCCGGCAAGGGGCCTAAGGGCAGCAAGGGTCACGGCGGCATGTCGCGCGCGCAGAACACTGCCGGCCGCAACCGCGCGGCCCAGGGGCGTCAGGGTGCCAACGGCGGCGGCAGGCGCAACTAAGGCAGCGGTGCCGTCGCTATGTCCGTCTCGCATGCGTGGCGCAGTGAGCGCATCGCCTCCACGAGGATGATGCCGGCGATGGCAACCGTGACCGCCACGTCGAGCGGCGTGTTCACAAGCCAGAGCATCGTCATGAGATACGACCCGGCATTAAAGGCAAAGTGCAGCAGGATCGTGTAGCGGAGCTTTCCGGTGGTCACGAGCACCCAACCAAAAATGAGGGCGGCGGCGCCCGCATAGCAGCCCTGCACCCAGTTCATGTGCATAAAGCCGAAGACCGCCGCCTGCAGCACGATTGCCGCGGCGACGCCCCAGGTACTCGGGGCCGCCCAGGGCACTATGGCGCCGTCCTGCGCGTTCGCGCGGCGCCGGCGCTTCCAGAGCGAACGGCACTGTGGATTAAACGCACGCAGCGAAAACTCAAAGATGATGCCGCGCACCAGCAGTTCCTCGCAAAACGGCGCGCCGAGCACCGTGGTCAGGACGGCAAGAAGGCTGGTATCGCCCATGCCCGTTTCCTCGACGAGCTCGCTATAGTCTGCCGCGACCTCGGGCAGCAGCGACAGCACGCCGTCGCATAGGTAGCTAATGACCACCTGCATGGATAGGCCGATCACGACAACGCAGACAATGCGCTTCCATGCCGCGCTTGCTCCCCCACCGAGCGGGCGCTCGCCTTGCCGGCGCGCCATGAAGGAGCGGGGCCACAGATAACGCCACCACAGCAGCGCCATCAAAAATGACGCCGTCTGAGCGGCAGCCTGGAACCATTGAATATCGAGGTTGTCGATCGGGAAACCCGTCAGCACCGACACGGCATCGAGAACTGAAAACAGAACCACGCTCAGGGCTATATCGGCAGCGACAACGCCAAAACAGGCAAGCGCCCACGCCATCGCATTGAGCATGCCAACCTCCTCAAAACCCGGCACTTAGGGACGTTCCTTAACTGCCGGCTGAAAAGGAACGTCCCCAAGTGCCGGCAGTTTGGGACAGTCATTGTTGATGAGAATCGGGCGCAGCGCCAAAAGCCCCGCTCGGCGAGATGTCGAACGGGAAGGTGCCGCAGCGATTGAAAGCGGCGATGAACATGCGGATGGCGTTGGACGGTGTGGTGCCCACGAGCTGGGTTGCCGCCGCGAAGGCCGCCTTTTCCTCGGGCAAAACCTTCGCGACAACCGGGGTCATGTGTTCTGCCATGGCGCTTCCTTCTTGAAACGACGGTGGTGCGGATGGATGCGGGCCACGCGGCTGGGCGACGGGCTGTGAAGGCAACCCGATTGGCCCGCATCTGGAGTTTGTTCTACGGCGTTGGTATTACTTGGTATTCCTAAGTATTACCCCGTAGATAGAATACCATACCCGACCCCATGGGGACGGAGAAAAAACGGATCAATTTGTTGCTGAGTAAGTCTTTAGAGCGTGATGATGTCCGAGATATTGAGGGCCCGAGCGTCAGCGGAATCGTGCGTGGCAAGCAACAGCATACGGCCGTCGAGCAAGTCGAGCACGACCTCGGTGCATGCGTCGCGCGCAGCGATGTCTAGACCGGTAAAGGGCTCGTCCAGAATCACTGCGCCGCCCGGGCACAGCAGGGCTCGGGCAATCTCGACGCGACGACGCTGCCCACCCGAGAGCTCAGCCACGCGTGCATGCACATCGATCCCCGGTACCAGCAGGCGCAACAGGGCTGCGGCACTCGAGGCATCCACGCGCGCGTCGGCGCACACCAGCACATTATCCAAGGCAGAAGCGTCCTCGACCAGGCACACATCCTGAAACACCATGGAGCACGGCGCGCACTCGCCCGCCGCCAGCGCAAGCAGCGTCGACTTGCCCACGCCCGAAGCGCCCATCACGCAGGTGCGCCCACCAGCAGAAACGCGAAGTACCAGTCCATCGAGCGCCGGCGCCCAGGGCGCTCGGTCGCCCACGGCGAGCGCAAGCTCCGCAGCAGCCCTGCCGCCAGCAGAGCCGCCCGCACGTCCGCGACTACCACACCCATGCGCCCGCACGGCAGCGCGCCACGCTACGGGCCCCGAAACCCGCAGCAGCCACACCAGCACACGCTCGCACGCCCACGAGGCGGCAACGACCAGCACGGTCCACGCCAGCAGGTCAGCCGTCTCGATGAGCAGCTTCGCCTGATAGATGCGTTCGCCCACGGTGCCCGTCGCCATGCCGATGAGCTCCGCCGCCACGCCGGCCTTCCAGCTCATGCCAATCACGGCGCGGGAACACGAAAGCACAAACGGCAGGACCTCGCGCCAGGTGTGGGCGCAAAACAGACGCCAACCCCGCACGCCATGCAGACGAAACATCTGCTCCAGTGGCTTATCCGCTTGCGTCAAACCCTCAACCAGCGAAAAATACACGCCCGGCAGCGCCATCAAAAAGACCGCCGCAATGCTCACGCGCGCCGACCCCAACCAAATGAGCAGCAGGACCACCACGCAGGCAACCGGTGTCGCCTTAACAAACGAAAGCGCCGGCGCCACCAGGCGGGCAAACGTTCGCGACCGCACCGAGGCCCCCGCCAGCACACCGCCGCACACCGCGGCAAGCGCCAGCCCGCCCAATATCCGCGCGCCCGAGCCCGCCAAAATCGCCCAGGTACCGCCATCGCACACCAGGCGCAGCAACGCCATCGCAACAGTGCCTGGCCCCGGCAAAATCAACGGCTGCGCCACCAGTGCTGCTGCAAAGACCCACACGGCAAGCCAAAAGGCAGCAACGGCACCTGCTGCCGTCACCGCCTTCATACGCTCTGTCATTTGTCGAGCAAACGCACGCACGGGCTACTCCATGTAATAGAAATCATCAGCCGGGAGCTTGCCGCCCACGGCGCTCGCGTCCGCATCGGCCAGCACCTGCAGGTACCCACCGAGCGCCGCCTTCATATCCTTCCCCGTCTGGCACACGAGCATGCACCCGGGAATCGCCTTTTCAGCAATCGCGGCGTTATCGACGATACCCGCATCGACCACGGCCTGTGCCCAATCTGCCGGCGCCGCATTGACGGCCTTCACGCTCGCCTCATGGCAGCGCAAGAATTCCGCCACGGCCTCGGGATGCTCCTCGGCAAAGGCACGGCGCACCACGGTCACGCCCGTCAGCAGGCGCGAACCCGTGTCACCCGCTAGCTCATCCCACACATCGGTCAGGCTCACCGGCGCCGACAGCTTGCCTTCGCTCTTGGCGATGGCAGCGGTCTTGAACGGCTCCGGCAGCACGCCCACGGCGGACGGGTCGACAAGCAACGCCGACAGCACCTCGGTGGGCTCGCTCTTAAACTCAAGCGCCACCTGGCCGGTCAGGCCCGCGCGCTCCAGCAAGTAGTTCATGACGTACTCCGGCGTGGTGCCCTTGCCCGTCATATAGACAGTATGGCCCGCCAGATCGCCAAACGAGGCCACACTCGCGTCGCCCGTCACAACGTTCAGCACGCCCAGCGTGTTGATATCGATGACCTGCACCGCGCCCTCGGTCTTGTTGTAGAGCACGCTCGCCACGTTGGCGGGCACCAGGGCGATATCGATATCGCCCTGAATGACCTTGGGCACAATCTCGTCGGCGGCAGTGTTGATCGCAAAGTCGAACTCATTGTCCGTCTCGCCATCGGCTGCCTGGTCCATAAACTGCACCAGACCGATCGACGTCGGACCCTTGAGCGAGGCGACGTGCACCTCGACCGGCTCTGCGGCAGCACCGGCGCCGTCCGTGGCAACCGAGCCCGCGGCGGACCCGGCACCGGCAGCCCCGCCGCCACAGCCCGCGAGCGCAAGTGACAGGGCGCCCGCGGCGAGCGCCGAGGCAAACCCCCGGCGCGACATCTCAACATCAAACGCGCGCATCGCTAGCACGTCCCCTCGTTAGGCATCGTCCATGCGTGATGGTCGGTATGCAGCAGCTCCTCGGCCAGTGGCGAGAGCGGCTCGCCTAAGAACTCGCGGTAGCACGCCTGGACATCGGGATTCTCGTGCGAGAAGCGAATCTCGGCGTTCGCATCGAGGCCCCAGAGCACCTGGCCACGCTCGGCAGCCAGCTCGCAACCGTCGTGAATGGGCTGACCGCCACCACCGACGCAGCCGCCGGGGCACGCCATGACCTCGACAAAGTCATAGCTCACACGGCCGTCGCGAATTGCGTCGAGCAGGCGGGCGGCATTGCCCAGCCCGTGTGCCACGGCGACGCGCACCTTGGTGCCATCGATATCGGCCACGGCTTCCTTCCAGCCGTCCAGGCCGCGCACGTCGGTAAAGAAATCGGCGTCGGGGTTCTTGCCCGTCACCAGGTAATAGGCCGAGCGCACAGCAGCTTCCATCACACCGCCCGTGGCGCCAAAGATCACACCCGCGCCCGTGCCAAAGCCCAGCGGCGTGTCGAGCGGCTCCTCGACCAGCGTGTCCACGCTCACGTGGCTCGCGCGAATCATGCGCACCATCTCGCGCACCGTCAGCGCAACGTCCACGTCGGGCGTGCCGTCCTCGCCCACCATGCTCGGCAGCGCACACTCGGCCTTCTTGGCCGTGCACGGCATCACGGACACCACGAACAAGCGCTCGGGCTCAACGCCCAGCACCTTGGCGTAGTATGTCTTGGCGATGGCGCCGAACATCTGCTGCGGCGACTTGGACGTGGACAGGCTGTCGACAAACTCCGGATAGCGCGCCTTCACAAAGCGCACCCAGCCCGGGCAGCAGCTCGTAAACATGGGCCAGCCGCGGCTGTCGCCCTCACCCTTAGCGGCGGCGCCCAGGCGCTCGAGCAGCTCGGAGCCCTCCTCCATAATGGTGAGGTCGGCCGAGAAATCGGTATCGAACACGTACTCAAAGCCCACGCGGCGCAGCGCGCAAGCCAGACGCTCGACGGTTGCCTCCTCGCGCGGAATGCCGAGCTCCTCGCCCCAAGCACTACGCACGGCCGGCGCGATCTGCACCAGCACGATCTTGTCGGGATTAGCGAGCGCGTCAAACACGGTCTCGGTGTCGTCGCGCTCGCGCAGCGCGCCCGTCGGGCAATGCGTGATGCACTGGCCGCACGCGACGCAATCGGTCTTGCCGATCGGCACGCGCCCGCGGGTGCCCACGGCGGTATGCGTGGCGCGGTTGGTCAGGTCCCAAATCCCTAGGCCCTGTACGCTCTCGCACACCTTGATGCAGCGCATGCATTTAATGCACTTGTCGTTTTCGCGGATGATGGGGAAATCGAAATCCCAGCCCTCGCCCGCCAAATGCCTTTGAAACGGCAGATAGAAAATGCCCAGGTCGTTGGCAATGGTCTGCAGGTTGCAGTTACCGCTGCGCACACAGCTCGTGCAGCGTGAATCGTGCTGCGAAAGCAGCAGCTGCACGTTGGTGCGGCGCGCCTCGCGGGCCTTGGGGCTGTTGGTGTGGACCACCATGCCATCGAGCACGTAGTTGTTGCAGGCGGCAACCAGCTGGTCGCAGCCCTCAACCTCGACCACGCACACGCGGCAGCCGCCGATCTCGTTCAGATCGCGCAGGTAGCACAGGGTGGGAATCTGGATGCCGACGGACTTGGCCGCATCCAGGATCGTGGTGTGCTCGGGTACCACGACCTCGCAATTATCGATAGTGAGCTTGACCATGTTGTGCGCTCCGTTTTCGCTGTTGTCGCCGACGGTGGTTTTGTTGAGCTCTACCATTCCAGGTTCCTCCCTCCGCGGAACGCGCCAAAGCCAAAGTGGTCGCAGCGCAGGCAGCGGCTCGCCTCCTGGCGCGCCTCCTCCTCGGTGAGACCCTGCTCGACCAGATTCCAATCGTGAATGCGCTCGCCGGCCTCGCGCTCGCCCAGCTCGCAGCGGCCGCACTCGTGCTTGCCCTTAAACTGCACGGTCGGCAGCTCCACGTCGAGCTTGATCTTGTGGTCAAAGCCCAGGTAGCGGTCGATGTTTGCCGAAGCCACGCGGCCGGCGTTGATGGCACGGATGACGGTGGCGGGACCGGTCTGGCAGTCGCCGCCGCTAAAGAGGCCATCGAAGTTGGGCACGGCGCCGTCCGAATCGGTAACGACGCGACCCCACTTGCAGGCGATGCCCATGTCCTCAAACGGCTTGGAATCGATGTCCTGGCCAATGGCCACAAACACGCGCTCGCAGGGAATGACGCGCTCGGGCGTGGCTGCGGCACGCGGGGCCGGACGCCCACGGCGAGGCTCGCCGATAATCTGCGGTTGCACGCGCAGGCCGCTCACGCGACCATCTTCGCCCGTCTCGATGGCGAGCGGCGCCGTGAGCTCCAGAACCTCGCAACCCTCGGCCTGGGCGCCGGCGATTTCGGCGTCCTGGGCCGTCATATCGCAGATGCGACGGCGGTAGACGATGCTTACCTTTTCGGCACCGCAGCGCACGGCGGAGCGTGCCACGTCCATGGCAACATTGCCGCCGCCGATGACGCACACGCGCTGGCCGCTCAGGTCGGGCAGCTCGTCATCGCCGATGGCGCGCAGCATCTTGACGGCCGATTCCACGCCGGGCGCCTCTTCACCCGGAAGGCCGAGCTTCTTGTCACTGTGGGCACCGATGGCCAGGTAGACGGCATCGAACTCGTCGCGCAGACGGGCGAGCTCCTCGCCGCTCACGGAGTGGTCGAGCTCCACGTCGATGCCGGCGCTCAAGATCCAGTCGATCTCGGCCTGCAGGCGCTCGCGCGGCAGACGATAGCTGGGGATGCCGTAGCGCAGCATGCCGCCCAAGTGGTGGCGCTGCTCAAAAATGGTCACCTTGTGGCCCATCACGGCCAGGTAGTAGGCACAGGAAAGGCCGGCCGGGCCGCCGCCGATCACGGCGACGCGCTTACTGGTGTTGTCCACTACATGTGGCTTGTGGTCGTTGAGGTCGCTATGCTCAACGGCAAAACGCTTGAGGGCGAGGATGTTCATGGGGTCGTCGACCATGCCACGGCGGCAATGCATCTCGCAGGGATGCTCGCACACCAGACCACAGACGAGCGGTAGCGGGTTGTTCTTGCGGATGACCTTGACGGCGTCGGCATAACGGCCTGCCTCGACGAGCGAGATGTAACCAGGAATGTCGACGTGCGCCGGGCAGCCCGAGACACACGGGACGCGAGCCTCGCGGTCAAAGCCGCAGGAGTGCTCGCGGATGTGGTGCTCAAAATCGTCGCGGAAGCCGCGAATGGCCGTGAGTGCCATGGCGCCAGCTTCGTAGCCGATGGCGCAGTCGCTCGAAAGGTAGATGGTGCGGGCCGTGCGCTCAATCAAGTTGAGCGTGGACTCGTCGGCGCGGCCCTCGAGCACATCGGCGAGCAGGTCGCTCAGCGCGCTCAGGCCCACGCGGCAGGGCGTGCACTTGCCGCAGCTCTGGGTGGAGCACAGGTTGACGAGCGCCGCCGTAAACTCGACGGGGCACGGGGCGAGTGAACTCACCGCCAGACGACGTCCGAGTGCATCGTGCAGGTCGTCCATGACGGCCTGAGCGTGGCTGCGTTCCATTACGTGCAGTCGAGCCATAAGATCCCCTCTCACATGGCAGCCCGGAGGCGAGGCCGGGCGAAATTGCTACACGCACAACACTGACCTAAATAGTTGTTAGGTCTCCACGCAGTTCGGCAGGCGGTATGAAATGTCACCATCAGCGGTGAAAATGAACATTATCGCAGATAAATGCCATATTTGATAAAACGCGTTACCAAACGACAATGCCCCGCCCACGCAATCACGTGGGCGGGGCATTGCTTCAGGCATGCGGCCAGCGACCCTGTTGCTTTTACTTAAGCTCGGGCCAGTAACCCTTGTTGGCCTCGATCATGTCGTCGAGAACCTCCTTGGCGACCTTCATCGACGGCACGGTCTTGTTGAGCGTAAAGGCCTTAAGCGCCTTCTCGTACGAACCCTCGATCGTAGCCTCGACAATGAGCTTCTCGGAGTTCAGCTGCTGCATCATGAGGCCCTGCTGGAACAGCGGAATGTTGTCGCGGCTGATGACCTCGGGGCCGTTCTTGCCAATGTAGGCAGGCAGCTCGACCATAGCGTCGTAGGGCATGTTGGGGATGGCGCCCTTGTTCTCGCAAATGACCAGGAAGCGCTGCTTGGTGTCGTTCTTCAGAGCGATAGCCAGATCGGCAATCCAGTCGCCGTGGCTGCCCGCATAGAACGTGCTCTCGTCGATCTCGCCCGTCTTCTCGTAATGGTCGATACCATCAAAGAGGTTCTTCTCACGCGTCTCCTCAACCTCGTTAGCACGGGTGCGCTCGGGGTTGGAGTGCTCGACGAACTCCTTCTGCTGCAGGTAGTAGTTCAGATACGTGTTGGGCAGGTACTCCGGGAAGCACTCCATAATCTCGTACTCGCCCTTCCAGACGTAGTACCAGCTGCCCTTGGTGTGGCGGTTCTGCTCGGGGTGCTCGTCGACGGCCTCCTCGGGCTTCTTTGCCATGAGCGAGCCCATGCCCTTGAGGTAAGAGTCGGGCAGCAGAATCTCATGCTCCTTGATGTACTCGCGCAGCTGCGGGAGCACCTCCTCGCCCTTGTGGCGGATCGAGGTGAACCAACCAAAGTGGTTGAGGCCAAAGTAATCGTACTCGACATCCTTCTTGTCGATATCGAGCGCGGCGCAAACCACGTCGATGATCGCGATCGGCATGTCGCAGATGTTGATGATACGAGCGTTGGGACGCAGCACGCGGCAGCCCTCGGAGACGATGGCGGCAGGGTTGGAGTAGTTGAGAATCCAGTAGTCCTTCTTGGCGTACTTCTCAACGTCATCGATCAGCTCGACCATGGGGAAGATGGTGCGCATGCCGTAGGCAAGGCCGCCGCAACCGCAAGTCTCCTGACCCACGCAGCCGTGACGCAGCGGAATCTTCTCGTCCTGCTCGCGCATGGCGTAGCCGCCCACGCGCATCTGGGCAAACACGAAGCTCGCGTCGGTAAAAGCCGTCTTTTTGTCGGTGGTCACCGTGAGCTTGATGTCCAGGCCGAGGTCCTCGTGCAAAATCCAGTCCACGAGCACGCCGATCTTGCGCTGGCGCTCCTCGTTGATGTCGTACAGACGAATCTCGTCAACGTCGAGCTCGTCCTTGCGCAGGGCGATGGACTTGACGATGCCGGGGGTAAAGGTGGATCCGCCACCACACAGAGTAATGATCATTGTTTACTGCTCCTTCTCAATTGCGTTTTCGACCTTGTCGCGCATCTCGGCGACCTTCATGCCAAAGATGATCTGGATATTATTGCCGTTGCGGTTGATGCCGCTGTTGGGCACGTGGTTGATGAGGTCCTCATTGATGAGGTCCGGGTTCTTAACGTTCACGCGGAGACGCGTAAAGCAGTTCTCGAGCTCCTCGATGTTGTCCTTGCCACCAAGACCTGCGACCAGGTCGGCAATACCTGCATCGACGCCCTCTGCGGGAGCCGCGGCAACAGCGCCCTGCTTCACCGCGACAGACGCGGCGGCCTCGCCCTCGGCAACGGACTCGGCAAGCTCGGACTCTTCCTCGCGACCAGGCGTGTGGAGGTTGAGCTTCTTGATAAGGAAGGTGAAGAGGAAGAAGTACAGAGCGGCGTTGACGACTCCAAGCACCAGCATAACCGGCCAGTTGGTCTTATCGACACCGAGGACCAGGTTGGAAACCACGATGTTGATGATGCCGCCTGCAGTCGAAGCGGGCACGGAGAGGACCTTGAGCAGGACCAGGAAGATGCCGGAAAGAACCGAGTGAACGACAAAGAGCACGGGAGCGGCAAAGACAAAGAGGAAGTCCATGGGCTCGGTCACGCAGGAGAGCACGGCGGTGATGATCAGCGGGATAATAACGGCCTTGGTCTTATCCTTGTTCCCCTTGTAAGCGGTGACGATAAAGGCGAGACCGATACCGATGTAGGGCCACAGGTTGTTGAAGGTGTAGCTGTTGAAATACGTACTATCGGAGAAGGGCTGACCCGTCATTGCCATCTCGGCAACACGGATGGGATAGGCGCCGGCAATAACCTGATCACCCAGCGTCAGGGTGCCACCCACATCGGAGAACTGGAACGGGGTGTAGATGAGGTGGTGCAGACCGGTGGGAACGAGCAGCTTGTTGAGCATGCCGTAGATAAACAGACCGATGTTGCCCGACTCCTTAATGATGCCGGCAACGGAGGAGATGGCACCCTGAACCGGAGGCCAAACGATGCAGAAGCCAGCGCCCATGATCCAGGAAATGATGATCATAATCAGGAACGGGAAGCGGACGCCCGAGAACATCGAAAGGGCAATGGGGAACTGCTTGTTCGAGTACTTGTTGAACACGGCACCGGTGATGCAACCAAGGATGATGCCGCCGAACACGCCGGTATCGAGCACCTGAATGCCCATAACGGTGGCCTGGCCGGTTCCGGTAAGACCGAGCATGCCGCTCGCATCGGCAAGAGAGCCGGTGGCGTTGAGCACGATGTTGTTAGCCTGCAGGAACAGGAAGAACGACATCAGGGCAATCAGCGAAGCATGGCCCTTGTTCTTCTTTGCCATGGCGCCGGCGATGCCCACGCAGAACAGAATCGAGAGGTTGTTGATGATAAACATCAGCGACTGATAGACAACGGCGCCCACAAGCTGGAACGGACCGGAGCCCAGTACGGGGACCAAAGCGCAGATGGTCTTGTTGGTCAGAATGATGCCCACGATGAGCAGGATGCCGGCAACCGAGAGATACATCATCGGCTGAACGATCGACTTCGCGAACACCTCCAACGGCGCTTTGAAATTGAACTTCTTTTTTGCGGTCATAGCGGTACTCCCCTTCCTTTTCCGCAAATTAAGACAGATGTGCCCTGGACAAGACCGTGAGCCTTGCCTTATATCAATCGATGTGTGGGCACGTTATGCCTAGAGACCAGGTTCTCCAAGCAGGTTAACAATGTGATATGCGAGATAACTCTTCTCAGCATCGGTAACGACAACGTTATAGGTAGACGACAAGTGGGCGGCTATGGCGTCCGCGCACGAGAATGCGCACGGATACGCCGTTTCATCGATTCGGAACAGCGCGTCTCCGTTGATTTGCCCTGCCGTAGGATCGAGCGCTCGCTGTGCGAAAAACTGCAGGTGACGAACGAAACGTTCGTAAGGCAGCGAGGTGTCATCGAGGGTCGTAGCATAGCGCTTGGAAACAATCGCGAGCACGTCGCGAACAAGCTGGACCGAAACAATCAAACGATCGGAGCGTTGCGGCATGGTGGCGTTGACGATATGCAGCGTAATGAAACCCTGCTCTTCTTCGCTCATCTGAATGCCCATATACTCCTTGATAATCTGCAGCGCACGGCCCGCAAGTGCATACTCCTTGCGATAGAACTGCTGGATCTCGAGCAGCAACGGATTCTCACAGGAGACGCCCTTGCGCTCGCGCTCCAAAGCAAGGCTGATATGGTCTGCGAGAGCAATGAGAATCTTGTCGTTGATATCAACATTGAGCTCTCGACGGAGCATCTGAACAATGTCCTCGGCAATCACGAGGTTGACGGTGGGGATGGACTCCAAAAGATGTGCCAAGCGGTCAATCGTACGCGAATCCTGAGAAGTTCCCTCCTGCAACGCGTAGGTCTTTTCGATCGACGCCTCGTCGATGGCATCGCCGGCATGACGGTCAAAGCAGAGGCCTCGACCGATGACGATGAGCTCGGAGCCATCGTCCGAAGTGACCATTGCGACGTTGTTGTTAAAAACTCGCTTGATAACCACGGTACCCACCACAAGAATTTACTCGGAAAGCCAGACGACAGGCTCTTTAACAGCAACAGGGCCGGAAGCATGCTCACGAAGAGTCGAGTTCTCCGAGCGCTCGCACACGATAACGAAGACCGTGGGATCGAAGCCGGCGGCGCGGACCACGTCGAAATCGACCTCGACGAGGGGCTGGCCCGCGTCAACGTGATCACCCTGGGCAACAAGCGCATGGAAGCCCTTGCCCTCAAGTTTAACAGTGTCGATTCCGATATGCAGCATCACCTGAGCAGAGCTGTCGTCGGACATGATGCCCAGCGCGTGCTCAGTCGGAAACAGCGCCGCGACGGTGCCGGAAACAGGAGCGCACACCGTTCCCTCTTGGGGAACCACGGCAACGCCATCGCCCACTGCACGGCTGCTAAAAGCGGGGTCATTGGTATTTTCTAGATGAACAAGCTCGCCGGAAACGGGAGCGAGGATTTCGAACTCGGAAGCCGCAGTCGTCTGCTTATCCGAGCCACCCATTAGGCGAGAAAAGAAACCCATGGTGACATGTCCCTTCATAAATATAGCCCAACCAAAATCAATCGAATGCGCCCATTGAGACGCTCGCGATCAAAGACTTTGGTTAGGCCCACGTCCGAGGGGACTCGGTAACCTTCCGCATTTCTTTTACGGGGGTTATTGTAGACAAGCCCAAAGCCGGAACAATCATTATGACCGGCGAACGGTATTTTTTCTCCGATAAACGGTATTTATGCGGTACTTAGGGACGTTCCTTTTCTGCCGGCACCCGGGGACACTCCTTGCTCTGGTGCATTGGGGACAGGTTACTTTGCACCAATCATGAGTTGCGGTGAAATAGGGACTGCAAAGCCGCTCAAAAGGCCAAAACAGTCCGTATTCCACCGCAACTTCAAGACGTTGATGCAGATTAACCTGGCCCCATTGCACCAATTTCGTATGCGCTAGATAAAGAGCTCGCATTCCTTCCGCACGACGCAAACCTTGCTCAGCATCTGGGAAACAGCGGATAGTTTGCTGGAATCAAGCTTGCGAGCACCTCGCGGACATACGGCGATGCAGCGCATGCAGGAGATGCACGCCTCGCCAGCTGCTCGTTTGGGGTCACCCTTGTCGATAGCACAAACGGGGCACGCCGCGGCGCATGCACCGCAGGAGACGCAATCCTCTGTTGCCTCGGGCGCCATGCGGTGACCTCCAGCTTGTTTATAAGGACGATTGCCGGGGATAGAGGGCTCGGACGCATCCTCAGCCAACAGCTTTTGCTGAATTTGCTGAGCAAACTCAGCAAGCTGCGCCGCATCCTGCGCATCCGGACGACCGGCAGCAAACTGTCGCGCAATGGAATGTTCTGCAATGGCCGCAACTGCCGCGATCACCCGGAATCCCGCATGCTTCGCAACGTCCTCCAGCTCTACGAGCGTGTCCTCAAACGCGCGGTTTCCGTAGACGCACACCAGAACGGCCCGCGCTCCGTTGCCGTGAACCATGCCCAACCGGTCAGCCACCACAGCCGGGATTCTACCGGCATACGCCGGCACAGAGATTACGGCCACGTCGTCCTCAGTCATCGAGACAGCGCTGAAATCTAGCCCGCTATCGGTCAGATCGACGGTAACGGTATTCTTGTCCAGTGCCCCGGCCACAAGGCCAGACACCTTCTGCGTTCCACCCGTCGGACTAAACACAATTTCGAATACGCTCATCGAGACACCCTCCCCCTACGTCTGGCAACGCGTCAAGCCGTTTTCACATCCAGCCAGAGTATACGGCACGTGGGATCCCCATTTTGGTGCATCAAGCACCCCAATGCACCAACCCTACGCTGTCTACCTCTTCGTTTTGTATAAATTACGGTACAGATTGTATATATTTACGGGATACCGCCGTGTTCTCCCGAGGTACCCCATCCTGGCCCGTGCAAAAAACGGAGTATTCTGCAACGTGACCGCGCCAGCAATACCCCGAGCGGGCAAACCTTTAGGGCGCTGCGTCATTTTGGGTTCCGACATGGCGAGAATGACGCGCCCCTGCTCCGGAAAACGACGAAATCTGACTCAGAACGCTCGCTAGGGATATCCGAAAGCCACCGTTGGCGACGTCAAATCATATGCAGACAACTCGAACTGCAGAATACTCCAAAAAATGCACGGCGCACCCCATGGGACCCATTGCCGCATGGTAGGAAACAGGCCCACGGCATCCTCTAGATGCATTCCCGAGGAAATCACATTTGAACTAGCGATCGGATACGGCAAACAAAAAGGGCCCCGAGCGTAGTTGCTCGGGGCCCTTGGTTCACCTCGCTCTAGCGGGCGATGCGTATGTTACTTGCGCTTGCCGCCGCCGTCACCGGGGCGACGGGAGCTGCCGCCGCGCTTGCCGCCACGACTATTGCCATAGCTACCACGATTATCGCGACCGCCGGCACGGCCGCCGCGGGAGCCGGCCTGGTTGCCGCCACGCCCGCCACGATAGCCGCCACGACGCTCCTCGCGGGTATCGTCGTAGTTGCGCCAGTCATCGCGACGATCGCGGCTGGCACGCGGATCGCGGCGATCGCGCGACTCGTTAGAGCGGCCAGCACCGCCGCGGCTGCCATTGCCACGAGTGCCCTCGCGATGCTCGCCGCCACGGCCACCGCGCTCATCAAAGCGCTTGCCGCCACGGGACTCGCCGCCGCGAGTACCACGCTCGCCACGCGAATCGCGGCCCTCGCCGCCACGGCGCTCATCACGGCCGCCGCGCTCGCCATCGCGACCGGAACGACGACGATCGCCCGAACCACGCTTGCCGCCACGCGAGCCACGGCCCTCGTCCTCGCGCTCAACACGGCGACGACCGCCGCGGTCCTCGTCCTCACGACGACGGCGGTGTGCCTCGCCCTGGAACTGCTTGGCACGGCGCTCGGCACGGTTGCCGCGCGGGGCCTGCTCAACGACACCAGCACCGCCGCGCTCCTCGGCAGCCACCTCGCGGGCCACGCTCTCCACAGCCTCGTCCACGCGAGCCTGAACGCCCTCGCGCACGCGGGTCTTGCCGCCGCGCTTGGGACGGCTCGGACGCTCACCGTCGCCGCGACGCTCGTCTCGACCGCGGTTGGAACGACCGGCCACATCACCGTAATCGTCGCCGTTGCGCTTGCCGTCGCGACGCGCCTGCTCAAGCTTCTTCTTGCTCTTGGACTTGCCGCGCTTGGTCTTCTTCTTCACCTTAAAGGCCGCAGGATCGCGCTCGGGGTCAACCGCGGGCGGATTGGGGCCCACATGCAGGTCGCCGGCCTCGTAGATGTCGGCGGTCTTGTCCATGAGCTTCTCGATCTCGTAGAACTCATCGACATCCTGCTCGGTCACAAACGTGATGGCCCAGCCCAGCTCGCCGGCGCGGCCCGTACGGCCAATACGGTGGATGTAGTCGGTCGGCTCGGCCGGCACGTCAAAGTTCACGACGTAACGCACGTCGCTGATGTCGATGCCGCGGGCGAGCACGTCGGTTGCCACCAACACGTCGACGGTACCGTCGCGGAAGGCCGAAAGGGCACGCTCGCGCTGGGCCTGGCTGCGGTTGCCGTGAATCGCGGCGGCCTTGATGCCCTTGCGCTCCAGACGACGGCAGCAGCTGTCGGCGCGGTGCTTGGTGCGCATAAAGACGATAGTGCGCTCCGGGCCCTCCTTTTTGAGGAACTCGGGCAGCAGGTTGTTCTTGGCCTCGATGGACACCGGGAACACAAACTGGTCGACGGTGTCGGCGGTCGACGTGGCGGGCGCGATCTCCACGCGTGCCGGGTCGCTCACCAGGTCGGTGATCTCGCCCACGGCCTCCTCGTCGAGCGTCGCCGAGAACAGCAGCGTCTGGCGCTCGGCCGGCGTCTCGCGCACAATGCGGCGGACGGCAGGCAAAAAGCCCATGTCGAGCATACGGTCGGCCTCGTCGAGCACCAGCACCTTGACCTCGTCCAGATGGCAGGCACCCTGCTCGATCAGATCGACCAGACGGCCCGGCGTTGCGACCAGGATGTCGCAGCCGTACTTAAGTGCCGCGGTCTGCGGCTTGTAGCTCACGCCGCCCACGACGGTCACGGCAACATGGCCGGTGACGTCGGCGATTTTGCTTGCGACCTCGTCGATCTGCTGGGCGAGCTCGCGCGTGGGGGTGATGACGAGCATCACGGGGCCGCGGCCGTTGCCCTCGGGCTTTTTAACACCGCGACGGCGGTTGCGGCCGCCGCGCTCGCGCACGGGCTTGGGCGGAGCAATGTGCTCCAAATTGTTCATGGTCGGCAGCAAAAAGGCGGCCGTCTTGCCGGTGCCGGTCTGAGCGGCGGCAAGCAGGTCGCGGCCCTCGAGCACCACGGGGATAGAGCCGGCCTGAACGGGCGTGGGCGCCGTGTAGCCCAGGTTCTCGATAGCACGGAGCATCTCGTCGGAGAGGCCCAGCTCGTCAAAGGCGGGCAGGCTCTCGGTAGCGGACTCGACGGCCTGGGCAGCATTTGCCTCGTCGGCGGCATCGAAGGCAGCCTGGGTCATGGCCTCGCGGGTCTCGTCCAGAATCTCGGCGTCGGTGACGTCGGATACAGAATTACGCATATGTTGTTGTTCCTTATCTGCACGCGCAAGGGGCACGGCATGCGGCCGCGCGGGCGTGCTTGGTAGTGCGCTAATACATACAAAAACGGGTGCGCACAGAGAGGACGTTGCTCAGCACGCTGGCGATCGCTTTGGCAGCCCTATCACGCGCCGTCCAGACGCAGCGGCCCTAAGCGATGGAGCAGATTCGCCGCCGGTTAGTATACCCGTACTCCGTATGCCCCCACGTAAACCACAGATGACGAGGCGGACGAGGTGGGCCCGGCTGATTGTCTCGGTCTGTAACATCTACAGGGCAAATCTTCCTCTACGTGTTACAGATCGAGACAAACGGTCGACACGGCTCACAAACGTCTCAATCTGTAACAGTTAACGAGTAAAATCGGCCCTAATTGTTATAGATCAAGACAGAGGGGGATTTCCGTCCAGTCCAAACCAAATCTCTCAGTCTTCCTGCAATTTCGAACATGTGGCCTATAATGTTGCTTTGGTTACGCTATATATTGCGCAGCCATTTAATACGTCGCCCACCGGGGGCCATTAATTCCTATCGCCATATTGGCTAGGAAGCAATCAAAGGAGGTATCCGTGGCAGCAGAGACGCCTTGCTCGGTCCTCTATAACGATATTCGCTCGTTCGGCGGTCTTAAACATCTCGAGATCGCCCGAATGCTCATCAATGGAAACTCTTATCTCGGCAGTACCCTGCTCGAGAAATGCTCTTCCAACCGCTCGTATCTCACCCGTTACATCGTCCATCGCAAGCCTGACCAGTGCGCGCCCTCCATCTACAGCGACTTTACCGTCACCACGCTCAACCTTTCCTCGGCAATCTGCAGCAAGCTCGGCGGCGGCGAGTCCGCCTATCGGGCAATCGCCGAGCACTATCGCGGTCCGGCCGCCAACGAAATGATGTCGGCTCTCGCCAGCTACAAGCTGGACAGCCGCCTATATGCAAATGCCCTCAATCGCATCGACAACTTTGACGGCAATGCCGTGCGCGAGAAAAGCACGCTTTACCTTATGCTCTTTGTGGCAACGGGGGCGCTCGCCGATCCCGTTCAGGGCGTGGCCACCGTCGAGCGCTTTTGCGACAGCAAGACGGGCGAGCACTTTGGCACCACCGAAACTACCGTCGGACGTGGCTTTATGAGCAGCCTGGAGCAGCCGCGCACCGTCGCCCCCAACCTCGGTCTGCTCAGAACCCATGCCGACAACTGCGCCGGCATGCAAATCCATCCCCTCACACGCGATCCGCGCGGCACCGTGATTGGTTCTTTGCCCAAAACCTCGCCCAGCATCACCGATGTGGGCGCCGACGCATCGCGCGAGCATCTTCGCATTTGGCTTGAGGGTGAGCACTGGTACGCCCAGGGCCTTGGGTCGACCAACGGCACAGTGCTCGAATCGGGCGCGGGTGACGGCGATATTGTGATTGAGCCGCCGCGCGACCAACGCGAGCCTGGCAAGATCTATCCCCCAGTGGAAATCGAAAACAGCGACAGGCTCCATCTGGGTCTCTACACGACATTCCTTGTCATTGTGGACTAGCGCGGACGGCGATCGGAAGACGGTCGCCGTCCGTCTTTCGTCTTCTACCTTCTGCGTCGTAAACGACAATGCTCAGCGGTATACGTGGGCAGTGCGGCTATCATGGTACTTTACCGATATCCGCACTGCTCGCGTATACGTGCGGCAACCCATGCCAGACAAAGGAACGCCATGGATACTACCGATAGCGCCTATGGCGACAAACTCATCCGTCTCGATACGTTCGATACCGCCGTGGCGGTCGACCCCAGCGCCGAGGACGACGCCAAACGTCGGTTTATGACGCTTATTCTCCAGACGGCCCACCGCAACAACGGCAACATCGGGCACGTGCTGCGCGCGACCAACACGAGCGGCGAGGTCTTTGCCGTCAAGCTGCTCAAGGACAACGCTATCCTTTCCGGCCAAGCCCCCGACCGCTCCGCCGAGCAATCGGCAGCGCACCTGGCCAGCACCGCCGCGCTGTTCGAGGAGTACCGTCATCTGTGTACCGTCTCGCACCTGCGCGGATTTCCGCGCGTCTATGGCTACGGATCGTGCGAGGATGACCCTCTCATCCTCATGGAGTGGGTCGAGGGCACCTCGCTCAAGCAGGCGCTGCCCCTGCTTCCGCACGACGCCTCGGGCGGGCTGACCACCCAGATGGTCGCCGCCGTCGGAAACGCCGTGCTTCGTGCGCTCTTGATGACCCAAGGCCTCGTGAATCCGGTCATCCATCGCGACCTGTCGCCTGCCAATATCATGTTCCGCACCACCAGCCGAACGCTCGAGCAGCAGATTGCTGATTGTTCCTTTGACCCCTGCCTCATCGACATGGGCTCCGCGACCATGGCTCTCGGCGACGACACGATCACCCGGCGCGCCGACATCTGGCGTTTTGCCACGCCCGCATACGCCGCGCCCGAGATGCTCACGCAGGATATCGAAGGCATCGCGGCCCTTCGCCGTTCGCCGGCAATCGACGTCTATGCGCTTTCGAGCATTCTGTACCAGCTCTACAGCGGTCGCAAACCGTTTGACTTTGAGTCGACGGACGCCGCTGCAACCGGCTCGTTCTATCTCGTAAAGACCAAGACCAAGCCGGCACCGCTCGAGCCGCGCTGCGAGGGCGATGAGGCGCTCGTCCAGATCATCATGAAGGGTCTCTCAGTCGAGCAGTGCGATCGTCCCACCGAGCAGCAGATGCTCGAGGTGCTCTCGGCATACCTCACCGACGCCGAATCCGAAGGCCGCGAAGGTGCAGGAGACGAGGCCGCAATTGATATCGATTCTGGCACGCACCTTAAGGTCGACGTCGCCGGCGAGCGCGCACGAGAGATCCTGAATCAGGCCCGCCACGATGCCATGACCCGCCGCCGCTTTATTATCGGCGGCGCTATCGCAGCCGTTGCGGGGCTCAGCGTTATCGGGGCGGCAACCCATGGCTTTGGCATCCCCGACTACCTCGACGGCATCCGCGGTTCACTTGACGACTACACCTGGGATCAGCTGCAGGAGATTTCGCTCAAGATTAAGGCCGCCGAGACCCGTAGCGAGGCACGCGAGATTGCCAAGCGCTATCACCTGCTCGATGCCGATGGGCATATCCCCTATCCGTGTACCAAGCGCGTGAAACTCACCAACGGGCTGGAGGTCGGCGCGCAGCTTGTGGGCATCCGTCACGATGAGCTTCTGGACGGGACGGGCAAGGCCGGACTGACGTTTATGTTCGACGCGGGTATTGCCGAGCGCAACGCTGCGGCTGAACCGCCGAGCGCCGGCTGGGCAGTTTGCGAGCTGCGAGAATGGCTCGACGGCGACGGCCTTAAGCTGCTGCCCAATGAGCTACGCGCACTCATCAAATCTGTCAAAAAGGTCTCGAATAACGCTGGCGCCGCCAACAGTGCATCGTGTCTGAGCGAGTTGCCCGCAACCCTTTGGCTGCCCGCTATGGTCGAGCTGTGCGGTACGCAACCGCCCGATTCGTTTGCCAAGGACTATCACTACCTGGCAGACATCTACAACGGCGAGGGCAAAGAGTATCAGCTCTTCCGCGAGCTCAAGGTGAGCCCGTATTCCACGAACGAGACGATGGTCCGCCAGTGGAAGGGCAAGGACACCTGCTGGTGGGAGCGCACGGTGAGTCCTGACACATCGGAGAGTGGAGGCACACTCTATTTGAATCGCGTGGGCCACGACGGCGACGCCTTTACGTACGCAACGCCTGCGGACAAGCCAAACAAGCTAACCTGTGTGATCCCCGGGTTCTGCATCTAGGCGGCGGGCGTCTTGCCGTGACGGGACCCCTCCCCGGCAATTGTCTTGATCTGTAACGGTTAGAGGTCATATTTGCTGCTAGATGTTACAGAACGAGACATTAGCTTGCCGAGAACTTCGACTCATAAATGTGACTCAAGTGTGTCGATATTTTCTTGCCAATGTTGCGCAACAGAAACCCTTTCGGCGGTCGTAACGTACGAATTGTCATAGGTACCCCTTCAACGATTGGGAGAAGAAATGGCAAAGTACGCACCTAAACACTTGGAAGTCTCAGGCGGCGCCGAGCCCCATCGCGCATTCGCGGGTCACAAGACCGCGCGACTCGCCGTCACCGCAGCCACCACCATCGCAATGACCGGCTCGTCGTTGCTCGCCCCGTTCTCGGCATTTGCCAACGATCTGAGCGACACCACGGCACAGGACGCAATCATGTCCCCGCTCGCCGCCCACGCCGGCGAGGCGGCAGGCTCCGCAGTAAAGACGAACGCCCAGAAAATTGCCGACTTGCAGGCCGCAATCGACGCCGCAAAGGCTGCCGAGGCAGAAGCCAAGTCCGACTACGACACGGCGGTTGCCCCCTATACCGAAAAGCAGACGGTCCGCGACAACGCCCAGACTGCCTACGACGCTTCCGTCTCCAACAATTCGCAGGCAGAAGCCGCCGCGCGTGCCGAATACGCCCGTCAACTCGATGAAAGCGTCAAGGCGGCCAACAGCGCCAGCGCCACGTTAAAGGATGCCCAGAGCAAGCTCGACACGGCCAAGGCCGATGCCGAAAGCAAGACGAAGGCACTCGACTCCGCAAAGCAGGCGGCAGCCGACGCACGGGCCAAGCTTGAGGAAGCCCAGAAGGCAGCCGCCAACGCAACGCCGGAGGAAATCAAGGCCGCCGAGCAGTCTGCCGCAGATGCCCAGAAGGTTCTTGACCAGGCAAAGGCCGCAAAAACCGCTGCCGACTCCGCACTCGCCGATGCCCAGCAGGCTCGGAGCGCCGCGCAGAGCGCTTACAACGAGGCGTCAGGCACGCTGGCTTCCGCTCAACAGGCAAAGACCGCCGCGGATGGTAAGGTAGTCGCGGCACAGGCAGCGTATGACAGCGCGCAAGCCGATTTGGCAGCCGCAAAGGCAGGCGCCGAGGGCCCGGAGTATGACGCCGCTCAGGCAAAGGTCGATGCCGCCCAAAGCGCACTCGATCAGGCGAAGCGGCAGCAGGCGGCTGCCGAAGCAGGTCTTTCTCAGGCAAATAGTGACGTTGCATCCAAGCGGGACGCCCTCACCGGTGCCGAAAGCGAGCTCGAAGCCAAGAAGCAGACAGTCGCAGCAGCCGAAAATGATGTAACGGCAGCCCAGGCGAAAGCCGATGCGGCGCAATCGGAGTTGACCTCGGCAAAGCAGGTGCATGCTGCCGAGCTGGAGAAGGCAAAGGCCGCTCAGAAACAAGTCGACCAGGCAAAAGCCGAGAAGGAGCAAGCAGACAAGGCGCTCGAAACTGCCAAGACAAACCAGGCGGCCGCCGATCAAGCCGTTGTCGATGCACAGAAAGCATACGATACGTGCAAGGCGGCAGCCGATAAGGCTACGACGGCGGAGGCGCAGAGCGTCATCGGCTTTTACCAATTCATCGGTGCCAACGATGCTGCAGACATCATCTATAAGCAGAGCGACTTAAACCCAACGACCATCGGCGATAAAAAGGACGGCACGTCACTCGACAACGCCAAGCTTTCGTTTGGCAAGCTGCGCGAGATTAATGAATATCGCAAAAGCGTCGGCCTTAGCGAGCTTAAGGTGACGGCCGAGCAGATGGCAATTGCTCAGTCGAACTCCAATTACTCAGACGCCATGCTAGACCATTCAGACTATGCGCGATTCGAAAATGCCGCATGGAACTATGACTTGAAAAGAAATGTCGCGCACCAGTGGGTTGATGAGGAAAAGAATATATTTGACCAGGCCGCAGCGAAAGCCGGCCTTGGCGAAATTGCCCCCAAAGATGCTTGGGATACTTTCTGGAGCCACGGCACCGAATTCGGAGAGCAAAAGGTAGGCTTTGGCACCGTCGGCCACTATTTGAATATCGTACAGCCTGACGCCAAAACCATGGGATACGGCATTAATTCTCGAGGAACTCATCTCTCATATACCTACATCTTGGAGGTTGACGACAACTACGGTTCGTACGAGAAAGAATATTCAATCGATGAACTCGAGAGTCTCTTTGATCAGTATCAGCTGAGTCTCTCCAAGGCCAGCGAAAACCTTGCCGCTGCAAAAGCGAACCTTGAGCAAAAGCGCAGCACAGCGGCATCGAAAGCCGATGCCGTAAAGGCAGCAGAGACCCTCGTCGCTCAAAAGCGAGAAGGCGTTGATACCGCGAACAGCAACCTTGCCACCGAAAATGGCAACGTGGCAGGTGCCGCTGCCGAGGTCGCTCAAGCAGAGCAGAATCTCGCCAAGGCAAACGGAAAAGTTGCCGAAGCCGAAGACCAGGTTAAAGCCGCCCAAAGCAACGTGGCGCCCGCAGAGCAGGTCGTCAACCAGAAGCGCGCCGAGCTTAAGGCATCGCAAGAGCAAGCCGCTCAGAGTCAGAAGAAGGTTGATGACGCCAAGGCAGAGGCTCTCTTAAAGCAGCAGGCTCTGCAAGATGCAAGGAAGGAACTTGCCAAGTATTCTGCCGATGTTGCTGCGGCCCAGGAGAAGGCTGACAAGGCCCATCAAACGCTCGATGAAGCCACGGCGGCTCAGACGTCTGCCCAGAGCGCTCTTGAAAAGGCGGAGCGCGACGCGGCTGCCAAGAAGCAGGCCCTCACTATCGCCAAGGACGGCGTCGAGGCCAAGGCAGCGACCGCGGAGCACGCCGCGAGCGATCTGACCACGGCGGAAAACGACTTTGCTTCAAAGCAGGCACATGCCGATGCGTTGAACAACGCGGCCGATAATCTCGCCACGGCCGAGGCAGCCAAGAAGGACGCCGACGCAGCAGTGACTGCGGCCGAAACTGCTCTTAGTGCGACGAATGATGCCGTAGCGAATGCCGAGCAGGCGGTCGAGAATTCTCAGGCCGCACCGGACGCCGCTGCCGCCGCTCTCGGAAAGCTCAAGTCCGTCAATGTCGAAAACGGCATCGCAACCGGCTCCGATGCAAACGCGAACGATACGCTCAATGCCCTCTTTGCCAAGTGCGTCGCCGCCAAGCAGGCAGAACATAACGCAAAGGCCGCACTTGATGCCGCTCAGGCAGACCTTGATGCTGCGACGCCCGCCTACACCGCGGCGCTCAATGCCTACAACGAGGCGAAGGCAAAACGCGTAGCCGCCGAGCAAGCCCTGAAGGACGAGATCGCCCGCCAGGAGCAAGAGGCAGCGAAGGCCGAGCAGGCCAAGATCACGCAGGCTGCCGCTAAGCCGGTTGCTGGAAAGCCGTCTGCTGGCAACGCCAAGACGGCCGCCAACTCGGCACTTCCCATCACAGGCGACAATGCTGCGCTCGCCGGTGAGACGTTTGTCATCGGAGGCGTCGTGCTTGTAGCCGCCGGCGTCTTCCTAACCGACAAGAAACGTCGTCAGGAGTAAGGATTTCGGGAGGACGGCTTCTCTTCCCTTCCACCGCTTCGCAAACCCTGCTCAGCATACGCCGGGGCACCCATCACGCGGGCGCCCCGGCGTTTTACATTGAACGGCCAGGGCATCTGCTCCGAGATTGTCTCGATCTGCAACAACTAGGACCCAAATATCGGTCTTACTGCTACAGATTGAGATGTTCGGGTTACCCTCGAATGGTTTGTCTCGATCTGTAACATCTAGCAGGCAAAACAGTCCCCAGATGTTACAGATTGAGACGTTAAGTTGTGGCTCGATGTAATATCTAGATCTGTAACAGTTACTCGACAAAAACGGGTCTAGTTGTTACAGATTGAGACATTAGACCGGCTACGGTCCGCCGACCTGGCTATCACCTCGGCCAATAACAGAATGGCATACATTTCAATCTCCACTGTATACCCCCAGGGGGTATGGGTGTATAGTATCAGCAGGTTAACAATTCCAACACCAAATTACAGAAAGGAGAAGCCATGGCTCAGGATAAGTTTGACGTGGGCGGTATGACGTGCGCCGCGTGCCAAGCGCGCGTGGACCGTGCCGTGAGCAAGCTCGACGGCGTCCAAAGCGTCGCGGTCAATCTGCTCGCCGGCTCTATGCTGGTGGACTACGACCCTGCGCAGGTCTCCCCCGACGATATCTGCACCGCTGTCGATCGCGCTGGCTACTCGGCCTCGCCCATCAGCGCGGGCACCGACGCCGCCTCAAGCGGCAGCTCGCAGGCCAGGTCTGGCGTCACCCATATGGAGTCGCCCACCAAAAAGCTGGAGGCCGCCGCCTCTGCCATGCGTACCCGCCTCATCATCTCGATCATCTTCCTCATCCCGCTGTTCTACATAGGCATGGGGCACATGCTCGGTTGGCCACTGCCCGGCGTCTTCACCGACCACACCCACAGCATGACGCTCGCGCTCACCGAGCTCGTCCTGCTCATCCCCATCGTCTATGTCAACGACGCGTACTTTATCAATGGGTTTAAATCGCTCGCGCACGGCGCGCCCACCATGGACGCCCTCATCGCCGTCGGCGCCACCGCGTCCATTGCCTGGTCGCTCTACGCCATGTTTATCATGGCCGACCAGCTGGCCACAGGTCAGGTACACGAGGCCATGATAACGGGCATGGACAATCTGTATTTTGAGAGCGCCGGCACGATCCTGTCGCTGGTCACCGTGGGCAAATACCTCGAGACGCGCAGCAAGTCCAAGACCGGCGGCGCCATCGAGGCGCTCATCGACCTGGCGCCCAAGACCGCGACCATCGTGGCCGACGACGGCACCGAGACCGCTGTGGACGTCGACGCCATCCTTCCCGGCCAGGTGCTGCGCGTGCGCCCCGGCGAGTCCATCCCTGTCGACGGCGTCGTACTCGAGGGCGCTTCGGCCGTGGACGAGAGCGCGCTCACCGGCGAGTCCATCCCCGTGGAAAAGACCGCCGGCGACACCGTCAACGCCGCCACTGTCAACCGTACCGGCTCGTTTACCTTCCGTGCCACACGCGTGGGCGCCGACACGTCGCTCGCCAAGATTATCCAGCTCGTCGAGGACGCCAACGCCACCAAGGCGCCTATCGCCCGCATGGCCGACAAAGTCGCCGGCGTGTTCGTGCCCGTGGTGTTTGCGATCTCGGCCGTGACCTTTGCGGTGTGGATGGCACTGACCGGCAGCATAAACGAGGCGCTCACCTCCGCCGTGGCCGTGCTGGTGATCAGCTGTCCGTGCGCGCTGGGCCTGGCCACGCCCGTCGCCATTATGGTCGGCACCGGCAAGGGCGCCGAAATGGGCATTCTGTTTAAGAGCGCCGAGGCGCTGGAGAACCTACGCAGCGTGGGCACCGTGGTGCTCGACAAGACGGGCACCGTCACCCGCGGCAAGCCGGCTGTGACCGATATCACGGTAGCCACGCGCGCTGACGGCTCGCCCGCCATGAGCGAAAAGGCATTGCTCAAGCTGGCCGCTGCGCTGGAGCGCTCAAGCGAGCACCCGCTGGCCGAGGCGATTATGGCCGAGTGCGAGGCGCGCGGAATCGTCGCACGCATGGTCGAGGACTTTACCGCCGTGCCCGGGCGAGGCGTTACGGCACGCGAGGGGCAGAATGTCATCGCCGCCGGCAACGTGCGTCTGATGGACGAGCTGGGCGTGAAGGTTCCCGCCGGCCTTGCCGAACAGTTCGCGGCCGAGGGCAAGACGCCGCTGTTCTTTGCCAAGAACAGCGAGCTTGTCGGTACCATCGCCGTGGCGGACGAGGTCAAGGAGACGAGCGCCGGGGCCATCGCCGCACTGCGCTCGCTTGGCGTCGACGTGTGCATGCTCACCGGCGACAACCGCGTGACGGCCGAGGCCATCGCCCGCCGCGTGGGGCTGAGCAGCGAGCAGGTCATCGCCGACGTCCTCCCCGCCGACAAGGAACGCCACGTGCGCGAGCTGCAGGATGCGGGCAGCAAGGTCGCCATGGTGGGCGACGGCATCAACGACTCCCCCGCCCTGGCGCGCGCCGACGTGGGCCTTGCGATCGGCACCGGCGCCGACATCGCCAAGGAGGGGGCAGATGTGGTGCTCATGCGCAGCGACCTCATGGACGTCGCCCGCGCCATCGAGCTGTCGCGCGCCACGATCCGCAACATCAAGCAGGACTTGTTCTGGGCGCTGTTCTACAACGGCATCGGCATTCCGCTTGCCGCGGGCGTGTTCTTCCCTCTCACGAGTTGGCAGCTCTCGCCGATGTTCGGCGCCGCGGCCATGAGCCTGTCGAGTGTCTGCGTCGTGTCCAATGCGCTGCGCCTGCGAACCTTTAAGCCGAAAGTGGCAAAATAGGCTCACCATTCAGTCCATTTAGAACGGGTTTTCCAGATGCCCGAGATTGACCTGAAAGAGGAGCGACGCGTACTTTGATACGCGAGCGACGGCTTGAAGGTCAAAGTCGGGTGCCTGGGAAAGCCGACACAACAGAGAGGAATATCCATGCGTTTCACAATTAAGACTTCCGGCCTTATGTGCGGCCACTGCGACGCCACCGTCGAGACGGCGCTGCTCAACGTTGCCGGCGTGACCGATGCCGACGCCGATCACGAGACCCAGACTGTCCAGGTGGAGTGCGCCGACACCGTGACCGCCGAGCAGCTCGCCGCCGCCGTCGAGGGCGCCGGCGAGAAATTCCATGCCCTGTCCGTAACCGCCGCGTAGCAGGCGCTGCCTACTCAATCCTCAGAAGTTGCGGTGAAATACGGACTGTTGGGCCGCCCTAGGCCTTTGAACAGTCCGTATTTCACCGCAACTGACGGGGGCATCCGGAAGATCGACCAGAAACGAGGACCCGCCATGATGGCAGACCACAAATCGGTGACCCGCATGCTCAAGACGGCACGCGGCCAGATCGACGGCATCTTGCGGATGGTCGATGAGGACCGCTACTGCGTCGATATTTCCACGCAGCTCATGGCAACGCAGGCGCTCATTGCGCGCATCAACGCCGACGTGCTCAAGGCGCATATCGAGGGCTGCGTGACTTCGGCAATCGAATCGGGCGACGAAGATCTCAAAGCCGCCAAGCTCGCCGAGATCGAACGCGTCGTCGACAAGCTCTCCAAGTAATTGGGGCATTGGGGACAGGTATGTTTGCACCACATTGGTGCAGATTAACCTGTCCCCCTTGCTCTAAATCGGGTATAAAGGCGTGCAGCATATCGAACGAAAGGCAATTTGCATGAATGACTTTATGAAGGGTCGCAATGGTGCCGATGAACTCACCATCGTGATGGGTTTTGCCGGCATCGTCATCGCGATGGTCGGATCGATAGCCCGCATCCAGTGGCTCAGCTGGATCGCCATCGCCGTTATCGTGATTGGCGTGCTGCGCGGCCTGTCCAAAAACGTCGACGCACGTCGCAAGGAGAACGAGGCCTTTGTCGCCGCGACCGCGAACGTCCCCGGCCTGGGCAAGTTCGTCGCCAGCTTGGGCGGTAGAACTGCAGCGGCCAGCACCTCGCGCGCGGCCGGCACCAGCAAGGAAGACTTTGAGCGCGCCAAGCGCACGGCCAAGAAGATGTGGAAGGGTCGCAAAACCACGGCATACCTCAAGTGCCCCAACTGCGGCCAGATGCTCTCCGTTCCCAAGGGCAAGGGCAAGATTCGCGTCACCTGCCCCAAGTGCCACGCCAAGATGGAGACGCGCTCCTAGCCGCCATACCATGGGACAAAATAAAAGCCGAGGCCTCGTGTTGAGACCTCGGCTTTTATTGATTATGACAAAGGGACCGTCCCTTTGTCACACCTATGCTACGCCATCGCGGGCGAGCTCCTCGGCAAGCGCTTCGGCAGGCATGGCCATAATCGCGTCGAGCTCGGCGTCCACCTCGGGAATGCGCTTCACCTTGAGCTTGCGCACCAGATCGCCGCGACACATCACGTGCGTCGGCTCACGCAGTGCGCACAGGTCATCGAGCGGGTTCTTGCGTGTCACCAGGATATCGGCGGCCTTGTCGCACTCGATTGTGCCGGTCTCGCCGCCCAGCCCCAGCAGCTCGGCATTGACCTGCGTGGCCGTATGCAGCGCGAAGGCGTTACTCACGCCGACATACTTGGCAAAATAGGCCACCTCACGCCACATGTCGTACTGCGTCACGAACGGGCAGCTCGAGTCCGTGCCAAGGCCCACCTTAACGCCAGCTTCCAGTGCGGCACGGGCGCTCTCAATGATGCCCGAGCACACGATGTCGCCGTTCTTCTTTTGCGTATCGGTCGAATGGGTCTTTTCCGGGTCGAGCAATACAAACGGCAGCGCCGGGCTGATAGTGCAGGTAACGCTGGGCGCACGCCCCTCGAGCTGCGTGCCCGCGGCGCCACGGTACAGCTCCAGGATCTCGGGCGTCAGCGGAGCGCCGTGCTCAATCGTGTCAACGCCGGCCTCAAGTGCGGCCTTCACACCCTCGGTACTCTCGACATGGGCCATAACCGGAAGGCCCATATCGTGCGCCGCCTTGCATGCCGCCGCGGCAACCTCCACCGGCATACGCAGCACGCCCGGCTCGCCCACCTCGGTCGCATCGAACACGCCGCCCGTCACGAACAGCTTAATGACGTCGGCACCACGCGCGTACAGGTCGCGCACCTGTTCGGCTGCCTCGGCGGGACTGTTGGCCACCTGGGCGAACAAGCCCGCACCATGGCCGCCCGGCACCGTGACGCCCGTTCCCGGCGCCACCAGGCGAGGACCTTGATACTTGCCGGCGTCGATGGCATTACGAACGGCGATGTCGGCAAACAGTGGGTCGCCCGCGCCGCGCACCGTGGTCACGCCGCTTGCCAGTTGTTGTTGGGCGCTGCCCTTAAGAATATGGCGCACGATGGCGCGCCCCACGGGATTATCGAGCTTCTTCATCAGCGCGCCCGCATCGCCGGCCGAGACAGGCTTGCCCGAACCGCACAGATGCACATGCATATTGATGAGACCGGGCATGAGATACGCACCCGCCAGGTCGATAACCTCGGCACCCGCAGGCGCCTGCGCCACAGCACTCGGCCCCATCCACGTGATGACACCGCGCTCAACAGTCACGGCCATATCGGGTTGCGGCTCCATATCCTCCGAACCATCCAGGACGGTCGCATTGATAAACAACGTGGAACGATCGGCAGACGCCATATCGAGCTCCTCCCCCTCAGAAAACTTGAACATCTGTCCATTATTATCCAGTGTAGCCCGATTGCCACAGACATATCGGTTAACGGAGGGAAGAGGGGATGTGGGGGACGGAATACGCTGCAGTCCCACCCCAGCGACACCAGGGAAGTGTCTCGATCTGTAACAGATACAGGGTTGTTGGGCCCCTTGCTGTTACAGATCAAGACATTCGGTCGACGCTTCACCGGTTTGTCTCGATCTGTAACAGTTACGAGCTCAAATAACCTCTAAACGTTACAGATTGAGACAAAACCTCTCAGCGCCCATACCACTGACGTCTCCACTCCTCAGCCAAATCGGGCCGTCGCGGAATACCCGCCAACCTCATCTTCTCAACCAGCTTCCCCGGATTCTTGAGCTCATCAAACGTAAACCGAAGCACCTTGTGCCCGAGCATTGTCAGATGGGACTCCCGTTGACGTTCTGCCACGAATGGGTCGACCGACTCCCAGCCCTCGCCGTTCTGCAAGGCATACTTCCCCTTTCCGTCGAGCTCGCCAATCACGCACGTTCCGTCCTCGAACCGCCAAAAATAGTCGACGCGAAACACCTGGCTCGGATCGAGCGGGTCGCGAAACTCCACCTGCAGCTCCGGAACCGGAAAGCCGTACGCAATAAAGAACGCTCGGAACCGAGACTCGCCGCCGTTTTCGGACAGCCCGTCCGCATACGACGCGATCACCTGTGCCCTGCGATACCCTCGCCTGCCCTCGCAATCGGCGCGGAGGCGCTCGCACAAATCCCCACGTGATACGCCTTTCGCCCGCAGTGCAGAATCGGCAATCGCCAACCCGTAGGAGAACGGCGCACGCAGCAAGCATTCCTCCACCGTGCGCCAAAACGACGTCACCCGCACGCCATCAACACGCTCGAGCGCGCCCGCCATCTGTGGACGCAACAACCTGCACCCGCTGCTCAACGTCACCGAACAACCCGTCTTAACAAGAAAACGCGGCCCAAGCAGATCGTTCGGCACCTCCAGACCCCATATCAGTGCGGCGTCATATCCCCAAAACGCCCAATCGGGATGAAATTCCGCAAGCCCTCTGATAGTCCTCAGCGCTCGCTCCGCCGGCGTCAATGCATCCCAATCATGCTGAAAACAGAACAGGTACGGCTCGGGCTCCGCGATATCGTCGGTTCCAACATGGCGTCGCAGCCACATGAGCTCGGTATTGTCATGCGTTGCGAGCAGCGCACCTTGCTTGGCCGTCTCCGTGAGCCGCGCGAGCATCCTATTCCGCGCCAACGTGTTGCGAGTCGCATGTTTGTGTTTGAGAACGGTATTAGACACTTTCATCACCACCACGTCAGACAAATGGACCATCGTCACCGTTGCCTCCGCTGACAAATGTCTTGATCTGTAACAGGAAGACAATCTTTGAGCCTCTAGTTGTTACAGAACAAGATCTTTCGGCAGCCGCCAACCTTCCGTCTCAATCTGTAACAGCAAGGTCGACTTTTAGCCTGTAGATGTTACAGATCGAGACATTCCCCCAACCAGGTGCCAAACGTCTCGATCTGTAACAGTTAGACGTTCTCCAGGGCCCTAAACGTTACAGATTTAGACAAATCAGCAGCGCCCAAGCATTCGTCTCGATCTGTAACAGGTAGATCGGTTTTTTGTCCCTAAACGTTACAGATCGAGACAAATAGACACGCGGCGGCGCTGCGACAGCCCATCCCTTACTCCCACTCCTGCTCGTAGATGTTGAGGGACTTTACGTAGCGCCCCTGGGCGCCCATGATGTCGCGGACCAGACGCAAGAAGAAACTGATGCACGAGGTGTCAAAGCCATCCTGCAGGTCCTCCGGATGCACCGCACCAGGCCCATCGACCGCCGTGTCACTCAGGCGTGCGATGTCATACAGATAGAGTTGTCCCGCCGTCAGCCAGACATCGTCGACGCAGGCGAGGCGCACCGCAATCGCGCCGTCGCTCCAATGCTCCTTTTGCACGATATGCGGGTCGTAGACATCAAAGCGACGGTCGGTGCGCGTATCCTTCAGCGCAACCATGCCGTTCGCAGGATCCTTGTCCAAAATGCCAAAGCGCGAGAAATACTGTGTGTCGCGTACCTGCTCGAGCCGCTTGAGCGAGGCAGGCGAAAGCAATGTCGGCGGCTCTTCAACATACAGCTCGAGCAACGTCTTGCCATGGCGATAGGGGCGCTCGAAGAGCAGCCAATCGGTAAATGCCATGTTGTAGGCCATGATTTCGTTTTGCGAAGGCTCGGTGCAATAGCTGAGCCACGGGTCGACAATGATCTCGAACTGTTCACGCGCCGGCTCCAAAAACTGGAACTTCCGCAGCATCCAAAAATGGGCCATGTCGGCAATATCGTTGCCGACGGCTTCGGCCAGCTGCGCTCGATCTAAAGCGTGATCAGTCATGGCATCCTCCTCAAACTGATGGACCTCAATTTGAGCTTACGAGGAGGGTGGGCAGCCACGACCAGCGCGGGCAAAATAGGCCTCCGGCTGCAAACCAGATGCTGACCAAACACTTGACGAAAAGCTTGACCGAAAATGCGCACTGGAACAAAACCGCAGGTAAACATAGGCGGCCAACCCGCCCTTTTGAGCCAAGCGCCCCCGGCCACCACAGAAACAGCAGAGCACCACAGCTCAAGAAGACGCCGAATGGACACTCGCGCGTCGACAAACGAACGAACCGCTCGCAAAGAGTGTCCCCAACGACTAGACAAAAATGACCAGTCATTGGGGACGTTCTTAAATGACTACTTTACAGCTCCAGCGCGTCGGCGACTTCGGCAGCGCAGGCCAGGGCATCGGCCATAGCGTTCACCACGAGCGAGCTGCCGTTACGAGCATCACCCGCCACATACACCGGTGCGGCATCCGCGGAGACGCCGTCGACACGTGCCGCGAGGTGCGAGCCCTCGGCAGCCATCACAGGCAGCGGACGACCAGCGGTGGCAACAGGCACGCCTACCGCATCGAACACGCCATGCTCGGGACCCGTAAAGCCGCAGGCGATGAGCACCAGCTGGGCCGGCACCTCGTGCTCGGAACCTGCAATGCGTTCGGGCTTTCCCGCCGACCAGTCCAGATCGACCACGCGCAGACCCGCGGCCGCACCCTTCTTGTCCAGCAGCACCTCGAGCGTATCCACGCCCCAGGCACGCATCTCGCCGCCCATCGCAGCGATAGCCTCCTGCTGGCCGTAGTCGGTCTTCTTAACGTTGGGCCACTGCGGCCAGGGGTTGCTCGCCGCGCGCTTATCGGGCGCAGCCGGCAAGAACTCAAACTGGCGCACGCTGCGCGCACCCTGACGTACCGCGGTGCCCACGCAGTCGTTACCGGTATCGCCGCCGCCAATGACGACGACGTCCAGGCCACGTGCATCGATGACAGGCTCGCCGCCATCGAGCACCGAGACGGTCGAAGCCGTCAGGTAGTCCACGGCATACACCACGCCCGGGGCATCAATGTTCGCAGCCGAAAGCCCACGCGGAGCACGGGCGCCGGCAGCCACCACGACGGCGTCAAAGTCGTCGAGCTTGGCGGTAACCTTGGGATCGCTCACGTCGGCACCCAGCTCGAACACAATGCCCAGCTCGCGCATGAGTGCCACGCGACGCTCGACCACAGACTTCTCGAGCTTCATGTTGGGAATGCCGTACATGAGCAGGCCGCCCGGGCGGTCGTCACGCTCAAATACCGTCACACGGGCACCGCGACGTGCAAGCTCCCATGCAACCACCAGGCCAGCCGGGCCAGAGCCAATCACAGCGACCGTGGGTGCATCCTCCCCTGCCGGCTCAAAGCGGCGCGGACCGCCATTTGCCCACTCATGGTCGCTGATCGCACGCTCGTTGTCATGGATCGTCGTGGGTTGGCCATCGACCGAACCCAGGTTGCACGCGGCCTCGCACAACGCCGGGCACACGCGACTCGTAAACTCGGGCATGGGCGAGGTGAGCGACAGTCGCTCGGCAGCCTCATCCCAGCGGCCGCGGTACACCAGCTCATTCCACTCGGGAATCAGGTTGTGCAGCGGGCAGCCGCTCAGGCGTGCCTTGCCAAAGCTCGCGCCCATCTGGCAAAACGCCACGCCGCACATCATGCAGCGGCTCGCCTGGGCACGGCGCGCATCGTCGTCGAGCTCCACGAACAGCGGATCGAAATCGCGGCTGCGCTCCTCCACGGGGCGCAACTCATGGGCCACGCGATCGATATCAAGAAAAGCACCTGGCTTACCCATGGCACTTACGCCTCCTTCTTGGTCGAAGCAAAAGGGCTGGCAGCCACGGGCACAGCACCCGCAGTACCGCCCGCGACATCAAAGCGAGCGACATCCGCGGCGCTCGCGCGACCGGTCACAATGTCAAACGCCAGCTCCTCAGCCTGCGCATGCGTCTTACCGATGGCCTCGGCGGCGGCGACAATCGCCAGCACGCGCTCGTACTCGGTCGGAATGACCTTCACAAAGTGTTTGCTCATCGTCTCAAAGCTGTAGAGTAGCTTAATGCCGCGCGGGCTCTGAGTCGCGTCCACGTGCTCCTGGATGAGCGCACGAATCTGTGCCAGCTCGCCGGCCGTCGGGGCCTTGAGCTCAACGCTCTCGTGGTTCACGCGGGCATCGAGCGTGCCGTACTGATCGAAGACATAAGCCACGCCACCCGTCATACCTGCGGCGAAGTTCTGCCCGACCTCGCCCAAGATGAGCGCCAGACCGCCCGTCATGTACTCGCAGCCATGGTTGCCGCAGCCCTCGACCACCACCGTGGCACCGGAGTTGCGTACGCCAAAGCGCTGGCCGGCCAGGCCGTTAATGAAGCCGCGGCCACTCGTAGCGCCAAAGAACGCAACGTTGCCCACGATGATGTTCTCGTCGAACTTGTAGGTCGCATGCGGGTTGGGGCGCACCGACACCTCGCCGCCCGAAAGGCCCTTGCCAAAGTAGTCGTTGGCGTCGCCGCACACGTTGAGCGTAATGCCGCGCGGCAGGAAGGCGCCAAAGCTCTGACCGGCCGAACCATCGCAATCGATGGTGATGGAGCCGGCGGGCAGGCCCTCGGGATGCGCCTTGGTCACCGCGTTGCCCAAGATGGTGCCCACGCAGCGGTTGACGTTGGCGATATCGGCGCGGAAGCGAATCGGGCGCAGGTGCGCACGGGCATCGGCCGTATAGGGCACAAACAACGTGGAGTCGAGCGTCTTGTCGAGCTCGCTGTCCGCAGCCATCTGGGGCAGGAAGTGACGGCCGTCGGCACCCGGGATATGGGCACCAAACTCACAGGTCGCGCTCGCCAGCACGGGCGACAGATCGAGCAGGTTGGCCTTGCGGTTGCCCGGGACCTCAATCTGGCGCAAGCACTCGGGATGGCCGACCATCTCGTCGACGGTGCGGAAGCCCAGGCTCGCCATGACCTCACGCAGCTGCTCGGCAACAAAGAGCATAAAATGCTCGACGTGCTCTGGCTTGCCGCGGAAGCCGCGACGCAGGCGGCAGTTTTGCGTAGCGATGCCGGCCGGGCAGGTATCCTGCTGGCAGTCGCGCTGCATGAGGCAGCCCATGGAGATGAGCGGCATGGTCGCAAAGCCAAACTCCTCGGCACCCAGCAGGCAGGCGACGGCAACATCGGTGCCGTCCATGAGCTTGCCATCGGCCTCGAGCACCACGCGTGAGCGCAGGCCGTTTTGCAGCAGCGTCTGCTGGGCCTCGGCAAGGCCAAGCTCCAGCGGCAGACCGGCGTGCCAGATCGAATCGCGCGCCGCAGCACCGGAGCCGCCGTTGTGGCCGCTGATCAAGATCTTGTCGGCGGCACCCTTGGCCACACCGGTGGCGATGGTGCCGACGCCGGCCTCGCTGACCAGCTTGACCGACACGCGTGCGCCGGGGTTGGCGTTCTTAAGATCGAAGATAAGCTCCGCCAGGTCCTCGATGGAGTAGATGTCGTGGTGCGGCGGAGGCGAGATCAGGCCGATGCCGGGCGTGGACTGACGGATCTCGGCGATCCAGGGGTAGACCTTCTTGCCGGGCAGGTGGCCGCCCTCGCCGGGCTTGGCGCCCTGGGCCATCTTGATCTGAATCTCAAAGGCGCTGCACAGGTAGCGGCTCGTCACGCCAAAGCGCGCGCTTGCCACCTGCTTGATGGCGGAATTCTTGGAGTCACCGTTAGCCAGCGGGGTCTCGCGGCGCGGATCCTCGCCGCCCTCGCCCGAGTTGGAACGGCCGTGCAGGCGGTTCATGGCGATGGCCATGCACTCGTGTGCTTCCTTGCTGATGGAACCGTACGACATGGCGCCGGTGTTAAAGCGGCGAACGATGTTGAGCGCGGGCTCGACCTCGTCGAGTGCCACCGGGGTGCGGCCGCCGGCATCAAAGTCCAGCAGGTCGCGCAGGCGCACGGCACGGCCGGTGCGGTGCAGGCGGGCGCTGTACTCCTTAAAGGTGTCGTAGCTGTCCTCACGGCAGGCGGTCCGCAGCAAGTAGACAGTCTGCGGATCGATGAGGTGATCCTCGCCGCCGAGCGGGCGCCACTTGGTCAGACCCAACGTGGGCAGCTGATCGGGAGCCGGGCTCTTAAGGATAGCGAGCGCGGCGTCGTAGCGCTCATTCTGCTCGCGCTCGACGTCCTCGACACCCATACCGCCCACACGGCTCACCGTGCCGGCGAAGTACGCGTTGACAAACTCCGGCGTAAAGCCCACGGCCTCGAAGATCTGCGCGGAGTGGTAGCTCTGCACCGTGGAGATGCCCATCTTGGACATGATGGAGACGATGCCGGCGGTCGCAGCCTTGTTGTAGTTGGCGATGCCCTGCTCGGCTGTCACGTCCAGATCGCCGTGCGCCGCCAAGTCGCGAATGCACGCATGCGCGTTGTACGGATAGATGCCGCTCGCGGAGTAGCCCACCAGCGCCGCAAAGTCGTGCGGGGACACGGCGTCGCCACACTCCACCACGATGTCGGCAAAGGTACGCACGCCGGCACGGATCAGGTGGTTGTGCACGCAGCCCACGGCGAGCAGCGACGGCACGGGCACCTCGCCCGCAGCGGCACGGTCGCTCAGCACCACGATGTTCACGCCATCGCGAACCGCAGCCTCGACGTCTTCGGCAAGCTGCTTGAGCGCAGCCTGCAGCGCGCCCTCGCCGGCATCGCGGCGGTAGACGGCACGGAAACGGCGGGTCTTAAAGCCCACGCGGTCGATGGCGCAAATGCGGTCGAACTCCTCCTCGCTCAGCAGTGGGCGCTCCAGGCGAACCAGCTGGCAGGCCGTACGAGAGTCCTCGAGCAGGTTGCCGTGGTTGCCCAGGTAGAGCGTGGTCGAGGTGACCATATGCTCGCGAAGGGCGTCGATGGGCGGGTTCGTGACCTGGGCGAACAGCTGATAGAAGTAGTCAAAGAACGAGCGCGTCTTCTTGGACAGGCAGGCCAGCGGCGCATCGATACCCATCGAGGCGAGCGGCGCCTTGCCCTGCTGGGCCATGGGACGCACGACTTCGTCAACATCATCCCAGTGATACCCGAGCTTGGCCATGCGCACGGCGGCGGGCACCTCGGTATCCTCGGCGGGCGTGGGCGCGACGGGCTTGTCGAGCGCGTCGACGGTCAGCGTCTCCTCGGCGATCCAGTCGCGATAGGGCTTTTCCTTGGCGTAACGAGCGCGCAGCTCGTCGTTGTAGATCACGCGGCCGCGGGCAAAGTCGACCTCGAGCATCTGGCCCGGCCCCAGACAGCCGCTCGTCAGGATGTTCTCGGGGCTCACCTCGATGGTGCCCACCTCACTCGCCAACATAAAGCGGCCGTCGCGCGTCACGTAGTAGCGAGCCGGGCGCAGGCCGTTACGGTCGAGGGCGGCACCCAGGGTACGGCCGTCGGTAAAGGCGATAGCGGCAGGACCGTCCCACGGCTCCATGAGCATGGACTGGTAAGCGTCGTAGGCGCGGCGCTCCTCACTCAGGCTGTCGTTGTGGTCCCACGGCTCGGGCAGCAACATGGACGCGGCACGCGTGAGCGGGCGACCGTTCATGACCAGGAACTCAAGCACATTGTCCAGAATCGCGGAGTCGGAGCCCTCGCGGTTGATGATGGGCATCACGCGCTCAAGATCATGCTGCAGCACGGGGCTGTACAGGTTGGGCTCGCGGGCGCGGATCCAGTTGACGTTGCCCTTGAGGGTGTTGATCTCGCCGTTGTGGATGATAAAGCGGTTGGGGTGCGCGCGTTCCCAGCTGGGCGTGGGGTTGGTGGAGTAGCGCGAGTGGACGAGCGCCACGGCCGTCTTGACGGCGGCGTCGTTGAGATCGATGAAGAAGCGGCGCATCTGCGTGGCGACCAGCATGCCCTTGTACACGATGGTGCGCGAGCTCATGGAGCATACATAGAAGATTTTGTCGCGCAGGGCAAACTCAGCGTCGGCCTTCTTCTCGATGGTGCGGCGGCACACGTACAGGCGGCGCTCGAAGGCATCGCCGGCGGGCGTGTCGTCCGGACGGCCCAGGAAGGCCTGCAGGATAGTGGGCATACAGGCGCGGGCCGTCTCGCCCAGGTCGTGCGGGTCAACCGGCACCTCGCGCCAAAAGAGCAGCGGCACGCCGGCCTCGGCGCAGCCCTCCTCAAACACGCGGCGGGCATCCTCTACGCCCTTCTCGTCCTGCGGGAAGAACAGCATGGCCACGCCATAGTCGCCCTCTGCCGGCAGAATCTGGCCACACTTTTGAGCCTCTTTACGGAAAAAGTGATGCGGAACCTGGAACAGGATGCCGGCGCCGTCGCCGGTGTTCTTCTCGAGTCCGGTGCCGCCGCGGTGCTCCAAGTTGACCAGAATGGACAGCGCATCGTCCAGAATCTGGTGATGACGCTCACCGTTGATATCGGCAAGCGCGCCGATGCCACATGCATCGTGGTCGAATTCGGGGCGATAAAGGCCCTGCTGCTGAGCGGAATCTGCCTGCATCGCGATCCTCCCCTAGATATTTAGACAGTCAGTTGAATAGGGATACTAGGAGCATCGCCGGCCCGTTGTGTTTCCCACCCGTTTCGAAACAATCGCGTAACGCGCGCCCTGCGAGTGGGTGCCGCCGAGCTCAAGGACGACAACAAGGGCCCCAGGTTCGGCCCGTCAGCCCACCGCTTCAAACATCTCAATCTGTAACAGGAGGAGCCGATTTTGGCGCTTAGATGTTACAGATTGAGATTTTCTGCAGGACGGTTTTGGTTTGTCTCGATCTGTAACACGAAGGGCCAGTTTTGGCGGTCAGTTGTTACAGATCAAGACATTTCGGCAACCCCCTTTTCACCATCCTATTCAAATACAACAATTTTGTTAGTCTTGGTTAACTTTTTAGCATAAAACGGGTATCATTTGCGGCGTCAAACAAACGGCACGCAGGAGCTCACCATGCTCAACCATCTCAAACATCATTTTGGCTCCCGACGCACCGACGGTCACGGAGGCCTAGACATTGCGCGGCACATCGGCCCCGGGTTGCTCGTGACCGTCGGCTTTATCGACCCGGGCAATTGGGCCTCCAATATGGCCGCCGGCTCGCAGTTTGGCTACGCGCTGCTGTGGATCGTCACACTGTCCACGATCATGCTCATCGTGCTGCAGCACAACGCGGCGCACTTGGGCATCGCCACGGGCACCTGTCTTGCCGAGGCCACGACACGCTACCTCCCCCGCATCGTGGGACGCGCGGTACTCGCCAGCGCCTATCTCGCGACCATCGCCACCGCCATGGCCGAAGTCCTGGGCGGTGCGATCGCGCTTCAAATGCTCTTTGGCCTGCCCGTACGCGCCGGCTGCGTCATCGTCGCGGCGGCATCGATGGCGATGCTCATGACGAGCTCCTACAAGCGTGCCGAACGCTGGATCATCGCCTTCGTCGGCGTGGTAGGACTCTCGTTTTTGGCTGAGCTTACGCTAGTCAAGGTCGACTGGCCGCAAGCCGCCGCAAGCTGGATCACGCCCAGTATGCCCACTGGCTCTGCCGCGATTATCGTGAGTGTCCTGGGTGCGGTCGTTATGCCCCACAACCTCTTTCTACACTCCGAGGTCATCCAATCCATGCACTTCGAAGGCCAAGGCGAGCAGGTTATCGAAGAGCGTCTGCGCTATGAGCTCTTCGACACGCTCTTTTCGATGGGCGTGGGCTGGGCAATCAACTCGGCCATGGTCATCCTGGCCGCAACGACCTTCTTTGCGCACGGCATTGTCGTAGACGATCTCGCCGTCGCAGCGGACACGCTCTCCCCCATTCTGGGCCCAGCAAGCTCGACAATCTTTGCGGTGGCGCTGCTGTTTGCGGGCCTCTCGAGTAGTGTGACGGCAGGCATGGCGGCAGGCACCATCACCGCGGGCATGTTCGACGAGGAATACGACATCCACGACCGGCACTCATCGATTGGAGTGACGGTCTGTTTCGTCGGCGCAGTGGCTGCGTGCCTGATCGTCCCGAATCCTTTTGAGGGTCTCATCTGGAGTCAGGCGCTGCTGTCGCTTCAGTTGCCGATTACGGTCTTTGTGCTCATACGACTCACCAGTTCGCCCCGCGTTATGGGCAAATACGCCAACTCGCGCCCGCTCAACGCGCTGCTCGTAGGGATCGGCGTCATCGTGACGATTCTCGACATCGTGCTGCTAACGGGGATGTAATTGGGATGGCGTGGCTGTCCAGATATAACGTCTCAATCTGTAACACGTAAGGCCGTTTTAAACCGTCAGATAAATCAAAAGGGTCCCAGCCGGAATATCCAGCCGGGACCCTTGGACAGAGCTCTGTATGGCTAATCGTCGTGTGTCTACGAGCTACTCCTCGACAAGCTCAAACTCATCGGGACCAACGCCGCACACCGGGCACACGTAATCCTCGGGCAGCTCGGGCGTGTCGACCTCAACCTCGTAACCGCAAACGGTGCACACAAACTTATACGTCTTCTTCTCCTCAGCCATGATGTTCTCCTCTCGAACGTGACTGCTGGTGTACTTGCTTATTAGTATATATTCTCAATAATATAATGCAAGTATTTTTAGAACATTTCTAGCCTTGATACGACGAAGCCTTGGGCGGCGTCTTGCCCTTTAACACCTTGTGGTAGTAGTCATAGGTCAGCGGGGCCTCGCCGCTCAGACGCTCGGCATCTTCGACCTCACCGATAAAGAGCAGGTGCGTGCCCACATCCACGGCATCAATCAGACGGCAGCTAAACAGCGCCGCCGCGTGCTCGGGCACATAGGGCATGCCCAGCGCGGTCTCGTGGGTCTCGTACTTGGCAAACTTGTCGTAATCGCTGCTGGTGCGGAAGCCAAAGTTGCCGATATAGAGCATGTCGGCGGTCTGGTCAATCACGGTCAGCGCAAAAGCCTTAGCCGATGCGATTACGCCGGACGTGACATTTTCCTTGTTCACGGCAACCGAGATGCGCGCCGGGGCGGATGTCACCTGCACCGCTGTGTTGATAACGCAGCCGGCACGCAGCCCGTCGGCCGCGGCACTCACCACATACAGACCGCTCGGCATCGTAAAGAACGCAGTTTTGTCCATAACGATCACTCCCCTAACCCAGGATTGAACCTCATGGATGTATGTACCCACAAAAAAGGCGGCACCCATAACGGACGCCGCCTTTGAGACATATGTGTCAGAACAGTAAGAAAGATGAGACGCCCGCAGTTGCGGTGAAATAGGGACTGAATAGCCCCTCAAACAGGCAAAACAGTCCGTATTCCACCGCAACTTATACAGAGTGCCTAGCGGTTGCGTTCCTTAAGGGCGCGATCGATCTCACGTTGGACATCACGCTTGGCCATGTCCTCGCGCTTGTCGTAGAGCTTCTTGCCGCGACCCAAACCCAACAGCAGCTTTACGCGGCCGTCGGTATTAAAGTAGAGCTCCAACGGAACCAGCGCATAACCACGGTTGCGAAGTTTGCCGTCAAGAAAGTCGATCTCCTTGCGGTGCAGCAGCAGACGACGCCGACGGTCGGGATCGCGATTCCACACGCCGCCATGGCTATAAGGGTGGATATGCAGTCCGACGAGCCAGCACTCGCCGCCACGAATCAGTGCAAAAGTGTCAGTGATCTGACAGGCGCGCTCGCGAATCGACTTGACCTCGGTGCCGCTCAGCTCAATACCGCACTCAAACGTCTCATCGATAAAGTACTCGTGATGTGCCGAGCGATTCTTGGAAATGAGTTTGCGCTCGCGCTTACTGGGCATCGCCGGCCTCCTTGGCTTCATCGGCGTTTGAGCCCGCAGTCTCGCGCTTTGCCTTGCGCTCGGCATTGAGCTCGGCATCGCTCTCGCGCACCAGTTTGATAATCGCCGCGCAGGCCTCCTCGCCCACCAAGTCGCGAGCACGCACCGTCAGGCGCGTCGCCTCCTGCTTGTCGCCGTCGCTTGCAGCATCGGTCGCACACATGATCAGGCAGATGGCAATCTCGGCCGAAGGCGAGGTCGGCACGCCCTGCAGGGCGAGCTCACCCATCACATGGTCGTCGCTCTCATCAGCGGCATCCGGATAGGTGGTATGGATCTTGTTGAGCAGGCGCGTCGTATGCGCATCGTTGGGCGCCAGGCGCAGCGCCAGACGCGCGCAGCCCACGGCAGCCGAAACGTTCTCGGTCTCGGACTCCAAGAAGTACTGACCTAGATTGGCGTAAGCGCGGGCGGCGCACTTGCCATCGCTTGCACGCTCCAGCACCGAGAACGAGAGCGATGCCCATTCCTGCTTGTTCTCGAGTGCGCGGAACAGCTCGGCCAAATCCAAGCGATAGTTGCAGTTCATGGGGTCCCAACGCACAGCCTGCATCAGGGCATTACGAGCGCTCACATAATCCTGCTGGCGAATGTAGGCAAACGCCATGTCAGAGTACAGGCGGTCAAACGGCACCTCGACCTGCACGAGCTCGCGCGGATCCTTCTCCACGCGACGATAGGCCAAGCGCTCAAACTTGCTATCGAAGCTAAAGTATTGGCGCTTCTCCTCCGTCTTGCACTCAGCGTCGATATACTCCTCGGCGAGCTCCACCAGACGCTCCAGCAGCGGTGTCGCCGTAGCCAGGTCGCCCTGCGCCAGATAGTTCTCGGCATACGTGATGTCTTGCAAGCTGATGGGCAGATCCATGGCTACTCCTCGATCTGAGCGAAACACGGCAGGCGCCGTATATACGGTCAATACACAAAACCCGGGTCTCTTACGAGGCCCGGGCGTTCAATTTTGGTAGCCCGTACCAGATTCGAACTGGTGATCTCCGCCTTGAGAGGGCGGCGTCCTAAACCGCTAGACGAACGGGCCATATGTAGCAAATGCAATGGCTGGGATGGAGGGAGTCGAACCCCCATTGACGGAACCAGAATCCGCTGTCCTGCCATTAGACGACATCCCAATGACTGCATCGCTGCGCTCGGCTGTGCCTTTGCGCAAGAAAGAAATATACGGGAAGTCTCGCCGTGACGCAAGCCCCAATTTTGACTTTTTTGAAATTCAGTCAAATTGGCCTAATTTAGTCCAACCCGTGAAGGACCTGTGAAGCCGACCGCTGTACACGAAGGGCAAAACGCCGCGAGCGGTAGCCGTCAACCGTTGGCAGATTCTACCGCGAAAACGATAGCACCAGGCAACACAATCGAAGTATCAATGATCACGTAGATATCGAGGCGCCATGGACGAAGAGCTTGATTACCTATGGGAGACCCTGGGCCTCGAGATCACTGCCGACCTTTGGCCCGAACGGGACAAAATCCATCCCACACTGCGCCCCGCCATTACTGTGGTGCAGGCAAAATACCGCCGTGCATCCTTTTTGATCATGCGGATGTCATGGCACGCGGGACTCCCCGACCTTAAGCGAATCCAGGCAAGCCTCGTCGAGCTGTCCGGCATGCCGACCGTCATATCCGAGGCGCACCTGGAGCAGCGCCAGCGCGAGCGACTGCAACAGCAGCGGATTCCCTTTATCTGCCCCGGCGTCCAGGCATATCTGCCCTTTATGGACGAGGAGTACTGGAGCGGCAAGCCCAACAAGCACGTAAAAGTCTACGATCCGCACGAATGGGCACAGCTGGCGGACTGACTGAGGCAGGCCCGCCGGCGGAAAGTGCGTCCCAGATTTCAAGCTCAAACTGGCCCCTACTTTCCCGTCGAGCCCTCAACCGGAAACCGTGTCCCACAATCGAAGCTCAGAATGGGACGTGCTTTCCGCAACCGGCCACTTTGGGAAAGCGCATCCCATTCTCGAAGCGAATTCCGGGTCGCACTTTCCGCAGCCGCTACAGCAACGCCTCGGCCCAAGCCGATTCCCTAAAGCCTGGAATCACAAAGTCGTCGCCCACCAGCAGCGGACGCTTGACCAGCATGCCGTCGGTCGCCAGCAGCTCGTAGCACTCCCGATCCGTCATGCCCGCATCCAGACGCGCCTTCAGGCCCAGCTCTCGATATTTCATGCCCGACGAATTAAAGAAGCGCCGCACCGGCAGCCCCGAACGAGCAATCCAGGTCGCAAGCTCATCAGCCGTGGGATTGTCCAAAACGATATCGCGGTCGATGTACTCTACCCCATGTTCGTCCAGCCATGCCTTGGCCTTCTTACAGGTCGAGCACTTGGAATATTCAACAAACAGTACGGTCATGGGAATCCTCCGAATATAGATCGGCCAACGCAGGCACACGCCACACGAGGCGCCTTCGTATGATGGGCCAATTGTAGCCCGCGGGTCACACGTTAAACGAACCGTACCCCGAATCCGCGTTTGATGAACGGCAGCAGTTCCATTGCCTCGGGCGTGATATGGCCCGCAACGTTCATGCGCTCGTCACCGGGAAGATCGACCCGCGCAATCTCAAGCTCGCCTTCGTAGCGCCCATATCCGCTATTGCTCACAGCGATCGACCCCGCCTTTCGCGGCAGGCCGGCTCCGGCATCCGTCGGCACGGAATCCGGCTTAAGCGTCGTACGTGACTCCTGAGACCTAAAGATGAGGACGCTCGAGTCGGGTCGGTCGTGATGAATCTGCCCGCGCACATAGGCATAACTGAGCTCAAGCTCGCATTGCAGGTCCACGTATCCGGCGGAAACTTGAGCAAACTGCGCCCAGCCCGCATCGGAAAGATCGGGGTCGCCGACCAACACAATGTCGCAATCGGCGCCATGTGCAAGCTCAAGCATATTGAGGGCAACCTTTGACGCGCGACCGCGCTGCGCCTCGACCGTCGGCAGTCCCTCGAATACCGGCCCGCGAACGTTAGCATCACCCGGCACAAAAGCCATGATTTCGAATCCAAGCGCCGCAAGACGAAGATTCACCCGAGCAATGTCCTCCAGAGCTAAACCGGTATAAGGCTTGGGGTAAAAATTGTGGCAGGCGGCAAAACGAGTCACATCGGCACCGGCCTCACGCCACGATGCGATTTCATCAGAACTCACTGTCGATGCATTGACCACAATGCGAAATACACCGGACAGCTCCGCGACCCGCTGGGCGCTAAAGCCATAGTCCAAACGAAGGTATTCCAACCCCAGATCGCGCAAGTCCTCGATGCGCTCAAGCCCGAGCAAATCGCACGTGCGAGGCCCCACATCGGCAATGAGCGCAATGCCGCGGGCGGAAAGCAGCGACAGCACATGACGGACCTTATCGGCATACGCCGCTCCCCCATCCTCGGGAATATGCAGCGAGGTGAACGCATAGCGCGCACCCGCCGCGGCACCACGCTCAATCGTCCGCTCAATATCCTGCAGAGGGCTGGAAAGATAAATCGAAATACCCGTTTTCACGCTTCAACGCTCCTTTAAAAAAGGCCGGCGGAGCAGCTAGCCCCGCCGGCACAACCATAGCATCAAGAAATCTGCCGCGCACCGCGAGCCCCGAGCAACACGGCTCGCGATATCAAACTACTCGCCAAAGAACTCGTTGATCTTCTGCTCGTCGACGCCAAAGAACCACGTCAGGACAAAGCCGGCGGCATAGGCAAGCAGCATAGCGGCAACGTAGCCGAGCTGCTGGCCAGGAACAACGATCAGTAGGCCAAACAGACCGGAAACGCCCTGAGAAACCGTGCCGATGTGAAGCAGCGCCGCGAGCGCGCCGCCAAATCCGGCACCCAGGCAGGCCGTCACAAACGGACGAACGAGCGGCAGCGTAACAGCATACATCAGAGGCTCGCCCACACCCAGGATTCCAACGGGAATGGACTCTGCGACGTACTTCTTGAGCTTGGCGTTCTTGGTCTTAAAGTACAGCGCCAAACCGGCACCGACCTGGCCGCCGCCAGCCATCATAAGGATGGGAAGCAGGTAATTGATACCCTTGGTAGCGCCGTCGGGATCGTTGAGCATAGCGTGGATCGGCGTGAGCGCCTGATGCAGGCCGACGGACACCAGCGGCAAGAAGCCTGCCGACAGGATATAGCCGCCCAGGACGCCCAGTTTCTCGAAGATAAAGGTCAAAACGCTAAAGATGGCAGTCGTCAGCCATGCGCCAACCGGCTGGATGACGAGCATCAGAGCAAAGGCGCCGATGATGAGCACCAGCAGCGGGGACAAGAACGTGTCGAGTGCGTTGGGCATAACCTTGCGAATCTGACGCTCCATCCAGGCAAAAAATGCACCAGCGATGAGAGCCGCGATCATGCCACCCGCCGCGGGGTTGTACTGCGCACTGGTGAGCGGCAGCAGAATGGCAGTGGCAGGATCAGCCGCGCCAGGCGCAAGCAGGGGCATGGCACTGTTGGCGATACACATCATGCCGGCGATGCCGCCCAGCGCAGCGGAGCCACCAAACTCACGTGCCGCGTTATAGCCCACCAAGATGGGCAGATAGGCAAACAGAGCCCAGCCCATGGAACGAATGCCCTGGTACCACCACTCGCCTGCAAGCGCGCCTGCCGTCGAGACGTTAATGACGTTACAGATACCGTTGATGAGGCCAGCCGCAATGATGCCGGGAAGCAGGGCGACGAAGACATTGGAAATCTTCTTGAGGAAGGCCTGAACCGGCTTGGACTCGTACTTGGCTTTCTGCGCGGCCTTGTTTGTGGCCGCAGCGTCAACCACGCTCTCGTCGGCAACGCCTTTCGCAAGGCCGGTGAGCTTGGAGAACTCCTCGAGCACCTTATTCACCTTGCCCGGACCCAGCACGATCTGCATCGTGTCGTCCTCGACCAGGCCCATCACGCCGTCGAGCGCCTTAATACCCTCCGTGTCGACGTTGCCCGTGTCTTTGACGGTCACGCGCAGGCGCGTCATGCACGCCGCGTTTGCGAGCACGTTGTCTTTACCGCCCAAAAGGTCCAGCAGCTTTTGAGCCAGCTCTTTGTTCGTCATAACTCCTCCTTGTATTGGGTATCTCGTCTAGATGTCATATCAGCTCACGCCGTGCACCTATTGGACATCGGCATTGCTCTTCTCATGGCCACTCACCGCAGTACGGACATGGCCGTGCGCCCGTTCAAGAGCTACCGCAGCCTGCTCGGCATCGCAGTCCAACAGCACCGAGACAATAGCGGTTTTTACGTGGCCGCCGGCATCCGCAAGCGCCTGAACAGCGCGCTCGCGCGTGCAGCAGGTCGCCTCCATCACGATGTTCTGGCCGCGCACCACCAACTTCTCGTTCGTCTGCTGCACATCGACCATCAGGTTTTGGTATACCTTGCCGATCTTGACCATGGCACCGGTCGAAATCATGTTGAGAATGAGCTTTTGAACCGTTCCCGCCTTGAGCCTCGTTGAGCCGGTCAGCACCTCGGGACCGGGCACGGGCTCAATGGCAAGATCTGCGCCCTCCCCGATCTTCGACCCTTGGTTGCAGGCAATTGCAATGGTCTTGCACCCAGTTGCCTTGGCGTACGCAAGACCGCCCACCACATAAGGAGTACGGCCGCTTGCCGCCAGGCCAACGACAAGATCCTTGTCCGAGAGTCCACGCTCCCGCAGGTCGCTCGCGCCAAGCTCCTCGCTGTCTTCGGCACCTTCGACAGCCTTGATAAACGCCGTCTCGCCTCCGGCAATGAGCCCGACAATCAGATCGGGTGACACGCCAAACGTGGGCGGACACTCCGAAGCGTCGAGTACGCCCAGACGACCGCTGGTGCCTGCGCCCATGTAAAAGACGCGCCCGCCGCGCTCGAGTGTCTCAGCAGCCCAGTCGATTGCCATGGCAACCTGGGGCAACACTTTCGTGACCGACTGGACGGCACGAAGATCCTCATCGTTCATCGTCGTGACGATTTGCAGCGATGTCATCGTATCGAGGTCCATTGACCTTTGATTACGCTGTTCGGTCGTGAATTTTGTTAAATCGAGCATTTCATTCACCTCATCTTTCCTGTTTCTCGATGTAGTTTTGCTTTATGACATGCGTCGCCCGTTCGTAGTCGCTGGCAACGTAAGCAGCGTACAGGGCATCGACAACCATAAGCTGGGCCATACGCGAAGCCATGGCACCGCTGCGGACCAAGGGTTCACTCGCAGCGACGCCGAGCACGGCATCGGCCATGGTGGCAAGCTTGGATGATCCATCTACTTTGGTAACGGCCACAACGGGACAGTTGTGACGTTGAGCCTCGGCGGTGCAGTCCAGCACCTCTTGCGTCAAGCCCGAGTAGCTAAAGGCGATTGCCATATCGCCCTCATGCATGTTCTTGGCACATAAGAGCTGATCATGCCAGTCGTCGTACAGATGGCACTCTTTGTCGACACGCATGAGCTTTTGCGCCAGGTCGTGCGCGACCAAACGAGAGGCACCAATACCGAACAGATTGACCGCGCGTGCCCGCTTAAGACGGGCCGCGCATCGCTCCAAGACGGTGTAATCGAGCGTTCGCGCCGTCGCCTCGATTGTGCGCACGTTGCTTTTCATCACCTTCCCCACGATACGTTCGACGCTGTCATCCATGGAGATGTCCTCGAGGGCTATGTCTTTCTTGTCACCTAAGAGCGCCAGCTCGGCAATCAGTTCGCGCTGGAACTCCTTGTAGCCCGCAAAACCCAAACGCTTGCAAAAGCGCAAAATGCTCGAGGGCGAGGAGAACGTGACATCGGCAAGACCGCGGACGGACAGCCCGACCACCTCGTGCGGATGAGCGCTTACATATGCGATGACATTGCGTTCCGCCGGGCTCGCGCTGAGCTCACGCTCGCGAAGCCGCAAAAGCAATCCGTTTGCCATCTCAAACACCTCCGTTGAGAAGAATTAAAGACCAACGAACGATTCGTACCGGATACAAACAGCTTTTGCGGTACATTGTGCCGCATCGTGGCGCACAAAGGGCGAGCGTTCTACCGCTCGCCCCTCAAATCCGACCGCTCGGAAATACGCGCGACACAAAATAATTCAACAAGGTCGCATTATCAGAAACGGGTTTGTTACCGGCTAGCGCCTCGCATGGGCGCCGATCGGCCGAGTCGCATGGCGCACTAACGCCGCCGCCAGCAATACCAACAGCATGGCGGTGACATAGCCCGCAGCATCGAATCCTAAATCGATAACGTCGAAATGCCTGCCGGGAACAAAGATCTTATGTACCTGATCGCCAACGGAGCAGGCGGCGCAAAAGAGCAATACAGGCACGCAACGGGAGCATACGCTCCACGGACGCCTGGAAAAGCAAACCACGACCACCGAGGCGAACAATCCGACGAAGAAAAACTCTACGGTATGGGCAACGCGACGGACGTTTGTGCCCACCCACATGCGAATGGAAGCAAGTCGGCCAGACCGGACATTCGAGGCAGCCGAATCGGCGCCCCCGGTCATTCCGTTCTCTGTCTGGGCTTCACCCGTGGCATCGGCAGCCTGAACGCCCGTAGCCTGACCCTCCACCACACGCGCGGTGGACTCGCTCAGCAACGACGTCTCCACCGCATTTTGCTCCGTCAGCACCCAGATGCCCGCCAGCGTTGCAACGAACAGAACGAACGCGGTCCATCCGATTATTTGTTTTACGCGCGCCAAGGGCCAACCTCCTTTTTTGAATATCAGCGAGTGTAGCCCCAAATGGCATCGTCACCGTATCAAAATTTGAATCGCAACAGGAAGCGACAAAGCGACGCAAACCCCTACCCCGCCTCGCGCATCCAGCGATCGAACGTCCCCACGCACACGCCCAGGCACTTTGCTGCCTGGCTGCGGGTAATATCGCCTGCCTCATAGCTATCGCGCACCAGCTCAAACTGAGGAGGGCACGGCTTGCGAGGTCGACCGAAACGAACCCCTCGCGCCCGCGCCGCTGCAATTCCCTCCGCCTGGCGCCGATGGATATTCTCGCGCTCCACCTGCGCCACGTAGCTCAGCAGTTGCAGCACAATATCGGCAATCAGGGTGTTGGTCACATCCGGCGCGCCGCTGGCCCTAGCGCGCGTGTCAAGCAATGGCATGTCCAACACCACAATGGCAACCCCGAGCTCCTTGGTGATGCGTCGCCATTCCTCAAGAATCTCGGAGTAATTACGACCAAGTCGGTCGATAGAAAGCACCACCAGCACGTCCCCGTCTCCCAGGACGTGCAGCAGCTCGCGATAATGCGGTCGATCGAAGTCCTTGCCGCTCGCATGGTCGGCATAAATATTCGCTGAGCCCACGCCATAGGCGCCCAGCGCATCCAGCTGCCGATTCAGATTCTGATCGCGCGAACTCACCCGCGCATACCCGTACACCGTCGCCATCTCATCCCCGCTTTCTTGTAAACCTGCCAAAAGGGACAGGTTTATTTTGGTAGGTTTTACCTCCCAAATAGCAGGAAAGCGGGCGGCCGAGCAGACGGCAAGGTAGCCACGATTCAAATGCGAAGGGCGGTCCCGAAAGGCCGCCCTCCGCTCCCCCACCATGAGTCGGGATTTGGCTAATGGATAAGCTTAAAGTCCAAGTGCCCACGCGTGGTATTGACGCGCGAGACCTCGATAATCACGCGCTGCCCCAGCTCGTAACGGGTGCCCGTGTCGGCACCTGTGAGCGTGAGCGCGTCCTCGTCGAACTCGAACCACTCGTTGCCCAGACTCTTGATCGAAACCAAGCCTTCGACCTGCGTTAGGTCCAAGCGCACAAAAAGGCCCATGCTGCTAACCCACGAGACGGTTCCGGCATAGCGCTCGCCCAGACGGTCCTCATAGTACTGGGCAATCTTGATCTTTTGCGTCGCATGGCTGGCGGCATCTGCCGCGCGCTCGGCATCGCTGCATGCGCGGCAGATCTGCGGCAGAATGCGCGGCAGCGACTCGCGCCCCTTGCCGATCAGCCGCGGCGTACGGACCAAGGCGTCCTTGCCGCCGAGCCGCTCATAGGCCAACTGCAGTTTGAGCACGCGGTGCACCACCAGATCGGGGTAGCGACGGATGGGACTCGTAAAGTGACAGTAGCACGGCGCGGCGAGCGCAAAGTGGCCCTCGTTGCGCGGCTTGTACAGCGCGCGCTGCATGCTGCGCAGAAGCAGCGTGTTAACGAGCGGTGCGTTGGCCGTACCGGCGGCAGCATCGACTGCAGCCTGCAGCTCATCGGGGCTCCCCAGGGCAATACCGGCAGCACGGCGATCGTCGATGATGCCTAGCTGCGCCAGCGCAACGGCGGCACCGTGCAGGCTATCGGGGCTCGGATCCTCATGCACGCGATAGCAGGCCTCGATATCACGGTCTGCCAGCCACTCTGCAACGCACTCGTTGGCGAGCAGCATAGCTTCCTCGATAAGCGACGTGGCACACGAACGCTCACGCGCCACAATCTGCACGGGCACTCCGTCCTCATCCAACAGAGCACGAATCTCGGCCGTGTCAAAATCGACCGAGCCGCGGGCGCGACGGATACGACGGCGGAGTTCGGCGAGTTCGTTAGCGGCGACAAGGAAATCGCCGAGGTCGACGTTGTAGCCGCGGGCGACCTCCTCGCACGCAAGACCGCGCTCAAGCGCTTCCTCGCGCGAGGTCTCGGCAGCCGCAACATCCTCGGCTGCACCCTCCAGCACCGAATACTCAACCGCGCCGGCACGCACCAGCAGCGCCTCGGCGCCGTCATAGTCCATACGCACACGCGAGCGAATCACGCTGGGGTACGGATCGTAATGCCGCACGCGACCCTGTGCATCGAGCTCAATGTCAACGGTAAACGCAAGACGGTCCTCGTCAGGGCGAAGCGAGCACAGGTCACAGGACAGGCGTTCGGGCAGCATGGGAAGCACGCGATCGGCCAGATACACCGATGTCGTACGATGGCGAGCCTCAAGATCGATATGCCCGTCCCAAGCCACATAGTGTGAAACGTCGGCGATATGCACACCCAGCTTGTAGCCACCCTCGGGCGTGCGCTCCAGCGAAATGGCGTCGTCAAAGTCGCGCGCGTCGACTGGGTCGATCGTGATGACAAAGCGGTCGCGCAGATCGCGGCGGAGCGGGTCCTTAAGCGCCGCGGACACATCGAGCGAAAGCCCCTCGGCCTCGTCCAGCGCGGCCTCGGGATAGCTATCGGTATAGCCGTAACGCGCCATCACATATTGAACGCCCAAATCGGGCGCGTCATCTCCGCCAATGCGGCGTTCGATCGTCACGGTACCCGATTCCAGGCGCGTCGGGTAGGTCAAAATGCGCGCGACAACAGCATCACCCGGGTGGACACCCAGACGATCCGCCGAGGTATCCTCGGGCAGAATGAAGAAGTCGGCCTTCAGACGCGAATCGAGCGGCTCGATCACACCGAGCGGACCGGCGGTCTGGTACGTGCCCACCACGCTTATGGCTGCACGCTCAACCACGCTTTCGATCACGGCGCGCCGCTCACCGTGCGGGCTGTTCTTAATGCTCACGGCAACGGTATCGCCATCCATGATCTCGCGCTTACCGCGGCCCATGACCTTGTAGTCGCCGTTTTCGGTTACAACGTAGGCGCTATGCTCATGGAGCTGCACGCGCCCGGTCAGGCTCGGACGGCGTTCGCTGCGCACCGGCCCGCGCTGATTGCGAGCTCCACGCTTATGCTTGTTATTGCGCCCCATGGCGCCTCCTAACTATCGATTGCGAACTCCAAAGAGTCTACCCAAATGATTCGCTTTCCTGCCGTCCCCTAGGGATCAAAAAACGGGCCGCCCCATAAGAGACGACCCGTTGGAAGGGATGAATTCCAAGCATGCCTACACGCGCAGGTAGCGGCGCATGGCGATGGCAGAACCAAAGAGACCGATAATCACGCCGACCAGAATCAGCGCAGCATAGGTCACCAGGTAGTACTGCATCGGCAGGGCAAACGACATCCAGCCGATGCTCTCCTGCAGACGCGGGATCATCAGATTGCGCAGCAGCTCCAGAACGCCGATGGAAAGCAGCGAGCCCAAAATGGCCTGCAGCACGCCCTCGGTGATAAACGGGCCACGAATGAAGCCGTTGCTGGCGCCGACCAGACGCATAATCGCAATCTCACGACGACGCGCCGTGATGGACAGGCGAATCGTGTTGTTGATGAAGATGAATGCGATAAAGGTCAGAAGACCAACGAGCACCACGGCGGCGATGCGGATGTAGTTGGTCACCTGGAACAGGCGGCTCACTTCCTCCTGGCCGTACAGCACGCTCGCGTTGACGTCGCCGTCATCCGCGATCTTCTGGAAATCGGCATCCTTCTTGAGCTTCTTTGCCGTGCTCTCGACCTTGGACGGATCGTCCATCTCAATAGCGAAGGAAGCCGGCAGCGGGTTCTGGCCATCGAGCGCGCTCATGGTGGCGTCGGCGTTGCCCGACATCTTGCTCGTATACTCGGCCAGCGCGTCGTCCTTGTCCTTATAGGTCACGGACTTGACGTTATTCCACGTCTTAAGCTCGGCCTCAAAAGCCTGAACATCGGCCTGATCGGCGTCATCACTAATGAACGCGTTGATGACAACCTGATCCTCGACGGTGCCGATCACGGAGTTCAGCATCGCAGAGCCCATGATGAACAGGCCGATGATAAACAGCGAAAGGAAGATCGTGATGACGGCGCCGAGCGAGGTAGTCCAGTTACGGAAGAAGTGGCTGATTGCCTCTTTGAAGGAGTAGCCCACGTTAGTTGGTGCCATAGTTGCCGTAACCTCCCCTCTCCTGGTCGCGGATGACGTGGCCGCCCTCGAGGGCGATCACGCGACGGTGCATGCTATCGACCATCTCGCGGTCGTGCGTGGCGACGATCACGGTGGTGCCGGTGCGGTTAATACGCTCAAGCAGCTTCATGATGCCCAGCGAGATCGCCGGGTCGAGGTTGCCCGTGGGCTCGTCGCAGATCAGCAGCGGCGGACGGTTGACCATAGCACGGGCGACGGCAACGCGCTGCTGCTCGCCACCGGAAAGCTGGTCGGGCAGCGAGTCCATCTGATCGGCCAGACCGACCAGACGCAGCACCTCGGGCACCTGGCTGCGAATGACGCCCTTGGGCTTGCCGATGCACTGCAGGGCAAACGCCACGTTTTCGTAGGCGGTCTTTTGCGGCAGAAGCTTAAAGTCCTGGAACACGGCGCCAATCTGGCGGCGCAGGAACGGAACCTTACGGTTCTTGATCTTCATGAGGTCCTGACCGGCAACCAGGATGCGGCCGCTCGTCGGCTTGACGTCGCGGTTGAGCGTCGACAGCAGCGTGGTCTTACCCGAGCCGGAGTGACCGACCAGGAAGACGAACTCGCCCGGATAGATCTCGATGTTGATGTCGTCGAGTGCAGGCTTGTTAGGCTGTGCCGGATAGATCTTGGTGACATGCTCCATAAGGATGACTGGCTCGACACCGGCCTGCTTGGCCATCTTCTTGCGGCTGGCCTGCGGATCGATGGGCGCAAACACCGACGTAAAATCGGGGTTGTTGAGCGCGTTATCGAGGCTTGCGACCTCGGCTGCCTGATCGCTCTCGACCACCGGGGCAGCAGGCTGCGTGGGGTCGGGAATAGCGGCAAAGAGACCGGACTGCGCAGGCTGAGGAGCCGGCGTCGCAGGGGCCAAGGGGTCGGGAATGCCGGCCATGGTAGGCTGCGGCGTGGCGGCACCAGCCTGAGGCTGCTCCACGCGAGCGGTCACGGCCTGAACGGGCTCAAAACCCGCCGTGCCGGAAAGCGCGACATCGCTGGTTGGATTGTAGGCAAAGGGATCGGATGCCGGCTGTGCCTGATCTGCCGGCTGAGCGGGGGCCTGAGCAACAGGCTGGCCCTCTGAATCCGGAGTGGCGAAACGACTGCCCTGGACGCCTGCCTGCGTCTTGGGGGCATCATCGCCCGCACCGGAGGTACGGAAGTGGTTACCCACTGGTGCTCCTTATCGTCGTGCGTTTAAACTACATGAGCGCTTTGTATTTTAGCAGCATTAGCTTTGCTGCACATAAGAAGCATGGCGTGCTTAGGGATCCCGTCGGCCGGACACAGGGTTACTCTCCAAATCGTCCTCGGACATGTCGGAGCCCCCGCTGCGCGCTTCGCGCGGCGGGGGCTCCTCCGTCCTGCGGAAAGATTTGGAGAGTAACCCTGTGCCCGGCCTGCGATAACTAAGGGGTCGCTGCGTTTATCTTGGGGTGCTGCATATACAAAGCTGGAAGGGTCTGAATTGCGCTTTGTCGATATATGCCCTTTTCCCTGATGGGACCGTGCTTGAGGGGCGTCTTCATAAGTTGCGGTGAACTAGGGCCTGTTGAGCCTTTAAGCTGGCAAAACAGTCCTTATTTCACCGCAACTGAAACAGGGGCGCACTCCAAGAGAGCGCCCCTGCCGGGTTTCCATAGTTCTGGCGAAGCAGTCCTTGAGATCCGCCTTGCCTTATGCCAAGAACTCCTTGGTGGTCGCCACGATGTTGGCGGCGTCCAGGCCATACTTGTGCAAGAGCTCGGCACCCGGGCCGGACTCGCCAAAGGTGTCGTTGACGCCGATCTTCTTGAGGGGCGTCGGGCACTGCTCGCACAGGACGTCGGCAACGGCGCTGCCCAGGCCACCGATTACAGAATGCTCCTCGACGGTCACGACGTGGCCGGTCTTGGTGGCGCTCTTGACGATCAGGTCGGCATCGATGGGCTTGATGGTGTGCATGTTGATGACCTCGGCGTCGATGCCCTCGGCAGCGAGCTGCTCGGCGGCCTCGAGAGCCTCGCCGACCATCAGGCCGCAGGCGATGATGGTGACGTCGGCGCCCTCGCGCATGACAATGCCCTTACCCAACTCGAAGTTGTAGGTCTCGGGGTCGTTGATAACCGGCGAGGCCAAACGAGCGAAGCGCATGTACACCGGACCGTCGCACTCGTAGGCGGCGCGCGTTACGGCGCGGGCCTCGACGTCGTCGGCAGGAACGATCACAGTCATGCCGGGGATGACGCGCATGAGGGCAATATCCTCGCAGCACTGGTGCGTGGCGCCATCCTCGCCCACCGAGATACCGGCATGCGTGGCACCGATCTTAACGTTGAGGTGCGGGTAGCCGATGGAGTTGCGGACCTGCTCAAAGGCGCGACCGGCAGCGAACATGGCAAAGGTGCTCGCGAAGGCAACGCGGCCGGTGGTCGCGATACCGGCGGCGACGCCCATCAGGTTGCTCTCGGCAATGCCCACATCGAAGAAGCGGTCGGGGCAGGCTGCCTTGAACTTGCCGGTCTGCGTGGCGGCAGCCAGGTCGGCGTCGAGGACCACAAAGTCATCGTGCTCGTTGGCGAGCTCGACGAGGGCCTCGCCGTAGCTTACGCGCGTGGCGATTTTCTTGACGTCTGCCATCCTAGAGCTCCTCTCCGGCGGCCGTGAGCTCTGCCATGGCCTGCTCAAACTGTTCATCGTTGGGGGCCTTACCGTGCCAACCCACCTGGTTCTCCATAAAGGAAACGCCCTTGCCCTTCATGGTCTCGGCGATAATGGCGGTCGGCTGGCCCTTGGTAGCGCGAGCCTCGGCAAAGGCGGCGCGGATCTGGTCGAAGTCGTTGCCGTCGGCGAGCTCCACCACGTGGAACTTAAAGGCACGGAACTTGTCGGCGAGCGGCATGGGGTCGTTGACCTCCTCGACGGGACCGTCGATCTGCAGGCCGTTGTGGTCGACGATCACGCAGAGGTTATCGAGCTGCTGGTTGCCGGCAAACATGGCGGCCTCCCAGACCTGGCCCTCCTCGCTCTCGCCATCGCCCAGCAGGGCGTACGTGCGGTAAGTATCACCCCAGTGCTTGGCGGCAACCGCCATGCCCACGGCGGCGGAGATGCCCTGGCCGAGCGAGCCGGTGGACATATCGACGCCCGGGGTGTCGTTCATGTTGGGATGACCCTGCAGGTGGCTGCCGATATGACGCAGCGTCTCGAGGTCCTCCTTGGGGAAGAACCCGCGCTCGGCGAGCACGGCGTACAGACCCGGAGCACAGTGGCCCTTGGAGAGCACAAAGCGATCGCGGTCGGCCTTGCGGGGATCGGCCGGGTCGACGTTCATTTCCTCAAAGTACAGATAGGTCATGATGTCGGCAGCGCCGAGCGAACCGCCCGGATGGCCGGACTTGGCAGCGTGCACTCCGGTGACGATGCCCTTCCTTACCTCGTTGGCAACCTTTTTGAGCTCTTCGTCGCTCATTGTGCCTTCCTTTCATCCTCTTTAGACAAGATGCGCACGGCACGGAAAGGTAGTCCCAACCCAGCCGCGATGCACGTACGTCATTCATTATGCTGGAAACTGGAAGCTTTACCAGAGTATTTATCATTATTTGAACAATTGAGCAGGCAGAACCGCTGATGAAACGGTTTATCAATGTGAACGTCTTTTGGATGGAACGCAGTCGGCCCTACGCGTTAATGTCCTTGAAGCCCTCACCGAAAGTTTCCGTAACGTCGGCCACGGTCACGATGGCGCGCGGGTCGCGCTCGCGCACGATCGTCTTGAGGGTATTGAGCTCTCGACGGCTCACGATGACCATAACCACTGGCTTCTCGGCACCCGAATACATGCCAGTCGCCTTAAACTTGGTACAACCACGACCCAGGCCATACATGATATCGGCAGCGATATCAGGGAACTTGTCCGAGATGATGAGTACCATACGGCGTTTGTTGCCACCATCGACCACGGCATCGATCACGTAGCCGCTAATGACCATCGAAAGGCCTGCATACAGTGCGTTTTCGATTGAAAAGACCGGAGCCGATAGCGCGCATACGGCAACATCGATCGCCATGACGGTCGAGCCCACCGGCAGCGAGGTGTTACGCGAGATGATTTGGCCAATCGTGTCCGAGCCGCCGGTGTTGGCGCCGGCGCGCAACACCATGCCGTAACCGATGCCCGTAATAATGCCGCCCCACATGGCAGGGAGCATCAGGTCCGCATCCGCCAGAGGTGCTACAAACGGGGCGAACAGATCGGTAAAGAAGCCCAGCAGCACAAAGCCCGTCGCGGTCTGCACCACGTAGAACATGCCGCCCTCGCGCATAACGACCAACAACAGCAAGGCGTTCATCACGATCGTCTGAATACCAACGGGAAGCGATAGGCCGCGCGCCGCGCCGACCGCCTGGATAATGGTGGCAAGGCCCGTAACGCCACCGGCGGCAAGACCGTTGGGAATCAAAAACAAGTCGGTCGCGATGGCGGCCAAGGCACACCCCAACATGATCTGGGGCAGGTCGTGAAAGAAGTTCATCGAAAGAATGCGCTTGATGTCCAGACGATATGCCATGCTGCCTCCCTCAAAAAAGCGCACCCAAACGGATGCGCTTTGAACTTCTTCTTGTATTCGATTCTACCGATTCGCCGGACAAAAACCACCCCTGCGCAGGGTTTATTCTGGATACAAACCCGTCCAACCGTTGGGCTTAGCATCGGCTTGAAACTGCCCGATGTTTTAGACCTCCGAGCCTTCTGCATCGGCGTTGCCGGTGGCCCAGCGATGGTAGCCAACAACAAACGGGTCCAGGTCGCCATCGTCAAGAACGGCCTCGACATTGCTGGTCTCCACGCCCGTGCGTAGGTCCTTGACCATCTGGTACGGGTAGAGCACGTAGCTGCGAATCTGGTTGCCAAAACCAATCGTGGTCTTGGGTCCGCGGATCTCATCGAGCGCCTCGGCGCGCTTCTCGAGCTCAATCTCGTACAGGCGAGCCTTGAGGATCTGCATGCACGCGGCCTTGTTCTGAATCTGGCTGCGCTCGTTTTGGCAGGTGACCACAATGCCGCTGGGAAAATGCGTCACGCGCACGGCGGAGTCGGTGGTGTTGACGCCCTGACCGCCCGGGCCGCTCGCGTGGTACACGTCCACGCGGATGTCATCGGGACTGATCTCGATGTCGATATCATCGGGTAGCACGGGGATGACCTCGACGCCGGCAAACGTGGTCTGGCGGCGCTTCTTGTCGTCGGTGGGGCTAATGCGAACCAAGCGGTGGACGCCGGCCTCGGCGCGCAGCATGCCAAATGCGTCCTTGCCCTCGACGGTAAAGGTCGCACGGTCAATGCCGATGACCTCGGCCGCGGGACAGTCGTTGATGGTGACCTTCCAGCCGCGACGCTGGCAGTACTTCATGTACATCTTAAAGAGCATGAAGGTCCAGTCCTGGGCCTCCAGACCACCCTGTCCGGGCTTGATGGTCACAATGGCATCGCCGTGATCGAACTCACCGGTAAACCAGCTCGAAAGCTCAAGCTCATCGATGGCACGGGCCAGGCGCTCAGCCGTGGCTGCAGCCTCCTCGCGAAGGGCGGCGGCGTCGGGGTCATCCCCCATCTCCTCGGCAAGCTCCAGCGCGGCGCGGGCATCGGAAAGCTCGCCGCGCGCGGTGTCCACGGCAGCGATATCTTCCTTGGTGCGCGCGATCTCCTCCATGGTGGCACGGGCGGCGTCGGCGTCATCCCAAAAGCCAGGGGCAACACTTTTGGCCTCGAGCTCGAACACGCGGGTACGCTTCTCGTCCAGGTGGAGATACGACTCGACCTCACCGAGCCGGTCCGCAAACGCGTCCAGCTCGGCGGGCGTTACCTCTAAAGCCTCAGCCATTAACGATTCCTGCCGTGGCAGTACTTAAACTTCTTGCCGCTACCGCAGGGGCACGGGTCGTTGCGGCCCACGTTGACGTACGGATCGTCGCTCTCGGACTTGCGATAGGTGGTCACCTTGCCACCGTTGTTGACGGCAGCCGGACCACCCTGGACAGCCATGCGGGCCTGCACCTGCGCCTGCTTGCGCAGCACCGAGCCGCCGTTGTCACCATCGACCTCGGCAGGACCGGAGAAGTGCGCACCCTCGAGCGCGGGCTCCTCCTTGTGCTCCACGGCACGCGGGGCAGCCTTGATCTCGATGCGCAGAACCGTGCGCAGGTAATCCTCATACATGGTATCGACGAGTATCTGGAACGCGCCGTAGGCCTCGGTCTTGTACTCAACCAGCGGGTCGCGCTGGCCAAAGCCGCGCAGGCCGATGCCGGTCTTGAGGTAGTCCATCTCCTGCAGGTAGTTCATCCAGCGGGTATCGATGACGCGCAGCATGACCTGGGTGTTGAGCTCGCGCATCAGGTCCTCGCCCAAGCGCTCGGCCTTCATGTTGTAGCACTTCTCTACGTAAGCCAGGACATCGGCAGCCAGGGCCTCATAATCCTCGTCGGGGAACTTCGGCGTATCGATGTGGCCGGTGAGCTCCACAACCCACTTGCGCAGGCCCTCCAGGTCGCGCTCGCCATCGTGACTGTCCTTGGTGCAGAACTCCTGCACGCAGCGGTACACGGTGTCGTGCATGACCTCGGTGATGTGGTCGGTCAGGTCCTTGCCGTCCAGAATCTTATTGCGCTCGGCGTAGATGACCTGGCGCTGCTTGTTCATGACGTCGTCGTACTCAAGGACGCTCTTACGCATGGAGAAGTTGATGCTCTCGACCTTGTGCTGGGCGCTCTCGACGGCCTTGGAGATGATCTTGTGCTGGATGGGCATGTCGTCGCCCATGTCGGCCGTGACCATCATCTTGGAGACGCGGTCCATCTTGTCGCCGCCGAACAGGCGCATGAGGTCGTCCTCGAGCGACAGGTAGAACTGGGTCTCGCCCGGATCGCCCTGACGACCGGAGCGGCCGCGCAGCTGGTTGTCGATACGACGGGACTCGTGGCGCTCGGTTCCGATAACGGTCAGGCCGCCGGCGGCAAGCACGCGCTCGCGCTCGGCCTTGCAGGTCTCCTTGGCCTCGGCGTTAAACTGCTCGAGCTGCTCGGGCGTCACGTCCTCCATGGTCAGGCCCTCGTACTCCAAGCGCTCGCGCACCAGCTCGTCGGGGTTGCCGCCCAGCAGGATGTCGGTACCACGACCGGCCATGTTAGTAGCGATGGTCACGGCGCCGTAGCGTCCGGCCTGGGCAACGATATGAGCCTCGCGCTCGTGATGCTTGGCGTTGAGGACCTCGTGCGCGATGCCGCGCTTGGTAAGGGCGGCGGACAGCTTCTCGGAGCTCTCGATGGAGACGGTGCCCACCAGGACCGGTTGGCCCTTGGCGTGACGACGCTCAACGTCGTCGGCAACGGCGTTGTATTTAGCCTGAATGGTGCGGTACACCAGGTCCTCGTGGTCCACGCGCTGCACGGGCTTGTTGGAGGGGATGACCTCGACGGGCAGCTTGTAGATCTCGCGGAACTCAGCATCCTCGGTAAGTGCCGTGCCGGTCATGCCGGAGAGCTTGTCATACAGACGGAAGTAGTTCTGCAGGGTGATGGTGGCCAGGGTCTGGTTCTCCTCGCGTACGAGCACGCCCTCTTTGGCCTCAATGGCCTGGTGCAGGCCCTCGGAGTAACGGCGGCCTTCCATAATGCGGCCGGTGAACTCGTCGACGATCTTGACCTCGCCGTTGGTGACCACGTACTGCTTATCACGGTGGAACATGTACTGGGCCTTCAGCGCCTGCTGCAGGTGGTTGACCAGCTGGCCGGAGAGATCGGCATAGATGTCATCGATACCCAGGCGGCGCTCGATCTTCTTAAGACCGCGCTCGGTGGCGGCGATGGTGTGCTTGGCCTCGTCCATGACGTAGTCGCCCGTGGGTTCAACGTCCTCGGTGGCGGTGAGCATGTCGTGCGACACGTCCTCACCGCGCTCCAGGCCGCGCACGGCGCGCGCGAAGTCCTTGTAGGTGCTGGCGGACTTAGTGCCGGCGCCCGAGATAATGAGCGGCGTCCTGGCCTCATCGATCAGGATGGAGTCGACCTCGTCGACGATGGCGTAGTTGTGACCGCGCTGCACGCGCTGCTCGGGACGGGTGACCATGTTGTCGCGCAGGTAGTCGAAACCGAACTCGGAGTTGGTGCCGTAAGTGACGTCTGCCTGGTAGGCCGGGCGCTTGAGCTCGAGCGGCATGTTGTTCTGGAGCAGACCGACGGTCATGCCCAGGTACTTGTAGATGCGGCCCATCCACTCGGAGTCGCGCTTTGCCAGGTAATCGTTGACGGTAACGACATGCACGCCCTTGCCGGCGATAGCGTTGAGGTAGCCGGCCAAGGTGGAGACGAGCGTCTTGCCCTCGCCGGTCTTCATCTCGGCAATATGACCCTCATGAAGCGCCATGGCGCCGATGAGCTGTACGTCAAAGTGGCGCATGCCCGTGATGCGCTTGGAAGCCTCGCGCACGGTGGCAAAGGCCTCGGGAAGCATGTCGTCGAGCGACTCGCCGTTGGCGTAACGCTCGCGGAACTTATCGGTCTGGGCGCGGAGTTCCTCCTCGGTCATCTTCTCAAACTGGGGCTCAAGACCGTTGATCTGGTCGACGATCTTGTAGTAGCGCTTAAGGTCCTTATCGGATCCAAAGGACAGCAGCTTTGACATGAATCCCATGTGGTTTTCCTTTTTGGCCATCGCCCACGCCGTGCAGCTGCGGGCGAGTTAAACACAGATGATTGTACTTTAGCCAAACAAGGCGCGGCCTATACGGTCGACCTCGACCGCCACGTAATAACTACGACCCGACCGACCTGCCAAAAAGGGACTGGTTTATTTTGGCAGGTTTTATCTGGGAAAACGCCGTCACTCTGCCATTTGGTGCAAACCAACCCGTCCCCTTCGCACCAATCTGGTGCAATGGGAACGGGTTAGCCTGCACCAATAAAAAGAAAAGGGCCGCGCACCCAAACGGATGCACGGCCCTTTTGCCATGAATGCGAGCGATTCCTCGGCGAGCTATTTACTCAGCAGCCTCGGTGGTCTCGGCCTCGGCAGTGGCCTCCTCGACGGGAGCCTCTGCGGGAGCCTCGGCGGCCTGCTTGGCAGCCTCCTCGGCAAACTTAGCAGCACGCTTGGCCTTCTCGGCAGCCTTAGCCTCAGCGGCGGCCTTGCGAGCGGCCTCGGCCTCAGCAGCCTTGGCAGCCTTGGCAGCCTTGGCCTCCTCGGCCTTCTTGAGCTGGGCGGCAGCGGCGCCACCGAACTTGTCGGCGAAGCGCTGGACGCGTCCACCGGTGTCGACGAACTTCTGCTGGCCGGTGTAGAACGGATGGCACTCGTTGCAAAGCTCAACCTTCATCTCGGACACGGTAGCGTGCGTCTTGAAGGTGTTGCCGCAGGAGCACGTCACCGTGCACTCGACATACTGGGGATGGATACCCTGCTTCATGGTAGGACTCCTTATTGGTCAGGCGCTGGTTACCGATCAGCGCATAAGGCGTCTTGGTTTCCGACCAAGACAACAAACTCGGCTATGGTACCACAGCGCCGCGCGTCCCACAAAAGGTTCACGGTCTTTGTGCAACACGGCGTGGCCAACCGCAGCGGACACGCACCCTGTTGCCCCTTCTCCCATGTTGCAGACGTGTAACGCCGCAGTAAGCACACCCCTTTTGGCGCCAGACAGGTACAATGATGAACACTGTACCGTAGCGGAGCGCCCGCGCGCGCCGCAACCACGCGAAAGGGTTTCCCATGGCCGAGATCTCGTCCTCCCGTATCGTCATCACCGTCCTTGGCAAGAACCGCCCCGGCATCGTCGCCGGCGTCACCCGTGTCCTGGGCGAGGCCAACGTCGACATCCGCGACATCACGCAGTCCATTATCGAGGACATCTTCACCATGACCATGCTGGCCGATACCGCCGAGTCCAAGCTCGACTTCGCTGAGCTGCAGAAGGCCCTGGCCGAGGCCGGCGAGCTTTCGGGCGTCAACGTGTCCATCCAGCGCGAGGACGTCTTTAACTTTATGTACCGCCTGTAGCGAACAAGCCGCTGGGGATAGCCTGACGCGCGCATGCCAATGCAAGCCACCCCGATGCGGCCCGGAGAGGAGCGCGCATGGCCTACGACGCCAAGAAAATCTATTACCGCTTCGATGACCACTTGAGCCGACTGGTTCTGGATTACGAAGCAAGCCGCCAGATTTCGTCTGAGAGCGAAAGCCTCTACCACGGCCTGCCGACCGACCCTTATGACGAGGACCTGTTTGTCGAGCACAATGTCAAGCGCGGCCTGCGCAATGCCGACGGCTCGGGCGTGGTCGCGGGCCTCACTCGTATCTCGGATGTGCACGGCTACAACAAGGTCGACGGAAAGGTCGTGCCCGATCAGGGCAAGCTCACGCTTCGCGGCTACAGCATCGAGGATCTGGTCAACAATGCCCAGGCGGAGAATCGCTACGGCTACGAAGAAGTCGCCTATCTGCTTATCACGGGTTCGCTGCCCAACAAGGAAGAGCTCGACGGCTTCTGCGAGCGCCTAGGTGCCTTTAGACATCTGAGCGACGAATACGTCCGCGAGTTCCCCATGACCACGGTGTCGTCGAGCATCATGAATGTGCTTCAGCGCGCCGTGCTGCTGCTCTACGCCTTCGACGCCGAGCCCGACGCCATTACACCCGAGCACGAAATCGACGTCGCCATCTCCATGCTCGCCCGTCTCCCCCGCATCGCCGCCTTCGCGCATATGGCCTCGGTCGCCAAGCGCCGCGGCTCCGAGGTTCATGTACCGCACCCCACACCCGGCCTCTCCACCGCCGAGACCATCCTGCAGGTGTTGCGCGGCGGCATGGCATTCACCCGCGACGAAGCCATGCTGCTCGACGTGATGCTCATGCTGCATGCCGAGCACGGCGGCGGCAACAACTCCACGTTCGCCTGCCGCGTGCTGTCCTCATCGGCCACCGACCCGTATTCCGCCTACGCCGCGGCTATCGGCTCGCTCAAGGGCCCGCGCCACGGCGGCGCCAATGCCAAGGTCGTGTCTATGCACGAGGACATCCGCGCGCATGTCTCCAATTGGGAGGACGAGGACGAGGTCGCGGCCTACCTGGGCAAGATCCTCGACAGGCAGGCCTTCGACGGCACGGGTCTCATCTACGGTATGGGCCACGCCGTCTACACGCTGAGCGACCCGCGTGCCGAGGTGTGCCGTCGTTACGCGCGCACGCTTGCCGCCAAGAAAGACCTGGGCGAGGAGTTCGCGCTCATCGAGCGCATCGAGCGCCTGGCACCGCAGGTGATGCGCGACCACGGCATGACCAAGCCCATCTGCGCCAACATCGACCTGTACACGGGCTTTATCTACAAGATGCTCGGCGTGCCCGAGACGCTCTTTACGCCGCTATTCGCCGTCGCCCGCATGGCCGGCTGGTCGGCGCACCGCATGGAAGAGCTCTTCTGCGCGCACCGTATCATCCGCCCCGCCTATCGTCCGGTGATCGAGCCGCTGGAGTACAAGCCGCTCGCCGACCGCTAGGACGCGGACCGTTATAGAACTCGAGCGTGGTCAGGGCATCACCGCCCTCGGCCACGCTTTTTATGCCAGTAGAAAGGGCTGCATCGAATGATTGTGTTTTCCGATATGGATGGAACGCTGCTGACGAGTGATAAGCAGATGAGCGACGCCACCTGGGCGATGCTCGACGAGCTTGCGCGCCGCGGTGTTGAGTTTGTGCCCTGCACGGGGCGCCCGCTGTCAGGCATCTTTGAGTCCATCCTCGCCCACCCCGCCGTACACTACGCGGTCTGCGCCAACGGTGCCAGCGTCTGGCAGCTCGACGCCGGTACGCCCATCGACGCCTCGCGCGCCACGTGCATCTTGAGCCGTCCGCTCGACCGTGGCATTGCCCACCGCATCCATCGCATTGCCGCCGGCCACGATGTGACCTTCGATATCTTCGCGGATGGGCAGTGCTTCCTCCCCCGCTCGCTATACGGGCGTCTGGATGAGTTCTGTGGCGGCGACCCCCACATCGCGGCTTCGCTCAAGCGCACACGAACACCGATCGACATGGATATCGACAGCAAGATCGACGAGGTCGAGACGCTCGAACGCATCGCCATGTACTGGCACGACCCGGCCGATCGCGACGCCATCGCGGCGGCGCTCGACACGCTCGAAGGCATTGAGGTCACGCGTTCGTACGCCATGAATATCGAGGTCATGGGCGAGGGCGCCACCAAGGGGACGGCCCTCACGTGGCTATGCGAGCACTTGGGCGAGTGTCTCGCCGACGCCTGGGCGTTCGGCGACAACATCAACGACATCCCCATGCTGCAGGCAGCGGGCCACGGCATGGCCATGATCAACGCCGAGCCCGAAGATCGCGAGGCCGCCGACGCCATCACCGAATACGACAACGACCACGACGGCGTCGCCCGCACCATCATGGCCGCCCTCGCCTAGTCATTGATCAATCATTGGGGACATTCTTAAACGACTAGTCACTGGGGACACTCTTCGCAAAAAGCTGCAAGGACTGTCCCCCACTGTCGGCAGAAAAGGAACGTCCCCAGCTGCCGGATTAGGAGAGACTCTCCAGCACGCGACGGAGCTCATGCTGGACGGCGTGGTCGCGGTTGCGCCCCACCACGCGATCGGCAACGGCCTTGAGCGCGGGGCGTGCATTTTCCATCGCACAACCCGTGCCGACAAAGCGAATGATCTCGTAGTCGTTCATCGAGTCGCCAAACGCCATAACCTCATCGCGCCCAATGCCATAATGCTCCGCGAGCTGTGCGATACCCGAAGCCTTCGACACGCCGGGCTGCATAGCATCGATCCACGCGTTACCCGAAGGCGCAAAAGTAAAGAGCTGACCGAGTTCGCGCTGCAGCACGTACGCACTGTCCATAACGGCACCGTCGTCGCAAAAGATACTCGCTTTGATGATATTTACGCTGGGATCGGGCAGCTCCCAAATGCGCTCGGCATTGGGAAGGTCCTTATCGACCTCACGCACGAACTTGCACTCGTCATCGAGCAGGAAGGACTTGGTTCGGTCAAAAAGCGCAAGATGCAGATTGGGAAACGTCGCGACAGCCTGGGCGAGCCTTCGAATCGCCAGGTGTGAATACACCTCACGGTCTACCATTTTGCCGTCGGCGAAGACCTGGGCGCCGTTGGCGGCGACAAAGTCCATCTTGTCGCGAACGGGCGCAAAGAACTCGCACAGGCGATCGTAGCGACGACCTGACGATGCGGCGAAATGCACGCCATGCTCGTGTAGCGCTAGAATCAGTTCGTAGGTCTCGGGAGGCACCTGGCCGTTTTCGTCAAGCAACGTGCCGTCCATATCGGATGCAATCAGTTTAAACATAGAAAAGCTCCCTTCGGGCTTGATGGAATCGGACGTATATCCGATTCCAACGTACCCAAAGGGAGCTCAGATAAGACTCCGCGGGCGCAAACGTTACAAGGACCTAGCAAATAGCTCACACATGCCAGAGGCCTCATGGTCGCGGCGTCAGGCGACACGTCAAAGAGTGTCCCCGACGACTAATCGTTGAAGAACATCCCCGATGACTAGTCGGCGTAGGTGAAGGTGGTGACGTCGAACATGCCCTCGGGGCGGATGCGGAGCGTCGGGATCACCGGCAGGGGCAGGAAGATGATGCCCATGATGGGGTCGAGCGGCGGCTCAATACCCATGGCGCGTGCCTTAACCATAAAGTCGTCGTGCTGCGCGGCAACGTCCTCGGCCGTGCCTTCGCTCATCAGGCCACCGAGCGCCAGCGGAATGCGCGCCACGACCTCGCCGTTGCGTACCAGCACGTGACCGCCCTGGCCCACGGCCTCGACAGCAGTCATCATATCGGCGGCGTTGTCGCCCACCACGCACACGTTGTGCGAGTCGTGTCCGATCGTCGAGGCGATGGCACCACCCGTGATGGTAAAGCCGCGCACCCAGCCGCGGCCGATATGCTTGCCGACGAGCCCCATGCCGGCGGGACCGTCGCCATCGGCGCCCTCGGTCTGCAGCGACACGCCGCGACCGTGACGTTCGATCAGCATAATGCGGCGCAGACCCTCGGCATTCTCGGGACGAACCATGCCCGTGATGGCCTTGCCCGGCACCACGTCGATCACGGCCTCGCCCGGCTTAAAGGCATAGTCGAACACGTCGAGCGATAGCTTCGGCAGCTTAACGGAAGCACGCAGCTCATCGGCAAGCGCTGCGACCTCGGCGGTCTCGGGCGCAACCTCGCCCACAAAAGTGCCGTCCTGTGCCACGAGCGCGCCGGCTGCATACACGCGATGCGGAGCCGTGGCAAACGTCAGGTCGTTGAGCACCAACAGGTCGGCACGCTTGCCCGGGGCGATGGCGCCACGCAGTTCGTGCGGGTCGCGGCAACCGTGGTCCAGGCCAAACGCCTCGGCCGTGGAAAGGGACGCCATAGAGATGGCGACCACCGGGTCGATGCCGGCCTCGATAGCCACGCGGCAGGCGTTGTCGATCATGCCGGTCGCAAGCGCATCGGAAGGAGCGCAGTCGTCGGTCGCAAAGCAGCAGCGGCGGGCACGGGCAGGATTCTCCAGCAGCATCGGAGACAGGTTGGCCAGGTCATGGCTGCACGTACCTTCGCGCAGCATCACGTACATGCCGCGAGACAGCTTGTCGAGCGCCTCCTCGGGAATCGTCGACTCGTGGTCGGCGATAATGCCCGCTGCGGCATAGGCGTTGAGGTCCTTACCGGCAACGAGCGGCGCATGGCCGTCAACCTGCCTGGACGGCGTCTGGTTGGCAGCATCAATGCGAGCACAGGTCTCGGGGTCGGCCATAAAGACGCCCGGCAGGTTCATCATCTCGCCCAGACCAAAGACATCGCCCGGATGCTCGGCAAAAAACGCCTGCATATCGGCAGCCGAAATAACGGCACCGGCCTGCTCATCGGGCAGCGCGGGCACGCACGAAGGCATCATGTACTTGATGGAGATGGGTGCGCGGCGGCCATCCTCAATCATAAAGCGCAAGCCGTCGAGACCGGCAACATTGGCAATCTCGTGGCTGTCGGCAATGGCGGTGGTGGTACCGCGCGTCGCGGCCATGCGAGCATACTCGGCGGGACGGATGTTCGAAGACTCGATATGCAGATGCCCGTCAATAAAACCGGGAGCGAGATAACGACCCTGGCAGTCGATGACCTCAGTTGCCTCGTAGGTGCCAGCGGCATCGTCGCGACCACCGTAGAGCACGCCGACGATCACACCGTCCTTGACGGCAACGCTACCGGGCGCCACACGCTGGCCATACACGTCGACGATCTGCGCATTGGTAAACAGCCTGTCGACGGGCACGCGGCCCTCGGCGGCCTCGATCACAGACCTCATGACCTCAACGGACATACATACTCCTTTAACCGTAGAAAAAAGCTGCGGAGCGGACAAGCCTTCACCGCAGCAAGCCAATAGCCATTGTATGCCCAAACGATGGGTCAACAATGCGCCTCTCCGCTTAACGGCACACGCCGCTTGACGCAATGGGGACAGGTTGCTTTGCATTAATGGCAAGGATTGTCCCAAAGTGCCGGCACAGAAGGAACGTCCCAAAGTGCCAACAACGGAAGCGCCGATGTTTTGGCAACGACAGCGAGCGGGCCGCATTTGAGACAAGGTGACGTGAAACGAAAGGGCGCTGACCTTCTGGTCGCGCCCTTGAAGTTGAACGTCAGATTGTCCAAATGCGGCCCGCGCAGCGTCGGCCGGTCCGCCGTTCGTTAGAACGGCGGAACTAAATCAACTTGAAGCCCTTGCGCTTGCCTACGGAGAGGGTGTCGCCCAGCTTGAGGGCGCTGGGATCGATGTTATAGCTCTTGGGAGCCACGGCCTTGCCGTTGATCTTGACGCCGCCGCCGTCGATATCGCGACGAGCCTGGCCGGCGCTCGTCGAAAGACCCAGGTCCTTGAGCAGGCCGGCGAGGTAGATCTGGCCCTCGTCGTTAACAGTCAGCTCAACGTGCTTCTCGGGGAAGTCGGCAAGCTGACCCTCCTTGAACACGCGGTCGAACTCGGCCTGAGCCTCGTCGCCGGCACCGGCGCCATGGTAGGTGTCGCACAGGTCGCGGCCCAGAGCGCGCTTGAGCTCGTAGGGGTCGGCAGAACCATCGGCCAGGGCGGCGTCGATCTTGTCGACCTCGGCCGGGGTGAGCGAGCTGGCCAGACGATAGTACTTGCCGATCATCTCGTCGGGAATGGACATGGTCTTGCCGAACATGTCCTTGGGCGCGTCGGTCAGGCCGATGTAGTTACCGTAGGACTTGGACATCTTACGAACGCCATCGGTGCCCTCGAGCAGCGGCATGGTGAGCGCGATCTGGGGCTCCATGCCCATCTTCTCCATGAGCTCACGGCCGGCGAGCAGGTTGAAGAGCTGATCGGTGCCGCCCATCTCCACGTCGGCCTTGATCTGCACGGAGTCGAAAGCCTGCATCACGGGATACAGGAACTCATGCAGGGCGATCGGCGTCTGAGACTGGTAGCGCTTGGTAAAGTCGTCGCGCTCAAGAATGCGGGCGACGGTGAACTTGGAGCACACCTGCAGCAGACCGGCCAGATCCATCGAAAGGATCCAGTCACCGTTGTGCACGATGGTGGTCTTCTCGGGATCCAGGATCTTCATGGCCTGGCTCACGTAGGTCTCGGCATTGGCCTCGATCTGCTCCTGCGAAAGCTGCGGACGGGTGGAATTCTTGCCCGAAGGGTCGCCAATCAACGCGGTACCGTTGCCGATGATGAGGGTGACGTTGTGGCCCAGGTCCTGGAACTGACGCATCTTGCGCAGCGGCACGGCGTGGCCCAGGTGCAGGTCGGGGCTGGTGGGGTCGACGCCGAGCTTGATGTTGAGGGGCTCGCCCTTCTCAAGCTTCTTGCGAAGGTCGGCCTCGGGAACGATCTGCGCGGCGCCCGAGGTGATGATACGCATTTGCTCGTCAACAGACAGCATTGGGTATCCTCCTTTTGCTATAGCACCCTCGCCGAAAACGGCGGTGCTGGAAGTCCATAAACTCTCTTATGATAACAAACTGACGCGACGCAGCACCTACGACAGGAAAATCCTCGTCCTGCCGCATGCGTCAATGGCAACTGGCAGACGTGTACCGTCACGCTCGACCAGATAGCGTACCTGCCGACGACGCAAGCAGTCGCGGCAACGAACCTGTCCCGTCGCATCGGTGGCGCAGACGCCCTCGGCGGTCAGCAGGCAGTGCTCGCACACCATAAGCTCGGGACGGTCGGCGTCGACCGGACCCAAGACGCCGGGTTCAGCGGCCAGTTCGGCAATACGCTCCGCATCATTGCCGAGCAACTCCGCCGGCAAGCACACCCGCCCCGCACCGAGTCCGCGCAGCCAGGTAAGCGTGGCCCGATTCGCGCAGAACACCGGCGCCGCCACGTCAAACGTCACGCCCAGCTCGCGAGCGATCACCACCTGTCCCAAGTTGCGGCAGACGACGCGCCCGGCACGCTGTATCAGTGAGCGGGTCCAGTCAGCGTCACCCGTGCGGCACACCTCGTCAAGCACCACAACGGCGTCGGACAAATCAAGTTCTCCGCGCGGGTCGGCATCCATCAGCTGCCAAGCAAAAACCATGCGAGTGGGAACCGCGCACTCCACCAACTCCGTGGACGCACCGCCATCCACCGCAACGCCCTCAAAGGGCAGCACCTCAACGGCACGCGCAACGGGCGCAATCGCATCCGCCTCGGCCCGCATGCGCTCCAACACCGCCGCCGTCTGATCCAACACGCCGGCGCTGCGAATCAGGTACACCTCGCAGCCCGTGTCCACCTTACGCTTGCAATGCACGACGACGCGCTTCCCCGCTGCGGTATCCACCGGGCAGGGCACCTGCGGCCAGCGCTTGGGCACATCGGGACGCGCGTCGACACCCGGATAAAACCGAATCTCGAGCGTGTCACCCGCCGCCGCGGCGGCGTCGAGCTCAACGGTCACCTCTTCGTGGCCCACAGCGACCAAGCGCCCCACGCGCACGCCCTGGTTAATTGCGCGCTCAAAGCTCATCAGCTCGGCACCCGAACGCCCTCGCAGGTACGCATCGGTAAACCCACGGTTAAACGACCTTCCCAGCTCGCGCTCAAGCTCTTCCACGGCATCGGGGTCCCACGCGCCGTCGCACAGCATATCGAGTGCCCGGCGCCACGCCCGCACCACGTTGAATACGTAATCGGGGTTCTTCATGCGCCCCTCGATTTTGAGCGACGCCACGCCGGCATCTACAAGCTCGGGCAGATGCGCAATACCCAGATAGTCGCGCGGGCACAACAGGCGATCCCCTTCGACGGCGACAACGCTCTGCCCAGCCTCGTCCACCAAGTCATAGGATAGACGGCACGGCTGCGTGCAATCACCGCGCATCGCAGAGCGGCCACGTCGAAGGGCAGAGAACTCGCACGCCCCCGAATAGCCGATGCAAATCGCACCGTGGCAGAATACCTCGATGGGCACACCCGTGGCACATAGCGCCGCAATCTCGTCGACCGTCAGCTCGCGTGCCGTCGTCACGCGCTCGACCCCCAGCTCATCGGCGGCAAGCCGCACGGCGCCTTCGCTATGAACGCCCGCCTGCGTGGACAGGTGAATCTCGACCCCGGGAATCGCCGTGCGCAGTACACAAGCCAGCCCGGCATCGGCGACAATCAGAGCATCGGCACCCAGCTCCAGTGCATGAGCTCCCAACACCACCGCGTCGGACAGCTCATCGTCAAACACGAACACGTTGAGCGTCGCGTACACACGCACGCCATGGGCATGCGCCACGGCACAACCGCGCGCAAACTCGTCATCCGTAAAGCCATGGGCGCTCACACGGGCGTTAAAGCCGCCCAACCCCGCATAGATGGCATCGGCGCCCGCGGCGATGGCCGCAAGCATCTGGTCGAGCCCGCCCGCCGGCGCCAGCAGCTCGGGCAGCGCCGCACCGGCAGCATCCAATCCAGTCTTGTATTGTCCGCTCGGCTCCATCGTCCGAATCGCCATCGACAAACTCCTTACCAAGGTATGCATTCACTCTGAAAAATGCCGTCTTCCAGCATACACGAGGCCTCGCGCGCCCCGTTTGGTTTATCGTGTAATAACTTATGTCCATCCTGCCCCGACGGCACATCCGCCGTCCGGCACGACATACCTGGAGGTCAATATATGGGTCCTCGCCAACGACAGGGACGCAGCCGTTCAAAGACGCACGCCCTGCCCATAATCCTGCTCTCGTTTTTGGGCTTTTTGCTTATCGCGGGCGTGGCATTTGGCATCGGCATGGTCGGCAACGTCAACCGCTGGCTGTCCGATCTGCCCGACTACACCGACGCCAACGCGTATCTGGTGAGCGAGCCCACCGAGATCGTCGACTGCAACGGCAACAAGATCGCGAGCTTCTACACGCAAAACCGCAAGTCCATCACCAAGGACGAGGTCTCCCCCTACGTGCTGCAGGGCACCGTTGACGTCGAGGACGAGCGCTTCTACGAGCACGGCGGTATCGACCTGTGGGGTATCGCGCGTGCTGCGGTGGCAACCCTCGGCGGCGGGCACGAAGGCGCCTCGACTATCACCCAGCAGCTGGTGCGCAACACCATCCTGCAGGAGGAGCAGTTCGACTCGACCATCGAGCGTAAGGTGCGCGAGGCCTACATCGCCGTCAAGATGGAGGACATGTACTCCAAAGACGAGATCCTCATGATGTACCTCAACACCATCTATTACGGTCACGGCGCCTACGGTATTGAGGCCGCCGCCGAGACCTACCTGTCCAAGAGCGCCGCCGACCTCACCCTGAGCGAGGCCGCGCTGCTCATCGGCCTTCCCAACTCGCCCTCGCAGTACGACCCCACGGTCAACCCCGACCTGGCGCTGTCCCGTCGCAACAAGGTCCTTGACAACATGTTGCGCCTGGGCCACATCACGCAGGAGGAGCACGATGCCGCACAGGCCGAGCCCATCACCCTCAACGTGACCGAGATTTCGGGCAGCGGCGTCGACGTATACTCGCAGCCCTACTTTGTCGCCTATGTTAAGCAGCTGCTGGAGCAGGAGTTCTCGACCGACGTGCTCTTTAAGGGCGGTCTGACCGTCAAGACCACCATCGACCCCACGATGCAGCAGGTGGCAGAGAATGCCGTCCGCGAGCAGCTCGACACGCTCTCACTCGACGGCCTGGATATGGGCATGGTCGTCGTCGACCCCAAGACCGGCTACATCAAGTGCATGGTGGGCGGCTACGACTACAACGCCGACGAGAACCACGTAAACCATGCCACGGCCAAGCGTCCCGTCGGCTCCACCTTTAAGGCCTTTACGCTGGCAACCGCCATCCAAAACGGCATGAACCCCAACGTCACCCTCAACTGCAATTCGCCGCTCAAGGCTAAGGGCACCACGACCGAGGTCCAAAACTACGCCAACCATAGCTATGGCAACATCACGCTTAAGCAGGCAACGGCATACTCCTCCAACACCGGCTACATCCAGGTGGCGGAAGCCGTCGGCAACAGCAAGATCATCTCACTCGTCAAAAAGCTCGGCATCGATCCCGCCAAGGACAACATCGAGGACGTTCCCGTCATGACGCTCGGCACCGGCTCGATCTCGCCGCTCGAGATGGCCGCCGCCTACGCGACGTTTGCCAACGGCGGCTACTATCGCCAGCCGATCGCCATCACCGAGATTGACTCTCGTACCGGTTCGGTGCTGTACCAGCACACGGACAATCCCTCACAGGTGCTTACCGAGGGCGAGGCCGCCGCGGTCACCGATGTTCTGTCCGACGTCATGCAGGGCGGCGGTACGGGTGCTGCTGGCGCCCTGAGCGTCAACCAGCCCTATGCCGGCAAAACGGGCACCACCGACAACACCACTAACCTGTGGTTCTGCGGCTATACCCCGCAGCTGGCGTGCGCCCTGTGGACCGGCTATTCCGCGGGCGAGATCCCCATCCAAAAATACGGCACGGACCTGCTGGGCGACAGCACCAACCTGCCTGTCTTTAAGCGGTTTATGAACACCGTTCTGACCGGTACCGAGCGCGAGGAGTTTGCGACCGGTACGGCGCCCACCTACAAGAACAACAGCGTCTGGAAGTTCTACGGCACCAACAACGCCAAGAAGACGGAGAACGACGACAAGGACGAGAACGAGGACGAAGAGGAAACTACCACAACGACTACCACGACGACCACGACCACCGAGACCACGGGCGGCGACACCACCGGCGGCACCGGTACGACCGGTGGCTCGACGGGCGGCTCCACTGGTGGTTCGACCGGCGGCGATGGCGGCACGCCTACGCCCACGCCTACGCCCACTCCCGACCCCTCGCCCACGCCTGACGATACTGTTGGCTAGAAATTCATCCGGCCATTAGCAACAAGGCCCCCGAGCAGCTTATTGAACTGCTCGGGGGCCTTTTTAGTTTAAAGCGACCTGATGGGCGGTCTTTATACCGGCAGACAAAAAAGGGGGCACCGACCAACGTCGATACCCCTTACAAGCCACTATGTCAGCGCGCACGGTGCCGAGCGCACGACCCGCACGCCTACTTGCGAGAATTGCTCAGCTTATTGATCAGCGCCTCAAGACGCTCGCCATCCTCGGCCGTCTGGGCAATAACCAAAATCGTATCGTTGCCGGCAAGCGAGCCAAGCACATCGGGCAGCTCTGCCGCATCAACGGCGGCGGCGATGCCGGAAGCCGTGCCAGGCTGAGCCTTGATCATAACCAGATTATCGGTGCGCAGAACGCCCGTTACGAGCTCGGAAACCATACGCTGCAGGTGCAGGTCCTCTGCCAGAACATAGATGCCCTCAGGGAGCTTACGCAGCCCCATATCGGCAATATCGCGAGAGACAGTCGCCTGCGTGCAATCAAAGCCCATAGCGCGGAGCTCATCGACCAGCACGCGCTGCGTGCGGACGTCCTTATTGCGCACAATATCTCTAATGGCATCCTGGCGCCCATTGCGTTTTTTAGCCATACAAACCCTCTCTCCAAAAGATGGTGGAGACAATCAATCAGTGATTGAATAGTTTAACGCTATTTGAAGGCTTTTGTGTATAAGAACGCATTTCGAAACAATTCTATGCAAATTTGTTTCGAAATGAGCCGTTTAGGCGGTTTTTGCGCCCGTCCGGTTAAGAAAAGCTGCCAGATGCGTACACATCACGCAGCGCGCGGGCTTGGCGCTGGCGATCGGCCCAAACAACAGACCGAGTCCCCGATGGTTATCCTTGAGCGCGGCGACCATCTGACGGGTTCGAGGCGCCTCGAGCATATCACGCATGCGGGCGGAACGCTCGATTGACGACACTCCATGCGGGCTCAGACACAAATTCTCGATGCAGGCGACCAGTCCGGCAAAGTAGAACTTTTGGCTTGCCAGCTTGAGCCGACCACCGCTATCTACTTCCGAGAGTGAGTCCGCAAGCTCGTCGAGCGCTCGAGTGTCATCGGATATCCTGGCATACATGGTGGGATCAAAGGCATCTGTAAGCTTAGGTGCCACCGCGTGGAAACAAGCGTCGCCGCAGCCGGACACGAATCGTGCCTGCGAGAGCGCATAAGCCATAAACTCAACCGTACGGTACGCCTTGCCGCGCGACAGGCATGCCTCAAACAGCGGACGGCTATACATCACGCCAGAGGCCTGAGCGACTAGGCCGCCCAAAATCAACTGGGGCAGCTCAGTCACCATAGAAGACTCGTCTTCTATGGCAATAGAGGCAGCATCCAAGACGCGCGAATGACGCTCGCGATGCGCATCGTATCGATCGAGCGACACCGAGGGGAGCACCATGTCTGCCGCAGTATCGCACGCGATATCGACCATCTTGGAAAGGGCCTGCGGAGCAAACCACTCATCGGCGTTCATGGCGATGATTTGAGAGCCGCGCGAGGCATCAAAACCGGCACGAAGACAAGCGCCGCGCTTCGCGTCCTCGACGTCAATCAAATCAATATGGATGTCCCTGTCGGCAGCAACTTGAAGCGAATGGCGCACACCGGGCGCAGCATCGCGGCAGACAACGACGATCTGCAAATCATAGAGGTCTTGGTTCTGGATACTCTCGAGCGCACGCATCGCATAGCTGGGCGAACCTTCTACTACAAGGATCACCGAAAGTCGCGGATGCGAGCCACGTCGAACCAAGTTATCCGTCCTCTCGACAGCAATGAATCAAACTGTCGTTCATGGTACACCCCGGCAATAAAAGCAATGAGACACCGGTTGCACTGCACGCCAAGAACAGATGTTGCACACGCGCAGCCCACAGATGACAGGTGCCGACGAACGGCGCGTCTAGCCCTCCCCTAGTCGAGCACGACAAGCTCGGCGGGATCGTAATCCACGCCCATAAACGTAAGGCCGCAGGCGGGAGCCGTGGGGCCCGCAGCGGTACGGTCGCAAGCATCGATGACCTCGCGCATCCACTCGGGTTCACGGCGATGCATGCCAATCTCGACAAGCGTGCCAACGATCGTACGGACCATCGAATGCAGAAACGCATTGCCCTCGATGGTAAACGTCAGGATGTCCTCGCCAAACGCAACCTCATGGCCAAACTCGGCGCGCATTACGCAGCGGTGCGTAGGTTTGCCCACGGCAGAGGCAACCTTGCAAAAGCTTTTAAAGTCCTGCTCGCCCAAAAGCGCAGGGCAGGCGGCCGCCATCGCATCGACGTCGAGGGGATAGCGATGCCACCACACAGCACCGCGTGACAGCACGGGCCGCGCATCACGATCGGCAATGCGATAGGTGTAAGTGCGAGAGCACGCGTCAAAGCGCGCAGAAAAGCCCTTACGAGCCTTGTAGACCTCGTTGATGGCGATATCTTTGGGCAGCAGGGCATCCATGGCCCGCAGCCACCTACGGCGCGTACACGCGAGCTCAGCGTCCGTTACGGGCACGCTGATGTACTGAGCCACGGCATGAACGCCGGCATCGGTACGCCCCGCGCACGTCAAATCGATCGGGCGGCGAAGCAGCGTCTCGATGGCTCGACGTAGCTCACCCGCAACCGTCGTCTGTCCCGGCTGCTCGGCAAATCCGCTATACGATGAACCATCATAGGCCACGCGAAATACGAGCGTGGCGTCAAGCTCGGGGGTCGAATTGAAATCAGACGGCGCAGTCATGGGCGCTCCCAACAAACAAGTAACGGTATCGCGACAAAAAAAGAGGGGTACGCGAACGTACCCCTCGAATATAGCCTATGCAGACGGAATGTCTACTCAGCGGTCTCCTCAGCAGGAGCCTCCTCGACAGCCTCGACCTTCTTGCGAGCAGCGGCCTTCTTGGGGGCCGGAGCAGCCTTCTTGGCCTTAGGCGTGCAAGGCTCGGTGACGAGCTCCATGATAACGATGGGAGCGTTGTCGCCCTTGCGGTTGCCGAGCTTCATGATGCGGGTGTAACCGCCATTGCGGTCCTGCCACATGCCCTGGGCAGCCTTGTCGAAGATCTCGGCAACGAGCTGCTTATCGCCAAGCTTGGCGATAGCCAGACGACGAGAGTGCAGGTCGCCCTTCTTGGCCCAAGTGATGATCGGGTCGACGACCGAACGCAGCGCCTTAGCGCGGGTCTCGGTGGTCTTGATGCGGTCGTTCTCGAAGAGGGCCTTAGCAAGGCTCTTCTTCATGGCCTTGGTGTGGCTCGCATCGGTGCCGAGCTTCAGGCCCTTCTTAACGTTGTGACGCATGGTCTAGTTTCTCCTCAAATATGCGAAGCATTAAGCCTTCAGGCTCAGGCCCATGGACTCAAGCTTGTCCTTCACTTCCTCGATCGACTTAACACCGAAGTTACGGATGTTGAGCAGATCGTTCTCCGAGAACTCAACAAGCTGACGGACCGAGTGAATGCTGGCGCGCTTAAGGCAGTTGTAAGAACGGACGGAAAGGTCCAGATCCTCGATCTGCTTGTCCAGCTCGGCGTTGTCGTTGGTGACCTCGGGAGCGAAGATCGAAGCCTCCTCCTCGACCTCGGGGGTCTCGGCAAGGTTCATAAAGGCGGCCATATGCTGGTTGATGATATTAGCAGCCTGGACCACGGCGTCGCGCGGGGCGATGGAGCCGTTGGTCTCGATCTCGAGGACAAGGCGGTCGTAGTCGGTGTGCTGACCGACACGGCAAGCCTCAACGAGCTTGGCGCAACGGGAAACCGGCGAGTACAGCGAGTCGACGTGGATCACACCGATGGGATCGTTGTCGCGCTTGTTGGCCTCGCCAGAAACATAGCCGCGGCCATAGCCGATGCGCATGCTCATGGTGAGATGGCCACCCTCGGTGAGCGTAGCAATGTGCTGCTCGGGGTTGACCAGCTCAAACTCGGACGGAATAAAGAAGTCCGCACCGGTGACCTCGCAGGGGCCGTCAACCGAGATGGTGGCGGTCGCCTCGTCGGTCGTGCCGAGAGCCCTGAAGACAAGACCCTTGACATTCAGGACGATGTCGGTGACATCCTCGACCATGTTAGGGATGGTCATGAACTCGTGCTGCGCACCATCGATCTGAATAGCCTCGACGGCGGCACCCTCGAGCGAGGACAGAAGTACGCGACGGAGGGAGTTACCCAGCGTATCGCCGTAGCCACGCTCGAGCGGCTCGACGGAGACACGAGCAGACGTCTCGTTGATCTCTTCGACCTGAACCTGAGGCCTAATGAATTCTGACATGTATTACCTCCAGCCTCAGCAGCCCGGATGGACTACTTAGAGTAGAGCTCGACGATGAGCTGCTCGTTGATATCACCGCTGATCTGCTCACGCGTCGGCAGAGCGAGCACGTTACCAGACAGCTTCTCGATATCGACCTCGAGCCAGCCAGGGACCTCAAAGCGCTCGGAGGAAATCAGGGCCTCCTTGATGGGGAGGAGGTCACGGAACTTCTCGCCGACAGCGACGACGTCGCCGGCCTTGACGCGGTAGGACGGGATGTCCACGCGCTTGCCGTTCACGGTGAAGTGACCGTGACGGACGGACTGACGAGCCTCTTTGCGAGTGCGGGCGAAGCCAAGACGGAAGACGACGTTGTCGAGGCGAGACTCAAGGATGATCATGAGGTTCTCACCGGTGACGCCGTTCATCTTGCGGGCCTTGTTGAAGTAGCCGTGGAACTGCTTCTCCAGAACGCCATAGATGAACTTGACCTTCTGCTTCTCGCGCAGCTGCATGCCGTACTCAGATTCCTTGCGACGGCGCTTGGGCTGACGGATAGATTCCTTCTTGCTGCTGTAACCGAGCTCAGCGGGATCGATCCCGAGCTGACGGCAGCGCTTAAGAACAGGAGTCCTGTCGATTGCCATATTGATACGATCCTTTCAGTTACACGCGGCGACGCTTCTTGGGGCGGCAGCCGTTGTGCGGAATGGGGGTCTTGTCCTGGATGCTCGAGACCTCGAGGCCAGCAGCCTGGAGGGAGCGGATGGCGGTCTCACGACCGGAGCCGGGGCCCTTGACGAAGACGGAAACCTTCTTCATACCGTGCTCCATGGCCTGCTTGGCAGCAGCCTCGGCAGCCATCTGGGCAGCGAACGGCGTGGACTTACGGGAGCCCTTGAAGCCCACCTGGCCAGCCGACTTCCAGGAAATGACGTTGCCCTGGGGATCGGTGATCGAAACGATCGTGTTGTTGAACGTAGAACGAATGTGAGCCTGGCCCACGGAAATGTTCTTACGGTCCGCGCGCTTCAGACGGGCAGCGCGAACGTTCTTCTTAGCAGTAGCCATCTATCTAGCGCTCCTTATTTCTTCTTCTTAGCACCGATCTGACGCTTCGGGCCCTTGCGGGTACGAGCGTTAGTGTGGGTGCGCTGGCCGCGGACCGGGAGGCCCTTGCGGTGACGAAGGCCGCGGTTGCAGCCGATGTCCATAAGGCGCTTGACGTTCTGGTTGCGCTCACGGCGGAGGTCGCCCTCAACCATGATCTGGTTCTTATCGATATAATCGCGGATGGCGTTAACCTCATCCTCGGTGAGGTCCTTAACGCGCGTATCCACGTTAACGTTGCACTCGACGCAAATCTTCGTCGCAGTGGTGCGGCCGATGCCGTAAATGTAGGTCAGACCGATCTCAACGCGCTTCTCACGCGGGAGGTCGACACCATTAATACGGGCCAACGTAGTCTCCTCTCTTAACCCTGACGCTGCTTATGACGGGGGTTCTCGCAAATGACGAGGACCTTGCCATGGCGCCTAATGATTTTGCACTTATCGCACATCTTCTTGACCGAAGGACGTACCTTCATCGTTCTTCCTTTCGGTAGCGCTCAAACTACTTCCCTACTATCTACTCGCCCAGCCGCAGGCGTTTAAAACTATGGCTGGTCTTCACACACAATCCGACCGTAGGTTGAGCTAAGCCTGCAGCCGGAAATGGAGTGCGTGTATGCGTGCCGCTATTTGTAGCGATAGGTGATGCGGCCACGGGTCAGGTCGTACGGGGAAAGCTCCACGACAACCCTGTCACCGGGGAGAATACGGATGTAATTCATTCGGATCTTGCCAGAAATGTTGCACAGAACCGAATGACCGTTCTCGAGCTCGACCTTAAACATGGCGTTGGGCAGCGGTTCCTTTACCGTACCTTCGAGCTCAATTGCGTCTTCCTTCTTCACAAGCAATCATCTTTCTCTAGAAAACGACAGCGATTGAGTATTCTACAACACGTATGCACGCATCGTAATAACTTCGTAATGGCTCCACAACTAAGTGGAACTTGTTACATTTCTCCGCCTTGGAGCGGACACCAAGCACCTTGGGCATCCGTGGTGAGAATCACCGGACCGTCATTGGTAATGGCGACGGTGTTCTCGTAGTGCGCGGCGGGCAGGTGGTCGTTGGTCGTAACAATCCAACCGTCGGAGCCCGTGCTCACATGGTTGGAACCCATCGTAACCATCGGCTCGATGGCAATGACCATGCCGGCCTGGAGGCGAACGCCCCTCCCCTTCTTTCCATAGTTAGGAACGTTGGGGTCCTCGTGCATCACGCGGCCAATGCCATGGCCAACATAATCACGAAGCACGCCGTAACCGTGAGACTCGGCGAGGGACTGAACGGCATAACCGACGTCCCCGATATGGTTACCGGGAACAGCCTGCTCGATGGCAGCCTTAAGGCAATCGCGCGTGATCTCGCACAAAGCCTTGGCTTCGGGCGTGGGGGTGCCGACGAAAAACGTCCAAGCGTTATCGCCGACCCAACCGTCGACAACGGCTCCCGTATCGATGGAGATGATATCGCCATCGCGCAGGATCATGTCGGGGTTGGGAATACCGTGTACCACGGCATCGTTAATCGATGCGCAAATGGTTCCGGGAAACCCGCCGTAACCCTTAAAGGCTGGGGTGCCACCATGCATGCGGATAATCTGCTCCGCGAGCTGATCGAGCTCAAAAGTCGAAACGCCGGGGCGCACCATGGCTCCAACGTGGCGGAGCGCCATCTTAGATAGCGCTCCTGCCTTCTTCATCTGCTCGATTTGCGTTGCAGACTTAATCTTGATCATAGACCGAGAGCCTCTTTGACATCCCCGTACACGGTCTCGCGAGCCTGGTCACCGTTGACCGACTTGAGCAGACCCTGGCCACGATAGTAGTCGACGAGCGGGCTCGTGGACTTCTCGTAGACGTCGAGACGGTTCTTGATGGTCTCGGGCTTGTCGTCGTCGCGCTGATACATCTCGCCGCCACACTTGGGGCAGGTAGCATCGGCAGCGGTGCCGGTGTAACCGCAGGCGCGGCAGGTGCGACGCGAAGACAGACGATCGATAATGACCTCGGGGGCCACATCGACCAGAAGGGCGCAGTCGATCTCGCGACCCATGGCGGAGAGCTCGGAATCGAGCGTCACGGCCTGGGCGGTGTTGCGCGGGAAGCCGTCGAGGATGAAGCCCTGCTGGGCGTCATCGGCGGCAAGGCGCTCCTTGACAAGGTCGATCACGAGCTGATCGGGAACGAGCTCGCCAGCGTCCATGTACTTCTTAGCCTGAATACCAAGCTCGGTGCCACCCTTGACGGCAGCACGCAGCAGGTCGCCCGTGGAAATGTGAGCGACGCCAAACTCGGCGACGAGCTCCTGTGCGACGGTACCCTTACCGGCACCCGGAGCTCCGAGCAATACGAGGTTCATGAGCAATCCTCCTCTAGCCTATTTAAAGAATCCATCGTAATCATACATCTTGATCTGGCCTTCGAGCTTATCGACCGTGTCGAGCACGACGCCGACCATGATGAGGATGGACGTGCCGCCAAATGCCTGGATTAGCTGGTTACCCGTAAAGGAGAAGATGATCGAAGGCACGATGGCGATGAGCGCCAAAAAGACAGCGCTGGGAAGCGTAATCTTGTTGAGCGCGTTCTTGATGTAGGCCGCGGTAGCCCTACCCGGACGCACGCCCGGAATAAAGCCGCCCTGCTTCTTAAGGTTGTCGGCCGTGTCATCGGGGTTGAACACCATGGACGTGTAGAAGTACGCGAAAAACACGATGAGGACAACGTTAAGCACCCAGTTGAGCCAGCCGCGCGAAAGCGCAGAGGCAACTGCCTGGATCCAGCCGATGCCGGGGAAGAACACGGCAATCTGAGCCGGGAAGTACAGCAGCGCCGAAGCGAAGATGATCGGCACGACACCCGCGGTGTTGACCTTGATGGGCAGGTAGGTGGTCTGGCCACCCATCATGCGACGGCCCACGACGCGCTTAGCGTAGGAGACCGGGATGCGGCGCTGGCCGCGCTCAAGGAAAACAATCAACGGAATAACCAGCAGGATGATGGCGCAGATGATCACCATGGTGATGATGCCACCGGCATTGCCCTCGGTGCTGGAGAAGATAGCCTGCGGCAGACCGGCCATGATGTTCGCGAAGATAATCAGCGACATGCCATTGCCGATACCGCGCTGGGTGATGAGCTCACCAATCCACATGATCAGCATGGCGCCCGCAGTGAGCGTGCCGACGATCATGAGGTCGAAGATGATCTCGGGAGCGCCGGCGCCATTGAAGCTGATGCCGAAGCTCTTAAAGAGGAAGAGGTAACCAACGGAGTTGAGGATTGCCAGAGCCAGGGTGAGGTAACGCGAATACTGCGTAATCTTGGTCTGACCGACCTCGCCCTCGCGAGCAAGCTCATGCAGGGAAGGCACGACGGCCTGGAGCATCTGGAGGATGATCGAGCTGGTGATGTAAGGCATGATGCCCAGCGAAAACACCGACACATAGCTCAACGCGCCGCCAGAGAAAAGATTCAGGAGGGCCATAGCACCTGCGGCGACCGAATTGTTATCGGTCGAGAAAAGGCCCAGCATCCCCTGGAAGGGAATGCCGGGCACAGGAACGTGCGCACCAATGCGGTACACGACGAGCATAGCTATGGTAAAAAGAATCTTTTCGCGCAATTCTTTGATGCGGAAAGCATTCTTAAGACCATTTAGCACGGCAGCTCGACCTTTCCGCCGGCGGCCTCGATCTTGGCCTGCGCAGAAGCGCTGACCTTGTCGACCTTGACCGTGAACTTCTTGGTGAGCTCACCATTGCCGAGCACCTTGACGGGCTCGAACTCGCTCTTGGTGATGCGAGCGGCCTTAAGAGCGGCACCGTCGATCACAGCGCCGTCCTCGAACTTACGCTCGAGACGCTCAACGTTAACAGCGGTGTACTCGATACGACGGGGGTTGCGGAAGCCCGGAAGCTTGGGCAGGCGCATAGCCAGCGGAGTCTGGCCACCCTCGAAGCCGGCACCCTTGGTGCCGCCAGAGCGGGAACCCTGGCCCTTCTGACCGCGGCCAGAAGTGGTGCCGTGACCCGAAGAATTGCCACGGCCGACGCGCTTGCGGTTCTTGGTGGAACCGGGCGCGGGAGTAAGATCGTGAAGCTGCATTTGCTACTCCTCTACAATCTCGACAAGGTGCTTGACCTTGAAGATCATGCCGCGGACGGACTCGTTGTCAGCAATCTCGCGAACCTCGCGGATCCTGTGGAGACCGAGGGCACGGACAGTACGGACCTGGTCCTGCTTGCAACCGTTGGTGCTGCGGACCTGCTTGATCTTGATGGTGTCAGCCATGCTTAGTTCTCCTTACCGACGAACATCTCGGAGACCGTCAGGCCACGGCGAGCCGCGACGTCCTCAGGGCTGGAGAGCTCCTTGAGGCCCTCGACGGCAGCCTTGATGATGTTGAGGCCGTTGTCGGTACCGAGGGACTTGGACAGGACGTTCTTGATGCCAGCAAGCTCAAAGAGGGGACGCACAGCGCCGCCGGCGATAACGCCGGTACCCTCGACAGCGGGCTTGATGATGATGCGGCCGGCACCAAAGTGGCCGAGAACCTCGTGCGGGATGGTGCCCTGCTCGGTCACCGGCACGTGGAACATGTTCTTCTTGGCATCGAGAGATGCCTTGGAGATGGCCATGGGCACCTCAGCGGACTTGCCCATGCCAACGCCGACGTTGCCCTTGCCGTCGCCAACGACGACGAGAGCGACGAGGCTCATGCGACGACCACCCTTGACGGTCTTCGACACGCGGTTGATGTAAACGACGCGCTCCTCGAACTCGGAGGCCTCGCGCTGCTGCTTCTGATTACGAGCCATGTGCTACATACCTCCTAGAACTCGAGACCGGCGGCACGAGCACCGTCGGCGAGGGCCTTGACGCGGCCATGGTAGATACGGCCACCGCGATCGAAGGCGACCTTGGTGATGCCGGCCTCGATGGCGCGCTTGCCAACGAGCTGACCGACCTTCTCCGCAGCCTCCTTGTTCGAGGTGTGGGTGCCCTTGAACTCGGCCTCGAGGGTCGAGGCAGAGACGAGCGTCAGGCTGGAGCCCTTGCTGTCGTCGATGATCTGGGCATAGATGTTGGCGTTAGTACGGGTCACGCGAAGACGCGGACGCTCGGAGGTACCCGAGACCTTGCCGCGAACACGACGCTGACGACGCTTGAGGCCTTCCAGCTTCGCCTTATGCTTGTTCATACGTAAACTCCTAAAAAGGTTGATCTTGCCAGCACCTGACGGGGTGCTGGTCTTATGCGAGTGAGTCGGTTACGACTACTTGGCGGCCTTACCCAGCTTGCGGCGGATGTGCTCGCCAACGTAGTGGATACCCTTGCCCTTGTAAGGCTCGGGAGGACGATGGCCGCGGATCTCAGCGGCGATCTGACCGACCTGCTGCTTGTTAATACCCTTGACGTTCACGTGGGTGTTGTCGGGAACCTCGAAGGTGATGCCCTCGGGAGCCTCGACGATCACGGGGTGCGAGAAGCCCAGGGAGAACTCGAGGTTCTTGCCCTTCTGCTGCACGCGGTAACCGACGCCGGCGAGCTCGAGCTTCTTCTCGAAGCCCTCGGAAACGCCAACAACCATGTTGTGGATGAGGGCGCGGGTGAGGCCGTGGCGGGCACGGGTCTCACGCTCGTCGTCGGGACGGGAAACGGTGAGGACGTTGTCCTCGACGTTGATAGCGAGCTTCTCAAAGACATCGAGCTCGAGCTGGCCCTTGGGGCCCTTGACGACAACGTTGTTGCCGCTGACTGCCACTTCGACTCCGGCGGGAATCTGGACAGGCTTATTACCGATACGAGACACGGTGATCTCCTTTCCTTCTACCTACCGAGCGAATTACCAGACGTAAGCGATGATCTCGCCGCCGACGTTGTGCTTGCGAGCATCGCGGTCGGTCATGACGCCATGGCTGGTGGAAATAATGGCGGTACCAAGGCCACCGCGGACGCGGGGCATGTCGGCAACGCCGGTGTACTTACGCAGGCCCGGCTTGGAAATGCGGCGGATGCCGTTGATGACCTTAGCCTTCTTGGGACCATACTTAAGCGTGATGTGCAGAGTCTTCTGGGGAACGGTGTCCTCGACATCGTAGCCCTCGATGTAGCCCTCCTCGTGCAGAACACGAGCGATCTCGACGAGCTTCTTGCTGCTCGGCATGGAGACCGTGGCCTTGTTCACAGAGTTAGCGTTACGGATGCGCGTAAGCATATCTGCGATCGGGTCTGTAAGGTTCATACAGATTCTCCTTCGTTCTTGATGAACACGTGCTCTTGGTTCTTCGCCGCCCTTAACGGCAAAGCCTTTTTAGCGCGTTTTCCCTGTTCCAAACTGATGCTTGAAACGCTGGTAGTGACTTACCAGCTGGCCTTCTTAACGCCGGGAAGCTCGCCCTTGAGTGCAAGCTCGCGGAAGCAGACACGGCACAGGCCGAACTTGCGGTACACAGAGTGCGGACGGCCGCAGCGCTGGCAGCGCGTGTACTCACGAGTAGAGAACTTCTGCTTGCGATTGCACTTGACGATCATCGATGTCTTAGCCACTTATATCCTCCTCACATAGAGTATTGTTCGCCCCAAGCGCCGCCCCCTTGTGGGAACGGCGCTTATAGGGCAGGTGAACCTATTTCTTGAACGGGAAACCGAAGGCGTCCAGAAGGGCCTTGGCCTCCTCATCGGTGTTGGCGGTGGTCACGAAAGTGATGTCCATACCGCGCTGGTGATCGACGGAGTCGAAGTCGATCTCGGGGAAGATGAGCTGCTCGGTGACGCCCATGGAGAAGTTACCACGGCCGTCGAAGCTCTTGGCGGAGATGCCGCGGAAGTCGCGGATACGGGGGATCGCGACGGAGGTCAGACGATCGAAGAACTCCCACATACGGTCGCCACGCAGGGTAACCTTGCAGCCGATCGGCATACCAGCGCGCAGGCGGAAGGTAGCGATGGACTTGCGGGCACGGGTGATCATCGGCTGCTGGCCGGTGATGGCGCGCAGGTCGCGCACGGCACCGTCGATGGCCTTGGAATCGGTAGCGGCCTCGCCGACACCCATGTTCACGACGATCTTCTCAAACTTGGGGATCATCATGACGTTCTCGTACTGGAACTTGTCCTGAAGCTGCTGCTTGACCTCGTTGTTGTACTTGGTCTTCAGACGCGGCACATACTTCTCTTCTGCCATTGTTCACTCCTTCTTGGGGTTTTAAGCACGGGGCGTGGCCACGATGGGTTGTCCTCGTGCCTCCTGGCTGCATCCGCGCCGCTCATGGCATTTTGCGGTTTGGACTCGACGCAGCAGGAGCCGACAAAACAATCGGTACTATACGCGCATCGGGAGCGTATTTCCAGAAAAACCTCGTCTGCCTGCACAACTCCACAACTCCCCCGCACAAATGGATCCCAAAAAGCAGTTGCGGTGAAATAGGGACTGTTTGGCGGCCTAACAGGCTTAAACAGTCCGTATTTCACCGCAACTTATTGGTGGGGATGCGATTAGCGCTTGCGGGGGACGAGTTTGGTGCGGCGCAGGTGGATCATCTCGGCGGCGATGGAGATGGCGATCTCCTCGGGGTCCTCGGCCTCGATGGCAACGCCGATCGGAAGGTGCAGCTCGTCGATCTGGTCCTGCGTAAAGCCTTCCTGCTCCAGGCGGGCACGCACAAAGGCCGTCTTGCGGCGCGAGCCCAGACAGCCCAGGTAGGCAGGCTTGGCGCGCATTGCCTGAATCACCACGTCGATATCGGACTTGTGACCCGCCGTGGCGACGACCACCAGGTCGCGCGGGCCGATGGGGCACAGCTCGCTCAGGTTCTTGTAATCGACCAAGCGACGATCGTAGACACCGGGCACCCAATCGGGGGTCAGCGTGCCGGGGCGGTCGTCGCACGCCACGACGGCAAAGCCCGCCGCCGTGAGCACCCGCGCCGTCGCGGCGCCCACGTGGCCGCAGCCAAAGATATAGGTCAGGCCCTCGGGGCAGAGCGTCTCGATGTGCGCGGGAGGAATCTCGGAGGCGGCGTTGGTGTAGGTGACCTTACTCCCCTCCTCCACCAGCGAAAGCTCGGGGCAGCCGGCAATGGTATGGCGCGATGCCTCGCCATGGTACTCGACCACATCGCCCTCCAGGGCCTGAATGACAAACGGTTCAAAGTCGATGACGAAGTCGCCGATACGTCGATACGTCAAGACGTCGGCAATTTCCTGGAACAACTGTGCCTGGATCGCATCCAGATGCAGATAGCACAGGCAGATGGCTCCGCCGCAGATCATACCGGTATCGGAGTTCTCGCCGCCCATGGTGTAGCGGACCAGACGCGATTGCCCCGCGGCCAGCAGCTCTCGCGCCTCGTCCAGCGCAAAAAGCTCGATCTTGCCGCCGCCGATGGTGCCCGCCTGGCTACCGTCGGCAAAGACGGCCATCCAGGCGCCCACGCCGCGCGGCGACGACCCCGCCGTGCCGGCCACGACCACGAGCTCGCACGTCTCGCCAGCACGCAGGGCGACAAGCGCCGCATTCACAACATCGAGCTTTTCCATTGCCGCCTTCTATCCTCTAAAGATATCGGTGAGCATAGCGAGTGCCTCGAGCACGCCGCCGCCGACCGACGTCGCCTTGTCCGAAATGTAGTTGATATAGCTGGCATCGCCGCGCGGATCGACATCGGCGCATTTAAAGCCCTCAGTCACCTGCACGCCGTTCGCCAAAAGCCCGCGCAGACAGCCATCGATCTGCGTGCACATGGGCGAATCGCCCGCATACCCGATCACATCGCCGGCACTCACGATGTCGCCGATCGCATGGTCGGACCTAAACACGCCGGCGGCGGGGCTGTGGATAACACGCTCTTTGCCATATCCGGCGATGACGCCCGGCACGCCCGTGTTGGGCTGGGGCGAACCTTGGGTAATGACACGGCCCAGGAAATGCCCACGCATGGTTTCGATCACGGCGTCGCAGTCAACCGGCGCGGTGAAGCCCGGCCCCACGGCGATGACGGCAGGAGCCATGTCGCGCGTGGTACCCAGATTGCGCTTGGCCAGAATTGCGTCGACCACAGCCGCGGGCTTCAGTTCGTCGAGCATCTGTGCCTGGGGGTCCACCACCACGGCGACATCCCCCGCCTCGGTAATCTCAAGCGCCTCGGCCGACGTCTGCGCCAGGCGAGCGCGAATGCCCTCGACCTGGACCTCGCCCAGGCGAATGGCCTCGCAAAAACTGATTGTGCGACGGATGCACGTGGGAACCGCGATATCGGCCATGACAACTGACACGCCGGCGCGCACCAAGCGAGCGGCGACGCCCGTGGCGATATCGCCGGCGCCGCGAACATAAACGAGCATTCCCGGGGCACCTCCCTGTGCTACGGTTTGAGCAGAGCAAAAGCGGTTCGACCGCTACTCTGATGATTATTTATTATCACAGTATCATACGGCGGTGAACAGATGGAAACGGTTAGCGGCAATCTTGCCTCGGCGCTCAGGATCGAGCCGGGCATTACCGCGATTATCGGCAGCGGCGGCAAGTCGACCTTGCTAAAGACGCTCGGCCTTGAGCTTATGCGCGCTGGCGACCGCGTGCTCCTCTGCACCACCACGCATATGTTCCCCGTCGCCGGCGTGCCATGGGACGGGTCGGGCCGTCGTCTGGACGCCGCGCCTTGGAAGCCGGGGGCCCTGCATGTTCCCGGCTGCACCTGCGAGGCATGCGCTGGCATGAGCCGCGGAAGTATCTGCCAGGCGGGTATTTTGGACCCGGAGACGGGCAAGCTCTCCTCCCCTGCCGAGCCGCTCGACCAGCTGGCGCAGCGCTTTGACTACGTCCTGGCCGAAGCGGACGGCAGTAAGCGGCTCCCGCTCAAGGCGCATGCCGCCTGGGAGCCGGTAATTCCCGCCGCCACGGCAAACGTTGTCTGGGTCGTCGGCGCCTCGGGACTGGGCAAACCCGTCGCCGAGGTTGTCCACCGCCCCGAGCTCTTTTGCGAGCGTTGCGGCTGCGAGCTCACCGACACTGCCACCCCAGAGCGCGTCGCCCAGGTGCTCAATGCCGAGCTGCGGATGCTGAACCTCAACAATGCCCGCATCATGCTCAACCAAGTCGACACGCTCAGCGACCCCACGATGGCCGACCGCTTCGAGGCAGCTCTCGACCGCCCCGTCGTCGCCAGCAGCCTCAAGTAGCCGGCCCCATCTCCTCAGTTGCGGTGAAATACGGACTGTTTGCGGCCGTCGGGCGGCCAAACAGGCCGTATTTCACCGCAACTGAGGAGGGGACACGGCATCTTTGCTGCTAGCGAGGGACGTAGCGACCGGGTTGGGCTCCGGTGGGCTCGCCGTCGCGCGCAGCCAGCACGCCGTTCACAAACACAGCCTTGGCGCGGCCATGTGCCTCAAAACCCTCGAGCGGCGTGTAGTCCACGGCCTGATGCTGCGTCGCGGCACTGATCGTCCAGCGCGCCTTGGGATCCCACACGCACACATCGGCATCGGCACCCTCGGCAAGACAGCCCTTGCGCGGATACATGCCAAAAACGCGCGCCGGGTTCTCGCTCATCAAGCGGCACAGATCCTCGGGGCCCAGCTGGCCCTCAAAGCTCGTGGCAATCGCGACGGGACGATGTTCCACGCCGGGCCCGCCGTTGGGAATCGCGCGGAAATCGTCGCGCCCGCGGTCCTTTTGCCCGTGCAGGTTAAAGCTGCAATGATCGGTCGCAATCGTATCGATCTCGCCGGCCACAAGCGCCTCGCGTAGCGCGGCACGGTCACCGGCATGGCGCAGCGGCGGGCTCATCACGTACTTGGCGCCCGCAAAGCCGTCCTCGCCCTGCTCCAAGTAGCAAGTATCGTCGAGCATCAGATACTGAGGGCAGGTCTCGACATAGATGTTCTTCTGCCCGCGCGCTTTGGCAGCGCGAATGGCCTCGAGCCCCAGCTTGGTCGAAAGGTGCACCACGTTGACTGGGGCGTCCCCGGCTAAGTGCGCCAGATACAGCAGACGACTCACGGCCTCGGCCTCGCACACGTCCGGACGGCTGAGTGCATGCCCCTCGGGCCCATGAATCCCCTGCTCGTACACGCGCTTCTGCAGCTCATTCACCAGCGTGCCGTTCTCGCAATGCACGCACAGTATGCCGCCAATACGCTTGAGCTCCTCCAGCACCTCGAGCGTCTCGGCATCGTCCAAGCGAAGGTGGTCATAGGCAAAGTAGGTCTTGAACGACGACACGCCCGCCTCGCGCATGGCCGAAAGATCGGCGCGGTTGCGCTCATTCCACTCGGCGAGTGCCATATGAAAAGCGTAGTTGGCCGTGCAGGTTCCGTCGGCGCGGCGATGCCACTCGGCCAAGGCATCGGGCATGGTCACGCCGCGATCGGCCGTCGCGTAGTCCACAATGGTCGTCGTGCCGCCGCAGGCAGCCGCGCGCGTGCCGGTCTCAAAGCTATCGGCTGTCCAATCCATGCCAGTCCAGCACTGCATGTGCGTGTGGCCGTCGATAAAGCCGGGAAACACCCAGCAGCCCGCGGCGTCCTCGACGGTATCGTCGGCGCCCGGCTCAATCGCTGCGGCGATCCGCACGATCTTATCGCCCTCCATGGCAAGATCGGCGCGGCGAAGCCCCTGGGGCGTCACGAGCGCGCCGTTTTTGATGATGATCATAATTGCTCCTTATTGATTGATGCAGTTGGCCACGTGATCAAAATACGAGCAGGCGGCAATATGCTCCGTTATGCGTCGCTGTCCCTTGACGGTATCGACGTCCCACAGCTCGTAGGCACGCGCTTCGACCAGCGCAACGTCGACGCGACCTTTGAGAATCGAGCCCCCGCCGTCTTTGCCCTCAAGACACATAAGTGCATCGAACAGTTCCGCCGGAAAGAGCACCGGGCTCGAAGGCTCACCGTTGCACGCAAGACGCACCGGATGTTTGCGGCCACGCTCGTCAAATGCACGAACCATAGCCTCAAAAGAATCCGAACTCACGAGCGGCTGGTCGCCCGGCAAAAAGAGGCAACCTTTCCAGTTGCGTTCGACTCCCCACGAAAGGCCCGCACGGACGCTTTCGCTGCGCAGCTCGCCATCGTGCAGCGCGCACGGGCAATGCTTGTCCTCGCAAATCTGAGCGACCTCGGGCCAACGCGTCGAAACCACGACGTCAAAGCCCCGGGGAACCGAATCGATGGTCCGGGCAATCAGCGGCTCGCCATAGATATCGGCAAGCATCTTGTTAGAGCCAAACCGCTTGCCCTCGCCCGAAGCCATAATGACGCATCCAAGTTTCATGGTGATACCTCCCCTGAAACCATCGTACCCATAACTCGCGCCGCGGGCATCTACATCGAAAGCGCTTATCCCGCACGCCCGCGATGCAAAAAGGGGCACCCCGCCGGTTGGCAGAGCGCCCCCTTTACATGGCTTACCTCAACCCGGCTTTAGGCCTGGAGCCAACGGGCGGTGTTGCGCTCGTCGAGGGCCTTGAGGGTAGCGGCGGGATCGGCAACCTTTTGCAGGAACATCATGGCTGCGATGGCGTACGGCTTGTAGCTGGCCTCCTTGTACATGCCCACGCGGTGCATGTCGAAGACGTCGGCGTTGACCTCGCCGTGCTCGCAGGAGACACCGGAGATGTCGGCGGGCAGCGGGTGCATAAAGATGGTGTCCTGGCCGTTGGCAGTCTTCTCCATGAGCTCGGTCGTGGAGCACCAATCCTGATGGGTGGCGTTCTGGGCGAGCAGCTCCTTCTCGAGCGCAGCGATGCCGGCGTCGTCGCCCTCGGCGTACAGATTGGTACGCTTCTCCATGGCGGCAAACGGAGCCCAGCTCTTGGGGATCACGATGTCGGCGCCCTCGAAGGCCTCGGCCATGGTGTTGACCTGCTTAAAGGTGGTGCCGGACTCGGCGGCATAGCCCTTGGCGCGCTCGACGACCTCGGGCATGAGGTCGTAGCCCTCGGGGTGGGCCAGGGTGACGTCCATGCCAAAGCGGGGCAGCAGGCTGATCAGCGACTGCGGGCAGGACAGCGGCTTGCCGTAAGAGGGCGAATAGGCCCAGGTGACGGCAACCTTCTTGCCCTTGAGGTTCTCAAGGCCGCCAAACTCGTTGATGAGGTAGAGCATGTCGGCAGAGGACTGCGTGGGGTGATCGGAGTCGGACTGCAGGGAAATGAGCGTGGGACGGTGATCCAGAACGCCGTCCTCGTAAGCCTGCTGGACAGACTCGGAGACCTCGGCCATGTAGGCGTCGCCCTTGCCGATGTACATGTCGTCGCGGATGCCGATGACGTCGGCCATGAAGGAGATCATGGTAGCGGTCTCGCGGACGGTCTCGCCGTGAGCGATCTGGGACTTCTTCTCGTCCAGGTCCTGCAGCTCAAGGCCGAGCAGGTTGGCGGCCTTAGAGAAGGAGAAGCGCGTACGGGTGGAGTTGTCGCGGAACAGGGAGACGGCCAGGCCCGAATCGAAGATCTTGGACGAAACGTTGTTCTCACGCAGCTCGCGCAGTGCGTCGGCGACGATGTAGAGAGCCTTAAGCTCATCGGTGGTCTTGTCCCAGGTGTGCAGGAAGTCGCTGCCGTACATACCCTTAAAATCGAGGCCGTTCAGCTGCTCGACGAGCTCGGTAAACTTAGCGTCCATGGAAATGTCCTTTCTAAAGATGAAACGATCGCAATGAGTTAATGCGCTCCGGCATGCGCGTGTGGCTAGAACATGCAGAGCACCATGACGAGGACCCGCTACCGTTGAGGAAGCATGGGAGATAACGACCGCGGGCCCCAAGTCAACAGGGGGGGGTGCCGGGGACACGAGCGGCCCCCGGCTCAACAAAATCGAGGAATGGGACTAATCGATCTTGTTGTTGGTCAGACCGGCGCGGAACACGGTGGCGTCGCCATCGGCCTGGCTCGGATCGTAGAGGTTCAGGGCAGCTACATACATGGCGGCAGCGGTGACCAGGTCGTCCTTGTAGGTGACCTCGTTGGGAGCGTGAGCCTGAGACTCGGCACCCGGGCCAAAGCCCACGCAGGGGATGCCGTAGCGGCCCTGGATGGAGACGCAGTTCGTGGAGAAGGTCCACTTGTCGCACAGCGGACGACCGGTGCGCTTGTCCATGCTGGGCTCGCAGCCGATGCGCTCGTCACCAAACATAGCCTTGTGGGCGTCGACGAGGGCCTTGACGTGCGGAGCGGTCTCCTTGTTGATCCACGTGGGGAAGTAAGCCTCGGTCTCGTAGACCTCGCCGGTCCAGGACGGACGGTCGTACATGTACATGGAGACCTTCACGTCGTCGCCGTACTTCTTGGCAGCCGGCAGGTTGCGGATCTCGTCCAGGCAGGACTCCCAGGTCTCACCGGCGGTCATGCGACGGTCGATGGAGATGGCGCAGGAGTCGGCCACGGCGCAACGGCTGGGGCTGGTGTAGAAGATCTGGCTGACGGTGCAGGTGCCGCGGCCCAGGAAGCGGGCGTCCTCGAAGTGCTCGGGGTTGTACTTGGGGTCGAGCATCTTGACGAGGCCCTTGATGTCGGTCGACTCGTCGCAGCCGTTGTTGTTGAGAGCGCGGACGTCGGCGATGATGTCGGCCATCTTGTAGATGGCGTTGTCGCCGCGGTCGGGAGCGGAGCCGTGGCAGGAGGTGCCGTGAACGTCGACGCGGATCTCCATGCGGCCGCGGTGACCGCGATAGATGCCACCGTCGGTGGGCTCGGTGGAAATGACGAACTCGGGCTTAATGCCGTCCTTGTTGTAGATGTACTGCCAGCACATGCCATCGCAGTCCTCTTCCTGGACGGTACCGACGACCATAATCTTGTAGCCCTCGGGGATGAGGCCCATGTCCTTCATCATCTTGGCAGCGTAGGTAGCAGAAGCCATGCCACCCTCCTGGTCGGAGCCACCGCGGCCGTAGATGATCTCGTCGGTCTCGTAACCCTCATAGGGATCGGCATCCCAGTTATCGATGTTGCCGATGCCGACGGTGTCGATGTGAGAGTCGATGGCGATAATCTTGTCGCCCTCGCCCATAAAGCCCATAACGTTGCCCAGGCCGTCGACCTTGACCTCGTCATAGCCAAGGCTCTCCATCTCGGCCTTGATGCAAGCGACAACCTCACCCTCCTCGCAGGACTCAGAGGGATGGCTGATCATAGCGCGCAGGAAGCGAGTCATATCAGCACGATGGGACTCAGCAGCAGCCTTGATAGCGTCGAAATCGAGTTCTTTAGCCATTGTTCATAACCTTTCAAACTAAGGAATCTACCTGTGAGGTGGCGGAGCGATACCTATTTACTCCGCCCCAACGATTAGCAAGTGGGGTATTCGCCTTCCCAGACGATGCGACGGTACTGATCCGGATCGGTGTCACCTTCCGTGGAGAAGCAGAGCACGGAGCTCGTCTTATCCAGGCCGATGAGCTCCTTGAGCTCGGCGTACTCAGGATCGAGCATGAGGGTCTCGACCAGGCCAGTGGTCACCGCGCCGGACTCGCCGGAGATGACGCGCGGGTCGCCCTTCTCGGGGGCGCCCAGGGTGCGCATGCCGCGAGCGGTGACCCAGTCGGGGCAGGACACGAAGGCGGTGGCGTGGTTGCGCAGGATATCCCAGCCCAGGATGTTGGGCTCGCCGCAGCACAGGCCGGCCATGATGGAGGGCATGTCACCGTCCACGATGCGCGGATCGCCGTCGCCGGCGGCAGCGCCCTTGTACAGGCAGGCGGCAGGTGCGCACTCAACCACGACGAAGGTGGGCGGGTTATCGGGATACAGGTTGGTGAAATAGCCCACCACGGCGCCGGCGAGCGAACCCACGCCAGCCTGGACAAACACGTGCGTCGGGCGGTTGATGGCCATCTCGCGCAGCTGCTCGGCAGCCTCGGAAGCCATGGTGCCGTAACCCTCCATGATCCAGGACGGAATCTTCTCGTAGCCCTCCCAGGCGGTGTCCTGAACGATGACGCCGCGCTCGCAGGCATCGGCCTCGGCGGCGGCCATGCGCACGCACTCGTCGTAGTTGACCTCTTCGATGGTCACCGTGGCGCCCTCGGCCGCGATGTTATCGAAGCGGGGCTTGGTGGAACCCTTGGGCATGTGCACGACGGCCTTCTGGCCCAGCTTGTTGGCAGCCCATGCCACGCCGCGGCCATGGTTGCCATCGGTGGCGGTAAAGAAGGTGGCCTGGCCAAAGTCCTTGGCAAGCTGATCGGAGGTCAGGTAATCGAAGGTGCAGTCGGCAACGTCCTTGCCGGTCTCGTCGGCAATGTAGTTGGCCATGGCAAACGAGCCGCCCAGGACCTTAAAGGCGTTGAGGCCAAAGCGATAGCTCTCGTCCTTAACGCACAGGTTGGACAGGCCCAGGCGCGCGGCCTGGCCGTCCAGGCGGGCAAGCGGAGTGACGGTGTACTGGGGGAACGACTGGTGGAAGGCACGGGCCTTCTTCACGTGGTCGAGACTCATGATTCCCAAGTGCTTGTCATCGCTCTTGGGCATCGTGTTGCTCGCCCACTGGATCTTATCGGCCATACGGTGAACTCCTTAAGTCCTCTCTTGCCGGCCCCCGCATACGCGTTTCAGCCCGATCCCATTCACACGGCTGAACTTTTATGTGGATGCCAAACAAAAAGTTTGTTAGCACTGTTCTATCACACTTTTTGATTGGCAAACCTAACAAATTGTTTGTTGCCGTAATCGGTACTTTTTCGCCGCCGAACGGTCATGAATTGCCTTGTTGATGGATTTGTTTGCGGTCATGTGTGGTTTATGGCACAGTGAGCCCAAACTAATTTTTAGGAAGGCACCTATGACCCCCGCACAGATTGAGTTTTATAAGCGCCTTGCACACGGCCTGGCGCTCCAATTTGGCCCCAACTGCGAAATCGTCGTCCACGATCTGGAGACCGAGGACGTGGACCACTCCATCGTAGTGATCGAAAACGGCCACGTCAGCGGACGCAAACTGGGTGACGGCCCCAGCCATATCGTGCTTGAGTCCATGCACGAGGGCGCCACCGACGTACACGACCGCGAGCCGTACCTCACTAAAACCGCTGACGGCAAGCTGCTCAAATCGTCGACGATCTTTATCCGCAACGACGAGGGCAAGCCCGTCGGCATTTTGGGCATTAACTTTGACATTACGCTCATGAAGGCTTTTGAGCGCTCGCTCGATGCCTTTACCGGCACCGGCGGCACGGGCTATACCGAGCCCGAGCCCATTACCAAGAACATCGGCGACCTGCTCGAGGACCTGCTGCACGAGTGCGAGCAGTTTGTGGGCAAGCCCGCGGCACTCATGACCAAAGACGAGCGCATTCGTGCCATTGGCTACCTCGACCGTCGCGGTGCCTTCCTCATTTCCAAGTCGAGCGAGCGCGCCTGCGAGTTCTTTGGCATCTCCAAGTACAGCTTCTATAGCTACCTCAATGAGGCCAAGGCGGCGGCCGGCGACAAGTAGGCACTCGCCCGGATTGCCCCTCCCCTTTTGGGCGCGAGTTCTGGAAAGCACGAATCCAAGACCGGGCCGCTTGGGAAGTTCCATATAATCGATGTCATTGGTATTTCGAAAGGATGGGACAGAATGGCGTTAAGCAAGGCATCATGCACCGGTCGCGGATTGATTCCGGCAATTGGTGGACATGTGCACCACATGTTCGATGAGAGTGAAGACGACCTGTTTTCGCTGAGCCTTGACGACGTGATGAATGATCGCCCGTGGACCGCCGACGAACTCATGAGCGGCGGGGCTCGCCCGTCAAGCCCCGATCCCGCACTTGCGCCTAAGCCCGCATCTGCGCCGACTCTTGCGCAGTCGCCTGTTTCGACGCCCGCGCCTACGCCCGCACCCACTTCGGCGCCCACGCCCGCTCCCCGCCCCGCAAGCGACCCGTCCGAGACGGCGGCATTTCTCGCTGCAGCGACGCAGGGCAAATCGGCCGACAGCACCGTTATATACAGCGCCCAGCAGTTGCCCGTTCCTGCGGCGCGCAAGCCTCCGGTCGCAAGGCTCGATGAGCCCGTTGCCCATCAGGTTGCCTACGATTCCTGGGCTGCAACCGATCTGGATGAGACCTCTACCGGCATGCCGGCGCTCGACGTTCCAGTTAACCCGCTTTTTGCCGCCAACACGAGCGCCGCAGACTATGAGGGCGGTGCGGCATATTCCGATTATTCCGATGGCTATGCTGGCAACGGTCGCATCGAGACCGAGGATTATGGCACCGCATCGAGCGATTATCTCAACGATCCGTACGCTGCCACGCCCGCACCGGAATATGACCCGGAGGCCGCGTCCGCGCCGGCGTATACCAAAAGCACGGGCGAAGAGCGCTTCGCCGATTATTACGCCGAGGAAAAGGCGCTGCGTTTCTCGGAATTTCCGCAGGCAGTCAAGGTTGCCTTTATCGCCATTATCATTGCCCTGCTCGGTGTCATTGCGTTTGAGGGATTCCAGCTGTTCCGCGGCCCCACCCAAGCGGAGTCGGAGACCCAGCAAAAAGAGGACGATAACCAGTACCTGGACATCAACACCCTCAAGGGCGACCCCAACGACAAGGACGACGAGTAGCGAGAGCTGAAGGCAGTCGCAGGATCCCGCATCCAGCACCAGCTTCTAAGTGCTGTTTTGTCATCCAGCTACACTTTTCCGGATAATTTGCCCATCGAATTTGACACCTTGATTATCAACTTTATCCGAACACCTCCCACATTCATCCGCACATGTGCGGATGAATGTGGGAACCCGACACCCTGAGGGCCGGGCCGGCCGGCCCCGGGAGATCGGAGGACGGCATGTCCGGAAAGAAGAAAAGGG
>DBEZDO010000046.1:0-6121 GCA_048187355.1 Collinsella sp.
TCAGCTCGTTGAGAATCGCTTGGCGGCTCGTGGAGAAGGCACAGTGGTGCGCGAGATTCGCTATCGCGAGATCAGTACCGCGGGTGCCGACTTGGATGAGCTTTCTCTTGATGAGGAAGTGGCGTACGAGACGCCGGTGACGCGTGAACGCTTTTTGCAGTGGGTGACGCCCGAAGGCAAGATCGCCGGCTTTTTGCGCCTGTCGCTGCCCGTTCGCGCTTTTGTTGCCGCACATGCGGACGAGTTGCCGACGATGCCGGACGAGGCGATGATTCGCGAGGTGCACGTGTATGGCATGGCGGCACGCGTGGGCGACCAGGGCCAGGCGGCGCAGCATCACGGGTTGGGGCGTTTGCTCGTAGAGCGTGCGTGCGAGATTGCCCGGGATGCCGGCTATGCGCGCGTCAACGTGATCAGCGCGATTGGTACGCGCGAGTACTATCGCCATTTGGGTTTTTACGATCATGGACTCTATCTGCAAAAGGAGCTCTAGATGAACAAACCGAGTGTTTCTGCCGGCGTCGTTGCCGGCGTTGCCCTGGGAGCCGCGGCGCTTGGTGCGGCCGCTGTCGCTGTTCGTGCTGCCTGTCTGCAGGTTGCGCGAACCCGCAATGGGTTGGCGCGTGTGAAGCGCGTGCACGACGAGGGCGGCGACGAAGTCCGCGTGCTCGTGCAGGGCGGCGTCTACCAAAGCGCGAGCTATGTCGGTGAGCGTTGGGCCGAGCCCGTCTTTGCGTACTATCGTGCGTTTGACGATGTGTTTGAGGCCGAGGACGCAATGCATGACGCTTATGGTCACGGTATCGACCGCATGCTTATGCTGGGCGGCGGCGGGTTTGCCTATCCTAAGTTCGCTCTGATGTCGCACGAGGGTTTGCGCATGGACGTCATCGAGTATGACGGAGAGATTACGCGCCTGGCGCGCCGCTGGTTCTACCTAGACGAGCTGGAGCGCGCGGCGGGCGATCGTCTGCGGGTGATAACCGCCGAGGCTCGTTCATATTTGGGCATTACGAGCGTGGGCCATCGTCGCTACGACGTGGTCGTGAGCGATTGCTTTGGCGGTGCCGAGCCCGTACGCGAGCTGGCGACGGTTGAAGCGTTGCGCCTGGTGCGGGGCAGCCTGAACCCCGGGGGTATCTACGTGGCCAATATCGTGAGCGCAAACGAGGGGAGCGATGTGACGTTCCTGCGCGACTGCGCTGCCGCGGCACTCGAGGTATTCGCCCACGCCTGGGTGGTCCCATGTGGCGATGCGAAGTTCGGCGGCGAGGAAAACTACCTGCTCATCGCCAGCGGCGGCAACTACGCCTTTGCCGAAGCCGTGCCCTTCGACACCGACTTCCTCGGCACCGTCCTTCACGACAAATAGGTCTTCCCGTCCCAAAAAGACTGGTCTTAGGCGTGGTCGCGCCAGCCGAGAACGCGCTGCTTCATGCCCTCTATATCGAGCACGCCTTCGGCAAAGCCCTTGCGCACGAGCTCTTCGGGAACGAACTCATCGTAACGGTCAAAGTAAGGCACCTCGCCAGGATAGACGAGCTCGATGGGGTCGAAGTCCTTCTCGGCCTCGGCGGCGAGCACTTCAAAGAACGTCTCCTCGTCGGCCTTCATCTTAAACTGCATAAAGTACGGGCGTGATGGGTCGAGTCCGCGAAGGCCCAGCTCCGCGGCACATTTAATCTTGAGCATGCGCTCGAGCGCCAAAAAGGCGTAGCTTCCCAACCAGGGGAAGAGCACCCAGGTGTCGCCGCCCAGGTTAATGAGCGGCTTGGTTCCCGCGCCCGAAATCTCGGCGGTATGACGAGCCTGCGCAAGGCGGGCCCGTGCGTTACCCATAAGGTACGGATATGCTGCGTGCTCGTTGAGCGCCTTGCGCATGCGCTCGAGTACGTGTGTATTGATGTCGCCGGGGCAGTCGCCAAAGTAGGCCGGCACCCGGCCCTTGACCTGCGTGGCAAAGACGATGTGGCGCTTCCAGTCCACTTCCTCGACAATCCAGCAGTGTCCGGCGATGGCGATGCGCTCACCGGGCGGTGGCGGATTGACGATCGTGCCCAACTCGGCCGACTCACTGCGAACGGTGAACTCCTCGTTTTCCTGGAATACGGCGTAGAACTTAAAGTTGTTAATGATGCGCTCTCCTGCGAGACCCACGATGAGTCCGCCGCCCTCGGTGACTTGGATATGGTCGATCTTAATGAGGTGACGCAGCAACACACGATAGTCATCGGCCGAGATGCGATGGAAATAGCTGAGTGTGAGCACGCGCTGGGCAAGCTCTGCCGGCGTGAGTTCGCCGGTGCTGGCAAGCGTCGACATAGTCTGGTGATAGAGCAGGCTGTAGGGGAGTCGATCGAGTTCGGGTGGCTCGACCCACTTTTCCTCGCGATAGAGTTGTACGAGCGCGATGCCCTGCAGGAGCTTCCACGGAATGGTCTCGGGCATCATCGTGCGCGGCTCGGGTTCTTCCTCGCGCATGACAAACCACATCTCGGGCGGAAGATCGCGGCGCCCCGTGCGGCCCATTCGCTGCAAAAAGGAGCTGACGGTAAACGGTGCATCGATCTGAAACGCACGCTCCAGACGGCCGATATCGATACCGAGCTCCAGTGTAGATGTGGTGACGGTTGTCTGTGCCTGCTCCTCATCGCGCATGAGCTCTTCTGCCGTCTCGCGCAGCGATGCTGAAAGATTGCCGTGGTGGATGAGAAAGCGGTCGGGCTCGTGCCGGCTCTCGCAGTAGCTGCGCAGCATGGAGCACACGGCCTCTGCCTCCTCGCGCGAGTTGGCAAAGACCAGGCACTTGCGGCCGCGTGTGTGCTCAAAGATATAGCCCATGCCGGGGTCGGCGTTGTCTGGCGCCGTGTCGGTGGGGTTGAGTAATGCCTGTTCGGGTGCTCGGGGGATGTCGACTTCGCCCTCGGGGGCCGACGAAGTGCGGCGATCCCTGGAGGTAGCCTTGTCCCGTGCCCGCTCACGACGTTGACGGCGCTCCTCTTGTGTGAGCTGTCCGCTGTGACGCATGTCTTGGGCGCCGGCGGGCAGTGCCGCGGGTGCCGCCGCCTCAATGCGCTCGCACGCAAGCACTTCGGCCTCTTGAGGACCCGTGCTCTCGAATCCTCGTTGTTGCGCCTGGGGACCCGAGTTGTAGAAGTGCTCCATGGAGATGCGCCACACGCGGCGCGGCTCCTCAAAGCGGGGGATGATGCAATCGCGTCCTGTTCCCTGCGAGAGGAAGGCACCCGTACGCTCGGGGTCACCGATGGTGGCCGAAAGGCCGATGCGGCGGGGCTGCACGCCTGCCATGCGCGAGAGGCGCTCGATAAGGCAGAGCGTCTGACCGCCGCGGTCGCCGCGCATGAGCGAATGGACCTCGTCGATGACCACGTAGCGCAGGTCGCAGAACATGCGCGGGATCGCCATGTGCTTATGGATTAAGAGCGCCTCGAGTGACTCGGGCGTAATCTGCAAGATGCCGCTCGGTTTTTTTATGAGCTTAGCCTTGTGCGACTGCGAGACATCGCCATGCCAGTGCCAGACAGGGATATCGGCCTCTTCGCAGAGGTCGTTGAGACGGACGAACTGATCATTGATGAGCGCTTTGAGGGGGCCGATGTAGAGGGCGCCTACGCTCGCGGGCGGGTTCTCCCAAAACTCGGTCAGGATGGGAAAGAAGGCTGCCTCGGTTTTGCCGGAAGCCGTGGATGCCGTCAGGAGCACATTATCTTGCGTGTTAAAGATGGCGTCTGCCGCTGCAACCTGGATAGAGCGCAGACTCTCCCAATCGTGGGAGTAGATGAAGTCTTGGATAAACGGAGCATATCGGTCAAAGGCGTTCACGGGGCCTCCTCTCAAATACGAATCTCTTAACGCGGTGAGCAGTGGCTCGCTACATTACTGTCTCGACGTTTGCCCAGATAAAACCTACCAAAATAAACCTGTCCCTTTTTGGCAGGTTAGATGGTGAATTCGGCGAAGTTACGGTCGCCACCTGCGGTATCGGTGTCGCCTGTTGCGGTTGCTGGCGCCAGCGCGTCACCGCCGACGCTTTGTAGTAGCTCGGCAACGTTGGCATCGGGGTTCTGGCATAGGATGTCGAGCAGCTCGATAAAGTCGCGAATGACCTCGCGAGGCGTCAGGTGCGTATCGGCTCCCACGCGGCCAAACTCAATCTTGAGGAAGTCCACCAAGTCGTTCTCGGTAAGCGTGGGCGTCCAGCCAAAGTAGCCGGCGTGAATTTGCATGAGTTTTTCGATCAGCACCAGTAGCTCCTCGTAGGTGAGCGGCTGCAAGCGGATGATGGGCGCGAGCATGTCCTTAAGGTCCTCGCGTGCAAAGCGACCCTGAGCGAGCCGGCTGCGCAGAGCCTCGTAGGAGAATACGCCGCGACGGCGGTCCTCGATGGAGGTCGGCGTGCCGCCCATGATCATGCCCAAGTACTGCGCCTTGCCCTGGAGCGTGTCGTTGTACATGGTCAGGATCTTCTCGTAGTTGTATTGGCGTGTGATGGCGTTGGGAATCTTATACAGATTCACGAGTTCGTCGATGAGCACCAGCATGCCCTTGTAGCCGCTGCAGACCAAAAAGCGCGCAATGAGCTTAACGTAGTCGTACCAGTCGTCATCGCTGATGATGGTCGAGGAGCCCAGCTCGGCGCGTGCCTCACTCTTGGTGCGGTACTCGCCACGAATCCATTTGGTCACGCGGCTCATAGCTTCTTCGTCGCCCTCGGATACGGCCGCGCGGTAGCGGCGGAGCATACGGGCGAAGTCGAAGCCGTGGACCATTTCCTCGAGCGGGGCCAGTTGGGCATTGACGGCAGACTCATCGGCATCGGCACACGAGGCGACCCAGCGATCCAGGATAAGGTTGAGCGCACCGCCCTCGGGGCGCGTTTTAGTCGATATGTTGCGGATGAGCTCACGGTAGGTGGCAAGGCCCTGTCCCTGGCCGCCTTGCAGGCGGCGCTCAGGGGATAGGTCGGCATCGGCGACGACGAATCCCTCGCCCATGGCGTGCGTGCGGATGGTCTGGAGCAAAAAGCTCTTGCCGGCGCCGTAACGACCGACTAAAAAACGGAAGCTCGCGCCACCGTCGGAGATGAGACTCAGATCGGTGAGCAGGGCGCGAATCTCGACCTCGCGTCCCACGGTGATATAGGGAAGGCCGATGCGCGGGACCACGCCGCCCTTGAGCGAGTTTAGGATAACGGCGGCGACGCGCTTGGGCACGCGGGGTGCTGCGGATGCGGTATCACTCATGGTCTAGGTATCCTCTCACGTCTGCTTCGTAGTCCTCAATAATCTGCGGCCCTGCCGCGCTAAATTCAATTACGGTGTCGCCCACCAGGTCAAAGAGCGTCTCGTTGATGGTATCGACGAGCATGTCCTCGCTCTGCCCCGATTGCACTACCGCCGATTCCGCCTGTACTGCGTTGTGCTCGAGCAGTGCGCGAAGATACGCGGTTGCGGCGGGCGCGAGTTCGGTCGCGGCGTCAGCGGGCGCAGCAGCTGCGAACGCGGGCGTCGGCGCGAGAAGCGGTGCCACGACACCAAACTGTTCGGTGGATATGGTCGGCTCGTCGGTCTCGTCCTGCCGAATGGGTGCCGCGACCGCCTCGACAATCGCGTCGGCTACGGGCTCGGCTTCCGGTTGCCCTGAGTCCGCTGCCTCGGCTTCCACAGGTGCGCCGTCCTCGCGCTCTTCATCGATCAAAAGCGCTTCACGCGTTTGCGCGGCGGCGCTTCGAATGTGCCCCAGCTGACTCAGATCGATTACGATCTTTACGGGCTGGTGTGCGGCGTCCCATGAAAGCCATGCCACAATCTCGTCATCGATAATCTTGGCCAGATATTTGGGGACCTTTTCTTCCTTAAGGGGATGGGCGGGGTCCAGCGCCAGGCGCAGGCGTTGGTCGCAGGTGCGCATCATTTCACCGAGCTTGCTGCTCTTTTGCCTACTGCCATGGATACGCATGCATTCCCAAAAGCCGTTTTGGCAACGGTAGATATGGATAGGATCCAAGCGGTATTCGCAGTCCTCGTGGCGCTCGGGCGCAAAGAATACGGCCGAGGCAAACATGGTGTAGGGCATGGCCGTCTCCTCCCCAAATAAACTC
>DBEZDO010000047.1:0-5484 GCA_048187355.1 Collinsella sp.
CTTCCGTAGGACCTCGGGACCGCCCTTGCGGAGTCCCTTTTCTTCTTTCCGGACATGCCGTCCTCCGATCTCCCGGGGCCGGCCGGCCCGGCCCTCAGGGTATCGGGTTCCCACATTCATCCGCACATGTGCGGATGAATGGGGGAGGTGTTCGGATAAAGTTGATAATCAAGGTGACGGATGTTTGGTTGGTGCCTGTTGATGGTCTGGGTATCGGGGAGGGCGGGCTCCGTTATAATCGCCTAGAACATTAAATGGAAACGGGACGGGAGCCATATATGCGCCAGGGTTTCGACAACGCGAAGTATATCGAGCTGCAGGCTGCTCACATTAAGGAGCGCATCTCACAGTTTGGTGGCAAGCTCTATTTGGAGTTTGGCGGCAAGCTGTTCGATGACTATCATGCGAGCCGCGTGCTGCCGGGTTTTGAACCGGACAGCAAGTTCCGCATGCTCAAGAGCATCGCCGACGATGTCGAGGTTATCATCGCGATCAACGCGAACCACATCGAGAAAAACAAGGCTCGTGGTGACCTTGGCATTACCTATGACGAGGATGTGCTGCGCCTGGTTGACCTGTTCCGCGGCAACGGCTTTGCCGTCGCGGCTGTGGTCATCACCCAGTACGCCGGCCAGCCTGCTGCCGATGTGTTCCGCAACCGCTTGAACGCGCTCGGTATTCCCGCCAAGCTGCACTATCCCATCGAGGGGTATCCGCACGATGTCGATCTGATCGTGTCCGACGATGGCTACGGCAAGAACGAGTTTGTCGAGACCACGCGTCCGCTCGTTGTCGTGACGGCACCCGGCCCCGGCTCGGGCAAGCTCGCTACTTGCCTCTCGCAGCTGTATCACGAGCATAAGCACGGTACCGCCGCCGGCTATGCCAAGTTCGAGACCTTCCCGGTCTGGAATCTTCCTCTGACGCATCCGGTCAATATTGCCTACGAGGCCGCCACGGCTGACCTCGACGACGCCAATATCATCGATTCGTTCCACCTTGAGGCCTACAACAAGACCACGGTCAACTACAACCGCGACGTCGAGGCCTTCCCGGTAGTCCGTGCCCTGATGGAAAAGATCCTGGGCAAGAGCCCCTACCAGAGCCCTACGGACATGGGCGTCAATATGGTCGGCTTTGCCATCACCGATGACGATGCCTGCCGCGACGCTTCCAAGATGGAGATTGTCCGCCGCTACTTTACCGCGGTTGAAAATGTGCGCCGTACCGGCGTGGGCGATGAGCAAGTCGACCGTCTCAAGATTATTATGAAGAAAGCCGGCATCGATAAGAACTACTCACCGGCGCGCTCGGCGGCCCTCACCAGGGAGCAACTGACGGGTGGTCCCGTGGGTGCCATGGTCATGCCCGATGGCTCCGTGGTGACCGGTAAGACCTCCACGCGCCTGGGCGCCGCAAGTTCGCTCATTATGAACGCCCTCAAGCACGTCTCGGGCGTCGACCTTGAGCTCGAGGTTATCAGCGATGAGGCGATCGAGCCCATCAGCAAGCTCAAGACGCATTTCCTGGGCAGCAAAAACCCGCGCCTCCACACCGACGAGACGCTTATGGCGCTGTCGATCACCTCGGCCACGAGTGAGACGGCCGCTCGCGTCCTTTCGGGCCTGGAGCAGCTGCGCGGTTGCGATGCCTTCTTTAGCGTGATTATCTCGCCGACGGACGAGACGGTACTGCGCAAACTGGGTATCAACGTGTGCTGCGAGCCCAAGTTTGAGCGCCGCGGTTTCTTCCATCGCTAAGTTTGAAGCACCGCGGTAATTGCATTGCATTTTGGCCGTATCGGGTTAGCGCCCGGTACGGCTTTTTGATCAATAAAGCGCCTATTTCGGCGAAAAATAGCTGTTTACCTGCCTAGAAACAATTTGAGCGGTATACAATAACCGTAACTGTTTCATCCTTAGCGGGATGCCGCATGATGGATATTACCTGCCATCGTGAGGTGTGTCGGTCGCGCACGGCGCGTTAGATGCTCGTGCTCGGTTTGAGGAGGCTGCTATGGCGGGCAAGGGTCGTGCGAGTGTCAACGATATGAAGCGTGTCGAGGTGCTGGTGTTGATGGAGATCGACCAGCAAACCGAAGACAATGGCGGGCCGTATGGTTTCTCGCGCAAAACGCTTGCCGAGCGCGTGGGGGTTTCGCCGTATCGTGTCCGCGCCGCAATCGATCGCTTGGATTCCGAAGGCATGATTGATGTCGTCTCGCGTTATAGCGACGACGGCGGTCAGCTTGCAAATGGCATTTGCCTCACCGAACGTGGCGAGTGGTATCTTGAGGGCGTCCGTACCGGCATGCTCGTTCAAGAAATGCTTGAGGACGAGGTTGCTGATCGATAGCAGCATGTAACCCTTGCCACAGCGACGCCGCCTGGGAAACCGGGCGGCGTTTTGTTTCAAGATTGAGAAATGCAATCGCACGCGAGAAAAATTGCGAACGGTCCGCGGCGCGAGTATTACAATGAAGACCCGTAAGATGTGGATAAACAACTTCTACGGGAAGCGCAGGTAACTCAATATGACCAAGCATGTGTTCGTAACCGGTGGCGTGGTTTCGTCCCTGGGCAAGGGTATCACCGCGGCCTCGCTGGGCCGTCTGCTCAAGTCGCGTGGCTACAAAGTAACGATGCAGAAGGCCGACCCGTATCTGAACGTCGACCCCGGTACCATGAGCCCCTTCCAGCATGGTGAGGTCTTCGTTACCGAGGATGGTTACGAGTCCGACCTGGACCTGGGTCATTACGAGCGCTTTATTGATGAGAACCTGACCCGCGATTCCAACTTTACGACCGGCGCCATCTATAAGAGCTTGATCGCCCGCGAGCGTCGCGGCGACTTTTTGGGCGGTACCGTGCAGGTGATTCCTCACGTCACCAATGCCATTAAGGACAAGTTCCGCCGCATCGAGGAGCAGACCGGCTCCGATGTAGTCATCACCGAGCTGGGCGGCACGATCGGCGACATCGAGTCGCAGCCGTTTGTCGAGGCCATCCGCCAGTACCGCAAGGAGGCCGGCCCCGAGAACGTCTGCTACATCCACGTGTCGCTCGTTCCCTATATCGCCGCCGCCCACGAGGTCAAGACCAAGCCCACGCAGCATTCCGTCAAGGAGCTCCGCAGCTTTGGCATCCAGCCCGATATCATCGTGCTGCGCTCCGACCACCATATCGATGACGCTATCCGCGGAAAGATCGCAAGCTTCTGCGACGTCGACACCGATTGCGTCTTTACCAACGAGGACTGCGCGAGCATTTACGATGTTCCGCAGCTGCTTGCCGAGCAGGACTTTGACCTGCGCATTTGCGAACGCCTGGGTCTGGATCCGCGTGAGCGCGACATGAGCGAGTGGAACGAGTTCCTGCGCAAACAGAATCACGCCAACCATCACGCCGACAAGGTGAAGATCGCCGTCGTGGGTAAGTACACGCAGCTGCCCGATGCGTACCTGTCGGTTATCGAGGCCCTGCACCATGCGGGCGTCTTCTACGATCGCCATGTGGACGTCCAGCTGGTCGACGGCGAGAGCCTCGACGAGCAGAATGTCTCCGAGGTTTTGGGCGACGCCTCGGGCATCCTGGTCCCCGGCGGCTTTGGCAAGCGCGCCCTGGAGGGCAAGATCCTCGCGGCCGAGTTTGCCCGTGAGCACAAGATTCCGTATCTGGGCATTTGCCTGGGTATGCAGGTGGCCGTGTGCGAGTTCGCCCGCAACGTCGTCGGCCTTGCCGGCGCCAGCTCCTCCGAGTTCGATCCGGACGGCCCGTTTAGCGTCATCGATCTGATGAGCTCGCAGGAGGACGTGACCGAGAAGGGCGGCACCATGCGCCTGGGCGCCTATCCGTGCAAGCTCGCCGCCGATACCCTTGCTCGCGAGGCATATGGCGAGGAGCTCGTCTACGAGCGTCACCGTCACCGCTTTGAGTTCAACAACGCCTTCCGTGGCCAGCTCGAGGACGCCGGTTTGGTTATCTCGGGTCTGTCGCCCGACGAGCGCCTGGTCGAGATGGTCGAGCTGCCGCGCGACGTGCATCCGTGGTATGTGGCAACCCAGGCTCATCCCGAGTTCAAGAGCCGCCCGACCAACCCGCAGCCGCTGTTCCGCGAGTTCGTGCGCGCTTCGATCGGCCAGCACGAGGGTGTCGACCGTCTGCAGGTGACGCCCATGAACCTCGCTACGGACTAAGGGTGCCGGCGAATAAGGAACATACCGAAGCTACTCCCTCGTCGCTCGCCGTGGCGGCGGGGGAGTATCTCGATTACCTCGCGGTCGAGCGGGGTTTGGCGCGCAACACGATTGCGGCCTATCGTCGTGACCTGACGACGTACTGCGCCTATCTGGAGCGGGCGGGTATTGTGTCTTTTGAAGAGGTGACCCGTCAGGTCGTGGAGGGCTTTGTTGCCGACCGTCGCGATGGGGGCTATTCCGATGCCTCGGTGGAGCGTGCGCTTGCGGCCGTGAAGGGCCTGCATGCCTTTTTGGTGCGCGATGGGGCTGTAGCCCAAAATCCAACGGCGGCGTTGCGCCTGCCTAAAAAGGCTGAGCGTTTGCCGGAGTATCTATCGGTGGAGGATGTCTCGGCTCTGCTCGATCAAGACTTCCCCGAGGGCGAGATGGGCTTGCGCGACCATGCCATCTTGGAAGTGCTCTACGGATGCGGTTTGCGTGTGAGCGAGTTGGTGGGGCTCGATGTGGGCGATATCCATATTGACGATGGCTTTGTACTCGTTCGCGGTAAGGGCTCAAAGGAACGCCTGTCCCCGCTGGTGGGAAGCGCGGCGCGAGCTCTGATGCTCTATGTAACTGAGGGACGTTCTCGCTTGGCGGCCCATGCCCGCGGAACCGAGACCTCGGCGGTCTTTTTAAATAAGAACGGACGTCGTCTGTCGCGCCAGGGCATTCATGCCATCTGTGAGCGCTACGGGCGCCAGGTGGGGCTGGTGGGGCTCCATCCCCATACCTTGCGCCACTCCTTTGCCACCCACATGCTCGCGGGCGGTGCCGACCTGCGTGTGCTGCAGGAGATTTTGGGCCATGCCGATATTTCGACCACGCAGGTCTACACGCATGTCGACCGCACGCAACTGACCGAGGTCTATCTGGCGGCGCATCCGCTGGCGCATCGTTAACACATCGCTGGCCTGCATATTTATAGGTATTTGGGGACGGGCCCCAGATTGCTGCGGCGTGCTTTTGCGCGCGCATGGGCAATCTGGGGCCCGTCCCATTTTTCGCCACTTGTCGTCGCGGTGGTGGGCCGCACGTGCCTTGGGTGGGGGAGTTTGGGGGCGATGTGAACGGCGTGTAAAGGGACGTAAAAATCGCCTCAAGGTCAACTTGAAGGTTGAGGTTCGCGGGCGTGGTTCTACAGGTGGCATCCCGCTGTTGCTGTAAACACAACATATTGTGTTTTCGAACATATGCTTGGGGGTGTTTTGCAATATATGGTGGGTGGCGTAGTGGGGCGGGGTGGG
>DBEZDO010000048.1:0-5924 GCA_048187355.1 Collinsella sp.
GGCGGTGTGGGTGGCATCCCAACCCGCCAGGGCGCGACGCGTAAAGAAAACGCGCCCGTGGCGCGTTTTTAGCGCAGCGCGGTCGGCGTAAGCCGACCGGATAAATTTTGAGCAAAGCTCAAAATTTGAATATCCCTCCTATTCAGCCACGCCCCCATCGCGTTCAGCATCAGTCCAGATCCCCAAACATGGGACCTACGCCCCCACCCGATCCCAACCGTTTACCGAGCAATAGGGTCGCCACGCCCACCAACCATGTACTATGTACGGGCATTGTCTAAACCCACAACCCAAAGGACCCCATCTTGCCCGTCGTCGCCGCTATGACCATTACCTCGCATGCATCGGATGCCATGGTCGCCATTCCGTTTTGGCTCGAGATGTTCGCTGTTGTCGCTGCATCGATCTCGGGTGTGCTGGTTGCGCGCGAGCACAAGCTCGACCTGGTGGGTGCAGTTGCGCTCGCGGTGGTCTGCGGTCTGGGCGGCGGTCTTTTGCGCGATATGACGCTGCAGGTGGGCAACGTCTACATCCTCAACCAGCCAATGGCGCTGCCGCTCTCCATCGCCACGGCAGCCATCATCTACATTTTCCCGGCAATCGTCGACAAGCCCGAAAAACTCATCCCCTTGCTCGACATCATCTCGGTCGGCATCTATGCGGCAACCGGCGCAGACAAGGCGCTGGTTTACGGCTTTGCACCGGCGGTGTGCATCATGATGGGCTTTTTCACCGCGGTGGGCGGCGGCATGCTGCGCGACGGCTTTATGGGCGTGGTTCCGGGCATTTTCCAACGCACTAACTTTTATGCCATCGCGGCCATCGCCGGATCGACAAGCTATGTGTGTCTCGTTATGAGTGGCTTGGTCAGCAATGTCGCCGCGCTGGTCGTATGCGTTGTCGTGACCATGGGTCTGCGCTGGCTCTCGCTGCGCTTTGACATCAAAAGCCCCACCGAAGAGGACATCGCGCGCTTTTTGCACCGCAAAAAGTAGACAGCACGGCACGACCCTTCGAAATGCAACCGAGAGGTTCTTTTAGAGCGCCCGCACGTTGGGTACCCTGTTAGGTATATGCCGAACACCTAACAAAAGGATCAACCATGGCTTTCAATCAAACCGCGGCGGCGCCGTCACACAAGATGCGTCGCTGCCTGCTTATGGCATTCGCGCTCATCGCTCTGGCGATCACCGCGCTTCCCACGGCGTCGTTCGCCGGCACGGACACCGCAGGCAACGTACTTGCGACCGACAATGACGCCAATCCGTCCGGCGTCGAAGGTGACCTGTACTGGGCAGGTCAGGCCCTCAACTTGGACGATACGTCCATCGACCGCGATATCATCGCCACGGGCGATACTCTCTCGATCCGCGACTGCACGGTGGGCGGCGCCGTCCGTCTGGCGGCACGCACCATCGACATTGCCAAGACCACGGTTGATGGCAGCGTGACCGTTGCTGGCCAGCATGTCGTTCTCAATTCCGACAGCACCGCTAACTGTTTCTACGCGATAGGCGAGACGGTTGCCTTGCGAGGCTCCACCAAGTCGGCAGCGCTCGCGGGCGATACGGTAACCATCGACGGCACCGTCGATGGCGATGTCGAGGTTTGGGCCGACAAGCTCATCCTGGGCAAGAACGCCCACATCACCGGCACCGTGAACGCGCACGTCTCCGAGGACCCCGAGCGCGCCGCGGGAGCCGAGGTCGGCGCACTCAAGATCGACCGCACCGAGAACGAGGATACCTCCACCGTTAACGATGTCATCGGCGGTATCGTCGCCGCGGCACTCTCGACCTGCTTTGTCGCCCTGTTACTCGAGCCCGTCTTTCCGCGCGCCACCGCCAGCGCCGCCGGCATGCTCCACCAGCGCCCCACGCCCCTGTGGGTGAGCGGTCTTCTGGGCACGATTGCTATCGTCCCCGCCGTCCTACTGCTGATTATCTCCATCGCTGGTCTATCGCTTGCCGGAGCCCTCATGTGCGGCGTTATTGGCATCGCGCTGGTATCGAGTGCCTTTGCAGGGTGCGCGATCGCGCGCATGGTCGGACACAGCCAGAACCGCTACGCCATGGCAGCCATCGGCGGCGTGATCGCCGGCGCCCTCACGGGGCTTCCCCTCGTAGGCGGCTTCATCAGCGGCGTGGCCTTTGTCTTTATGCTCGGCTACATCATCCAGATCATCTGGCGCAACGCCCACCTCAAGCCGCAGCAGCCGACTAACACGCCGGGACTCCCCACCGCTTAGCAGCTAACCGCCACAAAGATGCCAAGCACCTTTGTGGCGGCGCAAACGAACCTGCCCCTTGCACCAAAAAGGGCGCCGACCATCGCGGTCGACGCCCTTTCTTGTTAGACGCTATAAAGCCCAGCGCTTATTTGTTGACCTGGCCGGCGCGGACGGCAGCCTTCTTGCGGTCGGTGGCGTTGAGCAGACGCTTGCGTAGGCGGATGTTCTTGGGAGTAATCTCGACCAGCTCGTCGTCGGCGATGTACTCCAGCGCCTCCTCCAGCGAGAAGGTGCGGGGCGGCACCAGCTGGACGGAGATATCGGAGGTCGAGGAACGCTGGTTGCCCAGGTTCTTGGTACGGGCGATGTTGACGACCATGTCGCCAGCCTTGCTGCGCTCGCCCACGATCATGCCCTCGTAGCACTCGGTGCCCGGCTCAACAAACAGCTGGCCGCGCTCCTGCAGCGTACCCAGAGCGTAGGCAACGGCCTTCTCGGTGGTCATGGAGATCATGGCGCCGTTCTGACGGTTGCCGATCTCGCCGGCGTAGGGACCGTACTCCAGGAAGGTGTGGTAGAACACGCCCTCGCCGTGGGTGACATTCATGATGCGGTTCTTAAGACCCATGATGCCGCGGGTCGGGATCTTAAACTCGAGGTGCGTCACGATGCCCGAGGTGTCCATACTCGTCATGATGCCGCCGGAGGTACCGAAGACCTCAACGACCTTGCCCGAGTACTCGTCCGGGCACTCGACGACAGCCTGCTCGACGGGCTCCATCTTGTTGCCGTTCTCGTCCTTCTTAAACAGAACGCGGGGACGGCCGACCTGGAACTCAAAGCCCTCGCGGCGCATGGACTCCATCAGGACGGACAGGTGCAGGATGCCGCGGCCCGAGACCTCGACGCCGCTCTTGTCCTCGAGCTCCTCGATCTTCATGGTCACGTTGTTCTCGGCCTCGTTGAACAGGCGCTCCTTAAGCTGACGGGCGCCCACGATGTCGCCATCGCGGCCGACGAGCGGGGAGGTCGAGGCCTCAAAGACGATGGACAGGGTCGGCGGGTCGATCTCGATGGGCTCGAGCTCGACGGGGTTCTCGGGGTCGGTGTAAACATCGCCGATATCGGTGCGGTCAATACCCACGACAGCAGCGATATCGCCAGCGCCGACTTCCTGGCACTCGGTACGGCCCAGGTAGTCGAAGGTAAAGAGCTGCTTGACGGTAGCGGTGGCACTGGAGCCATCGTTCTTGACAACCAGGATCTGGTCGCCCTGGTGGATGGTGCCGGAGTACACGCGACCGATGCCGATACGACCAACGAAGTTGGAGTGGTCGATGGTCACGCATTGCATGGCCAGCGGGGCGTTCTCGTCAACCTCGGGCGCGGGCATATCGTCGATGATCATGTCGAGCAGCGGGTACATGTCCATATTGCCGTCGTTAGGGTCAAGGCGGGCAAAGCCATTCATGGCGCTGGCGTAGACCACGTGCTCCATGGCGAACTCAAGCTGGTCGTCGGTGGCGCCCAGGTCGGCCATGAGGTCCAGGCAGTCGTTGTAGGCCTTCTCGGGGTTGGCGCCCGGACGATCGATCTTGTTGATGACGATCATGATCTTAAGGCCGGTGTCGATAGCGTGACGCAGCACGAAGCGGGTCTGGGGCATGGGGCCCTCAAAAGCGTCGACCAGCAGCAGGGCGCCGTCGGCCATACGCAGCACGCGCTCGACCTCGCCGCCAAAGTCGGCGTGGCCCGGGGTGTCGATGACGTTGATCTTGACGTCCTTGTACTCGATAGAGATGTTCTTGGCGAGAATCGTAATGCCGCGCTCGCGCTCCTGGTCGTTGGAATCCAGGACGCGGTCCTCGACCTGCTGGTTGGCACGGAAGGCGTCCGTGGCACGCAGGAGCTTGTCGACCATCGTCGTCTTGCCGTGGTCGACGTGAGCGATGATGGCGATGTTCCTCAGATTGTCTACGCGCATGTAGTTCCCCTATCTTCTATCTATATACAACCGGCACGCGTATGCGGCCCGCCCAGCGATACAACGCTCAGCGGGAATATTGAGCCTTTTACCGAAAACTCGTTTATTTTAGCGATTTTAGATGAGAGGGGTTTCCTCACCTGCAGGTTCAGGGTCGCTCCACATAAAACCATCGCCGGCGCCCATGCCCTCATACAGCACATATGCCGAAAAACCACTCTCGAGCGTGGTTTCGAAGAAGCTCACGAGCAGAGCATCGTGATAGCCGCCGTCAATCTCGACGCAGCCGGTGTAGCCGATGGCATAGCGAGCGATACGGCCCAGGCCCTCGTCCTTAAGACCCATCTTGTGCTCGGAGATAAAGTTGGTGGCCGCCTCGAGGCACGCCTCTTCGCCATCCTCATCGAGCGCCGCCAGATAACGGTTGGAAGCGGCGTCCTCAATTGCCACGACCACGCCAGGGTTTTCACCGGCGGCAAGGTCGTCCAAGAACGCGCCGATCAGATCGCACACCATGGCGTCGAGCTCGGCGGAGACGTTACCGGCGTCCTGCATATCCTGTGCCATCTTTAGACCTTCCCATCGAGTCTGGCGTCGTTACAGTTCTTGTGCCTCGGCGGCGATCCTGGCGGCAGCGTCGCGGGCGCGCATCATGTCCGCTGCGCGCTTGTCGAGCACCTTGATCTGACTGGTCAGCATTACCGCATCGACCACACCCCAGATCACAAGGCCCGTAGAGATCGAAAACCCAAGCGCACCAACTGTACCACGAAGGCGCGAGCAGATTGCCGCGACAAGGACGGAGACGACAACCATCTTGATAAACGAGCCGCGGCGCTCGCGAAGCGTGCGGGCCTGCGTCACATAGGCAATGCGAGCCGTCTCAGAAGCCTCCGAGCGCATCTGGGCCTCGCGGGCGATCGCAGCCGCCTCAGCCGACATACCGCCAGCCATCAGCGAACGCTCCGCAGCCTGGACGCCCCGCATTTAGAAGTCATCGGGGGAGAGCGTATGGACGAACTCGTCGAACTTCTCGAACTCTTGCTCGTCGTCAACTTCCTCGGCATGGGCAGAAACGGTGCCCAGGCGATTCATGATGTCGTCCTCCACAAACATGGGGGCATTGCTGCGCGCGGCAAGGGCAATGGCATCACTGGGGCGGGCGTCGATCTTGCGCTCGTCACCATCGGCCAGTACGACGATCGTCGCGTAGAACACCGGCGGCTCGGCGCGAACGATCTCGATGCGCTCGAGCTTGGCGCCCAGGGCGCTAACAGTATCGAGCAGCAGGTCATGGGTAATCGGGCGCTCGGCGCGGCCGCTATCGATGCCGCGGCTAATGGCAGCAGCCTCAAACGAACCAGTCTGAATGGAAAGGGAACGCAACGGCGCGGGCGAGTCCGATTTGCTGCAGCGCTCGCGAAGCACGATAAGCGATGGCACGGGACCGGCGGCCATGACGATGGTCTCTATGTCGACACGAACCATGGAACACCTCCGGTACGTAGCGGATAACACGCGGCAGGGTCGCCGCATTGAATAGCTATACTACCCAATCTTTCGCACAGCACACAAAACCAAAATGAGATTTATCGCAGACAAGAAAAAAGCCCCGAGGCAACGCCTCAGGGCTCTTCACAGTTTTGATGGTGGACCTGACAAGATTCGAACTTGTGACCTCCCGGTTATCAGCCGGACGCTCTAACCAAC
>DBEZDO010000049.1:0-39460 GCA_048187355.1 Collinsella sp.
ACCCATCGAAACACATCTCCACCGTTCCTTCAACTGGGAAAACGACGCCCCCGTGGCCTGAATAGGGCCTCGGGGGCGTTCGGCTAACTGCGGGAACGGCCTATCCGCTCAATGTGTTCGGCTGAGATCGGAAATCAACCAAACGCTCGGCCGCGCTTGGCGTTGCAGTGGGGTTTGAGGTGCCAAAAAAACGGCTTCCGACCAGCGTGGTTGATCAACTCAATTGTTCAAAAGGGGTATTCATAAGCGACTTGGTAATGAATTTAAAAATCTTTGGGTGGTGCTGTGGACCGCTGGTATGCATTTTGCGACCACAGCCTTGTGCCCGTTGACCTGCGGCTTGGCTCAGCTTGTCCCCGCGGCATCGTATCTTGTCCACAAATCCGTCAAGCTCTTGGTCGGCATTTGGTTGGAATGCGCATGAAACGTGGTGCGAGCATGGGCATATGTGGAGGTCATGAGGTTGTAGCTGCATATTCTTGCGGCCTGGGAGGTTGAAAGATATTATGACTAAGTCTTTTCCTGCTTCAGGCGCACCTTCACGACCTGAAGCCACATTTGCCCAGAGGAGGTGACAATATGAAGGCTTATGAACTGCTGTTCTTTGTTGACCCGTCGCTCGACCCCGAGACTCGTCTCGCTGTTATGAAGCGTATCGATACCACGATCGCTGAGGGCGCTGGCAAGGTCGACTCCGTTGACGAGTGGGGCAAGCGCAAGCTCGCCTACGAGATCAACGACCTCACCGATGGTGACTACACCCTCATCAACTTCCACGCAGATCCTACCCAGATCGCCGAGCTTGATCGCGTCCTGCGCATCACCGACGCTGTGGTCCGCCACATGATCGTCCGTCGCGACGACCAGGAGTAAGACTGTCGTTTTGGACTGGGCTTGTGCCCCAAGAGGAAGTAGTGAGTTATGAGCATCAATCGAGTGAACATCACCGGTAACCTCACCCGCGATCCCGAGCTGCGCGCCACCGCCGGCGGAACCCAGGTTCTGTCCTTTGGCGTCGCCGTGAACGATCGTCGCCGCAACGCGCAGACTGGCGAGTGGGAGGACTATCCCAACTTTGTCGACTGCACCATGTTCGGCACCCGCGCCGAGGCCGTGAGCCGTTTCCTGGCAAAGGGAAACAAGGTCGCGATCGAGGGCAAGCTGCGCTACAGCTCTTGGGAGCGCGACGGCCAGCGCCGGAGCAAACTTGAGGTCATCGTCGATGAGATCGAGTTTATGAGCTCCCGTGGTGGCCAGGGTGGCTACGATCAGGGCGGTTACGCCCCCGCAGCTTCCGCGCCCGCAGCACGTCCTGCCGCACCGGTGGCTACGCCGCCCGCGGTCGACGTCTACGATGAGGACATCCCGTTCTAAGGGTTGTTCACCTATTTTTGAGTGAGAGGCGGCTTCGGTTCGCCGAAGTTGCCAAATGAAAGGTATTTTGACATGGCTAATGATTTTTCTGCACGTCAGCCGCGTCGTAAGTACTGCCAGTTCTGCAAGGAGAACACTGAGTTCATCGACTATAAGGACACTCAGCTTCTCCGTAAGTACATGACCGACCGTGGCAAGATCAAGCCCCGTCGCGTCACTGGCGCTTGCACGCAGCATCAGCATGACATCGCCAACGCCATCAAGCGCGCCCGCGAGATGGCTCTCCTGCCGTACACCGTCCCCGTGGTTTCCTCTCGTGGCAACCGCGACCGCGGCTAAGAAGGGAGACACATCATGAAGGTTATTCTTCTCGATGAGATCAAGGGCAAGGGCGGCGAGGGTGACGTCGTAGAGGTCGCTCAGGGTTACGCTGAGAACTTCCTGTTCCCCAAGAAGCTCGCTGTTGCCGCCACCAAGGGCAACCTCAAGCAGCTTGACGAGCGTCGCAACAACATCGCCAAGCGCGAGGCCGTCCGTCTGGCTACTGCCAACGAGACCAAGGCTGCCTTCGAGGGCAAGACGGTCACCGTTGACGTCAAGGTCGGCGACGAGGGCATCCTCTTTGGCTCCGTTACCGCCGCTATGGTCGCTGACGCCATCAAGGCTCAGCTCGGTATGGACATCGACCGCAAGCGCGTCGAGCTCGGTAAGCCCATCAAGGTTGCCGGTGCCCACACCGTTGCCATCTCGCTGTACCGCGAGATCAAGGCCGAGGTTGTCGTTCTCGTCGGCGTTACCGCCGAGGAGCTCGCTGCCGAGGCTGAGGTCGAGGAGGCCGCTGAGGTCGCCGAGGCCGAGACCGCCGAGGTCGAGACTGAGGCTGCTGCCGAGTAGCATTTGCTGCAACGCAACAATCTTGTTCTAAGAAGGGCGCTCTGGGAAACCAGGGCGCCCTTTTGTTTTTTGCGCTGAGTGAGTGTCATGGTGAACGTTGCGTCGAAGTCCTATATACAGGACCGTTCATCCGTTTGGTTCGGTGATGATTGGCGGCGCGCGGCGCGTTTTGGGACCGTGGCTGATACTATGGATGCTCGCAAGCGATATGAATGAGGATGCTCATGGCATATGACGATAGGGAGACGGGGCTGACGGTCGAGGACCGCGGCTCAAAGTTGGGTCTTCCCCAAAACCAAGATGCAGAGGCCAATGTACTGGCCGCTATGCTGCTATCGCCCGAGGTGGTCGAAGAGGCCCAGGTCGAGCTGCAGCCCGATGATTTCTACCGGCCCATTCATAAGACCATCTACACCGCGATGGTCGATATGTACAACAGCCGCATTCCCATCGACTCCATCTCGCTGATCGATTACCTGCGAAGCATCAACAAGCTCGATGCCGTGGGCGGCGAGGCCTACATTTTGGAGCTGATGGGTCAGACTCTGTCGCTCGTGAACTGGCAGCACCATGCCGCCATCGTTCGTCGCGATTCGATGCTGCGCGAGCTGATCGGCGCCACCAACGAGATCAACGCGCTGGCATATAACGCCCCCACCGACACCAAAGAGGTCGTGGAGCTAGCCGAGAGCAAGCTGCTCAAGGTCACGGCACGCGAGGTCAAGTCGAGCTACAAGACGCTGACCGAGTTTATGGTTGAGGCCTATAACGAGGCCGAGGAAGTGTGTCAGGCCGGTGGTCAGGCTGCGGGCGTGCCCACGGGCTTCCCGTCACTCGACCGCATGCTCATGGGCTTCCGCGAGGGCCAGCTCATCATTATCGGCGCCCGCCCTGCTGTGGGTAAGACGTCGTTCGCCCTGAATCTGGCGCTCAACGCTGCCGCTGCCGGTTATACCGTCGGCTTCTTCTCGCTGGAGATGTCGGGCAAAGAAATTGCCCAGCGTCTGATTTGCGCCTACGCCATGATCTCGATCAGTGACTTCCGCATGGGCCGCATTAGCCCCGAGCAGTGGGCCAATATCAACGAGGCCACGCAGACCTTGTCCAAGCTCGATATTCTGATTGACGATACGCCCGGCACCACAGTGACCGAGATTCGCGCCAAGAGCCGCCGCATGCTCCATAACAAGGAGAAGGCAATCATCATCCTGGACTACCTGCAGCTGGTGAGTCCTCCGCCGGGACGCCGCTCCGAGAGCCGTACCGTCGAGGTTTCGGAGATGTCGCGTGGTCTGAAGATCATGGCCAAGGAGCTCAAGATCCCGCTCATCGCGCTGTCGCAGCTCTCGCGTCAGGTCGAATCCCGTACCGGCAAGCGCCCGCAGCTTTCCGACCTTCGTGAATCGGGCTCCATCGAGCAGGACGCCGATATCGTTATGTTCTTGGACCGCTCCGCCGACGAGGCCGAGGCCTCGCGCGACGATCGACCCGACGAGGGCGTTACGCGTATCGTCGTGGCCAAGAACCGTTCGGGCCCGATCGGCGACGTCGATCTGATGTTCCTGCCGGCATCCACCAAGTTCTATGAGCTTGATGGGGCACATGCCGAGGAGTAGGACAGGCGCCCGTTGCACGGGTATACTGGGAATGTTTTGTGCTTCTGCGTGCCGGCGTGGCGCGTAGACAGTCCATGAATGTAAGGAGTAAACATGCCGTCAACCGTTTTGGTCGGTGCCCAGTGGGGCGATGAGGGCAAAGGTAAGATTTGCGACCTGGTCGCCGGCGACTTCGATGCCGTCGTGCGCTACTCGGGAGGCAACAACGCCGGCCACACCATCGTCGTCAACGGCAAGAAGTACGGCCTGCACCAGGTGCCCTCCGGCATCATGTATTCCGATCACGTGTCGGTGATCGGTAACGGCTGCGTCGTCAACCCCAAGGTTGTCCTTGAGGAGATCGATATGTTCGAGGCCGACGGCATCACCACCAAGAACCTCAAGATTAGCGGCAACGCGCATGTCATCATGCCGTACCACATCGATCTGGATGGCGCCTTTGAGCAGAAGCTCGGCAAGAAGAACATCGGTACCACCAAGCGCGGCATCGGTCCGTGCTATCAGGACAAGATGGCGCGCATTGGCCTGCGCATGCAGGACATGCTGGACGAGGCACTGTTCCGCGACAAGCTGGAGACCGCTCTCGCCCGCGTGAACCCCGAGCTCGAGCTCATCTACAACCTGCCCACCTACACCGTGGACCAGATTTGCGACGAGTACCTGCCGATGGCCGAGCGCCTGCGTCCCTACATCACCGAGACGAGCCTGCTGCTCAACAACATGATCGATGAGGGCAAGAACCTGCTGTTTGAGGGCGCCCAGGCGACGCTGCTCGACATCGACCACGGCACCTATCCGTACGTGACGTCTTCCAACTGCACCGCCGGCGGTGCCATCACCGGCTCTGGCGTGGGCATGAAGAACGTCGACCGCGTGCTGGGCGTCATGAAGGCCTATATCACCCGCGTCGGTTCGGGCCCCATGCCCACCGAGCTTTCCTATGAGTCCGAGGCTGGCCACACGCTGACCGAGGAGGGCTATGAGTACGGCGTGACCACCGGTCGCCGTCGTCGTTGCGGCTGGTTTGACGGCCCTATCGCCAACTATGCCTCGTGCGTCAACGGCCTCACCGACATCGCCGTGACCAAGCTCGACGTGCTTTCGGCCTTCGACACCATCAAGGTGTGCGTGGCCTACGACGTCGATGGCGAGCGCTACACCAGCGTGCCCGAGCATCAGGTGCGCTTTGAGCATGCCAAGCCCATCTACGAGGAGCTCCCTGGCTGGAAGTGCGATATCACCGGTTGCCGCAGCTTTGACGAGCTGCCGCAAGAGGCTCAGGACTACGTGGCGTTTATCGAGGATCTGGCACACACCCGTGTGACGTTCATTGGCGTTGGCGCTGGTCGCGAGCAGATCATCAACCGATTCTGGAAGTAATCGGGACTATTTGGTTATTGCGATATACCCCTTTGCAGCCCGGACGGGCGGCCGAGGGGTATATTTGCTTGCAAAGGGCTCGCGCGGAGCGGGCCGTTAATCCATAGAGGAGGCACCCTTGAAGGCGGACACTCAAACCATCGACATCCTGTTGTTGGGCAGCGGCGGCCGTGAGCATGCTTTGGCAGCCAAGCTCGCAGCATCACCGCGCGCCGGCAAGCTCTACATTGCGCCGGGTAACGGCGGCACCGCGAGCTGTGGCGAGAACGTTGTTCTCGACGACTGCGATCCTGCGGCCGTGGCGGCGTTTGCCCAGAGCCACGGATGCGGACTCGTGGTAATTGGCCCCGAGGCTCCGCTTGTGGCGGGCGTGGCCGACGCCGTGCGTGCGGCGGGTATTCCCTGCTTTGGCCCGGGTGCCGAGGGCGCCCAGATGGAGGGCTCCAAGCTGTTCTCCAAGCAGCTCATGGAGCGCGCGGGTATTCCGACGGCAGCCTACGGCTCGTTTACCGACGAGGCTTCGGCTCTCGCCTACGTACGCGAGCAAGGCGCCCCGCTGGTCGTTAAGGCCGACGGCCTTGCCGCGGGCAAGGGCGTTATCGTGGCGACCGAACTTGAGCAGGCCGAGGAGGCCGTGCGCGAGTGCTTTGGCGGCACCTTTGGCGATGCCGGCAACACCGTGGTCATCGAGGAGATGCTGACCGGCCCCGAGTGCTCGCTGTTGGCCTTTACCGACGGCAAGACCGTGCGCCCCATGGCCACCTCGCAGGACCACAAGCGCGCGCTCGAGGGCGACAAGGGCCCCAACACCGGCGGCATGGGCGTCTACAGCCCGGTGCCCATCGTGACTGACGAGGAGCACGCCACCATGGTGGCGGTCATGGAGCAGACCGTGGCCGAGCTCGCTGCCGAGGGTATCGACTACCGCGGCTGCCTGTACGGTGGCTTTATGCTCACGCCTGCCGGCCCCAAGGTGCTGGAGTTCAATGCCCGCTTTGGCGACCCCGAGACGCAGGTCGTGCTGCCGCGCCTTAAGAACGACCTGGTTGAGGTCATGCTGGCTTGTGCCAACTGCGAGCTCGACCAGATTGAACTCGACTGGCGCGACGAGTGGGCCGTGGCCGTTGTCCTGACGAGCGCGGGCTATCCCGGCAGCTACGAGAAAGGCAAGGTCATCACCGGTATTGAGGATGTCGAGGCCATGGAGAACGTGACCGTGTACCACGCGGGCACTGCTGTGGTGGACGGCCAGCTCGTGACCAATGGTGGCCGCGTGCTTGCCGTGACCGCTTTGGGCGACACGTTCGAGAACGCTCGCAACCTTGCCTACGAGGCCTGTGAGAAGATTGATTTTGAGGGCAAGACCCTGCGTCACGACATCGGCCTGCGCGCGCTGCGCGGCCGCGACGCCTGGGATGCCTAAAGTCCGAGAGGAATGAGACGGATGGACGAGAAGAACGAAGAGCTCGTGGACGCGCAGATCGTCGAGGAGGACAGCCGCGTGTATGGGCACGCCGAGGGCGAGCCTGGTGGCGAGGTCGCTGACGAGCCGGCGCTGGTGCTGGGCGATGACGACCCGCACGATGCCGAGCTGCACGAGAAGATTCTTTCGGAGGAGTGCGCCTGGAAGGGCAAGATCCTTGACGTCCACCGTCTTGAAGTTGAGCTGCCCAACGGTCACCGCAGCGCCCGCGATATCGTTCGCCATCCGGGCGCGGCGGCCGTTGTGGCGCTTACCGAGAGCGGCAAGATCGTACTGGTGCGTCAGTACCGCACCGCCATCGACCGCGTGACGGTCGAGATTCCCGCCGGCAAGCTCGATCCAGGCGAGGACCCGCTCGATTGCGCCAAGCGCGAACTGCATGAGGAGACGGGCTTTAGGGCCGGTCGCATTCGCTTTTTGACGTCGATTGTCACGTCCTGCGGTTTTTGCGATGAGATCATCCACATCTACTTGGCTACCAAGCTCGAGTTTGATGCGCCCAACCCCGATGATGACGAGTTTGTCAACGTGGACCTGGTGCCGCTGCACGAGCTGATTGACGCCGTGCTCGACGGCAAGATCGAAGACGCCAAGACCGTCGTAGGCGCGCTTGCCTGCGACAGCATCGCGCACCGACTAGGCGGGGCCGAGCTTTAACGAGCGGGGATGATCCCGCAGGTTTGTGTAAGTCAGCGAAAGTGCTCCATTTGAGACAAGGTGGCCTAAAAGAGGAGGGAAGCGTATGGATATACGCGACCGACGATTGAAGGCCAGATTGTCCAAATGGAGCACTTGCAGCGTCGAGACGAAACGCGGTTTGGTAAAACCGCGTAAGGTGATTATGCTGAAGAGGTTTTTGTCTTATTACAAGCCCCAGATGGGGCTTTTTGTTGCTGATACTGTTTGTGCTCTGGTGCTTGCCGCCATTGACCTGGCGTTCCCCATTATTCTGCGCAATTTGACCGGTGGGCTATTTACTCAGGGTCAGGCTGCCATTATGCAGGCGCTCGGCATGATCGCGGTGGGCTTGGTGCTGATGTATGCCGTCCGCTGCGCCTGCCGCTATTTTGTGAGCTATTGGGGTCACGTGATGGGCGCGCGTATGGAGTCCAAAATGCGCGAGGACCTGTTCGACCAGTATGAGCGCTTTAGCTTTGCATACTTCGACCGCAACAGCTCGGGCGACATGATGAGCCGCGTGGTCAACGACCTGTTCGATATCTGCGAGGCGGCGCACCACGTGCCCGAGTGGATCATCATCTGCGGCATCGAGATCATCGGCTCATTTGTGATCCTCTTTACCATTGCCCCGGTGCTGGCGCTCGCCATGGCCGTGGTGACGGCGGCGTTTGCGGTCATCATGTTTTGGCAGAACATGCGCATGCGCGAGGTCTTTAGCGACAACCGCAAAAAAATCAGCGGCATCAATGCGCAGCTGCAGGATTCGCTGGCGGGCATGCGTGTGGTCAAGAGCTTTGCCAATGAGGAGACCGAACGCTTCAAGTTCCGCGCCTCAAACAATCGCTATCTTTCGTCTAAGGAGAACATGTATCACGCCATGGGCGTCTATACCGCGACGTATGGCCTGCTCTCGGGTGTGCTCTATGTGATCGTGGTGCTGCTGGGCGGCTGGCTGGTCGCCCAGGGACAGCTGCAGGCGGTCGATATGGCGACCTTTGCACTCTATATTTCGCTGTTCTGCACGCCGCTTGAGACGCTCGTCAATTCGGCCGAAACGTATCAGAAGGCTATCGCCGGCTTTAAGCGTATGGACGAGGTGCTCTCGACCGCGCCGGATATCCAGGACAAGCCGGGCGCCACGGATCTGCAGGTGACTGCCGGCGCCGTGGAGTATCACGACGTGTGCTTTAACTACGAGGACGTTGAGCTGGGCGAGGGCGATGCCGACGAGCGTCCCGTTATCGACCATATGGATCTGTCCATCAAGCCCGGGCAGACCATCGCTTTGGTTGGCCCTTCGGGCGGTGGCAAGTCCACGACCTGTTCGCTGTTGCCGCGCTTTTATGACGTGGCTGCCGGATCCATTAGCATCGACGGCCAGGACGTGCGTGATGTGACGCAGCAGAGCCTGCGTCGCGCCATCGGCCTGGTGCAGCAGGATGTCTATCTGTTTGACGGTACGATTGGCGAGAACATCGCCTACGGCAAGCCGGGCGCTACGGCGGAAGAGATCGCCGAGGCGGCCCGTCGCGCCAACATCGATGCCTTTATCGAGTCGCTTCCACAGGGCTATGACACGGTCGTGGGCGAGCGCGGCAGCCGTCTTTCGGGCGGACAGAAGCAGCGCGTTGCCATCGCGCGCGTGTTTCTCAAGAACCCCAAGATCCTGATTTTGGACGAGGCGACGAGTGCTTTGGATAACGAGAGCGAGGAGGCGGTGCAGGCGTCGCTCGAAGAGCTGGCACGCGGCCGCACCACGATTATCATCGCCCACCGCCTTTCTACCATTAAGCATGCCGATGAGATTGCGACCGTTGAGCATGGTCGCGTTGTGGAGCGTGGCACGCACGAGGAGCTTCTCGCCCGTGGCGGCACCTATGCCCGTTACTATCGAATGCAGTTCGAAGGTGCGCGTGCGCACGAGCTCGACTGATTGATATGACAGGAAGTTTATGGCTGACAAGAACCCTTTGACTCCGGAAGAAGTGACGGAGTTATTCTCCGAAATCGATGCATCCGGCGTCTTGGATCCGACGCTTGCCAAAAAGCGAACTGAGCGCATGCGTGAGAAGGAGGCCGCGGCCAAGCGCGGTGACAAAGCGGCGCTAGCGCAGCTGCGCAGCGAGGACCGCGCGAGCCAGGCAAAACATATCGACCCGCTGTCCGAGGACGATCCTTCGGGCTCGCAGGTGAGCCATACCATTACGAAGACCGCGATGGCCGTGGTCATCTGTATTTTGGTGCTGATCGTGGGCATGCAGATCGGCTACGGCGTGATGCGCCGTCTGAATACCGCCAACCTGTCCGAGAGCGTTTCGGTCGATACCGTTTCGACCGCGCTCAAGGGTGGACTTGAATGGGGCAACGGCTTTACGCAGTTCCCGCTCGACTTTACCGTCGATGAAGCCGATGAACGCACGGGCACGGTCGAGGTGACGGTGTTGGACACATCGTCTGCCAACGAGCTCGAGCTGCTGTCCAACGGGCAGATTCAGGCCGCGGCGCTTGCGACCAACGCGTTGCTCAACGATAAGATCGACCGCGTGGTGTATAACGTTCACGCCTATATCGACGAGGATAGCAACATTCAGCACGATTCCTTCTTTGGCATGTTCCCCGCGCGCGGCCACCAGAGCGCCATTTTGACGTTCGTGTGGACCAAGAGCTCATCCAACGCCACGAGTATCGACTGGAAGATGCGCATCGTGAGTATGGATGACACCATCGCCGAGCGCATTCAGAAGCAGGTGAACTCGGTGTCGTCGTTGATTGAGGACCCGGTGGTGAGCCAGACCAAGATTGACGAGGAAAAGGACGAACGTGACCTGGAACATCGTCTGCATGGCCGCGAGATTTTCCGCGGCGGCAAGCCCGATCGCACACCGTCCGAACTGCTGGAGCAGGACAAGAAAAAATAAGACGCCATCATCCCGCGTGAGCCACAAGCCCCGCGGGATGATTTTTCTGGGACGGGGATTAAAAAACATTATGCATAGAAAGTCATAATTATCATTTCGTAAACATTTCGATGAAATTAACGCCATGAGGCATGCTTGCGGTTACAATACCGCGAGGCCTAACTACACACCTTTAAGCCGGTCCTGTGAGACCGGGAAGGAGAATTATGGCGAACAACCATACCGCGGGCGCTGCCGCCCGCACCTTCGCGCCCAGCGAGCTTTGCCAGCGTATGCTGGCCAAAACCAGCAAGGGCACCTGCGGTCCCTGCATCCTGTATCTTGAGGATGGGACCATTTTTTATGGACGTGCATGCGGCGCCGAGGGCACCGCGACCGGCGAAGTTTGCTTCAACACCTCGCTCGAGGGCTACTTTGAGGTCATGACCGACCCGAGTTATGCCGGCCAAATCGTAACCATGACCTATCCGCAGATCGGCAACTACGGTATCGACGAGACCGACGTCCAGTCGGCCTTCCCCGGCGACGCCGTGCGCCCTGCGAGCGCTCCGGCCATGCGCGGCATGATCGTTCGCGACATGTGCGCCACGCCTTCTAACTGGCGCTCGGCCGTCAGCGTGCCGGAGTACCTGCGCGCTCACGGCATCGTCGCTATCGAGGGTGTCGACACTCGCGCCCTGGTGCGCCACCTGCGCGACAATGGTTCCAAGATGGGCATTATTTCGACCGAGATCTTCGACGTCGACGAGCTTGCCGAGCGTCTGGCCGCTGCGCCCACGCTGGTAGGCGAGAACCTGGTCAAGACCGTAAGTTGCCCCGTACCTCACGAGTTTGTGGCCGCCGACCTGCCTGCCACGCATGACTTTGCGCTTACGGCTGCCGCTCCTGCCCGTCACAAAGTGGTCGCCTACGACTGCGGTGTGAAGCGCGGCATTCTGGAGGGTCTGGTCCGCGCCGGCTGCGACCTTACCGTCGTGCCGTGGGATACGCCCGCCCAGCAGGTGCTCGACATGAATCCCGACGGTGTCTTTTTGTCCAATGGTCCCGGCGACCCCGACGCCGTGGTGGAGACCTACGAGCAGGTGCAGCAGCTGATCGGCAAGGTGCCGGTCTTTGGTATTTGTCTTGGTCACCAGATGATCAACCTGGCCTGCGGCGCTCAGATGGAAAAGCTTAAGTTCGGTCACCGCGGTGGCAACCAGCCGGTCATGAACCTGGTAAGCCGTCGCGTGGAGATTACCGCGCAAAACCATGGCTTTGGTCTGCTGTTCCCCAGCTTGGGCAAGCTTGTCCCCGAGCTTTCCGGCGGCGAGACCGAGCATGCGGCCGATGGGGATCTGCGCGTCTGGGTGCGCCGCGGCATCGCGCCAGTCGTGATGAACGAGCGCTTCGGCCGCATTCGCCTGACGCATGTGAACCTCAACGACGGCACCGCCGAGGGCATCCAGCTGCTCGACGCGCCGTGCTTCTCGGTGCAGTACCACCCCGAGGCCTCGCCCGGACCCACCGATGCCCACTATCTCTTTACTGCCTTTACGCGACTCATGGACGGCGAGGAGAACTACCTGGACATCGACACCGCGAAGGACCGCCTGCAGGGCTGGAACTTTGCCGACAATGGTTCCGCTGCGACCGAGACCGAGGAGAACTAACATGCCGAAACGTACTGACATCAAGCGTATCCTCGTCATTGGCTCGGGCCCCATTGTCATTGGCCAGGCCTGTGAGTTTGACTACTCCGGCGCCCAGGCCTGCAAGGTGCTCAAGGAGGATGGCTTTGAGGTCATCCTGGTCAACTCCAACCCGGCGACCATCATGACCGACCCGGGCTTGGCCGACCGCACCTATGTCGAACCCATCACTGCCGAGTTTATCGAGCGCGTAATCAAGAAAGAGCGCCCGGACGCGCTGCTGCCCACGCTGGGCGGCCAGACCGGTCTGAACGCCGCCGTCGAACTGGCAAAGGACGGCACGCTCGACAAGTACGGCGTCGAGATGATCGGCTGCGACCTTGCCGCCATCGAGCGCGGCGAGGACCGCAAGCTCTTTAACGAGGCCATGGCCGAGATCGGCCTGGAGGTCGCGCGCTCGGGCTATGCCTACAGCGTGGCAGACGCCGAGGCCATCGCCGAGCGCGTGGGATATCCCTGCGTGCTGCGTCCGAGCTTTACCCTCGGCGGCGCCGGTGGTGGCATCGCGCATACTCACGAGGAGCTCGTCTCCATCGTGAGCCAGGGTCTTGAACTCTCGCCTGCCCACGAGGTGCTGGTCGAGGAGTCCATCGAGGGTTGGAAAGAGTACGAGATGGAGGTCATGCGTGACCACGCCGGCAACGGCATCATCGTGTGCTCCATCGAGAACCTCGACCCCATGGGCGTGCATACCGGCGACTCCATCACCGTGGCGCCGGCGCAGACCCTCTCCGACCTTGAGTATCAGCGCATGCGTGTCGCCTCGCTCGCCATCTTGGAGAAGATCGGCGTCGAGACCGGCGGCTCCAACGTGCAGTTTGCCGTGAACCCCAACACCGGCCGCTTGATCGTCATCGAGATGAACCCGCGCGTGAGCCGTTCGTCCGCGCTGGCCTCCAAGGCCACGGGTTTCCCCATCGCTAAGGCCGCCGCGCGCCTGGCTGTGGGCTACACGCTCGACGAGATCGTCAACGACATTACCAAGGCAACGCCTGCCTGCTTTGAGCCCACGATTGACTACTGCGTCGTTAAGGTGCCGCGCTTTGCCTTCGAGAAGTTCAAGGGAACCGACCCCACGCTCACCACGCGCATGAAGGCCGTGGGCGAGATCATGGCGATCGGCCGCACCTTTGAGGAGGCCTTTGGCAAGGCTATGCGCTCGCTGGAGGACGGCCACCAGGGCATTTGCGCCGGTGGCAAAGAGGGTGCCGATAAGCTGAGCGACGACGAGCTTGCTCAGGCCGTGGCAACCCCGACCGAGCATCGCATCTTCTTTGTGGTCGAGGCCCTACGCCGTGGCTGGGACATCGCTCGCATCCATGCCATCTGCGGTATCGATCCGTGGTACCTCAACCGTATCAACGATATGGTGCAGGTCCAGGAGAGCATCCGCGACCTGCGTGTGGAGGATATCGACGCCGACGCGATGCGCCTGCTCAAGCAGTACGGCACGAGCGATGCCGAGATTGCCGCGCTGACCGGCTCGGACGAGCGCTTTGTGCGCGCCTATCGCAAGGGTCTGGGCGTGGTTCCCAGCATGAAGACGGTCGATACCTGCGCTGCGGAGTTCTCGAGCGCCACGGAGTACCACTACAAGACGTACGAGAACATCTACCGCACGAGCCCGGATGCCAAGAAGTGCGTGGCTCCCGACGAGACCACGCCGGCGGACAAGCCCAAGGCGATGATCCTGGGCGCCGGCCCCAACCGTATCGGCCAGGGTATCGAGTTCGATTACTGCTGCGTGCACGCGAGCTATGCGCTGGCGGCCCGCGGCTTCGAGACCATCATGGTCAACTGCAACCCCGAGACCGTTTCGACCGACTACGACACGTCCGACCGCCTGTACTTTGAGCCGCTCACCTACGAGGACGTCATGGACGTTATCGACGTTGAGCGCCCCGATGGCGTCGTGGTGACGCTTGGCGGCCAGACCCCGCTTAAGCTGGCGCGCATGCTCGAGGAGAGCGGCGTGAACATCATGGGCACCAAGCCCGATGCCATCGACTTTGCCGAGGACCGCGAGCGCTTCGCCGCTCTGCTCGACAAGCTGGGCATCATGTACCCGCCGGCGGGCCAGGCCACCTCGTTTGAGGAGGCCGAGGCCGTTGCCGCGCACATCGGCTACCCGCTGCTGGTGCGTCCGAGCTACGTGCTGGGCGGCCGCGGCATGATGATCGCCTACGATGCCGAGCATCTGCGCGATTACATGGCCGAGGCTGCGCGCATTAGTCCCGACTACCCGGTGTATCTGGACCGCTTCTTGGAGGGCGCGATCGAGTCCGATGTCGACGCCCTGTGCGATGGCGAAGAGGTCTACATCGGCGGCATTCTGGAGCATATCGAGGAGGCCGGTATTCACTCCGGCGACTCTGCGACCTGCATCCCGCCGTTCAGCTTTAGCGAGAGCCTGCAGGCAAAGCTTCGCGAGACCACGCGCCGCATCGCGATGGCGCTGGGCGTACGCGGCCTGGTCAACGTGCAGTACGCCATCAAGGGCGAGACCGTTTACGTGATCGAGGCCAACCCGCGTGCCAGCCGCACCGTGCCGTTTATCTCCAAGGCCACCGGCGTGCCGCTGGCCAAGTGCGCGGCGCGTATCATGGCGGGCGATTCCATCGCCAGCCTGGGCCTGCCGAGCGACGAGCGTCAGCTCGATTGGTTCTGCATGAAGGAAGCCGTTATGCCCTGGGGTCGTTTCCCCGGTGCCGACGTTATCCTGGGGCCCGAGATGAAGTCGACGGGCGAGGTCATGGGTATCGCCAAGAGCTATCCCGAGGCATACGCCAAGACGCAGCTGGCGATCGACTACAAGCTGCCCGACCCGAGCTGCGGCAAGGTGTTCATCAGCGTATGCGACCGCGACAAGCGTCATATCCTTTCGGTCGCGCGTATCCTGCGCTACCTGGGCTTTGACATCTGCTCCACCGAGGGTACGGCGCGCGTGCTGCGCGGCGGCAACGTGACGTGCGAAGTCGTGGAGAAGATCAGCGGCCCGCACGACGGCGAGCGTCCCAACATCGGCGACCTCATCGCCGATGGCAAGATTGCGGTAATCATCAACACGCCGTACGGTCCGGGCTCGCGTGGCGATGGCTACCTGCTACGTACCGAGGCCGTGCGTCGCGGCGTGACCTGCGTGACGGCGATGTCTGCCGCCAACACCTACGTGAGCGCCATCGAGGCGGTGCGCGAGGACCAGCAGGGTCACGGCAGCGCCAACGACATGGGCATGGACGTCATCGCCCTGCAGGACCTGCCGCAGCACACGGTGTAGGTTGAGCTGACCGGCCGGGGCAGAGGGGGCCGAGTTTCCCCCTTCGCTCCGGCTGCAAGCAGAGTCGCTCAGTGGGAAACTCGGCCCCCTCTGCCCCGGCCTACGGTGACTCAATTGCACCGTGTGCTGCCGAAGGGGCTTTGCGCGATGATCGGGGCTGAACAGAAAATGAGTGTGGGCTCTGTCGTTCATTCGGACGACAGAGCCCACATTTTGTATGGGGCCTTCAGGTGAATTGCAATCATATGAAGGCCTTTTACCAAGGGAGAGATATGTCTTTGGACAGTTAGTTCAGATTTGTATTTCTCAAAGAGCAGAAGTCGGTTAATTTAGGCTCAATTGAACTGTTTTCGCTTTCCTAATGAGGCAGATATGCTTACTCAAGGGCGGAAAAGGCTTATCGCTGGGTCCCAGTGACTCAAAAACCGAGATGATTAAGCAAAAGCCACTGCCAAAAAAATACAAATCTGAACTAACTGCCCACCACCCTCTGTCAACCTTTCTATTCAAACCAAATCAGCCAACGTATGTCATAGCAATCCCCGGTAGGTCGCAGGGTGGCGGCTGAGCCTTTTCTTCGGGAAACTTCGCGAAGTCCAGTTCCCGAGGGAAAGGTATGGTCTGTGTAATACCAGATAAACAGTACATTTTTGCTTAATTGATATTTGGGAGAAGAACCAATTGGTGTGGCTTATTAAGCCCACTTTGCCATTGACGCTCATTTTAATACCACTGGGAGAATTCCGAACTTGGTTGCGCAACTGCTCCTGTATGCTGATTCAACCTAATAGGTGGATATCTGGTTACTACCAGTTGACCACTTGGTAACGGGTGGGCCCACTGCACGGAATGTACCGAACACCCCTCCCGTTTGATGCGTGCGCCATGCTGCAGGGCGTGCGTCCGCGACACTTCCGCATGTCGGAGGGAAGGAGTCCAGGTGTGTAGGAATTCCATTTTTACGAAACGGTGGGTGAAGGGAAGCGCGGTCCTCGTTGCCACTGCAGCGACGCTTGTGTTTGCCAATCCCCAGCAGGCGATTGCCACGCCACTCAAGGGTGTCGACTCAGCGACCGTGTCTCAGTCTGCCTCGAACGTCGTCGACATCGATTTCGCTGACGGCATCAAGGGCCGTATTACGTTCCTCGAGGACGGTATTTTCCGTTATAACGTCGACCCCAAGGGTGAGTTTTCCGAGTACGCCACGCCGCGCAGTAAGTCCCACACGGCTAAGATCCAGGCTCAGCCCGATACCTCGGACACCTACAGCAAGCCGAGTGCGACGGTTGCCGACAAGGGCGACACTATCGAGATCACCGGCGGAAAGGCGACCGTGATCCTGGACAAGGCGACTGGCAAGATGAGTATCAAGTCAGGCGACCGTGGCGTGGTTTCTGAGTCTGTGCCCCTCGACCTTGATAAGAAGGGTACCGTCCAGACGCTCGCCAAGGAGAAGTCCGAGAACTTCTTTGGCGGCGGCACCCAGAACGGCCGCTTCCTGCACACCAACCAGACCATCGCCATCTCCAACACTAACAACTGGACCGATGGCGGCGTTGCCTCGCCCAACCCGTTCTATTGGACGAGCGACGGCTACGGCGTGCTCCGAAACACGTTTGCAGAGGGTTCCTACGACTTCGGTTCCACGGACTCATCGACGGTCACGACTTTGCACAGCGAGAATGAGTTTGATGCCTATTACTTCGTGGCGACCAACGAGGGCGCCTCGAACGTGGCAACCGAGATGCTGCAGGACTACTACAAGGTGACCGGCAATCCGGTGCTGCTGCCCGAGTACGGTTTCTACCTGGGTCATCTTAATGCCTATAACCGTGATGGCTGGTCAACGACCTCGGGTCAAAAGAAGTGGGAGACCAAGGGCAGCAAGTCCTCGAGTGAGAAGGGCGACGTTAAATACGAGTCCGGCATGTCGACAGGCTACAAGCTCGACGGCACGCTTGCGGCCGAGACGCTCAACGGTGAGGGCCCTACGGTTGATACCGAGAACATGAAGGCGACCGATTTCGACCGCCAGTTCTCCGCCCGGCAGGTTATCGATGACTACGAGGACAACGACATGCCGCTCGGTTGGTTCCTGCCGAACGACGGTTACGGTGCTGGCTACGGCCAGAACGGTTACTACAAGACCGGCGGCGTCAACTCCGACGGAACGAGTTCTGCCGAGCGCCTCAACGCCGTGCGCGCCAACGTCGACAATCTTAAGAAGTTCACCGAGTATGCCAACTCCAAGGGCGTGAGCACCGGTCTCTGGACCCAGTCGAACCTCGAGCCCGATAGCAACTCCGAGACCCCGTGGCATCTGCTGCGCGATTTCGATTCTGAGGTTAAGACTGGTGGCATCACCACGCTCAAGACCGACGTCGCTTGGGTCGGCTCCGGCTACTCCTTTGGCCTCAACGGCATCAAGACGGCCTATGACACCGTGACCACCGGCGCCAACAAGCGCCCCAACATCATCACGCTTGACGGCTGGGCCGGCACGCAGCGCTTTGGCGGCATCTGGACCGGCGACCAGTACGGCGGTAACTGGGAGTACATTCGCTTCCATATCCCCACGTATATCGGCCAGAGCCTCTCGGGCAACCCCAACATCGGCTCCGATATGGACGGCATCTTTGGTGGCGATCCCATCATCTCCGCTCGCGACTACCAGTGGAAGACATTCACGCCCTCTATGCTTGACATGGACGGTTGGGGCACCTACCGCAAGTCGCCCATGACGCACGGCGATCCATACACGGGCATCTCGCGCTTCTATCTCAAGCTCAAAGCACAACTCATGCCCTATATCTACACGAGCGCGGCCTCGGCGGCCAACATCGACACGGGCAACGGCGATACCGGCCTTCCCATGATCCGCGCCATGCTGCTTTCCGACAACTCCGAGTACGCCGCAAGCACCTCGACGCAGTACCAGTACATGTTCGGTGAGAACTTCCTGGTGGCACCGGTGTATCAGGATACCCAGGCAGATGAGAACGGCAACGATGTCCGCAACGGTATCTACCTGCCCAACTACGGTACCGACGAGAATCCCACCATCTGGATTGACTACTTCTCGGGCAAGCAGTACCGCGGCGGTCAGGTCCTCAACAACTACGAGGCTCCGCTTTGGAAGCTGCCACTCTTTGTTAAGGCCAACGCCATCGTGCCGATGTACGCCGAGAACAACAACCCCGAGGCTGTGACCGAGACCAACACCAAGGGCACCAATCGCAGCCAGCGTATCGTCGAGTTCTTCGCCACCGAGGGTGAGGGCAGCTTTACGCAGTACGAGGATGACGGCTCCTCCATCGAGAACAACACGACCGAGGACGATTCCTACGGCACAATCGACAATATTTCCTACGGTGAGCATGTGAGCACCGTCTATAAGTCGAGCGTGGTGGGCGGCACGGCGACCTTTACCGCCGAGGCATCGCAGGGCGGCTACAGCGGCTACGACTCCAACCGCACCACGACCTTTGTGGCCAACGTCTCCGCCAAGCCCACGAGCGTCTCCGCCAAGAACGGCGGATCCGCGCTCAACGTGGTTGAGGTCGACTCGCAGGAGGCCTTTGACGCCGCGACCCCCGAGGCCGGCCAGGCGGTCTACTTCTACAACGAGACCCCCAACCTCAACCACTACGGTAGCGACGCAGGCAGCACCGAGGCCGAGCAGGGCGAGAGCTTCAACAACACCAAGATCACCACGAATCCCAAGGTCTACGTCAAGTTCGCGAAGACCGATGTCGCCACGGCAGCGCAGACGCTCGAACTGGGCGATTTCGTGAACGCCGATGCCACGCTCGCGGCCGACCGCTTCAACGAGAACCTCTCCGCACCCGCGAACCTTGCTGCCCCCGAGGACGCCACGACCCCCACGAGCATTAAGCTCACCTGGGGGAAGGTCGATGGTGCTACCTCCTACGACCTTAAGGTAGACGGCACTGTGTTCGCCGTGGGCGATGCGGCAGAATTCACGCATACCGATCTTGCCTACAACAGCAAGCATACCTACCAGATTCGTTCGCGCAACGCCGATGGCTACTCCGCATGGAGCGACGTGCTTGAGGCGAACTCTGCGCTCGACCCGTGGCGGAACGTGCCTGAGGCCGAGGAAATCACTTGGGAGGGCTCGCTCTACGGTAGCCATAAGGCCGAACTCGCCTTCGACCATGAGTTCCAGTCGGGCGACGGCGGTTTCCACTCCGGTGGCAACGATCTGGGCAAGGCGCTTACCGTTGACTACGGTCGCGCTTACAAGCTCGACAAGCTCGAGTACTATCCGCGCGATGATGCCGGTAACGGCACTGTGACCAAGATGCGCATCGAGACGAGCCTCGACGGCGTGCATTGGACGACGCAGGAGGTCGACTGGGAGCGCTCCGCCGCTTGCAAGACGGTGGCGTTCGACGGCGCCGTGGCCGCGCGCTACGTGCGTATGACGCCGCTCGCGTCCGTGGGCAACTTCTTCTCCGCCTCCGAGATCGCCATCTACAAGACCGACGGCACGGACGGCTTCGCTGTGGGCTCCAACCTCAACAAGGCCACGGTCTCCGACGGCGACTACTCCAACATGAAGAATTACCTGGGTCTTGAGAACCGCGAGCCCGACACCTCGACGTTCGACTCCCAGATCCGCGCCCACTTCGCCGACCTCAACGGCAACGGCGTCTACGACGTGTACGACTACTCCTTCACCATGGCGGCGCTCGACGGCGGCACCAAGCAAAAGGGCAAGGCTGCTGGCACCCTCGCGGTGATCCCGAGCAAGATGGAGGTCGAGGCCGGCGACGAGATCACGGTCGACGTCTACGCCACCGACGCCGAGAACATCAACGCGCTCGGTGCGCTCGTCAACTTCAACAGCGACCAGTTCGAGTATGTCTCCGAGAGCATCGCGCAGGATGCGTCGACGGCGGGCATGGAGAACCTCTCGCGCGAGAAAGTGCAGTTCACGGATGGCCACCAGACCATCAACCTGGCCTTCGCCAACCGCGGCGACGCCAAGCTCTTCAACAGTACTGGTGTGGTCGCGAGCTTTAAACTCAAGGCTAAGACGGCCGGCAAGGTCGAGCTGCCCTCGACGTCTTGGCTCGTCGGCCCGGCGTGCGACGCGCTCGAGTTCGTGAGTGATGGCACCGTGACGATGCCCGGTGTCCCGCAGCCCACCAAGTCCGAGTACGGCCGCGACGCCTTTGACATCACGATGACCAACGACGAGCTCCCCACCGACGACGGCACCAACGTCGAGAAGCTCATCCAGCAGAAGAGCTATGACGGACTGTTCGACAACAATGAGGGCGGCAACGACTTCGAGTTCCTGTGGAACTATGGGCCCAACTGGATCGACGGCAAGATGCCGACCTACGTCAAGCTGCCCGCCACGATGACGTTCGCCTTCAAGACGCCGTCGAAACTCGATAGCGTCGAGGTCGTTAACCGCAACGGTGGCAACGGCACCGTGCAGAAGATTAAGTCCGTCGTGACGTTCGAGGACGGCTCGACCCAGGAGTTCTCGGGCGGAAGCTTTGATTCCTATCAGGCTCGCTACGCCTTTGGCCTCTCTGCCGAGAACAAGGGCAAGAAGGCGACCAAGGTCGAGATCACGCCGCTTGAGGCATCGGGTGACCAGATGCTCACGCTGCGCGAGATCAACTTCAACTACACACAGGGTGTCGAGGCCATCGAGGGTGTCGAACTGGGCAAGAACCAGACCGAGTTCTTCGAGGGCGATGTGACGCTCGTCGACGCCAAGGCCACGCCCGAGAGCGCCGGCTACCCCTATGTGACGGTCGAGAGCTCCGATCCTTCTGTGGTGAGCGTCTCCGCTGTCCAGGCCGGCGATAGCGTGAGCTACTACCTGCGCGCCAACAAGGCCGGCAAGGCAACGATCACGGTGGCGTCGGTGCTCGATCCCTCCAAGACCGCATCCTATGAGGTCGAGGTCAAGGCTGGTGTCGACACCTCTGCGCTCATGGCAGCGCTTTCCAAGGCCGCGGGCTACAGCGAGTCCGTCTACACCAAGGATTCCTATGCAGCCCTCACCGCTGCGGTCGAGGCGGCTCAGAAGCTCCTCGATGGCGGCCAGGGCAGCTATAGCAAGAAGGATGTCGCAGACGCCACGGCCAAGATCGAGAAGGCAATCGACGGCCTCAAGATGCGCCCCGTCGATGAGAAGAGCCTCATCAACACGCCCGAGAACCGCGAGAACGTCAAGGTGACCGGCTTCTCGAGCGAGGCCGACTATGAGGGCAGCAACGCCGTCAACGCTCTTGACGGCGATGAGCAGACGCTCTGGCACAGCGACTGGGCCTATAAGGCCGGTATGCCCCAGTACCTGACCGTCGACCTGGGCCGCGACTACGATCTCACCGACGTCACGTTCCTGCCGCGCCAGGACGGCGGCACGAACGGCGATATCTTTGAGGCCGAGGTGCTGGTTTCCGACACCGCCGACGGTTATGAGATGGGCACCGCCACGTCGATGGGTACGTTTACCTTCGACAACGACGGCCGCGTGCTCACCGACCGTGGCGACTGGAAGCAGATGAGCTTTGGTGCCGCGCGCGGTCGCTACGTGACCGTCAAGGTGCTCCACGCCGGCGGTGGCAGCGTTGACGCCTACTGCAGCATGGCGGAGCTCAAGTTCTACGGTACGGCCGTTCCCAATCCGGTGGCGAAGGACGACCTCACTGCCGCGATTGAAAAGGTTGATGCCGAGGTTGCAGCCGGCGACCTTAAGGCCAGCGACTACACCGAGGCTTCCTGGACCGCGTTCCAGAACGCCTTGGCGAGCGCCCGCGCCATCCTGAACGACGAGAACGCCACGCAGGACGAGGTCGACCAGGCACTCAAGGCACTCGAGAGTGCTCGCGACGCGCTTGAGAAGACTCCGGTGACCCCGGTCGAGAACCCGACCAAGAAGCAGCTCAAGGCCTTGGTCAAGCAGGCGAAGGAGACTGACACCAGGGGCAAGACGGACGAGTCTGTCAAGGCCCTGACGGATGCCATTACCTACGCCGAGGACGTCTTGGGTGATGAGAATGCTTCCGACATCCAGCTCCAGGCGGCCTATGACCAGCTCAAGCTGGCCATTGAGAGCCTCAAGGATGCCGATTCCGGCAACCAGGGCGGCTCGGGCAACCAGGGTTCCGGCAATGGCTCAAACGGCGGCAACCAGGCGGGCAAGCCCGCAGGCGACAAGGCCCAGGGCAGCAAGAAGAGCGGTTCGGCGATCCCCAATACCGGCGACCAGACGGCGGCGACCGTCGCGGCCGTCGGTGGTCTTGGCGCCATCATCGCCGCGATCGGCGCTTTCTTCCATCGTCGCAGCAAGGCTAAGTAGTCCCAGCGACAACTAAGCAAACGTGCCCGCCGCTCCGTCAAGGACGGCGGGCATTGCTTTATTATTTCAGCCAACGTACGTCATGGCAATATCCGGTAGGTCGCAGGGCGCTTCGCGGGCGGGCCAGGCTCTATCTGAACGACTTTGCGAAGCAACCGGAGTGAAGATAAAGCCTGGCCCGCCCGCGAAGCGCCACAGAGACCGCAGGGACGGGAGCAGCTATACTACTCTCAGTAGTTAAGGGTCGCGGATTCGCCGCGTCACCGCTCTCAACAGGAGGTCTTTGTTTATGGCAGATCAGAAGCCGGTTGTCGGGATCATCATGGGCTCCAAGTCCGATCTGGGCGTTATGGAAGGTTGCACCGCCGAGCTCGAGGCACTGGGCGTGCCCTATGAGCTCGTGATTGCGAGCGCGCACCGCACGCCGGCGAAGGTCCATGAGTGGGCCTCGACTGCTGCCGACCGCGGCATCAAGGTGATTATCGCTGCTGCCGGCAAGGCTGCTCACCTGGGCGGCGTCGTGGCTGCGTTTACGCCGCTGCCGGTCATCGGCGTGCCTATGAAGACGAGCGATCTGGGTGGTATGGACTCGCTGCTGTCGATGGTGCAGATGCCTTCGGGCGTGCCCGTTGCCTGTGTGGCCATCAACGGTGCCAAGAACGCTGCCATTTACGCCACGCAGATCCTGGGCGCCTGCGACCCCGAGTACCGCAAGGTTATCGAGAAGATGAAGCAGGAGATGGCTGACGCCTAAGCGCTCTGCCAGTCCATTTGCAGCATAAGGAGAGCCATGTCCGACTATCAGGGAAAGCGTTTTTGGGCTTCTCGGATTTCCGATCCAGCCAAGTCGGGAGCAGCCCGCGCGCCGCAGCAGGGTCGGACATCCTCTCCTCAACAGCCGCGCGCGCCGCGCCCCGTGACGCCGGCGAAGCATCGCCGTCAGGATACGCCTGCTGCATATCGCCCTTCGTCATACAGTACGGCCAAGAAGTCACCTCGCTCTTCGGCGCATACCGCGCCATCGAGCTATACCGAGCCGCCGCGCAAAAAGCGCCGCTCCGTCATTCCCATTCTGCTCATCATCATCGGCATTGGCCTGATCGTTGCTGCGGCCGCCATCTTTATCAACGCGCAGATTGGCTACAAGCAGGCGAGCGAGTCGTATCAAAAAATCGAAAAGCAATATGTGAGCGACAAGGACGCCAGTGGCGTGCCAATTGTCGACTTCAATGCGCTGGCCCAGACAAATCCCGAGGTTGTGGGTTGGATTTACGCGCCCGGCACCAACATCAACTACCCCGTGGTGCAGACCAACAACAACTCCAAGTACCTCAACACGCTGTTCGACGGTACGGCCAATGCCTCGGGAGCCATCTTCCTGGATAGCGACGACAACGCGCCGGGCATGGTGGATCAGCAGACCACGATTTACGGTCATCATATGAACGACGGTTCGATGTTCAACGTGATTTCGGATACGACCGATCAGGCGACGTTCGACAGTATGGAATACGTGTACTACATCACGCGTGATGCGACGTATAAGTTGCGCCCGCTGGCGACCAAGGTGGTCGAGGACACGTATGCCAAGGCGCGCACGCCCAACTTTGAGGGCGATGACGGACTGAAGAATTACCTGTCCGAGATGCTCGACGGCGCCTCGGCGGTGGCGAGCGATGCAGGCGACCGCGCCGCCTCGGCAACGAAGGTCGTGACGCTCGTGACCTGTCGCTCGCTGTCATTTAGCAATACGCGCGCTGTCATGGTGCTCACGCCGGTCGAGGAATAAAGTGTCCGGGAGCCCCGTCCCAAAAAGACTACCCTGGAAATCAAAAGGAGAAATGATGCTTGAGAACGGCAAATCGATGCCTTCGGTTGATGCTTGGCTGCGCGAAGCCAAGGCCGATGCTTCGGCGGCTGATTGTGGGATGTACCTGACACACAACGGCGTGGTGCGTGCGACGCCTAAGTCCGAGGTGCGTGGGATCGAGACAAATGGTGTGGCGCCTGGACATAAGGTGGGCGGCATGGTGTTCGGCTTCGATGCCGAAAAGGTGCAGGCCGCCATCGAGGCAACGCGCGCGATGCCGGGTATCGGCTATGTGCGCGTGTGGCTGGCGAGCGGCGAGCTTGCCGTGGGCGACGACATCATGCTCGTACTCATCGGCGGAGACATTCGCCCACATGTGGTCGACGCACTGCAGGCGCTCGTCGGTACCATCAAAAATGAGTGTGTGAGCGAGGTCGAGCGCGAGGCGTAAGGCCGGCAGCAGCACTCGCCAACAAAAAGCCCACTGGCAGTTCATCAGTCTACCAGTGGGCTTTTCGGTGTGTTGGAAAATCTCGGCATTGCGTGGCGCTACACGCGCGTCGCATCCTTGGGGCTCATGGTCATACTCTGGAAGCGGTTCTCCATGTAGTCGTTATCAAAATACTTGCCGTAGAACTGCGCGACGGGAATATCCGGCTCCGTGCCGTTGACGCGCTGGTACCAGTAGTCGAGCGACTGCAGCGTCATGACGCCGTCGACCAGCATAATGACGGTAAAGATGACGGTAGCCGAGTAGCGACTCTTCCACGGAATCATGTTGATGAGCTTGAGCAGCCTCGGCAGCAGCAGCTTGATCCAGATAAGGCCACCCAGGCCCCACAGGCAGGCAAAGCCCGTGCAGGTGCGTCCGCCCGTAAGGACGGCGAGTGGATCGGGCATGCCAAAGAGCTTCATATGCGAGTAGCTCCACGAGACCACACCGAACGAGGTTTGCATAAACCAGCCCACGAACACCTCAAAGCTCGCGCCGAGCACAGCGCTTACCAGGAAAATGATGATGGGGTTCTTTTTATAGAAGCGGTTGAGCACCATGGTCATGAGTACGGCGCCAAAGCCATAGATGGGGCTGAAGGGACCAAACAGCATGCCGGCGCGGTCCTGGTAGACGCCTGGGTCGTCGACCGTCATGTGCCAGATGTCCTCGGCGATCAGGCCGAGCACACAGCAGACGAGGAATACCCAGAACAGGTTGAAGTAGTTGAGCTTGATGTAGCCCTCGCCGGTCTCATCGCGGCCGAGCATGCCCTCGGCGGCGGCGTCGCGGTCGAGCATCTCCTGCAGGCGGCGCTGCAGTTCGCGCTCCTGGCGAAGCGTAGGATCGACGGTGGCTGAAAGCGCGATGAGGATACCGAGCTGAATAGCGGGACGAAGCAAGAAGAGCCCGATACCTTGGAGCATCACGTCGACCAAAAGCTCGACGACGGTGAATGCAATAAGGATATAGGACAGGCGGGCGGCGTTGCGGCGCTGGTTTCTGATAAGGTCCAGGCCAAAGATGATCAGGATGACGGCACTTGCCGCAGAGAGCATGATGCCGGCGACGATGAGTCCAACCGCGACGAGCGTGTTGTCGCCGAGCTTGGCGGCGGCGTTGCCGTTAATGAGCGCGGTGATGACCTGCCACATAAAGGCGGCGACCGACGGGAGTGTGCCCACGCCGGACAGGATGCACAGGACGGCGTACACCTTAATGATGAGGGGAATCTTCTTGACCTCCGTGGCGCTGGGGACGCTGGGGTCGAGTTCGTTTCGATCCATACAGAACCTTTCTCGCTTTGTCCTAGGTTACAAGGATACGCCGCCAACCTGCCAAAAGACAGGACGAACGTCCCAATTGCAACAATGCAACCCTCAACGGTGGACGCGGCGGCCACCTGGGGGCGTGGGCGCTTGCACTGGACAGACCAATAAAATGTTTGGCCGCAAAACGGATTATTAGCTCGGTGGGCTTTTAAAAAGCGCTGCTCATGCGCTGGGGAGCGCGTCGCGCCGTGCGTATAATAAGGCGGGTAACGCCAAAATACGAGGCTCTGAGGGGATGCCATGTCTCAAGAAACCATCCGCGCGGCCGAGCGTACCGCGGGACAGGTGAACGCCATGTCGACGTATGATCCGGACTCTGACCAGCTGCATGAGGAATGCGGCGTTTTTGGTGTCTGGGCGCCCGATCGCGACGTGGCTCGACTGACGTACTTTGGCCTGCGTGCACTGCAGCACCGTGGCCAAGAATCGGCGGGAATTGCTGTTGGTGACGGCGGTACGGTTATGGTCCGCAAGGATCTGGGCCTGCTCGACCGCGTGTTCTCCAATGCCGACTTGTCGACGCTCTCCGGTCAGCTGGCCGTGGGTCATGTGCGCTACGGCACCGCCGGCGCCAAGAGCTGGGAAGCCTCTCAGCCGCACCTCTCTACCATCAATAGCGTCATTATCGCGCTCGCGCACAACGGCACCCTCGTCAACACCGACGAGCTGCGCCGCCAGCTGATCGAGCTGGGCGTGCCGTTCCTCTCCAACTCGGATTCCGAGGTCGCGACCAAACTCATCGGCTACTTTACTCAGCGTACAGGCCATCTGCGCGAGGGCATTCGCAAGACCATGGAGCTCGTGCGCGGCGGCTACGCCATGACGCTCATCAATGAGCAGGCGCTCTACGCTTTCCGCGACCCGCACGGCATTCGCCCGCTCGTGCTGGGTAAGCTGGTGGATGAGGGCCTGGACCAGGCCGATGCCGCATCCGTTTCGCAGCTGCCGTCGCAGGACGGCGCCGCGACGGTCGACGCCACCACCCATGTCACCCGCGCCGGCGGCTGGGTCGTCGCCTCCGAGACTTGTGCGCTCGACATTGTGGGCGCCGAGTACGTCCGCGACGTCCGTCCCGGTGAGATTTTGCGCATCAGCGCCGAGGGCCTTGTGTCCGAGCAGGGCGTGCCTGCCGCCGAAGAGCCTGCTAACTGCATCTTTGAGCAGGTCTACTTCGCTCGCCCCGATTCCATCATGAACGGCAAGAGCGTCTACGCCTGCCGTTATGACATGGGTCGTCAGCTGGCACACGAGGAGCCCGTCGAGGCCGACCTGGTCATTGGCGTGCCCGACTCCGGCCTGCCGCCCGCGGAGGGCTATTCGCACGAGAGCGGCATTCCCTTTGGCGAGGGACTCATCAAGAATCGCTATGTGGGCCGTACGTTTATCGAACCCACGCAGGAGCTGCGCGCCATGGGCGTGCGTATGAAACTCAACCCGCTGCGCGACAACATCGAGGGCAAGCGCCTGGTCGTCATCGACGACTCCATCGTCCGCGGCACCACCATGGTGCAGCTCGTCAAGATGCTGCGCAACGCCGGCGCCAAGGAGATTCATATCCGCATCAACTCGCCCGAGGTCATCTGGCCGTGCTTCTATGGCATCGACACCGACGTGCAGTCGCAGCTTATCAGCGCCAACAAGACGGTCGACGAGATTTGCGAGTATATCGGCGCCGATTCGCTGGCCTTCCTTTCGGTCGAGGGCCTGCTTAAGGTCATGCCCAAGGGCGGTTACTGCGATGCGTGCTTTACCGGACGCTATCCCGTGGCGATTCCCGAGAGCTTTGGCCGCGACAAGTTCATGGAGGGCTTCAAGCCCCGCAACCTGGACAAGCCGCTGCACTTTGACGACGACGCCGTGGTCGAGAAATATGTCGATCGCAGCTGGGAAGAGGAGCACAGTGAGGCCTAAAACCTGCCATTTAGGGACAGGTTTATTTTGGCAGGTTTTATCTGCTGTTTTGTTGATATGACGGCGCGTGTTGTTATGACGCGCGCCGAAATGAATGCAACTATGAGCACCGTTTGGCGCCCGCGCGGCGCCACGGTAGTGGGAGAGGAAGGCTCAGATGAGCGACAGCAAGCATGTGACGTACGAGGACGCCGGCGTCGATACCGCCGAGGGCGGCCGCGCCGTCGACGCTATTAAGCAGATGGTCAAGGACACCAACCGCCCCGAGGTTATCGGCGGCATCGGCGGCTTTGGCGGCCTGTTCTCGGCCGCCGCGCTTAAGGATATGGAAGACCCGATCCTGATTAGCGGCACCGACGGCGTGGGTACCAAGCTCGTACTCGCCCAGATCATGGACCGTCACGAGACGGTGGGCCAGGACCTGGTTGCCATGTGCGTCAATGACATTTTGGCTTCGGGCGCCGAGCCGCTGTTCTTCCTGGACTACGTTGCCATCGGTCACATTGAGGCCGAGCACATGGCAAAGATCATCAAGGGCGTGGCCGACGGCTGCAAGCTCGCGGGCTGTGCACTCGTGGGTGGCGAGATGGCCGAGCACCCCGGCGTTATGGCTCCCGCCGACTACGACCTCGCCGGCTTTACCGTGGGCGTTGTCGACCGTCCCAAGATGCTCGACCCCGCAAACGTCCGCCCCGGCGACGTGATTTTGGGCCTGCCTTCCACCGGCGTGCACTCCAACGGCTACTCGCTCGTGCGTAAGGTCATCGGCGTCGACGGAATCAAGCCGGGCACGCCCGAGGCCGCCGCTAAGGCCGAGGAGCTAAACCGTCCGCTCGAGGAGCTCGGCGGCGCATCGCTGGCCGATGCCCTGCTGGCCCCCACGCGCATCTACGTCAAGCCGATTCTGGAGTTGCTCCGCGGCGGCGCCAATGTTCACGCCATTGCCCATATCACCGGCGGCGGTATTACCGAGAACCTCAACCGCGCGCTTGCCGACGATGTCGATGCCGTGGTCACCCGCAACGGCGCCGAGATGGGCTGGGACGTTCCGCCCGTCATCACCTACGTGTCGCGTCAGGCCGAGCTCGCGCCCAACGAGGCATGCAAGACCTTCAACATGGGCGTTGGCCTGTGCCTGATCGTCGCCCCCGAGGACGAGGCCGCCGTGACCGAGGCCCTGGTCGCGCTGGGCGAGAAACCGTTCCGCGTGGGCGAGTGCGTCGAGGGTTCCGGTAAGGTCGTGTACTCCGATGAGCGCTAACGAGCAGATGGCTGCTGCCGAGGGCCTGGGCTATGTGCCTTACACCCGCCCGACCGGCACCGATACGGCTGAGCCGCTCAAGATTGGCGTACTTATCAGCGGCTCGGGTACCAACCTGCAGGCGCTGATCGACCTGATCGCCGCCGGCAAGCTCAACGCCTCGATTGAGCTGGTGGTGTCGAGCCGCCCTTCGGCCAAGGGCTTGCAACGCGCCGAACGTGCGGGCATCCAGACACTCACACTGTCTAAGGACGTCTATGCCGACCCCATCGCCGCCGACGAGATCATCGCGCATGAGCTGCTCGAGCGCGGCTGCGAATATGTGGTCATGGCCGGCTACATGCGCATGGTGCACACGCCGCTGCTGGCGGCGTTCCCCAACCGCGTGGTCAACCTGCATCCGGCGCTGCTGCCGAGCTTTACCGGCGCGCATGCGATCGACGATGCGTTTACTCGCAGCGTCAAGGTGACCGGCGTGACCGTGCACTTTGCCAACGAGATCTACGACAACGGCCCCATCATCGCCCAGCGTGCGCTTGCTGTTGAGGAGGGCTGGGACGTCGGCACGCTCGAGGAGCACATCCACGCGATCGAGCACGTGCTGTACCCCGAGGTCGTGCAGATGCTCGCCGACGGGCGCGTCCACGTGCTGGAGAGCGGCAAGGTGGCAGTTGACCCGGCGCGCTAGCGCGTGTAAACGGGTCACCTAGGTTTCTCTGAGGCGTAAACGACTATAAAGCCGATTGGGGCATATGGAATCACATGTGCCCCAATCGGCTTTTACTATCTCTTTGACTTCGGGCTCCTGATAACGTGACGGGTGGGACTTCGGAAAATGAGGGCGGTTGGCCGCGAGCATGATATGGATATCAGCGGCGATTTCTCCATCTCGGCAAAAAATGGCTTCAAGTTGAGCATCGGCTCGGACTTCGAGGGGGCGGACCTGTTCAGCGAAAATTCTTACACTGACACTCATGCCATGAGCCAGGATAACTAGCCGGTATAGGGTCACTTGAGTGGGTATGCGTCTGTTCAAGCGGTCCATTGGCTTGCTTAAGAAATGGTTAAACTACGTAGCGTACAGCACGTGAGTAACTTACGACTCAGTGAGACTAAAGGGAATCGGAGAAGAAAGCCCATGTTTTGCCCCAAATGCGGTAGCAAGATCAGTGACGATGCGCGGTACTGTACCGAATGCGGGCTGCCCTTGGAAGGACTCTCGGGTAAAACTGCGGCCAAGGAAGGGTCCGGCGCCGAGCCGCTGGCGCGAGAGTCCTCGTCCGCTGAAGTCATGTTGGAGTCTGCAAATACCGAAACGGACTCTGCGATAGGATCCGCGAATGTCGAGTCCACGGCAGAACCGAGTCCCGAGCCGGTCTCGAAGACCGCGGGTAGCGGTCACTCCCAGATGTACAACCTCTTTATGCAACGCTGTCAGGTCGGTAACCGCCTGGTGCCGCAGTTTGCTATCATGATCGCCGCATTTATCGCCGCGGCAGGCATCGCTTACGCTGCTTTCATGCTCTACAAGAACGTCATCGAGCCCAATCTCCAGCAGCAATCCGTGCAACAGGAGCAAGCGACCGAAAGACCCAAGAAGGACGAGAGGGCGGCCGAAAAAGTTGTCTATACGTTGGAGGCAAAGTCATTGACGGTGTCTGCTCCGGTCGACCCTATGCTCAATCAGGGCGAGCGGACTGACATGGAATGGTCCTATCCGCAACTTAAGAGCTCCGCCAAAGACGACGTCGCAGACAAAATTAACAAGGCGATTCTCGAGCCCCTTCAAATTGATGCGGAGCGAACGAATCGAGCATCAGATAATGAGCAATCAGATGCTGAGCTGTACCCCGACGGCAAATTTCCCTGCATATCGAGAAACGTGACGGTTACGTACATGGATGAGAACTATTTTTGTATCCGTGACGAGCGCTATTCGACGGGATGGGGTCCGCATGGCGACACGTATGTGACTGGTGTTATTTTTGATTTGCATACGGGTGATACTGTCAGCCCTCAGGACATGTTTGGCGTTGATACCGAGGATCTTGCCAGTTCTATGAGTTCGGCAGTTTGGCCGTATCTTACGGAAATGGGCAGAGAGTATCCGTCTGATTACAATTCTATGCTCATGCGGAGCAATTCTTCAGACTATTCAATCAAGGGCTCAACATGCTTGTATGTGACATCCAAGGGACTGGTGTATCGCACCGAAGACTATGAGCTCGGTTCTTTTGCGGACGGCAATTGCGAGATTTTGGTTGCGTCTTGGGATGATGGGTCTCAAGTGGGGTCCGAAGTAACCCCCGATGAGGTCAAGGACGGTACAACGGTGAAAGTCGATAAGGAGGACTAACATGTTCTGTCCCAACTGTGGATTTGAGCTTGATGGCGATTTGCGATACTGCACCGAGTGCGGCTATGCACTCGAAGATGCAAAGGCGGTGCTGAACTCTGTCAGCAACGAAGTGGCAGAAGAACCTTCCGTTATCAATGAGGCTGCGGAAGAGATTTTCGCTAGCGACGAAACGGAGAAGGAGCCTTTCGCCGGTGCCGAGGCGGGGGAGGAAAAGTCGCCCGTGGAGAGCGAGCCCGTAGCGGACGAAGAAGACGACCAGCCTAAAGACGACGTGTCGTCCGGTGCAACGCCTTCGATTCCAGCCGTGCGTGCCGACCGACCAAAACTGAGCAATCCGGTCGCCAAGCCCGTCGCGGCGCCAGCCCCTGCTCCTGCGGCGAATGCATCCGCACAGAAAAAGGAGCCCAAGGCGCTCTATATCGTTGGTGTCGTCGTTGGCCTGGCAGTCATTGCCATCTTTAGCTACCTGCTGTTCTTTAGCAAGTCCGGCGGCGACGTTGCCCATTACGGCCAGGACAAGGCCATCGTGGTGGTCCAAGAATCCAAGATCACCCCGACCGACGCAAAGGGCGAGAAACTCAAGAAGTACTCGGTGACCCTGAACGGCGACAACGGCTACAGCACCAACGCTGAGGTTAAGGGTGACGAGGGCTTCACGGTAAGCCAGTTTCCCGATGTTAAACCGGGAAAATATACCCTCACCGTTAAGGACTCCAAGTCAAAAGTCGAGTGGAGTATTCCCGTCAAAGCCGTCGATAACTCTAAATCCGCTGATGCCGTAAAAGAGGTTTCCCTCGAGGTGCCTAAGGCCAACGAGGCCGATACAAAGACAGGCGAAGGCGACAAGAAGGATGGAGGCACCGCTGCGGACAATACCGCTACGCATGCCGCTTACAAGCAAAAGTGCCAGGAATACCTCGCGTGCTATGGAGAGCCGCAAATTGCTGAGGTGACTGATTCTGTCTATGCGATGCGAGGGCTTTGTCTTGTCGACCTCGTTGATTTTGATCAGGATGGCCAGCCTGAGCTCTTGACCGTTGTGAACGGTATGAGCGATGACGAACTAAAGAGTGCCTGGAATGGAGATATGGAGGGACTTCAGAAGTCCTACACCGTAGAGGTTTGGTCGTCAGCTGATGGTGGCATCAAGAGGCTTTACAGTCAAAATTGGCTTGATAACAGCAACGGAGGAACGATGTTTCTTCCGCTGATTAAAGCGGATGACGACAGCATCCTCGTAAGCCAAAGAACATATGAGATGAGCAATGCTATTACGGCATTGCTTGCTGGAAGGCAGGTTTTGGCCGGGGACAATACTTCGGTATATGGCAAGAAAAGCGATGCTTTTTCGCTTGTAAGCAACTACGAGTCCTGGGGAGTTGCGCCGAGCGAGGGCAATGGCTACGAATACTATTGTGCGTCGGAGGGCAAGGAAATTTCCGAGACGGACTATAATGCCCTATATCAGCAATTTGGCTATGGGCACAATTACCGGACATATTATTTCCTTGATTTTTCAACCTCAGGTTACGGCACTATTTCGGGGGAATCCCACGTCGATCCCAATCAAGTTGCGGAAGTCACCAAAGATACGCTCAAAAAGGTGGGAATCGAATAAAAACTGAAAGGGGCTTGGAAAACTGTTTCCAAGCCCCTTTCTTATAGTAGTTGCTCGAGTCCAACAAGCCTCGCGCTGCTTGCTTGAGCCGCTCTATTTTGACACGCTTCGCTAAATCCACCCTTGCTAAACAAGTAATACTGTTTGATCGGCCGGCCCAGCAGCGCACTGCGCCGCTCGAGCGTTTCAAGAACGTCGGTATCTACGGGCTCGTTTCTCCATTTGCACTCGCCAACGACGAGCTCGCCATCGGCATCCTCTAATACAATGTCAATCTCTTCTTGGTGACGCGTTGCCGGGTTAGTGCCCCACCAAGAGCCGATTGCCTTGGGCAGTACATCCAGCTCGCCCTCAACGACCTGTCGTATCAACCACTGGCGGCATACCTCTTCAAATGTGGGGCCCACGAAGGTAGACAAATCGCGCTTGACGATACGCGCGGCAACAGCGGCTCCGAGCCCCTCTTCAATTGTTCCCGTGTACTGCGGAACAAATCGATACCAAAACCTGAACAGGTTATCGCAGATTCGATAGACCACCTGACGTTTTGTTGCTTTGGCAACGGGCGTGACGCGTTCAACGATTCGCAGATCAATCAATGCGTCGAGTAATCGCGCGACTTGTGGCGTTGCGAGTCGGGTGACATCGGCGATTTCCTTGGGACGTACACAGCCGTTAGCGATGGCGGCTATGACGCCATTGTAGATAGCCGGGCTTCGGACTTCCTGCAACAGATAGTTCTGGGGCTCGGCGTACAGAAACGCATCTTGGCGCAACAGAGCGTGCTCAAGGTTCCATTGCGTGGAGCGCGTGCTATCAAGCTGCGATAAATAGAGCGGCATGCCGCCGACAACGGAATACAGCTCGATAATTCTCTCGATGGGTGCATCGGGAAGCATTTGCGCTACATCGAAAACGACAAAGGGGTCGATGCGCAACTGCATGGTGCGGCGCCCATAGAGAGGACTTTGGTGTCCAAGCACCTGGTGTTCCATAAAACTCATGGACGATCCGCAGAGCACCAAGAACAGGTTGCTCTTGTCTTTGTGTCGGTCGATAAGCGTTTGCAGACACGACGACACGCCCGGGTCGCTCTCGGCGAGGTAAGGATACTCGTCAATGACCAGAATGACTTGCTCCGCTTTGGCGCGTTCAAAGACGGACTCGAGTGCAACCTGGATGGAAGGGAATGCTGCTCCTGCGGCACTATTACCAAGCATCTCGCGGCTGAGCAGCGCAAGGTTTTCGCTTGCAACGGTTTGCTGCCCGGTAAAGAAGATCACACTGGGCTTATCCTGCGTAAAAGCGCGAAGCAGGCTTGTTTTGCCCACGCGGCGCCTTCCGTAGACTACGGCAAACTGGAAGGAACCCTTTTGATAAGCGGTTTCTAGGGACTCAAGCTCACTCTGGCGTCCGACAAACATGGCATGCCTCGCTCATATGCGTGTTACTAACATATATAGTACTAACACGTATGTGAGCAATTTTCCAGTCGGACGGAGAAGAAATGACAGGGCTTCTACTTAACGAGTCGCTTGAGCTTGGCGAAGTCCTGAATCTGCTTTTTGCGCTTGGCGTTGAGGAGGTTGTTGAGGTCGAGCTTCTCAATGGTGCAACGTTTGAGTAGCTCGGAGCTGTCAAAGCCGTTTGACTCAATGTCTTCATCCAGATCGTGCTTGAGCTTGGTCCATTTATTGAGCTGCGAGCGTACGTAGGCCGCGGGACGTTCTATCTCGTTGGCGATGTCGCGTACGCTGGCGCCCGTTCCAAACAACTCTCGTATCTTTGCCGTCTCCTTGCGCGTGCGCTCGTTTTTGGCACCGGTCTTGCATTGATCGCTGCAGTAGTGCCGTTTGACGCCTCGATGCCCGGCAAGTGAGTAGGCGCGTCCACACTGCTCGCAATAGCCAATTTTGACGGTGCTCAGCTTGCGCGAAAAATCAAACCAGAGCCACGAGAGATAGCTGTCAAAGGAAAGGAACCCTGTGGACTCGTTGCCCTGGAACACATCCACGTGCGCGCCCGAGAGATGCGAGATCACGAGCGCCTGCACCAAAGCGGTGAGCGCATCGCGGTCATCGTCGTCAAGTTCTTCGCGGCGCTCCTGGATATCTGCTTGAGGGTCGATTACATAGAAGCTCTCCTCGCTATTGTTGACCTTGAGTCGTGCTGAAATCTCCAAGCTGGAGTTTTCGTCCATGTAGAACATCGCCTGCAAAACACTGAAGTCATTGGCGGTGAGCTCGTGTTCAAAAGAGAGCACGTTGAGTGCAACGAGGGATTCTTCCTCGTCGATCATAAACATAAAGGCGTAGAAATATCCCGCATCGGATTCGATTTTGCGCACGATGGGCAGGCTTTTGAATGAGTTGGTATAATCTCCGCCCGCCCTCAGGATAGTGGTGTAGATCTTGAAGGATGACCCGTTTGCCGCGCAGGTTACCACTGATTTCTCGATTCTTTCCAATGCGGAGACCTTTGCGATGGTGCAGCTCCCGTTGAGGTATTCCTGGATGCGCATGGCAATAAGTGCTGCCATCGCGGCATTGGCCCAATCGCGTACGGATTCTATTGCGTGCTTGCCAAAAAGCGGCCCGGTCTGTTCGGCGTAGTCAAGTACGTTAAAGAGGCTTGCGCGGAAGGGCTGCTCTTTAACGGCGGTGGGTTCGATGCATGATGCCAGCCTGATCAGATCGGCATGGCGCTCGCTGTGTGCGGGCCCTTCGTTGCTTTTGCTGCCGGCCAGCTCGGTGGGCATGAAGAGTTCAAAGACAAGCTGGGCCTCGCCAACGGGCCTATTGGGTTCGCTCTCTATGAGGTTGACTTTCTTAAACGGAATCGAACCTTCAACGGTGCGTGTTTGGGAGAACTCAAACATTGTTACCCCTGTCTCTAGCTGCAGGTTTAATAGCGTAGCACGTTTAGGATAATTACTCGGTCAAAATCTCTATATCGGATAAACGACAAATCGTATCTTGTGATCGCCAAGAAAAGGGGTAACGAGAAAGGACCCGATCATGCATTGCAAACAGTGTGGAGCAGAGATTAACGACGGCGCCAAGTTCTGCGGCGTGTGCGGAACGCCTACGGTCGCGGCTGCGGCCAGCACGGCGGGAGATGCGATTTACGTTGAGGCCCGGCCGATTAAGAGCCAGTCTGTCGAGGCTCAGTTTCAAGCGGCGGAGGATGCAGAGGCCGCTGCTTGTCTGCAAGATTCACTTCGCGAGTCCATCGGGTCCCTTACGCGAGCGTCGGTGATTTCGTTGCTCTATGTGCTCTTTTTCAATTACGTGCTGGGAGGGGGCTCGCTGGGGCTCGACTATATGATTCTGCTGGCGCTGCTTCTGATTGGTCCCTGGAAGGTGATTATCTCGCTGTACCGCAGCGGTGTAAGGCTTCCCTTTGTCTATGGTGGCGGCATTATCGGTATCACGATTATGCTAATCGAACTTGTGGTTCTCGTGGGCCTTCCTGTCGTTGTTCTGATGCTTTTTTACTGGTTGGGCAGCGTGATTCACGGAGCGGTCCCGGTTGTTCCCGAATTAGCCCCGATGACGATGGTGGCACTTTGGCCTATCGTCTCGGTTGCCAACATCATCTTCAAGGTAATCAAGCTGCACATGGCTCGCGCCTAGCAAGTAGCCCGTCGCATGCCTTCCGCGTGGGATCAGGCGAATTTGAAAGGTGAAAGAAAAGGTTTACAGTCGAGCATATTGTCCTTGGCCTTTTCTTTTTTCAGGCTGTGGGCTATCGTTTCGATATGCTGAAGTTCTAGGGGGGATATATGTACTGCGCAAGCTGCGGGGCAAAGATCAAAGACGGGGCGCGATACTGTTCCGCATGCGGAAAACCGTTGGATGTGGATGATGCGCCGGCGAATGCTCAGCAGCCGCTTCCTTCAGGTACACCAAAGGCGCCTGCTGATAGAAAAGCGACGAGCGATCTTGCTGCATCTCGCTCAGAGAGCGCTTCTCCGGCGCCCTCTGAGCATATGTCCTTTGCGGCCTTTATGATGCAGCGTCGGCAGATCGGCCGTTTTGCCGTGCCTACGTTTGTCACCATTCTTGCAGCAATCATCTTTACCGCTGGTGTCGCCTACGCACTGGTCAAAGCTTACGAGGCCTTTGTGCTGCCTCAGCTGCAGCAGCAGGAACAGTCGGCTGCAGTCGAGAATAAGTCGTCTAAAAAGAAGGTCGCGGCAGCTAACAAGAAAGCGCACGAGGCCTACGAGGGCGTGGTTGCGCGTTACGAGGACTTTGTGAGCTATTGCGAGCAGAAGGGAGCTGGTACTGCCAACTACGACGACTGGGCTCTGGGGCGCGGCGATGATTCTGGGCTGGGGCAGATATTCGTTTATGACAGCCAGAATGCTCCCGGCTTTTTAAACTACTACTATGCTTTCGATGATTTGAACGGTGACGGAATTGACGAGCTGCTTATTGGGTCTGTCGATGCGCAGAACGATATTTCGGCGATTGTAGGTGCCTACTGCTTTGTTGATGGAAAGGTCGTTTCGGTTATGCCTTCGTCAGAGATGGTAGAAGGCTCCAGCAATATGACGAATCGGTATGACGGTTTTATTGCTCAGGGTGAGAGCCAAGTCATTACTGTCTGCAAGGACGGCATCGTTAAATTTACTTGTAGTCAGGATTGTAACCAGGCAGATTTCTATATTTCGCTTACTGCAAAGGGTCCTGAGGTCGTAGACGCGGTGCAAATTCAAAATAAGGAATTCGATAGACAGAATGGCGCCTACTTGGTGAGGACCGTCGAGGATGGTGGCAAACCACAGGAGACGATGGTCCAGGGGCGTGAAGAAGCGTGCAAAATTCTTGACGAGATTGCCGGGGAGCATCCGGAGGCCGACATTGAAAAGCCGTCTGCAAGCAGCGATATGTGGAAGGCATTCAAAGGAGCGGAGCCTTCGGAGAGCTCTTTGAAGGACGGCTCTGGCACTGCAGACGATCGAACTGGCGCATCTCAAGCACCATCTGAAGCGGCATCCGATAGCGGCGACGATGGGGAGGCCGCTGCGGGCGACGATGGCGTAATCGCCGACATGGATGCGTTCATTGCAAACGCCAAGCGCGAGTTGATTGTGCCAGATGACGCCTCTATTACGTACAAGGTCGCTGATAGGCCAAGCTATTGGGAGGGGGCGGCAACGTACGTTTGGTATGTTGAGTTTTATAAAGACGGAAAGGTCGTAGCGTCCGCGGAATGCGGCTCTGAAGGGTATCCGTGCCGGTCGATTCTGGCCTATCACGAGAGCTAGTAACTTTAGCCGAGGCATTTTGGCATTACGGCGTGCGCGGCTCCTGTACCTTTCCCCTTGTTCCATCCGACGAGTTTAGTTACAGCTAAAACGGCCGTTACGAAGAGCTGACCGAGAGTCCGAAGACACTCGCCCGCTAAGCGGGTATGCCCCAAAAGGGTATCTGGGGTTCGAACCCTCCCGGTTCTTCGTCAGTTGACCAAAGGTGCGACATTATTACCGCTCGCCGGCGGGTGACTAAATGCGATGGATTGAGGGCTATAATTTATCAAGCTAAGTCGGGGGATAGATTGGGGCGCACGGACTTTCGGCATGCCTGTCGGCTCGGCATTTCGCAATTCATTAGACACGCGGAGTGCGTGGTTTGGAATTAACGAAAGGAATCAGTATGTCTCTGTTCCACAGTGATAACGAAAAGGAAGAAAAGCACGGCGGAATACTCGGTGCCTTTTCTGTCGATAATATCAAATGGGAGCCTGGCAACAACGAAGATGCCTCGCTTGTCTCATTCCGCTATCCCTACCCTTGATTATCAACTTTATCCGAACACCTCCCACATTCATCCGCACATGTGCGGATGAATGTGGGAACCCGACACCCTGAGGGCCGGGCCGGCCGGCCCCGGGAGATCGGAGGACGGCATGTCCGGAAAGAAGAAAAGGGACTCCGCAAGGGCGGTCCCGAGGTCCTACGGAAGGCTCACGAGGCACGAGCGGGACACGGTCCAGAGGATGCTG
>DBEZDO010000050.1:0-11108 GCA_048187355.1 Collinsella sp.
GCTGTGGCGACATTGCCGCGGCGACATCCGGCCACGGAGCCGCGATAGCTGCCATAACCGCACCGCCAAAAACAAAGCCCCAAAACGTGACAGCCAGCGGGTGGACCGTCTTGGTTGCTATTCGGCTAAACACCGCGAGCGACGCACCACAAAGGCCTGCAATCACGCCCGACGTGACGCCCCAAACCGAAAAATGAAAACCGGAAAGGTCGCCATTGGTCACTGCAAGCACGCAGCCTACGATGTTAAAGACAATGGCAACGAGCTTGTTGGGGGTCACGTCCTCGCGATAAAGCACGCGGCCGAGCATGACGCCAAACACCGGCGAGGTGTAGAGCAGCACCGAGGCCGTGGACATGCCCACCTCGCCCATGCACTCGTAATAACAGGTGTTGGCGGCGGCCAAACCGACGATGCCGACAAGCGCACAGGGAACAAGCTCTTTAGGGCTTGCCTTGAACAGGGCCAGCGGACCCTGAGCCACGGTAGACCCCTCACCCGGACGGCAGCCCATAAACATCAGGACCGGCGCCAAGATAAGCGCTCCGACCAACAAGCGAAAGGCAGCCATGCTCTGGGACGAAACGCCCATGGCCGAGATGCCGTTTACAAAGATTCCGATGCTGCCCCACATAAGCGCGGCGATCAGCACCAGCACATAGCCCAGATTGCTCTTCTTCAACGCAGCCTCCTCGGTATTGTTTCCAATATGTTTCGTACTACGTTATAGTCGTTATATACATTTTTCAAGACACAAATCGGTGAGCGGAAAAGTGATCCGTTTTCCTCCGTCCCCAGCGGATTACTTGGCGGTTGCGGTGAAATAGTTCCTAAATAGAGGCTTCAAGCCCCCAAACAGGAACTATTCCACCGCAACTTATGAGGACATCGAGCTGTTAGGCCGCTCTATCCCCTAGTAGTCCAGCTTCCACATGTAGCGGCGCGTCATGTAGTCCTTGTGGGTGACGGCAGAGAGCGCACGCATGTACACGTTGTTGAGGATCGGGGCAAAGATCAGGTGGTTGAAGTACTCGCTCACGCTGTCCTTGATGTCGTTGAGGCCGAGCTCCTTGGCGTCGAGCTGATAGACGCGCTCGCCACCGTACTGGTTGACGAAGCGGATGCCGCGCTCGTCGTTGCAGCGGCTGCGGCCGACGCTGATGAGCTGGAACAGCGAGGTGCGCTTGTCCAGGATCTCGAAGGGGCCGTGGAAGAAGTCGCAGGTGTTGATGGTGCAGGAGTCGATCTGCAGCATCTCCTGCACGTTGCAGATGCTAAAGACGTAGGCGGCACCAAAGAGCGGACCCTGAGCCATCACGTTGATGCAGGGCTTGTCGGCGTTTTGCTCGGCCCACTTGGTGGCGAGCGGACGGGTGTACTCGACGGCCTTGCGATAGATGGGGTCAACCAGGTCGAAGGCGGCCATAGCGGTCTCATACTCGGCATAGCCCTCGGTCTGCTGCGTAAGCTCCATGGCGATCATGGTCACGACGGCGGAGTTGGTACGGCCCATGCAAGACTCGTCGACGGCCAGGCTGTCATACTGAATCTTGTAGTCGCAGACCTCGGTGAGGCCGGACTCGTCGACATAGATGGCGATGGTGCTGGCGCCGTGGTCCTTGGCGACCTGGGCGGCGACGATGGTCTCCTTGGTGCCGCGCATGGACACGACGACGGCCAGGGTGTTCTCGTTAACGTAGGCAGGAGTTGCGTGCACGAACTCATTGCTGGTGTAGCTGGAGCTCACGACCTGCGTGGCCTCGTGCTCCATAAAGTACTGGGCAGGATAGTTGCCGCCGTTGGATCCGCCGGCGCCAATCCACACGACGCGCTTGATGCCACCCTTGTCTGCCTTGTCGGCCAAAACCTGGGAGACGACGTCCTTAACCTGTTCCTGAGTAGTCATCGTGCATCAGCCTTTCTTCTCGTTTGATGCTCTCGATGGCATACAAGTTACATACATGTTTTGGTTATGTCGACTAGTTGTATGCTATATTTGTCTTAGAAAATTTGCTGATACGGTTTTCGATAACTTGCTACCAGCTGTTTTGTTGTTGTATTGAATACATGCTTGATTAGATACGCATACAGGTTAGATACAGGTTGATCACATGAACGCTTCTTCTAAAAAGAGACTGACCCAATACGAGCGCTTGGCGGGCATGCTGCGCGACCGCATCGCCTCCGGCACCTACGCGCGCGGAGACAAGCTGCCGTCCGAGATGGAACTCATGGACGAATCGGGGCTGTCACGTAGCACCGTACGCCACGCCCTTAAGGTGCTCGTTGATGAGGGCCTGGTGCGCACCGAGCGCGGGCGTGGCGCCTTTGTGGCCGACACGCCGGCGCTCCACGAGAACAACCTGGTGTTTTCGAGCTACACGACACAGGTCCAGGGTCAGGGTATGAAGCCCACCACGCGCACGGTGGACTCGGGCTTTGCCAAGGCCGCGGGCAATGCGGCCAAGTTCTTCGATGTCGCCGTGGGCAGCAAGCTCGTCAAACTTGTCCGCCTGCGTTATCTGGACGATGCGCCGCTGTGCCTGGAGACCACCTATCTACCACCGAGCTTTGAAGCACTCATCGATCGCGATATCAACGGTTCGCTCTACGCCACGCTGCGCCAGGAATTCCATCGCGCGCCGGCACAGGGACATAAGACCTTTGAGGTGTGCTATGCCTCGCAAAACGAGGCGTTTTTGCTCAACGTTGGGCGCGGGCAGGCGCTGATCCTGATCACCGACTACGTGTACGACACCGACGGCCGACCGCTCCATGTCTCCAAGCGCATCCAGCGCACCGACCGTGCCAAATACACCGAGCCCATCGGCTAACCTGCCAAAATAAACCTGCCCCTAAATGGTAGGTTTGGGGAGGTCGGGGAACCAGATTGGTTTGGGTTGGTTGGGTGTGCGCTCGGCAAGGACCAGCTCCATCCAGCACATGTCGTACCAGCGGCCGAACTTTTGGGCGCAGCGGTCGAAGGCACCCACCAGGCGATACCCCATATGGGCATGGAAATCCTGACTGTTATGCGTCAGATACTCGTCGTCCTTGTCGTGCGGCACGGCGATGAGCGCGCACATGTTGGTGATGCCCATCGCAATCAGGCATTGCTTGAGCGCGTCGTGCAGCATACGACCCAGCCCGCCGTGGCGCACATCGCGCGCCAGGTAGATCGATGTCTCGACCGACCAGTCGTATGCCTCGCGGCTGTTGAGCGGACTCACATAGGCATAACCTACCGGACGCCCGTCCAGCTCCATCACCAGATACGGATAGCGCTTGAGCGTACGCTCGATGCGCCCGGCGAACTCCTCAACGCTCGGCACCTCGTATTCGCAGGTAATCGCCGTCTGGCGCACATACGGCTCATAGATGGCAAGCAACGCCGGCGCATCATCGGGCGTCGCCAGACGAATCGTCGGCTCGAACATCTCGGTCATACAACCCTTCTCCCTCAAAAACAAAGGCCGCCTTGCGCCAAACCCAAGCGCAAGGCGGCCCCTCGTCATTACATCAGGCTACAGGACAGCCGCCAACGCGTCGATATCCTCCTGCGTCGTGGCCCAGCTAGTGCAAAAGCGCACCACCGTGTGGGTCTCGTCGTACTTTTCCCAGTACTCGATCGAGGCGTGCTCGCGAATGCGCGCCATGTCCTCGTTGGGCAGAATCACAAACTGCTGGTTTGTGGGCGTCTCCAAAAAGAACTGGTAGCCGCGCTCGTGCAGCACACGACGCAGCGCCTGAGCCGTCTCGATCGCCTGTCGACCAATCTCAAAATACAAGCCATCGGTAAAGAGTGCCTCAAACTGCACGCCCGTCAGGCGGCCCTTGGCCAACAGCGCGCCGTGCTGCTTAATGCGCGGAATGGGATGTGCCGGAGCGTGCATGCCGCAGAACACCACAGCCTCGCCGCAGAGCGCGCCGCACTTGGTGCCGCCGATGTAGAACACGTCACACAGCTGCGCCAGCTCGGGCAGGGTAATGTCGCACTCATCGGCCGCCAGTGCATAGGCCAGGCGGGCGCCATCCACAAACAGCGGAATCTCGCGCTTCTGGCACACCGCGTAAATCGCCGTGAGCTCGGCCTTGGAGTACAGCGTGCCGTACTCGGTCGACAGACTCACGTACACGGCGCCCGGGAACACCGTGTGCTCGTAGCTCTCGTTTTCGTAGAACACCTGGATATAGTTCTCGAGGTCCTCGGCGTGCATCTTGCCCTCGTAGCCGGGGATGGTGAGCACCTTGTGGCCGCCAAACTCAATGGCGCCCGCCTCGTGGCAGGCGACGTGGCCGGTCTCGGCAGCAACGACGCCCTCGTACGGCGCGAGCAGCATGTCGATCACCGTGGCGTTAGCCTGCGTGCCGCCCACCAGGAAAAACACGTCGGCGTCAGGTGCCTGACAGGCCTCGCGAATAAGTTGCTTGGCACGCTCGGTGTGCGCATCGGTACCGTAGCCGGGCTGCGGCTCCATGTTGGTATCGACGAGCGCCTGCAGCACCGCCGGGTGTGCGCCGTGGGAATAATCGTTGTTGAACGCGAGCATGGCAATCCTCTCTTACCGGGTATCGGCCAGATGATTCAAACGGAGCTATTGTACGCCGCTGGGATAGGCAATGCGCGCGGCAAGGCACTCAAGTGCCAGTACCAGAGCAAAACCGCAGCTCACGTCACTCAAAAAGTGCGCTCCGATCACGATGCGGCCAAAGGCGACGAGCGCCGCGACCACAGCCGCCGTCCAAAAGACCACACGACGGCGCGACGGTTTTTCCTTAAAGGCTGCCGCGGGAAGCCCGGCGAGCATAAGACCGATCGCCGCATGCGCGGTGTGCCCGCTCGCGAACGACTTGAACCCGTCCTTGATCACGCCGGCGGCGATATAGGTCCACTTGTCGGGATTGCCGATTACCCACCACGGCTGAAAAATGAGCCCCGGCGTGACCTCGATCACGCGCATGCGCGGACGCGACCACAGCGGCTTGACGATCACGTTGAGGATAATGGCTTGAGCGACCCACACGGCAAGTACCATCAGCGCCCAGCGTGTGAGCTCGTCAGGCTCGGTCGCGTGTGTGAGGCGATAGACGATAAGGTTGGCAGCGATGACCAGCACAAACGTCAGTACCAACTGAACCGCGATGAGTTTGCCGCCAACCTTCAGGGACGAGACGATCTCGTAGCCGGCCAGGCCAACGTTGACGAGGATGCCGAGCACGGCGAGCCATTTGCTCCCTCTGGAATCGGGACGCACCGCGCGCACGAGCATGACGCCTGCGACGCTTGCCGTCAGCTCGAACGGCAGCTCGCCGGCGGCCTCGATAAAGCGACCGTACATGCTGCCGATATTGAACAGCGCGCTCGAGATCTGATAATCGAAAAACGACCCAGCGAGCAGACAAAAGGCCAGGATGACCGCGATAGCAGCGGCATCTTTCTTATAGATATACCCGAACATACTTTCCTTTCGGTCGGGTGAAGTGCGGTCAACCTGCAAGATGACGGGGAAATGATCCGTTTTCCTCCGTCCCCTTCGGATCACTAGTCGTCGTCACTAGCACCCAGCTGCTGCAGCAGCATGAGCGCCGCGGCCACGGGGCCGGTGCCGTCGTTGGCATCGAGGCCGCGACCCAGGCCGCTGCCTGCACCGGCGCCCGCCTTGTAGGGCACCGACAGCTTGTGGCTCTTGGGGAAGTTCACCGCACCATAGCGGGTCTTAAGCTCAAAGGCCACCTTCTTGGGCACGTCGACGCCCAAAAACGTAATGCGACCGCCGCTGAGCGTGACGCTCTCGAGCCCCAGGCGCTCGCCGCGAATGCGAATTCGTGCGCGATTGAACAGGTTGAGTCCTGCCAATGGCAGCTCGCCATGCGCGGCCTCGGTCTCCTCCTGCACCTCATCGATGCTCTCCAGGTCCTCGGCCGCTGCGAGCTTACGGTACACGAGTACGCGCTGATCCACCGCCGGCAGGTACTCCTCGGACAAGAAGTAGTCGGCCGGCAGATTAATACCCACGCTCGCCGCCTCCACGCCGGCATCGTCATCGCCGCGCGCCTCGGCCACGGCCTGGCCCAACATCTGCGTAAACAGGTCAAAGCCCACACTCGACAGGTTGCCGTGCTGCTCGGCGCCCATAAGCGAGCCGGCGCCGCGAATCTCCAGGTCGCGCATGGCGATGCGCATGCCGCTGCCCAGGTCCTGGAACTCGGAAAGTGCGGTCAGGCGCGCCGTGGCCTCCTCGGTGAGCGGCAGCTCGCCCGGGAACATAAAGTACGCGTAGGCCTGCGTGGCAGAGCGGCCCACGCGGCCCTTGAGCTGGTAGAGTTGCGCCAGGCCAAGGCGCTGCGAATCCTCGATGATCAGCGTGTTGGCGGTCGCGTTGTCGATGCCGCTCTCCACGATGGTCGTGGCGATAAGCACGTCGATCTTTTTGGTCGCGAACTCAATCATCACGTCCTCGACCTCGCGCGGGCTCATCTTGCCGTGCGCCACGCCCACGCGCGCCTCGGGCGCGGCCTCGTGCACGCGCGCCACGGCGTCATCGATGGTCTTGACGCGGTTGGACACGTAATACACCTGACCGCCGCGGCCCACCTCCAGGCGAATCGCCGCGCTCACCACGTCGGGGTCGTACTCCCCCACGTGCACGATCACGGGACGACGCCCGGTCGGCGGTGTGGTGATCAGGCTCATGTCGCGCACGCCGCTCGTGGCCATCTGCATGGTTCGCGGAATAGGCGTTGCCGAGAGCGTGAGCACGTCGATTTGCTCGCGCAGGTTCTTGAGCTGCTCCTTGTGCTGCACGCCAAAGCGCTGTTCCTCGTCGATGATCACCAGGCCCAGGTTCTTGGGGTTCACATCGGCCGAAAGCAGACGATGCGTGCCGATGAGCACGTCGATCGTGCCCTCGGCAAACGCCTTGAGCGCGCGCTTTTGCTGCGCCGGGGTGCGGAAGCGGCTGAGCACTTCGACCTCGAGGCCAAACGGGGCAAAACGTTCAAAGAAGGTCTCGTAGTGCTGCTGGGCCAGAATGGTCGTGGGGCAGAGCACCATGACTTGGCGGCCGGAGTCCACGCACTTAAACGCCGCGCGCAGGGCAACCTCGGTCTTGCCGAAACCCACGTCGCCGCACAGCAGGCGGTCCATGGGCTTGGGCGCCTCCATGTCGGCCTTAATGTCGGCGATGGCCTCCAGCTGATCACGCGTCTCGTCGTAGGGAAAGCTCTCCTCCATCTCGATCTGCTCGGGCGTGTCGGGCGGGCAGGCGATGCCTGCGATCGACGAGCGGCGCGTATACAGGTCGACCAGGTCAAACGCCAGCTTTTTGGCGTTCTTGCGCGCCTTATTGGTGGCACGCGTCCAGTCGGCAGTGTTGAGCCTGGTCAGGCGCGGCCTGTCGCCGTCGGGGCCAACATAGCGTGTGATGCGGTCGACCTGCTCGAGCGGCACGTAGAGCTTGTCGCCGTCGGCATATTCCAGCAAAAAGTAGTCGCGCTCCTTGCCACCCACTTCCTGGCGCGCGATCTCGCTAAAGAGCGCGATGCCGTGGGTGGCGTGCACCACGTAGTCTCCCGGCTTAAACGGGAAGGTGATCTGCGTAATGTCAACCTTGCGGCGGCTGCGGGCCCGGTTGGCGTCCATGCGGGCGTTGAGGTCGGCGATCGAGAACACGGCCAGGTTGGCATCGGGCACCACCACGCCCTGCGGCAGGGCAGCGTCCACAAAGGTCACGCGTCCGCGCGAGATGGTGGGCACGGCGACACCGGCGGCAGCCTGGGCAGCACCCGCCTCGAGCGAGCGGGCGTTAAGCGCGTCGGCGCGGCGCTCGCGAATTGCAGCATGGGCATCCTGTCGGGCAGCACGGTCGGCAGAATCCGCCGCTGCCACGCGCACGCGCTCGCCAATGACGCCGGCGTTTTCGGGTGCCGCGGTCAGCGACTCCTCAAAGGTAATGCCCTCGTCACCAAAGGTGAGCTCCATCGACTCGCGTGCACCACGGTCGGGAATGGCAAACACGCAGGCGTAGCGCTTGCCCACGACTTCCTGAATGCGCGTCATAAAACGGTTGTCCGAGCCTGCGATAGCAGGCTGCTCAATCTTGAGCTCTGCCGTAACCGCGCCGCCGGCACGGATGAGGCTCACATAGTTCAGGCGCTGCTGAGCACCAAAATCGAGCTGCTGGGCACGTACATACAGGCCATCCAGTCGGTCAATCCCCGCCTCGCCGGCACGGGCCTCGATATCCTCGTAGGCGCGCAGACAGTCGTCGAACAGCGAGCGCGGCTCGGACAGGACCACGAGCGCCTTGCCGCTCACGTGTGCCAGCGGGCTTACGGTCTGGCCGTACATCACCGGCAAAAAGCGGTCGAGCTCGGGCGTGACGATGCGTGCATCCACCATCTCGAGCAGCGCCGCCAGTTTGCTATCGTCCTGGCTGGCGCGATAGAGCGCCACATGCATGTTGTGGACCGCCTCGTCGGTGAGCGCCAGCTCGCGGCACGGGAAGATCTCGATACTATCCTCGTTGCCGATGGTCTGCCCCGTTGAGCTCACCATACGGCGGATGCGATCGATCTCGTCGCCAAAAAACTCGATGCGCACGGGCGCCTTTTCCTGTGCGGGGAACACCTCGACGGTGTCGCCGTGCACGCGGAACAGGCCGGGCGCGTCGGCGGCGCCGGCATTGGTGTAGCCCATGCCCACCAGACGCTGCGGCACCTCGTCAAAAGGAATCTCCTCGCCCACCGCAAAGGTCGTGGACTCCCAGTAGCGGCTCTCGACCGGCGGCACGCAGCGCAGCAGCGCGCGGGCCGAGGCAACCATGATGCAGTTGTCCCCGCGCACGATGCGTCCCAGGGCCTCGCAGCGCTGCGCTACCACGGCGTCGTCGGGCGCCTGCTCGCGCCACGGATAATCCTTGCGCTCAGGAAAACGGCACACATGCGCCAGGCCCACGTAGGCGGCAAGGCTACGAGCGGCGCGATCGGCCGCATCCTCGCCACTCACAACGTAGACCGTGGGGCGCGGGCGGCGCGCAAACTGAGCGGCCGCCATAAGCGTGCGACCCGACTGCGACACGGCCAGCGTCACGTCCTCGCCGGCATCGAGTCCGGCCTCGACGGTCTGCAGCGCCTCGGCAGTGTAGAGCTGCGCGGCTATACGGTGAATGAGCATGCTGTTCCTCCGGCATCGCAACGCCAAAAGCCCGCCGGGGCAAGCTCGGCGGGTCGTACGTCAAATACATTGTCTGTCATGGTAGCGCATGGAGAGGACTCCGGCTCAAGGGCAAACCCAGCCCCGCAAAAAACGCCAGACGAAGATGCGCTCCGCCCTACCCCGCTACGCGCACGCTGGGGCACAAATCTGCCAGCGGACACTCGTCACACTTGGGTTTGCGGGCGTCGCAGATCTCGCGACCGAAGGTGATCCACTGATGGTTGACCGACTCCCAATACTCGTGCGGCAAAATCTTGAGCAGATCTTGCTCGGTCTTGAGCGGCTCCTTGGCATGCGTCTTAGGACTCAGCATCAGGCGGTGCGCAATGCGGTTGACGTGTGTGTCCACCGCAATACCCTCCACGATGCCATACCCCACGCTGAGCACGATGTTTGCCGTCTTGCGTCCCACGCCCGGCAGCTTCACGAGTTCCTTCATGTCGGCCGGCACCTCGCCGCCATAGTCGGCGACGATCATCTGCGCGGCCTCGACGGCATGCTTGGCTTTGCTCTTGTAGAAGCCGAGTGACTTGATGGTGTCTGCCACGTCAGCCACGCTCGCCCCGGCCATAGCCTCGGGCGTAGGCCACTGGGCAAACAGCCGCGGCGTCACCTTGTTGACCTGTGCATCGGTCGTTTGCGCCGAGAGCAGCACCGCGATCAGTAAGCGGAAGGGATTCTCGTGGTCCAAAAAGCACTCGACCGGGCCATAGCGACGGTTGAGACGCTCGCACACCTCAACGGCGCGCTCGCGTTTGGCGGCATTGGTCTCGCGTGGCATAACGACTCCTCGGCTCAACGGCACAATAAACTTATGGGCACAATTGTCCCACGTCCGAGACGCTTACGCCTCCAAGAATGCGCCGGTCTGACGGCTCCACAGGCTCGCGTACTCGCCACCCGCCTCGACAAGCTGCGCATGCGTGCCGTCCTCGACAATCTCGCCATCGGCCAGCACCACAATGCGGTCGAGCGCCGCCACGGTGGACAGGCGGTGCGCCACCACAATGGAGGTACGTCCACGCATCAGGTTCTCGAGCGCCTCCTGCACCAACGCCTCGGACTCGCTGTCCAAGGCAGACGTCGCCTCGTCGAGCACCAAAATCGGCGCGTCGGTTAGGATGGCGCGGGCGATAGCCACGCGCTGACGCTGGCCGCCCGAGAGCTTGACGCCGCGCTCGCCCACCATGGTGTCAAAGCCACGAGGCAAGCGGTCGATAAACTCGGTCGCATTAGCCAAGCGAGCCGCCTCGCGGATCTGCTCGTCGGTGGCGTCGGGGCGGCCGTAGGCGATATTCTCGCGAATGGAGCGATGGAACAGCAGCGCCTCCTGCGGCACGTAGGCAACCTGGCGGCGCAGGCTCTGCTGCGTGCAGCGCGAGACATCCTGACCGTCCACGAGCACGCGGCCGCCCTGAACATCGTCCAGGCGCAGCAGCAGCTTGGTGAGCGTCGTCTTACCCGAGCCCGATTTGCCAACCAGGCCCACGCGCTGGCCCGCCGCCACATGAAGTGTCAGGTCATCGAACACGCTCTCGCCCGCCGCAGCGTCACGATACGCAAAGCTCAGGTGCTCAAAATCAATCGCGCCCTCGGTCACTTTGAGCTCAGGGGCGTCCGGGTCGTCTGCCACCAAACGTGGCTCGTCCAGCACGCGCGTCATCTCGGCCGCATCGCCGAGCGCGCGGTTGATGCGCTGCATCATGGAACTCACGTAGTTCAGGCGCATGGTGAGGTTATAGGTGTAGGTAAAGATCATGACGAGCGAGCCGGCCGAGATGCCAAACCACGCGTTGCCGCCCGCCACGAACACACTCACCACGGCCATGGTGATGACGATAAGGCCCGAGGTCGTAAAGTTGCGCTGCATCATGGCGTGCATCGAGACCGT
>DBEZDO010000051.1:0-120772 GCA_048187355.1 Collinsella sp.
AGTTCCGCACGAGCCGAAGGCCACTTAATGTGGCCTTCGAGCGAGCCCAGGACCTGACCGAACGAAAAACTTACCCGCGTCGCCCGGCCAGGTCCGACAGGTTGCGTTAACGAGCCGCCAAGATGGCGTCGATGAGCGTCAGTACGCCCCCGTCGTTGTTGCTCGGAATGCGCCACTTGGCATGCGCGTTCATGTGCTCCTCGGCGTTGTCCACGATAAAGCTGTGACCGACGCGCTCGAGCATGGGGATGTCGTTGTAGGTGTCGCCCACGGCGGCGGCGTCGGCAATATCGATGCCCAGGTGCTCGCACAGGTGAGCGATGCCGGCGCCCTTGTCGACGCCCAGGTTCATAAAGTCGATCCACTCGCGCCCAGCGTTGGTGACGTAGAGCTTGTCCGAGAACTCGGGGCTATAGGTCTCGCGGAAAGCGGGCTCGGCGTCGTAGCCGGGGAAGAAGACCGAAATCTTGTTGGACTCGAAATCAATGCCCTCAAAGCTGTCGACGTAGTTGATTGTGTTGTAGTAGACGCTGATCTCGTCGTGGTATTGATGGTCGCGGGCAAGCACGTAGAACTCGTCGAAGCAGCACAGGACGGGGACAGCGCGAGGATCCTCCGAGGCACGGTTCAAGACCTGCTGATACAGCTCCACGTCAATATTGCTCTTATAGATATAGCCGCCGCGATAGATCACGCAAGCTCCGTTGTCGGGACAAAAGGCGAGGCGGTTCTTGATGCCCTCGAACATCTCCTCGAGCTTGGGGGCGGGACGTCCGCTGGCGGGGCAGAATACGATGCCGGCGTCGGCGAGCTTGTCCAGGCGCTCATCAAGACCCTGGGGCAGCACACGCTCGTCGGTCAGCAGCGTCTTGTCCATATCGACGGCGAGAATCTTAATGTTGCCGATGTTGGCGTCCGATTCGTAAGTTTGCATAAAAATGCGCCTTTCGTTTCGAGATTGTTTCAGACGTTATAACCATCAACTAGTAGTCGAGCGTATTTTCGCAGGAATGGTGCGTATTTGCACCACGCTTCACAAAGTAATGAAAAAACTTTTCAGAAATTTGAATTTGTCGCTTGTGCTGCGGGCACTTTAGCGTAATATAGCGACCATCGAAAACGGAGACGGAAAAACAACCGCTTACCGAGGAAAAGGTACCGTTTACGATATTAGAATTGCGCCCGGCGATAGGTGAAAGGAGAGGCAGATGCAGTTCGTAACGATCATCACCACTGCAGACAATGCCATCCGACGCCAGCGCGCAATTTCCCGACGACGATAACAATCGTCTCTGTCCGCATGGGGCGAATTGCCTCAACAGAGTCATTTTGAGGTCGTTGGGTTTTAGCACGACATTGCTGCATGTTTCTAGGGCATGTATGTGCTGATTTTTGCTATTTAACCTGATATTGCACGGTTTTTGACCTCAAGGTGACTTGCAACTGACCGATGTTCTAACTAGCTACCAAGGGCGAAAGGAAACAGCCATGAGCAAGGAAAAAGTCGTTCTCGCATATTCCGGTGGTCTTGATACATCCGTATGTGTCAAATGGCTCCAGGACGAGAAGAATCTCGATGTCGTTTGTGTCTGCGGCAACGTGGGCCAGGAAGAGACCGGACTGGATGCCAAGAAACAGAAGGCGCTCGACCTGGGCGTTCTCGATTGCCAGGTGCTCGACCTGCGCGACGAGTTCTCTGATGAGTTCCTGACTAAGGCCATCGCAGCAAACTCCATGTACGAGAACAAGTATCCGCTGCTCTCCGCCCTGTCTCGCCCGCTGCTTGCCAAGAAGCTTGTTGAGGTCGCCCACGAGTTTGGCGCTACCTACGTCGCCCACGGCTGCACCGGCAAGGGTAACGACCAGGTCCGTTTTGAGGCCGCCGTAAAGGCCCTCGACCCCGAGCTCAAGGTTATCGCCCCGGTTCGCGAGTGGGACCTGAAGTGCCGTCCCGACGAGGTCGCCTATGCCCACGCCCACAACGTGCCGGTTCCCGAGGGTGCCAACGACAACCCCTACTCCATCGACGACAACCTGTGGGGTCGTGCCATTGAGTGCGGCCACCTGGAGGATCCCTGGAACGAGCCGCTCGATGACGCTTGGGTTATGACTAAGAACCCCGAGGACACGCCGGACACCCCGACCTACACTGAGATTGAGTTTGAGGCCGGCAAGCCCGTCGCCGTCGACGGCAAGAAGATGAAGCTCTCCGAGATTGTCATCTCCCTCAACAAGATCTCCGGCGACAATGGCTTTGGCCGTCTCGATCTGGTCGAGGATCGCCTGGTGGGCCTTAAGAGCCGCGAGTGCTACGAGGTTCCCGGCGCCCTGACGCTCATCACCGCCCACAAGGCGCTCGAGGACATTTGCGTCGAGGGCGACCTGCTCAAGACCAAGATCAAGCTCGAGCAGGATTGGGCCACCGCCGTGTACAACGGCCAGTGGTACAGCCCGCTCAAAAACGCGCTCGACGCCTTTATGGCCGACACCCAGAAGTTCGTGACCGGCACCGTCCGTCTGAAGTTCTTTAAGGGCAACTGCCATGTCGTCGGCCGCAAGAGCCCGTTTAGCCTGTATGACTACGGTCTGGCTACCTACGACCGCGACACTACGTTTGACGAGAAGGCCAGCGCCGGCTTTATCGAGATCGATACGCTGTCACTCAAGACGTGGGCAAAGGTCCAGGGCCCCAGCTCTGCTGCCGCCCAGGCCTAGCGCCTCCTTCCCTTGGTATCCGCGCGGCCCATCCGCGTGATACATAACGGGCGCACGGGGTCCCTACCTTTCGTTATGCTTGCTGACACTTCTTAACATCGGTGGCCCCTACGTTCCGCCCGCATATATGATGCCGCGACTGTGGCTGAGTCCGAGCCCCGCCGGGGTTGTCCGGCGGGGCTCCTTCTATCAATTTGGCGGCTCTGCGCCTATATATATGAGGAGTATCCATTATGTTCAATGCTATCGCGCATGCTTTACTTGCCCTCGCGCCCGAGTTCGATGCTGCAAGGGTCGAGGACGTCCCTATGAGCCTGAAGGCCTGGATCGATGGTTCGCAGGGCAACATCCGGAGGGAGACGTTGGGCGCCAAGTGCATGGCGCGTCACTTCTTTGCAAATTAGCTACATGGCTCCGCACACGGTGGGGAATGTGTAAAACTAGCGGTTGAAAAATCGCTTTAGCGATATGGCGCATTGCTTTGGGCGCTTGTTTTGGTATTTGGAGAAAGGGGACGGTTCCATGGCTCTTTGGGGCGGTCGTTTTGAGGCAGGCGTGGCCGAGGTCACGCAGGAGTTTGGCGCGTCGCTGCCGGCCGACAAACATCTCTATAAGCAGGATATCGCAGGCTCTAAGGCGCATGCCAAAATGCTGGCGGCCCAGGGCATCATCAGTGCCGAGGACGAGCAGGCGATTGCCAAGGGCCTGACCGGAATCGAACAGGATATCGATGCCGGCAACTTCACCTTCGACATCAACGACGAAGACATTCATATGTCCATCGAGAGCGAGCTGACGCGTCGCATCGGCGAGGCCGGTAAGCGCTTGCATACCGGACGTTCGCGCAACGACCAGGTGGCGACCGACACGCGCCTGGGCGTCAAGGCGCTGGCCAAGGAGCTCATGGAGGCCAATCTTGAGCTGCGCCATGTGCTGGTGGATGCGGCTAAGAAGTACGACAAGGTGATTCTGCCGGGTTACACGCATATGCAGCACGCTCAGCCCGTGCTGCTCTCGCATCATCTGCTGGCGTATTCCTGGATGTTCGCGCGCGACTTTACACGCTTGAAGGCCGCCTTTGATGCCGCCGACAACTGCCCGCTGGGTGCTGCCGCGCTTGCCGGTACGAGCTATCCGCTCGATCGCCAGATGACGGCTGCCGAACTTGGCTTTGCGGGCGTGATTCCTAACTCACTCGATGCTGTTTCCGACCGTGATTTCCTGCTCGATCTGCATTACGCTGGCTCCGTCATGGCCATGCACCTGTCGCGTCTTTCCGAGGAGATCGTGCTGTGGTCGAGCTCCGAATTTGGCTTTATCACGCTTTCAGACTCCTACTCCACCGGCTCGTCCATCATGCCGCAGAAGAAGAATCCCGACTTTGCCGAGCTTATTCGCGGCAAGAGCGGCCGTGTCTATGGCAACCTGGTGCAGCTGCTCGTGACCATGAAGGGCCTGCCGCTTGCTTATAACAAGGACTTGCAGGAGGACAAGGAGGGCGCGCTCGATACCGCCCATACGCTCATGCAGTGCCTGTCGGTTATGGCCGGAATGATTTCGACTTGGACCGTCAACGAGGATGCCATGGCGCGCGAGTGCGGCGTGGGGCACCTTGCCGCTACCGATGTTGCCGATTACCTGGCCAAGCGTGGCCTGCCGTTCCGCGAGGCACATGCCGTGGTGGGGCATCTGGTTCTGATGTGTGAGAAGCGCGGCTGCAATCTTGAGGACCTGCCGTTTGAGGTGTTCCAGGAGGCAAGCCCGCTCTTTGAGCACGACATTACCGAGGCGCTCGACATCCCGTCGATTGTCGCCGCGCGCACGACCGAGGGCGGCACCGCCCCTGCCGCCGTTGCCGTGCAGCTGCAGCGTGCCGAGGCGCAACTCGTGGTCGACGAAGGTGTGTTTGGATCGCTAACCAAGGTCGTCGAGATGGGTCACGGGGCAAAGTAGAGGTTTGGCTGAAGACGTATTGTCCATTTATTGATAAATCGTTTTCGCTTTACGGGCGCCTGCTGATGTGGGAGCCCGTATTTTGTTGCTATGGGGGAGGGGCTTGTCGAGAACTTCTGTAGGACCTTTGGGCAGGTTGTGAAGGGGATACGTTCGCGGGCGGCAACCGACCGCCTGCTCTGTTCGGCGCGGTTGATGGGCGGTCGGATGGTACTCTAATCGGGCTTCGAAACAGAAGTGACACATATGGAGCGCTTTAATAAATTGCAACGTTTCAATAAACAGCTTTTTGTTTAACTGCAGCTAAAACTCTGTTACGATGCAGTCCAGGCGGGTGCCGGAATGGGACTTGGGCACGCGCGAACCTACTTGAAAGGCTACTTTTATGGCTATCGAGAAGACCTTCATCATGATTAAGCCCGACGCCGTGCGCGACCGCAAGATCGGCGAGATCGTTGCTCGCATTGAGCGCAGCGGCCTTGTCATCGAGCGCATGGAGATGACCACGCTCGAGCGCGCTACCGTCGAGGAGCACTACGCCCATCTGGCCGACAAGCCCTTCTTTGGCGGTCTCTGCGACTTTATGACGAGCGGTCCGGTCGTCAAGATGGTCGTTTCCGGTCTCTCCGCTGTTGCTAAGATGCGCACCCTCATGGGCGCTACTAATCCGCTTGACGCTGCTCCTGGTACCATCCGCGGCGACTTTGCCGTCGATGTCAACGCCAACGTGATCCACGGCTCCGACTGCCTGGAGAACGCCGAGATTGAGATCAAGCGCTTCTTTGGCTAAACCAGCTTTGACTCCTTAAAGCTGTTAGCGTGTGGCTTGGGCGCCGCGGAACTCCATCCGCGGCGCCCTTTTATTCCAAAATCTATGAAGGGGCCCGCTCGGTCATGAGTTCCGAGCGGGCCCCTGCTGTTAGCTTGTGGCACTGAGTGGTTTAGGCCTCGTCGACGACCTTGAGGCCGCGCGTGTGATCGATCTCGTTGAGGAGGTTAACGCGACGCTCGTGACGGCCGCCCTCAAACTCGGCGTCGAGCCACTCGTCGACGATCATCTTAGCGAGCTCGGAGCCCACGACACGGGCACCAAAGGCGAGCACGTTGGTGTTGTTGTGCATGCGGGAGAGCTTGGCGCTGAAGGGCTCGGAGCACACGACGGCGCGTACGCCCTCGACCTTGTTGGCAGCCAGGCTAATCCCGACACCGGTGCCACAGATGAGGATGCCCAGGTCGACGTCGCCGTTGGCAACGGCCTTACCCACCTTGTAGCCGGCGATGGGGTAGTCAAAGCTCTCGGAGGTGTCGGTGCCAAAGTTCACGACCTCGCAGCCGCGCTCCTTCAGGTGCTCGGAGATGATGTTCTTGAGCTCGACGGCGGCGTGGTCGTTGCCGATACCAATCTTCATGAGTGGTTCCTCTCTGGTCTGTGCGGCGCAAATGCTAAAGGTTTTACCGCGTTCGACTGCATGATAGCGCGACTTTTGCGTAAACGCTCGGGCGTTTTTTGGTCAAACGCTTTAGCATGCAACAAGACCGGCTTCTCGTGAATGAATGTCGTCAGTTTGCGCTTGAGCGCCGTCTGCCGGAACCATGGTTGCGGTTTTTGATGCATTGTTATCAAATAAAAGAACTAATTATTTTCGAGAGCCCAGTCCGTTATACAAGTAGGAGATACCTATGCCTACCGATTCCTTTCGTGATGCCGCGTTTTGCGATGTTTTGAACCGCGAGCTTGTCTGTGCGCTCGGCTGCACCGAGCCCATTGCCGTTGCCTATGCAGCGGCACTGGCGAGCCAGACGCTCGGTTGCGAGCCCGATCATATGGACGTTGCCTGCTCGGGCAACATCATCAAGAACGTTAAGAGCGTGACCGTGCCCAACTCGGGTGGTATGCACGGTATTGAGGCGGCAGCCGTGCTGGGTGCCGTGGGTGGCGACGCTAAGAGCGCTCTCGAGGTGCTCGAGAGCGTTAACGATGAAGACCGTGCACGCGTGGCCGAGCTCCTCGCCGACGCCGGCTACTGCGATGTGTCGCTTGTCGAGGGTGTGCCCAACCTCTACATCAAGGTGACTGCCACGGCCGGGGGCCATACCGCGGTCGTCGAGATTACCGATCATCACACCAATGTCACGTGCCATACGCTCGACGGTATTCCGGTATGCGGCAAGTCGGCGGGGGAGTGTGCCGCCTGCGCCGAGCGTGTGGTGGCCGAGCGGGCGGCGGATAAGGCCGACACGCCCATGTCGATTGAGTCCATCATCGACTTTATTGAGGACGGCGACATTGAGGACGCCCGCGCTGCCGTTGAGCGTCAGATTGAGCTGAATGGCGCGATCAGTGCCGAGGGCCTTGCGCACGCTTGGGGCGCCGAGGTGGGCCGCACGCTGCTGGGTGCTCGTGCCGATGACGTCGCCTGCCGTGCCCGTGCCCGTGCGGCCGCCGGGTCCGACGCCCGCATGAACGGCTGCGCGCTGCCGGTCGCCATTGTGTGCGGCTCGGGCAATCAGGGCATTACCTGCGCATTGCCCGTCATGGAGTATGCCGAGTACCTGCGTTGCGACCACGAGCGCCTGGTGCGCGCCGTGATGCTGTCCGATCTTATCGCCGTGCATATCAAGAGCTATATTGGTGCGCTCTCGGCGTTTTGCGGTGCTATTTGCGCCGCGTGCGGCGCCGGCGCTGCGATTACCTGGCTGTGCGGTGGCACGCGCGAGCAGATTGGCGCGACGGTCTCGAATACGCTCGGTAACGTGGGCGGCATCGTGTGCGACGGCGCCAAGGCGAGCTGTGCCGCCAAGATCTCGGCTGCCGTCGATGCGGCGATTCTGGGCCATGATATGGCCATGCAGGGTCGCGGCTTCCGCGCCGGCGAGGGCCTGATCCAAGATACCGTTGAGCAGACAATCGCCAGCATGGGCTACGTGGGCCGTGTGGGTATGAAAGATACCGACGTCGAGATCCTCAACATCATGATCGGCAAAACCCAGGTGTGCTAGTTACGCGGTTTTACCAAACCGCGTAACCAGTCGACGCTGCAAACGCCCCTAAGCGGCAATCTGCCTTTCAATCGTCGGGCATGGCCAGAAGGCCTATGCCCTCCTCTTTCAAGGCACATTGCTCGCTTAGGGGCCTTTTCGCTGACTTGTGCTCAACCTGCGGCGATATTTGGTTTGGAGCGAGGGGTCCTACGACAGTTCGTGGGCTACTTGGTGCTCGTAGAAGGCCTCGATTACGGCGTTAAAGTCGCGGGCGAAGTCTTCCATGGTTCCGCGCCAGGTGGCTCGGCTGGGCTTGCCTTGGCCCACAAAGGCGGTTTGGATGCCGCAATCGGGGGACGGGAAGTCGCGCTTGGGATCGTTGCCCACCATAAGGACCTCGTGCGGCTCGAGCCCCATCACCTGAAGCTGCTCTAGATAGTAGGTGGCATCGGGCTTGCAGCGGGTGGTGTTTCCCATGTGCGTGACGAGCTCAAAGGGAGCGTCGGCCAGGTCGCCCCAACCCATGCGGCACTCGATGGCCCCCTGGGGAAAGCTGGGGTTGGTAAAGAGCGCACAACGCAGCCCTGCGTCCTGTACGGCCTGGAGCGCGGCGTGTGCGCCCGGCATGGCGTGGGCGTTAATGACATCGTCGTTCTTGTACGGAAGAACTTCGCGGTCATAGTAGGTAAACGCCTCGTAGATGAGGGGATCGGAGAGTCGGATCCCGCATCGGCGCTCGACCTCTTCTTGGTAAAACTCAAGATTGGTGCGGTTGTCCGTGCCGCTGCGGCGATTGGCGTTGAGGTCGACCAGGATGGTGCCGAGGCGTGCCATCGTGCCACCGCGGCTGCGGCGCCCGATATCCGCGAGCATCGAAGAGACATCCTTAAAATAGCGAAGGATGAACGCGTTGAGGTTGATGCTAAGAAGCGTTTCGTCCATATCGAAAACGACTGCTTTGAGCACGAGGGCACCTTTCTCGTAAATTTGATCTAGAGTCGTTGGCTCCGGATACTTTACCCCAAAGCCAATTGCCTGGCTGGTTATCGTCAAGTTGCGGAGACGTGTGTTCATAAGATTACGAAAAAGTCTCCACACGAGTAAAAAATCGCAGTTCACGCTTGAAATCGAACTCATTTCCCCGTAACCTATACGAACGTGATTGCATAAGCGTCACATTAGTATCTGTCGGCTCCCGAGTGTTCCTAAACGTTGTGTGCTTGTCGCACCCTTCTGTAGGTCCTAGCAATCGGGGCCCCGTAGTTCGAAAGGGGTCCACCTTTGAGTGAGATTCAGAACTCGTCCATTTTCTCTCTTGACGATGTCAATGAGGAGGAGATGAACAACCTCATCGACGGTACGATTACCGACTTTGATGAGGGCGATCTCGTTAACGGCACTGTCGTTAAGATCGAGCATGACGAGGTGCTCGTTGACATCGGATTCAAGTCCGAGGGCGTTATCCCGGTCCGCGAGCTGTCCATCCGTAAGGACGCTAACCCTGCAGACATCGTTGCACTCGGTGATCCCATCGAGGCCCTGGTTCTCCAGAAGGAGGACAAGGACGGTCGTCTGGTCCTGTCCAAGAAGCGTGCCGAGTACGAGCGTGCTTGGAACCGCATCGAGGAGAAGTTCAACTCCGGCGAGAACGTCGAGGGCGAGGTCATCGAGGTTGTCAAGGGCGGCCTGATCCTCGACATCGGCCTGCGCGGCTTCCTGCCCGCTTCCCTCGTCGATCTCCGTCGTGTCAAGGACCTCACCTCCTACATGGGCACCCGTATCGAGGCCCGCGTCATCGAGATGGACCGCAACCGCAACAACGTCGTCCTCTCCCGTCGCGTCGTGCTCGAGGAGTCCCGTAAGGCCGAGCGCTCCGAGATTCTGTCCAAGCTCAAGTCTGGCATGCGTCTCCAGGGCACCGTTTCCTCCATCGTCGACTTCGGCGCCTTCGTCGACCTCGGCGGTATCGACGGCCTCATTCACATCTCCGAACTCTCCTGGAACCACGTCAACCATCCTTCCGAGGTTGTCAAGGTCGGCCAGGAGGTCGAGGTCGAGGTTCTCGACGTCGATCTCAACCGCGAGCGCATCTCCCTGGGTCTCAAGCAGACCACCGAGGATCCGTGGCGCGCACTGGTCAAGAAGTACCCCGTCGGCGCTATCGTCGAGGGCACTGTGACCAAGCTTGTCCCGTTCGGCGCCTTCGTCGACCTGGGCGAGGGCATCGAGGGCCTGGTGCACATCTCCGAGATGGCCAACAAGCACGTCGACCAGCCTTCTCAGGTCACCCATGTGGGCGACAAGGTTCAGGTCAAGGTTATGGAGATCGACCTCGACCGTCGTCGTATCTCCCTGTCCATGAAGTCTGCTGCTGAGACTCTGGGCGTCGAGATTGAGGTTACCCCGCTGCCTTCCGAGAAGAAGGACGAGGAGACCGACGCCGAGTAAATCGGTTTGGCGATCACTTGTTTTAAGGGATCCGTTCGCAATGGACGGGTCCCTTTTTGCGTTTGCTGCTGAGGTGCATGATGGTGCCCGTGCGCAATGCTGCCTGGGCTGTCCACGGGCTATTGGGTTGTCGGTGCATGAAAAAAAGCCGACATCCCGCCTCGGGGAGGAGGCGGGAACGCACCGAGTAGACGGAGGGGTGCGGAGCGCGGTCGTGTCTCGACTGACGACGTTGCCCATCGACGACCCTATTGTACTGCAAAGCGTGGTTCTTGGTTTATCGTGTCGAACGCTTGTGTTGTGCCATTGCCTGCGGCAATGGTGTGTTAAACTCTTGCACTGCTGAGTGGGCCAAACGGTCGCGCGATGTGCTGCTTGCAGCACGCGTGAGGAAAGTCCGGGCTCCAGAGGGCGGGATGCCGGCTAACGGCCGGGCGGAGTGATCCGACGGAAAGCGCCGCAGAAAAGAAGACTCCCACCTGCGCCGCAAGGCGTAAAGGGAAAAGCTGAAACGGTGGTGTAAGAGACCACCAGCGTCGTGGCAACACGGCGGCTTGGCAAGCCCCATCCGGAGCAAGCGCGAATAGGAACGCTATGGGCCGGCCCGGTCCGCGTTCGGGTAGCGTGCGTGGAGCTGCACGGTAACGTGCAGACAAGATAAATGACCGTTCACGACAGAACCCGGCTTATCGGCCCACTCAGCACTTTGTTAACGCTGCGAACCCGTCAGCGCGGCAATCTGCCTTTCAAGCCTTCGGGCATGACCATAAGGTCAATGCCCGAAGGCTTGAAAGGCAGATTGCTCGCGCTGACGGGTTCTCACCTTCGACGGCGTCGGCTGGCCGATTTGGCGCTCATTCGTCGGTCGCCGCCATAGGGCGTGCTCCCTCCTCTTTCGGGCCAAATCGACTCAGCTGACGCCGTCTCGCTGTTGGTGACGGCATCATTGGTGTTTCCGTTCTTGTTGGCGAGGGCAACGGTACACCCTTTGCCGTATTATTGAGGCTGTTTATTGCTTGGCTTGTGTTTGAGGGGCTTTGTTGGACAGCTATTATACTCTGCAATCGAATATTGAGGCTACGGGTGAGTTTGTCGATCGCAAGAGTCGGTTTATTGCCCAGCTGGTCCATATTGAGTCCGAGGACGAGGCGAATGCCTTTATCGAGATGGTTCGCAAGCGCCATTACGACGCTCGGCATAATGTTCCTGCGTGGATTTTGGTCGATGGGCGCGAGCGCCAGAGCGATGACGGTGAGCCGAGCCACACGAGCGGTATGCCGACGCTCGAGGTGCTGCGCGGCGCGGGGCTCAAAAATGTTTGCTGCGTGGTGACGCGCTATTTTGGTGGCACGCTGTTGGGGCCTGGTGGCTTGGTGCGCGCTTATACCGCGGCGACGCAGGCGGCGGTGGCCGCAGCTCAGGAGGCCGGTCAGATCGTCGAGATGACGAGTGTCGTGCCGGTTGACGTGCATGTGGCCTATCCGCAGTATGAGCAAGTGCTTCGTTTGGCGCAGGATTCGGGCGCCAAGGTCTTGGATACCGATTACGCGGATGCCGTGACGATTCATTTAGTGTTTAAAGCGGGGGAGCAGGAGCCGTTTTGCGCTAAGATGCGTGAGCTTATGGCGGGGCGCGAGGAGATTGAGGTCGGTGCCCCCGAGTTTGCCGAGTTCTAACGGCGACGGCCGGCGTGCTTTTGGGTGTATCCCAAGCGCACCGGCCGTCGTTTTTCTGTTGCTGCCGTTTACTCGGCGAGCTGCTTTAGCACATCGCAGGCGATTTCGGCGGCATCGTCGATGCAGCCGGGGCAGCTGCGGAGCGGGCCCTTATCCGATCCGATGCCCTTGAGCGTGCCGCAGACGGTCGTCGTGTTCTTCTCGCCAAAACGCTTGGCGATTTCGCGGGACAGCTTGTAGGTCAGGCCCTTGGTCTTGGGGTTTTCCATGCCGTCGCTCATTACAAAGCCAATGATGGCCACGGCACCCGAGATGGCGCCGCAGGTTTCGGTCATGCCGCCCATGCCGGCGCCAAAGCCCTCGGTGAGGGTAAAGGCGACCTGGGGGTCGAGCCCGACGGCGGGCGCGAGCGTGCAGGCGACGGCCTGTGCGCAGTTAAAACCACGGGCGTGGTATTCGGCAGCCTGTGCCTGACAGGCGGCGATATCGAGCTGGGCCGTATCGATTTGCTTCATCGTTGTCTCCTTGGTCACGGTGTACCCGCCTATGGTACCCGTGCCGGTACATGTAACCATCGAGAGCTCCATCTATGCCTCATTTCTATCTATCGAACAAATGCCTAAGGTTGAGACAAACACCCTTGATGCATTTGTCTCATAACCTACCTTGGGGATGGGTTGAGAGGGGTGCAGGGTAGCGGTATCGTGAACCGAATAAAACGTAACCCAGGCAAGGGAGCTAGATATGAGCGAGCAGACTATCGGTACCACATGTGTTCAGGGCGGCTATCGCCCGGGCGACGCGGAGCCGCGCCAGGTGCCCATCTACCAGTCCACCACGTGGAAGTACGACACGTCCGAGCACATGGGCAAGCTGTTTGACCTGGAGGAGTCGGGTTACTTCTACAGCCGTCTACAGAACCCCACGTGCGATCTGGTTGCCGCCAAGATCTGCGAGATGGAGGGCGGCACTGCCGCTATGCTCACGAGCTCGGGTATGGCTGCGAACTTCCTCGCGATCTTTAACGTTGCCGGTGCCGGCGATCACGTGGTCGCGAGCTCTGCCATCTACGGCGGTACCTATAACCTGCTCGCCCATACCATGGAGCGCATGGGTTTGACCTGCACGTTCGTTGCCCCCGACTGCACCGACGAGGAGCTCGAGGCAGCCTTTGAGCCCAATACCAAGCTCGTCTTTGGCGAGACGATCGCCAACCCCGCCCTTGCCGTGCTCGATATTGAGCGCTTTGCCAAGGCCGCGCATGACCACGGCGTGCCTCTGATGGTCGACAACACCTTCCCGACGCCCGTGATGTGCCGTCCCTTTGAGTGGGGCGCCGACATCGTTACGCACTCCACCACCAAGTACATGGATGGACATGCTGCCTACCTGGGCGGCGTTATCGTCGACCACGGCCAGTTTGACTGGATGGCCCATGCGGACAAGTTCCCGGGTCTCACCACGCCCGACGAGAGCTACCACGGCGTGACCTATGCCGAGAAGTTCGGCCGCGAGGGCGCCTTCATTACCAAGGCCACCGCTCAGCTCATGCGCGACCTTGGTCCCATGCAGAACCCGCAAGCAGCGTTTTTCCTGAATAGCTCGCTCGAGAGCCTGCATGTGCGCATGCCGCGTCATTGCGAGAACGGCCTGGCCGTTGCCAAGTTCCTGCAGAGCCATTCCAAGGTGCGATTCGTGAGCTATCCGGGCCTGGAGGGCGATAAGTACTATGACATGGCTCAGAAGTACATGCCCAACGGTACCTGCGGCGTTGTGAGCTTTGGCTTTAACGGTGGTCGCGCGGCGGCCGAGACGTTTATGAAGAGCCTCAAGCTCGCTCAGATCGCCACGCATGTGGCAGACGCCCGCACCTGCTGCCTGCATCCCGCTAACGCTACGCACCGCCAGATGAACGATGAAGAGCTTATCGCTTGCGGCATCTCCGCAGACATGGTACGCCTGTCGTGCGGTCTCGAAGACACGGCCGATCTGATTGCCGACCTTGAGCAGGCGCTCGAGCAGTGCTAGGCTAGCGTTCGCACAGGGCGCCGATCCTGGCAGAAAGCTTCGGCGACCTTTCGTTCCGATTCCGTAGGCGGGACCCCAATCGCGACTGTTTGCAGGCGATCGGGGCCCCGTTTTTGCGTTGCGCCACTCGAAAGGATGGATATGGAGAAAACCGCAGAGCAGCTGCGTCGTGAGCACATTGCGCTTGAGGGCGACACCCATGGCAAGAACAAATGGGCGATTCTGTTTACGGTACTCATCATGACGTTTATGGTGTGTCTTGATTCGACCGTCGTGACCGTGGCGCTGCCCGTGATGCAAAAGGAGTTGGGCGTAGGCCTCGACCGCATCCAGCTGGTGAGCTCGGTGTACCTGCTTGCGACGTGCGTGGCTATGCTGCCGTTTGGCCGCTTGGGTGACGTGCGCGGTAAGGTGGGCGTATTCCAGCTGGGCGTCATCGTCTTTACGGCCGGCTCGCTGCTGTGCGGCCTTTCGGCCTCGCTCGAAGTTCTTATTCTGGCACGTATTGTGCAGGGCGTCGGTTGCGCGGCGGCCATGGCTAACAACATGGGTATCATCACCGAGTCGTTTCCGGCGCGCGAGCGCGGTCGTGCCATGGGTATTCTTGCGACCTTCGTAGCCCTCGGCATGATGTGTGGCCCCGTGCTCGGCGGCATGCTGGTGGCAAGCTTTCCCTGGGAGAGCATCTTCCTCATCAATCTGCCCATTGGCGTCATCTCGTTTATCGTGGGGCTCTACACGCTGCCGCATGTTAAGCCGGAGGCTGGTGAGTGCCCCATGTCCCTGATTGAGGCTGCTCGCCGCTGCTTTGCAAATCCGGCCTTCACTATCAACCTTGCCTGCATGCTCATCGTGTTTGTTGGTATTGGCGCATCCGAGTTTATCCTGCCGTTCTATTTTCAGGACGCCCATGGCTTTGGTTCCGACATCTCCGGACTACTCTTTTTGGCGCTACCGATGGTGAATGCCTTTATCGGCCCGCTTTCGGGTACGGTTTCGGACCGAGTTGGCTGCGAGGGCCCCACGGCGGTCGGCCTGGGCGTGTACGTGTGCGGCCTCTTTGCGGTAAGCACGCTCGACGAGCGCTCTTCTATTCCTGTGATCGTGTGCTGCGTCGCGTTTATGTCGTGCGGTACGTCGATTTTTCAGAGCCCCAATAACTCGCTGTATATGGGCTCGGCTCCGCGCGAAGCACTTGGCTTTGCGGGCAGCCTGGGTAGCCTGGCGCGCTATGCTGGCATGGCACTCGGCATTACGGTGGCGTCGAATATCCTGTATGGGCAGATGAGCGTGGCGATGGGCGAGGCCGTGACCAGCTTTGTTGCCGGCCGTCCAGATGTGTTCCTGTTCGGCTTTCGCTCGGTGTTCTACGTGCTCATGGCTGTGGCCGCTGTGGGCTTTGCGCTCGCCATGGTGCGTTTGGTGAAGATGCGCGCCCGCCATTAACTTGTGGGGGCAGGCTTGCCATGAATCGGGCCTATCGACTGGTCTTGCGGCTTTATGGTGCGCAGGGGCTTGTGGGGCGGGCGGGGGCCGGTCCGTGGTAGACTATCGAACAACGTTTATTAATCGCGCGGTATCGTTGCCGCGAGAAGGGGTTGCGCCATGCAGGAGCTTGAGGATCGTATTCGCCGTGACGGCATCGTAAAGGCCGGTAACGTCCTTAAGGTCGATGCCTTCCTCAACCACCAGTGCGACGTTGAGCTGTTCGACCACATGGGCGCTGAGTGGGCCCGTCTGTTCAAGGATGTCGAGATCAACAAGATCCTGACGATTGAGGCTTCGGGCATTGGCATGGCTTGCATAGCGGCTCAGCATTTTGGCGGCGTGCCGGTGGTCTTTGCCAAGAAGGCGCAGTCCATCAACCTTGACGGCGAACAGTATGCCACGACCATCTACTCCTTTACCAAGCAGAAGGAGTACCCGGTCATCGTGGGCAAGCGCTTCCTGTCCGAGGGCGACAAGATTCTGATCATCGACGACTTTTTGGCCAACGGCTGCGCGCTCGAGGGTCTTATCAAGATCTGCGAGGTTGCGGGTGCCGAGGTGTCCGGTATTGGCATCGCGGTGGAGAAGGGTTTCCAGGGTGGTGGCGATAAGCTCCGCGAGCGCGGCTTCCGCGTTGAGAGCCTGGCCCGTATTGCCGATATGGACTGTGAGAACGGCGAGATCACCTTCGCCTAAGCGCGCAACACAAGCGATTGGTATGCGATGTGACAAAGGGACAGTCCCTTTGTCACATTTTTTGTATGAGGGGAGGTGTTGATATGGATGAGAACACGATGGGATGGCGCGAGTATGCGCGCTATGCCGAGAAGTCGGTCGAGGAGTTGGCACGCGATTGTGAGGTGCAGGTGTTTCGCGCGACGGGTCCGGGCGGACAGGGCGTGAACACGACGGACTCGGCGGTACGCATGAGACATATCCCTTCGGGGATTACCGTGACGGCGCGTGAGAGCCGCAGTCAGTTCCAAAACCGTAGCAGCTGCTTGCGTAAGCTGCGCGCTGAGCTTGAGCGTCGCGGGCGTCCACCGCGCCGACGCGTAAAGACCAAGGTGCCTCGGCGCTCTCGCCAGCGCAGGCTCAATGACAAGCACTTCAACGCCATTAAAAAGGCCAACCGTCGCAGGCCGTGCAGCGACGAATAGCTTCCTCATAAGTTGCGGTGAAATAGGGACTGTTTTGCGGCTTTACCTGCATAACAGTCCCTATTTCACCGCAACACAGGTGGGGTTAGCGGGTTGGATGCCAGACGTGGAGGGCCCCTGCGAGGATGTCCACCTCGATGCGCGAGGCGACGATGGGCTCGCCGTCGGCCTGGATGGGGTAGTCGGGTTCCTCAAAGGTGAGCTCGGCATGGCGGCAGCGGCGCATGCGAACCGGCGGTAACTTGGTATGGTGGCCGTCCTTGGCCGAAAGAAACATAGGCAGGGCGACCGCGCGAGGGATGGGGCTGCAGGCGTAGCAGACGTCGAGGATGCCGTCGCGGGGGTCGGCATCGGGGCAGATGCGATAGCCCGAGCCGTACGTGGGGCCCAGCTGGATGGCCATAATAATCGCGCGTACGCGTTCGGCGGGCGCGCCATCAAAGCTGATGGTCATGGGGTAGTTGCGATAGCGCAGACCAAACTGCTCAAGTCCCGAGAGGGTGTAGAGCGGAGCTCCCGTCAAGCCGGTCTTTTTGCGCAGCTCGGTGGTGCCCAGGCCGATGGCGGCATCGATACCGACGGAGAGCGTCTGGTCGTAGTACTCGACGATCGCCTCGCCGCTACCGCTTGCGGGGTTCCATGAGCGAATGCGTCCGATATCCTGGTGCTGCAGCTCGCAGGTGAGCAGCGCGCCAAAATCTTTGCCGGAGAAATCGTCGATACCGAGCGTTTGGGCAAAATCGTTGCCGGAGCCTACGGGCAGGACGGCAAGCGCCGGCCGAATCGCCTCTTCTTGCGCCATCAAGCCATTGACGACCTCGTGGATCACGCCGTCGCCGCCGAGTGCGATAACCGTGCGGTAGCCCTGGGCCTGTGTGGCGAGTACCTTGGCATGTCCCATGCACTCGGTCAGCACCAGGTCAAACTGGGATGTGCGCGCGGTCATATCCAAAAAGCGCTGCAGGCGCTCGGCAACCTCGTGCGCGGCGCCCGACTGGGCGGCAGGATTGGCGATGATGAGCGTGCGACCAAAATCAGTTGCGTGCATGGGGCGACTCCCGGCGTATGACGTGACGGTGCGGTCGCGCTCAGGTCAAATTGCCCCCGATTGTGGCTGCACGGCGAATACTAACGTCTACTCTATCAGGTCGTTGTGGCGCTCGATAGCCTCTGCCACCGTGTGGCCCTCGTCCACAATAAGCGAACGGCGTTTAGGCGAGACAATACGCTGCGCGGGATATACGCCGCGGTGGCCGCCGACGAGATAGCTAATAAACGAAACGATCACGAAGAAGCCCGCGGCCGTTCCGTGGAACAGGTCGATGGCCATCATACAGGTGGTGATGGGCACGTTGAGGCCGGCGCAGAACACACCGAGCATGCCGAGGGCCGCCACAAAGCTCGGGTCGAGCCCGGTAAGGCATCCGATCCAGCCACCGAGTGCTGCACCGATGCCAAACAGGGGCGTGACCTCGCCGCCTTGGAAGCCGGCGCCCAGGGTGAGCGCTGTGACGACCAACTTGATGGCTGCGTCCGCCAGGGTGGTGTTGCCGGCAAAACCGGCGCCGGAAAGCCACGTGGAAAGGCCGGCGTAGTCCCAGGCGTCGAGGAGGGCATAGGCGGCCAAAACCACGAGTGCGCCTATGAGTGCGCGAATGAGGTAATTGGTGATAAAGCGACCGTACAGGTTTTTGACGGTTCGAACCGACCAGGCAAAGAGGCGCGCGGTGAGACCAAAGATGATGGCGCTGATAACAACGATGGCAACCGTCCGCGGCGTCATGTCGGGGACGCTGGCGATAACATTCGTCTCATACTCGGTACCTAGGGCGAGTGACGTAAAGTAGCCGGTAAACGATGCGACCAGGCAGTAGATGCCCGCTGTGTAGTCGATCTTGCCGATAAAGCACATCTCCATGCCAAAGAAAGCTCCGGCAAGGGGCGAGCCGAATACGGCGCCAAAGGCCGACGAGATGCCGGCGAGCATGAGGTCGTGGTGGTCATGCTTTTTGAGGTGGGCGAGGTTCGAGATGTTGCTGGCGATGGTGCCGCCAATCTGCACCGCGGCTCCCTCGCGACCGGCCGATCCGCCCGTTAGGTGCGTGAGCGTGGAGCAGACGAAGGTGAGGACGGCCATGCGCATATGAATGAGGCGTGTGCCCAGGGCGGAGTCAATGACCAGGTTGTTGCCACGCTTGGCGGCGAGACCGTGGTTCTTGTAGACCCACGCGGTGGCCATGCCCACGATGGGGAGCAGGGCGAACACCCATGCATGGTGCTCGCGATAATCGGTCGCGATATTAAGCGAGGCCAAAAACGCCCAAGCGGCAACGCCCATGGCGAGTGAGACGATAACTACGAGTGCGAGCAGCTTGGCGCTCGCGAGCATGTTGCGGGCATTGCGGCGCGTGTCGGCAGCCAAGAGCTGTTCGGAGCGGGTAAGTTGATGCCTGCCAGCCGTGATGACGTCGTTAAGGGAGAAAAGACCGCCGTCGTCGAACGGTTGGGAATGATCCTGCGCCTCGTTTGCGCTTTCGGGTTTGTCGGTAAAAGCCATACGTTCCTCTTTTAGGTTGCAACGCAAGCATTATAGAACGTGTCAAACGTGACAAACCGGCAGGTTGGTTTTGTTTCTGTTTCGCGGCTTGCGGCCAACAGATGTATTCGAGAACGTGGGTCATGTCGCCGTCGTGCAGCGGGGGATTATACTGAGATAAACATAATGAATCGGCGCCCGTGATGTGCGCCGCGGATTAAAGAGGTACATGTGGCAGAGGAACTCATGCTGCTGGAGGACGCCCAAGCGATTGTCCTTTCGCAGGTGCAAATGACGGAAGTTGTCGAGATTCCCGCGTGGCAGGCCGCCGGCCTTCCCTTGGCCGAGGACGCGGTGGCCGATATCGATATCTCGCCGTTTGCCAACAGCGCTATGGACGGATACGCCGTGCGCTCGGCGGACTTGGCGCAGGCGTCTGGCGAGGCGCCGGTGACGCTCGACGTTATCGGACACGAGGCCGCGGGCCATGTGTTCGATGGCGCCCTTGCCCCGGGTGAGACGGTCCGCATCATGACGGGCGCGCCGGTGCCCGAGGGTGCGGATGCCGTGGTGAAGTATGAGATCGTAGAGGTGCTTGACGGCGACGGCAACGAGGGCTCGCACGTGAGCTTCTCGATGCCTGCCAAGGTGGGGGAAAACGTTCGCTCCGCCGCCGAGGAGGCCCATGCCGGCGACGTCGTGATGCGCGCCGGCGAGGTTGTGGCCCCGGCGGGCGCCGGCCTGCTGGCGAGCGCCGGGTATGCGAGCGTGAAGGTGCACGCCGCCCCGCGCGTGGGCATTATCTCGCTGGGGACGGAACTGGTCGCGCCGAGTGAGCTGCCGGCGCGCGGGCAGATTCGCGATTCCAACTCCTCGGCATTAATGGCCGAGGCACTCGATGCCGGGGCAGACCCGGTGTTCTTTGGCATCGCTCCCGATGATGAGCAGGCGATTGCCGCGCTTGTGCATCGTGCCGCGCAGGAGTGCGATTTTGTCATTACGAGCGGTGGTGCCTCGGCTGGCGACTATGACTACGTGACGGCGCTCGTCCGGCGCGAGGGCGAGGTGCTGTTCGATCGCATCTCGATGCGTCCGGGCAAGGCCATCACGTTTGGCCTGCTTGGGGGTAAGCCCTACCTGGGGCTTTCAGGCAATCCGGCCGCGGCGTATGTAGGCTTTGAGATGCTCGCCCGCCCGGCGATTCGCAAGATGCGCGGCTTTGCCGAGGGTGCGCGTCCCGTGCAGCAGGCGACGCTCGCGCATAGCGTGAAAAAGCGACAGCATCGCCGCTTCTTCGATCGCGCCACGGTTTTGCGCGACCCCGAGACCGGTGAGTTGTTGGTGACCGAGGCCAAGACGCAGAATTCGGCGCTGCTCGGCACGATGCAACGGGCCAACTGCCTGCTGCGTATTGACGAAGGACCGTGTGACCTTGCGGCGGGCGATGTCGTGGATGTCGTGCGTGTCGACCTGCCCGAGGGCACGGTGCTATAGGAGGAATGGTATGGAGTTGAAGATTTCGATCGTGACGTGCTCGGATACGCGTGACCTCGCCCAGGACGAGGCGGGTGCTGCACTCGAGGAACTCATCGTGGCGCAGGGCTGGACGGTCGCCTCGCATGTGGTCGTGCGTGACGACGTCAGTGAGATCGGTGATGCCATTGCGGAAGCCGCCGATGAGTGCCACGCCAATGTCGTGCTCACCTGCGGCGGCACGGGGCTTTCGATGCGCGACGTGACACCCGAGGCGACGCGTGCCGTCTGCGACCGCGATGTGCCGGGTATTGCCGAGGCAATTCGTGCCTACTCCATGACCAAGACGCGCCGCGCCATGCTCTCGCGCGCCGTGTGCATGCAGCGTGGGCATACGCTTGTCATCAATTTTCCGGGATCCACGAAAGCGGCCCGCGAAAGTTGGGAGGCCGTGAGCGACCAGTTGGAGCATGCGGCCCAAATGACGGCGGGCGGCGGGCACGCCAAATAAGCGCACTACCTGCGGCGGAGTGACCTTATGGGCTGCTCCGCCTTTTTTATACAGCGACAGTGCAGGCCGTTTCGTGGTTATCGGTAAAAGAAAAGTCCCATGTGAGAGTTATTTATCACAAACATTATTCTCAAGTAAGTATAACCTAATAACAGAATAAAGCCCGCGGTGGGGTGCCCGGGCACAAGGTCCGAAAGGGTTGAACATGTTCGATATGGTTTCTCGCCGCGGATTCGTCTCGCTTTCTGCTGTCGCCGCTGCCGGCCTTGGCCTTACCGGCTGCTCCGGCAATGAGACGTCTGAGCCGGCTGGTTCCGCTGCCGGCTCCGCCAAGTCTTCCTCTAAGAAGAAGACTGTCGAGCTTCAGGTCTTTGCTGCCAACTCGCTCGAGAAGGCTCTGCCCGAGGTTCAGGAGCTCTACACCGACCAGACCGGCACCACCTTTGCCGACACGCAGTTTAAGGCCTCCGGCGACCTCGTCGAACAGATGCGCGCCGGCGCCACGGTCGATGTGCTCATTACCGCTTCCAAGGGCACCATGGATGACGCTGAGACCGCCGAGCTCGTCGACACCGACACCCGTGAGGATATGTTCGTCAACGACCTCGTGATCATTCGCGCTGAGGGCTCCGACACCAAGATCGAGGCCATCGCCGACGTCGCGAATCTGGACGGCAAGATCGCCATCGGCGACGCTAAGACCGTCCCAGCCGGCAAGTACGCCAACCAGGCGCTGGCTTCCGTGGGCCTCTACACCGGCACCGAGGGCGACGACGGCGAGTATGCTCCCCAGATCGCCGACAAGGTAGCGCTGGCCGACAAAGTTGGCACCGCCGCCGCCTATGTGTCCACAGGCGACTGCGTGGCCGGTTTTGTCTACAGCTCCGATATCTTCCGCTACGACGGCATCGAGGAGGCCTTTGTGTGCCCCGAGGATTCGCACAAACCCATCGTGTACCCGGGTGCCGTTGCCGAGAGCTCCGAGCACGCCAACGAGGCCAAGGCCTTTATCGACTTCTGTCTGACCAACAAGAAGGCTCAGAAGATTTGGGCTAAGTACGGCTTCGAGCTTTCCGAGTAGTGCGGCTTGGCGCGATAATTCCATCGTTTTGTGTTTCACTCCGCCCTTGTATTCGCTTGGAGCTTTTCGTGCTTAATCGATTCCGCATGCTTGTCGCCTGTGCTTTGACCTTCGCGCTTTGCTGGGTGCCGGGATTTGCGTTTGCTGGGGACGCTGAGGACGGGGCCCAGGTTGCTGCGACCGCTCATGGGCTTTCCTATGGGATTGAGGGTTTTGAGCGGTTGGCCAAGGGGACCGCTCGTGCCATGGAGGGTCAGCCTGAGGGCTACCGGTTTCCCATTGACGAGGACGTGAACCTTGTAGTGGCGCCTGCTGCCGATCGCGTTGTGATGTGGATATCGCCCAAGGCGGTCGAGAAGTATGGATTGGATCCGCAGGACAACGAGTGCGTATCGGGTCTCAAGGCTCTCGTCTGTGAGCTCGACAGCGCAAACTGCATGGGAGGCGCGCAGCTAGGGGACATTGATCTTCCTTGGTATGTCACGACGGAAACAACGTTTGATGCCGGTGGGTATACCTATGGCTTTGACGAGCGCGATGCGGATGGGGACCGCTATGTGGTGATTGCATCCGCCTCGGGTGATGCCAAGGGCGGCGCGCGTTGGATTGATAACGCTCAAATGGTAGAAGCATCGTCTGTCGTGTTGCGGGATGAGCAGGGGCCCTTGACCTCTCTGGCCTCCTTTTTGGGCGACATCGACTATCGCCCGCTTTGGGTGTCCATTAAAACGAGCGGCCTTGCCCTGCTGATCTCCTTTGCGCTGGGCCTGTTCGCCGCGTGGAAGACTATGGGTACCTCGAGTCGCATCAAGGGCCTGCTCGACTCGGTCTTTACGATTCCCATGGTGCTGCCGCCCACGGTCTGCGGCTTTTTGCTGCTTATGCTGTTTGGACGCTCGACCGGGGTGGGCCAGTGGCTCATCGCGCACGGCGTCTCGATCGTCTTTACGTGGCCGGCGGCGGTGATATCTGCTGTGGTGGTATCGTTTCCCCTGGTCTACCGTACGGCACTCGGTGCTTTTGAGAGCCTTGACACACAGATGCTCGACGCCGCGCGAACCCTGGGATGGTCCGAACGTCGCATCTTTGCCAAGCTCATGATGCCGCTCGGCTGGCCCTCCATCGCTGCCGGCACGGTGCTCGCCTTTGCCCGCGCGATGGGCGAGTTTGGCTGCACCCTGTTCTTTGCGGGCAACTACGCCGGTATTACGCAGACCATTCCCATCGCCATCTACTTTGAGTGGATGGGCGGCAACACGTCGGTGGCGCTCTTTTGGGTTGCTGTCGTGATCGTGTTTAGTTTCATAGTTATCCTGTTCATCAACATGTACACCGCTCATTCGCAAAAGTATCGCGAGCGGGGTCTTTCCCGTGTGGAGCGCAAACAGGCCAAAGATCGCGCCGGACAGGGCGATTCGCTCGACCCGGCGGGCGGCGATGCCTTGCGTATCGATCGCGAGGCGCTGGCCGAGCTCATGTGCGACGATGCCGCTTTGCAGGGAGGTCGATAGGCCATGTCGCTCGTTCTGGATATCAAAAAGCGCTATCCCGGGTTTATGCTCGATATGCAGCTCGATGCCGGCGAGGAGCGTGTGGCGCTGCTCGGCGCCTCCGGATGCGGCAAGAGCTGCACCTTGCGCTGTATCGCCGGCGTGGAGACGCCCGACAAGGGCAAGATCGTCGTCAACGGCGTGACCTTTTTTGACTCGGCGGCGGGCATCAACCTGTCGCCCCAGAAGCGAAAATGCGCCCTGCTGTTCCAAAACTATCAGCTGTTTCCCAACATGACGGTGGCCGATAACGTATGTGCCGGTGTAAAGGACGTGGGCGACGCCGCAGCGCGCCAAAAGCTCGCTGAGCGCTATCTGGGCATTTTCGGTCTGGCCGATTGTGCCGACCGCTATCCCGCGCGACTCTCGGGAGGTCAGCAACAACGCGTGGCGCTGGCCCGCATGGTGGCGGCGCACCCGGGCATTTTTATGTTTGACGAGCCCATGAGCGCGCTCGATTCCTATCTTAAGAGCGCCCTCGAACAGAACATGCTCGACCTGTTCGATGTATGCAACCGCACCGTGCTCTACGTGAGCCACGACATCGACGAAGCGTGCCGCCTGTGCGGGCGCATCTGCGTGATGCACGACGGGCATGTTGAGGAGATCGGCTCCGTCGAGGACGTGGTCCGCCGTCCGCAGACGCTGGCGGCACTGCGCCTGACGGGCTGCAAGAACACAAGCCGGGCGCGCAAGATCGGCGACGAAGAAGTTGAGGCCCTCGACTGGGGCATGACCTTTAATGTGGGTCGCGAGGTTCCCGATAATGCAGCGTACCTGGGCATTCGCGCAAGCTACTTCCATGTTGACAATCGCGCGGAGCGGGGACGCAACAGCTATGATTTGCACGTGGCCCGCGTGAGCGATTCGCGTTTTGAGCGCCTGGTGCTGCTGGACGTGCCGCGCGCTGATGCGCCCACGCGTCTGCAGTGGAAGGTCAACAAGGTGGGCGTGCCTGTCGACGAGCTGCCGCAAGCAGGCGAGACGCTGCGCATGCACTTCGATGCGAGTAGAATCCACTTGGTTTGTCGATAACGCCGGGTAATGCCGTCGGGGATATAAGCCTCGGCGGCTTTGTCTTGCCGCGCGCCGAATGAGGGATGGCAAACTCTTATCAATTAAGATAATTATTTATTAAACGACGGCACACGAGGCTGTCGTACGAATGTCAACGGTGTTCGCATGGTCGACGACCGTTGATATAGTTGACCTTAACTTGTAAAGGAGGGTGCGCACATGCCGCAGATGACATACATTCGCCGCGTTGCCGCGCGTGCCCTATATATGGCTCGGAGCCGCATATGAGCAGGTATGTTCACGGCTCCGGGAGAGACGACGCACAACTAAATAATCAGCTGCAAAGCAGGTTCCCCAAAATTCCGGGTTTAGGCGCGGTCGGGTTTTCGCCACCCACCGTGCAGCAATACCGTAGCTATTCATTTTTGATTCGAGAGGGGAACCGTCATGGCTGAAGAATTTGATTTCCATCCGATGTGGGAGAGCCTCGGCATGAATCTTGCCGACCACGACATGCTGCTGGGCGCCGTGGGCCAGATGTACGGCGATATGTTCCTGACGCAGAACAATCGCCCCAAGTCCACGTCCTACCTGGATTTTGTCGCCACCAACATCCACAGCGGCCGTATTAAGGAGATGCTCGACAAGAAGGAGGCCGGCGAGGCCACCAAGATCGTCGGCTCGTTCTGCGTCTACGTGCCCGAGGAGATCGTACTTGCCTGCGACGGTATCCCCGTGGGTCTATGCTCTGGTGCCGATTGGGCAACCGATAAGGTCGAGGAGCACCTGCCGCGCAACACCTGTCCGCTTATCAAGAGCTTTGCCGGCTTTAAGCTGGGCGAGGTCTGCCCCTACATTGAGTCGAGTGACTTGGTGGTAGGCGAGAACACCTGCGACGGCAAGAAGAAAGCCTACGAGTTTTTTGCCACGCAAAAGAACATGTACGTCATGGATATTCCCAACGTACACGACGAGTCGACGCTCGTGACCTGGAAGGCCGAGGTCAAGAAGCTCGCCGACAAGATCGAGGAAGAGTGTGGCGTCAAGATTACGCCCGAGCGTCTGAAGGCCGCCATCCACGCCGTCAATGAGAAGCGTCGCGCCCTGCAGCGCCTCGCAGCCACGCGCGCTGCCGACCCGGCGCCCATCAGCGGTCTCGACAGCCTGCTGACCGTTCAGGCCGCCTTTATGGACGACACGCCGCGTCTGACCGGAGCCATCAACGATATGGCGGCTGAGTGCGAGCAGCGTGTCGAGGCCGGCGAGGGCGTGACGCCCAAGGGGACCAAGCGCATCCTGTACACCGGTACGCCCATGGCCGTGCCCAACTGGAAACTGTTCAACCTCATCGAGAAGGCCGGCGGCGTTGTGGTCGGCGAGGAGTCCTGCACGGGCTCGCGCTACTACAAGGACCTGGTCGACGAGTCCGGCGAGACGGTCGACGAGATGCTCGACGCCATCGCCGAGCGCTACTTTAAGATCAACTGCGCCGTCTTTACGCCCAACGACCAGCGTATGAAGGACATCGTTCAGATGGCCAAGGACCTGCATGTAGACGGCATCGTCGACGTGGCCCTGCAGTTCTGCACGCTCTACGAGATGGAGTCGTTTGCCGTGGAGAAGGCCGCCGAGGAGGTCGGCATTCCGTTTATGCACATCACGACCGACTACGCTGGCGAGGATGCAGGTCAGTTACAAACCAGGATCGAAGCTTTCTTGGAGACCATTTAGGACTATCCGCCCCGGCGGCTTTCCCGGGCACCCGATCTTGCCGTTCAAACCGTCGCTTGTGTACCAAAGTACGCGGCGCTCCTCTTTTACGGCAACCTCGGGCACCTGGGAAAGCCGTTTCCTTGGTTGGTTGAAAGGTTTAGGAGTTATATGTCGGAAAATATTGAGCAGCCGTTGCCGTCCACGTTTGAGGAGTTCAACGAGCAGCGCAAGGCGGCGTTTATTCGCGTCAAGGATTATAAGCAGGCGGGTAATCGCCTGGTCGGTTTTCTGTGCAGCTACACGCCGCTCGAGATTATCGATGCCGCGGGGGCTGCGAGCGTGGCGCTGTGCGGCACGTCCGACGAGGTGATTCCCGAGGCCGAGAAGGTGCTGCCGGCAAATCTCTGTCCGCTCATCAAGTCGACGTACGGCTTTGCCTACTCGCAAAAGTGCCCGTTTACGTACTTTAGCGACATGATCATCGGTGAGACCACCTGCGACGGCAAGAAGAAGATGTACGAGCTACTCAACGAGCTCAAGCGTACGCACATTCTGCACCTGCCGCAGGGTCGCGATCGCGCCTACGAGCGTGAAGGCTGGTACGAGGAGTGCCGCCTGCTCAAGGAGGAGCTCGAGAACTTCTACGGCATCGCGATTACCGACGATGATCTGCGCGCTGCCGTCCGTCGTCGCAACCGCTTGCGTGCGGCCCAGCTCGAGATGTTTGCGCTGCAGGCCAACCAGCCGGCGGCCATGAGCGGCGTCGATCCGATGAGCACCATGTTTGCCGGTACGTTCAGCTTTGATATCGAGGCCTATACGCAGCAGCTGGAGCAAAAGGTTGCCAAGCTGCGCGAGACCTACGACGCGGGTGAGCGCCCGGTCGCGGCAGACGCCAAGCGCATTCTGATCACCGGCTGCCCGGTGGGCGGCGTGATCAACAAGATCGGCCGTACTATCGAGTCCAACGGCGGTGTGGTCGTGTGCATGGACGACTGCTCGGGCGAGCGCACGGCGGCCATGATGATCGACCCGGAGGCTCCCGACATTCTGCGCGCCATCGCCGACCGCTATCTGGATATCAACTGCTCGGTCATGACGCCCAACGACGGTCGTATGGAAAACACGCTGGCCATGTGCGAGAAGTATCACGTCGATGGCGTAGTGGAGAGCGTGCTCCAGGCGTGCCACACCTTTAACGTGGAGAGTGCACGCATGCAGGAGGCCGTCGAGGGTGCGGGCATTCCGTATATGAAGATCGAGTCCGACTACAGCAACGGCGACATGGGCCAGATCGAGACTCGCATCGCCGCCTTTATCGAAACCCTCTAGCTTCCTCAGGCACCGGATCTTGCTCCTCAAACCGTCGCTTGCGTACCCAAAGTACGCTGCGCTCCTCTTTCGGGGCAATCTCCGGCACCTGAGAAACCTAGAGCTAAGGCGCCTGAACGCGCCGCTACCTTTGATATTTAGATTGGGAGAGAGCCATGATAGGGATCGGGATCGATATCGGGTCTACGGCGGCTAAGGCTGCTGTGGTCGACGGGGAGGGTTCGGTGGCGTGGACGTGCGTGCAGCCAACCGGGTTCTCCTCGGTCGATGCTTCCGAGCGGCTGCGCGAGGCACTGGCAGCGGCCGGCTACGACGTGACGGCCGACGATGCTCGCGTGATCGCGACCGGCTACGGCCGTGTCGCCGTGCCCTATGCGCACAAGGTCGTGACCGAGATCACCTGCCACGGTACCGGTGCCGTGCGCCTGTTTGGCGACCACGGCACCGTGATCGACGTGGGCGGTCAGGACACCAAGGTCATCCAGCTTAAAGGCGGCCGCGTGGCCAAATTTGCCATGAACGACAAGTGCGCCGCCGGTACGGGGCGCTTTTGGAGATCATGGCCGATCGCCTGGGCATTTCCCAGCAGCAGATGGCCGACCTGGCGCGTTCCGGCGAGCCCACCAAGATTAGCAGCATGTGCACGGTGTTTGCCGAAAGCGAGGTCATCAGCCTGATCGGCCGTGGCGAGCCGCGCGAGAACATTGCCCGCGGTGTGATCGAGAGCGTCGTGTCGCGCGTGGCCACTATGGCCGGGCAGGCGGCGGGCGCTCCGTACTACCTGACCGGTGGCCTCTGCGAGAACGCCTACGTTGTGGAGCGTCTGGGCGAGCTTTTGGGCGCACCCGTGACCACCTCGCCTCAGGCGCGCTTTGCCGGCGCCATCGGTGCTGCTGTCCGCGCGCGGGCGCTGGTTTAAGGGGCCCTGCTGATGCGCATCCTCAACATCTCGGCCCAAAAGCCCGACAGCACGGGCAGCGGCACGTATCTTTCGGCGCTCGTGCGCTCCCAGCTGGCAGCCGGGTGCGAGCCCGCCGTCCTCTGCGGCGCCGCCCCGGGCGACACGCAGGGCGACATCCCAGCGGGCGTACCCGTCTATACCGTCGACTTCGACACCCCTGAGCTGCCCTTTCATATCTGCGGTATGTCCGATGTCATGCCTTATCCGTCCACCCGCTATCGTGACCTGACGCCTTCGATGCTCAAGGCATTTGAGCGGGCATTTGCTGCTGCAATCGATCGGGTGGTGGCTGAGTTTCGGCCCAATCTGGTGCTCTGCCATCACCTGTATCTGGTGACCGCATTGGCACGCGAGTGCGTTCGGGGCGTGCCGGTTGTTGCCGTGTGCCATTCGACCGACCTGCGCCAGCTGCGTTCACATGCGCTCGAGCGCGATCGCATCGTACGTGCGGTTCGTCGGCTCGACGCCGTCTTTGCGCTCCATGTTGAGCAGGCTGAGCTGACTGGCCTGGTGTACGGCGTCGATGCCGATCGCATCCACGTGATTGGGACGGGCTACGACCATCGCGTCTTCTGCCGCGACGCAAGCGTGGCGAGGCAGCCGGGATCGCTTGTGTACGTGGGCAAGATTTGCTTTAAAAAGGGCGTCGAGTCGCTGGTCCGAGCCGTGTCATTGCCGATTGACGATGACGTCCGCCCATCTGGCTTGGTGCTTGTGGGCGGCCGCGGGGACGATGCCGAGTACGCGCGTATCGAGCGCTTGGCTGCGGCCTCGAATGTGCCGGTGGCGCTGGCGGGGCGCCTGGATAGCGATGGGCTCGTGCGTGCTTACCGCAGTTCCGACGTCTTTGTGCTGCCTTCGTTTTACGAGGGTCTGCCGCTCGTGACGATCGAGGCCCTCGCGTGCGGCTGCAAAGTTGTGGCGACCGATTTGCCCGGCGTTCGTCCCTGGATGGAGGCGATGCTTCCCGGTGCTCCCGTGACGTGGGTGGCGTCGCCGCGTATGACGGATGTCGACACGCCCGTGGCGGCCGACCTTCCGTTGTTTGAGCGCGCACTGGCAGATGCTATCGCGCAGGCGCTTGCGGAGCCGCCTTCGACGTTCGAGCCGTCGGCGGTCTCTTGGGAAGCGTGCCTGGGGCGTATACTAAAAGTCGTTGATTTGTTGGAAGGGGGTTCGTATGGCTGACGATCAGATTAAGCTCACGTCCATGACGGCCGCGAGCGGTTGAGCCGCTAAGTTGGCTCCCGGAGCCCTCGCCCAGGTCCTGGGCGATTTACCCAATGTGCATAACGACAACCTGCTCGTGGGGTTCGATACCTCCGACGATGCGAGTGTTTTCCGCGTTGGCGATAACCTTGGCCTCGTGCAGTCCATCGACTTCTTCCCGCCGATGGTCGACGACCCGTTCCTGTTTGGCCAGATCGCCGCGGCCAACTCGCTGTCGGATATTTATGCCATGGGCGGACGTCCGAGCCATGCCATGAATCTTCTCTGTATTCCCAATTGCCTGGGCGTTGAGGTCGCGGGGCAGATTTTGGCGGGTGGCGCCGACAAGTGCGTCGAGGCGGGTTGCTCCATCGCGGGCGGCCACACCATCAACGACGATGAGCCCAAGTACGGCCTGTCCGTGAGCGGCTTTGTCCCGCTCGATCGCATGCTCGTTAACAGCGGCGCGTGCGTGGGCGATGCCCTGTTGCTGACCAAGGCGGTCGGCTCGGGCATCATCACCACGGCCATTAAGGGCGAGCTTATCGAGCAGGACGAGGCCGCAGCCATGTTTGACTCGATGCGCACCCTCAACGAGGCCCCGATTCGTCTGGCCGAGGGACTCGAGCTTCACGGCTGTACCGACATCACGGGCTTTGGCCTGATCGGGCACGCGTGTGAGATGGCTGAGGGCTCGGGCGTGCAGGTTGAGCTTGCGTCGGGGTCGGTGCCGCTCTTTGACCAGGTGCTCGACATGGCGCGTCTGGGCATTATCCCCGCGGGCTCCTACCGCAACCAGGACTTCTTTGGCCCGCGCGTGACGGCTGACGATGAGCTGGAGCCGGGCATGTTGGATGCGCTGTACGATCCGCAGACTTCGGGTGGTTTGCTTATTGCGGCGCCTGCTGCCGATGTGGATGAGCTTGCGCGCCGTTTACGTGCCGAGGGGCGCATCGCGGCCGTTGTCGGGCGCGTGTGCGAGGCGGTGCCGGGCGGTCCTGCCGTCCGCGTTGTTCGCTAGCCCGCACGTTTATGTAACTGTTTGCCGTTCTCTAGAACGGTTCTTTCGAAAGGAATTTGCTATGTCTACCAAAATTGAAGTCAATGCCATGGGCGATGCCTGCCCGCTGCCCGTCGTCAAGACGCTCAAAGCCCTGAAGCAGCTCGATGGCGAGGGTGCCGTGGTGACCTCGGTCGACAACGAGACCGCCGTCAAGAACATCTCCAAGATGGCGCAGGAGAAGGGCTGCACGGCCTCGGTCGAGAAGGTTTCTGACGCCGAGTGGCACGTGACCGTGGCGACCTCTGGCACCGTTGCCGTGGCCGATCCCGAGCAGGATGGCGCTGCCTTCTGTGATGCCAGCGCCGGCAAGGGCAAGCTCGTCATTTCCGTCTACACCGACTGCATGGGTCGCGGCGACGACGAGCTGGGCCACAAGCTCATGAAGGCGTTTATCTTTGCCGTGACGCAGCAGGAGGAGCTGCCCGCGACCATGCTGTTCTATAACGGCGGCGCCAAGCTCACCGTCGAGGGCTCGCCGGTGCTCGATGACCTGAAGGGCCTGGCCGAGCAGGGCGTCGAGATTCTCACCTGCGGTACCTGCCTCGACCACTATGGCATTAAAGACCAGCTTGCGGTGGGCGAGGTCACCAACATGTACGTGATCGTGGAGAAGATGGAGCAGGCTGTGCGCGTCGTGCGCCCGTAGCGTATTGGTTGGAGTTGCCATGAGGGAGAAGCGCCCGGCGCTTGTCATCACGTTTCCCACCACGGCGGCCGCCATGGGTTGCGAGTCCCTGTGCATCGAGCGCGGCCTTCCCGGGCGAACGATTCCCGTGCCCGGGGAGGTCGCTGCCGGCTGCGGTTTGGCGTGGAAGGCGTTGCCTGCCGATGAGGAACTGCTGCGTAGTGAGCTTACCGCGGCGGGCGTTCCCACCGAGGGCTATACCGTGATCGATATGTGGGAGGTCGTGCGATGATCTATCTGGATAACGCGGCGACAACCATGCACAAGCCGCAGGCGGTCATCGATGCCGTGACGCAAGCGATGTGCTCGCTCGGCAATGCTGGGCGCGGTGCCACCTCGGGTGCGCTCGATGCGGCACGTACCATCCACGGCTGCCGCGCCAAGCTTGCGCGCTTGCTGGGCTGCCCGCGTGCTGACCATGTTTGTTTTACGCCCAACTCCACCGCGGCGCTCAACACCGTTATCAATGGCGTGGTGCGCCCCGGCGACCGCGTGGTCACGACGGTGCTTGAGCACAACTCGGTGCTACGTCCGCTCAACCGCTTGGCGGCAGAGCAGGGCGTGACCGTTGAGCATGCGGGCTGCGACGCGAACGGCCTGCTCGACTACGACGAGCTCGAGCGGCTGGTCACGCCCGATACGCGTGCCGTGGTGGTGACGCACGCCTCTAATGTGACCGGCAACGCGGTCGACGTTTCGCGCGTGGCCGCCATAGCCCATGCGGCCGGCGCGCTTGTGATTGTCGATGCCTCGCAGTCTGCCGGCACGGCGCATATCGATATGCAGGCCATGGGGCTCGACGTGGTGTGCTTTACCGGCCACAAGGGGCTCATGGGACCCCAAGGCACCGGCGGTCTGGCCGTGGCAGAGGGCATTGACGTGTCTCCGTGGGCCATGGGCGGCACGGGCGTGCACAGCTTCGACCCGCTGCAGCCGCTTGAGTGGCCCACGCGCCTTGAGGCCGGTACGCTCAACGGCCATGGCATCGCGGGCCTTTCCGCTGGTCTCGACTTTATCGAGGCCCAGGGTGGGGTCGAGGCGATTGCTTCCCACGAGCGTGCGCTCGCTGATCGCTTCCTTACCGGTGTGCGCGAGATTCCGGGGATTAAGCTCTACGGTGCGTTTGACCAACCCGCGCGCTCGGCGATCGTGTCGCTCAACGTGGGCGATATCGACTCTGCCGAGATCTCGGACGCGCTCATGCAAGGGTGGGGGATTGCGACGCGCCCCGGCGCCCATTGCGCCCCGCTCATGCACCGTGCGCTGGGGACCGAGCGCCAGGGCGTCGTCCGTTTCTCGTTTGGGTATTTCAACACGACCGAAGAAGTCGACACGGCTATCGATGCTCTGTGCGATTTAGCCTGCTAAAGCTGCTAGACCGTTTATACTTGCGGGATGGGTGTTTTTGCCCGTCCCGTTTTTGTTTCGACCCGAAAGGTGTGCATATGGCCTCATCCGCTCCGCGCGGTTTGCGCTCCGACCATGTTGTTACCGTCGGCATTGCGCTGTTCTCGATGCTCTTTGGCGCCGGCAACCTCATTATTCCGCCGCTGCTGGCGCTGCAGGCTGGTTCTGCCACGCCGGTCGCCATGCTCGGCTTTCTGATTGCCGCCATCGGCCTGCCCGTCATGGGTTTTATCGCCGTGGCACTTGCCGGAACGGCGCGCGAGCTTGCCGGCCGCGTGCATCCTAAGTTTGGCGAATTCTTCGTTGCGGCGGTCTATCTGGCCATCGGTCCGTGCCTGGCCATTCCGCGCACAAGCTCTACGGCGTTCGAAATGCTGGTGCCGCTGCTACCCGAGGGCGTTTCGCTTGGCACGGCACGTCTGGTGTTTGCCATCGGGTTCTTCGTCGTCGCGTTTGTGCTCACGCTGCGCCCGGGTGTCATCACGCGCGTGCTCGGCCGCATTACGGGCCCTGCGCTCATTGCGCTTATCGTGCTCGTTGTCGGCGCCGCCGTGATCTCGCCGCTAGGACCGGCTGCTGTCCCGCAAGCTCCCTATGATGCCGGTGCTGCCGTGCAGGGCTTTTTGACCGGCTACCAGACCATGGACCTGCTCGCGTCGCTCGCCTTTGGCATTATCATCGCCGAGACCATCCACGAGCTGGGCGTTACCGATGACAAGCGCGTGGCCTTCGAGATTTCGCGCTCCGGTGTGATCGCCGGCGTGCTCATGGCCATTATCTATTGCGGCTTGGCACTTGCCGGTATGCAGCTCGGCACCGTGATGCCCGACGCCACCAACGGCGCTGCAATCCTTGCCCGCTCTGCCTCCATGCACTTTGGCCTTGCCGGCACGATCGTGGTCTTCGCCATCTTCTTCCTCGCCTGCATGAACGTGTGCATCGGCCTCATCAGCTGCTGCTCGCGCTACTTCTGCGAGACGTATGTGGTTGAAGGGGGAGCGGAGGCTTCCGAGGAGGCCATGCGCCGCCCCTTCGCGATCCTCGCCTTTGTATTCGCGGCGTTTTCGTGCGTGCTCTCCAACGTGGGCCTCGATGTGATCCTTATGTTCTCGGTACCCATGCTCAACGCTTTGTATCCCGTCGCCATTGTGCTGGTGCTTATGGGCCTGGTGCACGGCTTTTGCGACGCTCATCCACAGGTGTGGGTGTGGGTCGGCGGCGTGGTTGCTGTGCAGAGTGTGATCACCTCGGTCCGCGATGCGTTCTTTGCGGGCGCGTGGCTGCCGTTCGATGCACTGCCGCTTGCGGACATTGGAGCCGCGTGGGCGCCGGTTGCCGTGGTTGCCTTTGTGATCGGTCTGCTCCATAGTCGTTTTGTCGCACATTCGAGGAGCTAAGGCATCAATGCTTGCACAGGCGGGGAGTCTCCCCTATAATTTCCTTCGCTTTGGGACACGCAAGGTTTAGACCTTAGCTGCTCAACACCTTCGGGACGTGGCGCAGTTTGGTAGCGCGCCTGCTTTGGGAGCAGGATGTCGCAGGTTCAAATCCTGTCGTCCCGACCATATCTTGCGGGCGTAGTTCAATGGTAGAACCCCAGCCTTCCAAGCTGATGACGCGGGTTCGATTCCCGTCGCCCGCTCCATAAGATAGATGAATGGCTCTGATTCCTTTTGGGACCAGAGCCATTTTCATATACATGCCGGGACCCCACATCCCCTTCTAAGTTGCGGTGAAATACGGACTGTTTTTCGGCTTTTATGGCCCATGTAGTCCGTATTTCACCGCAACTATTTGTAAGGTTGGATTTTGATGCCGTTGGGAGGGTCGTAGCGACCGTCTACCGAGAGTGGAAATATTTTTTGAAGCTCTGACCTGCGGCGTCAAGCTTTTGGTCAGCTTTTGGCAAGGCCTGCGGACGGAAGCATGCGATAGCGTAATGGTATTCTCTCCGCCGTGATGGTTATGGGGTTGGCCATGCTCGATAAAGGCAAACATTTTCCGCAGTCATATGCAAGGATGCTATTCTCGGCCGTTGGAATTCATCAAGATGGACAGCTGCTTATAACAATTGATCCTTGGGATGAACGCCGTGCGCGTGAGCTTATGCAGGAAGAGCTCATGCTTCGTCTTTACAACCACGTGTATGCGGATCCGGTCTATTGGAATAATCTTGGGGTTGAAGATCGCATCTTTCAGCTGGCATCCGCTATTGCGGTCGTTGAACCGGATGCTGTGTTTTGCGGATCGACAGCAGCGCTGCTCTACGGCATCGGCTCGGCGTATACGCTTCTGGATAAAGTGCAAGTACTGCTGCCACGGTCTACAAGGCGTGATACGTATGAGTTCGTTGAATACAAACGCTGGCGGGCGGGCGAAGTGTGGCGGCTAGGTCTGTTTACACTGACGGATCCATGTCGAACGGTTGTTGATATCGCCCGAACGAGCGCCTTTCGCTATGCGCTGGGCTATGTCGATGGCTTGGCCCGTGAGTACGATGTCGAACGCGAAGAGCTGCGAGCATATGCGCAGGCAAATTGCCGAGGGTTGCATGGCATCGCGCGTGCTTTTGACGTTTTTGAGTATATGGACGGCAGGTCAGACAATGGCGGCGAGTCTGAGGCGAGAGCAGCGATGATTCTCGCTGGGGTTGTCGCGCCCGAGCTTCAAGTTGAGATAACGCGACCGGGAAACGCTGGCTATTATCTAGCAGATTATGGCTGGCAGATGTCAGACGGCTCATGGACGCTGGCAGAGCTGCATGGGCTAGGCAAGTTTGAAGACGAGGCTCAAAATGATCCCGAGCAGGCGGCGGCAAAAACGTATCGAGCGGCCCTCATGCGCGACGCGAACCTTCGCGCCATGGGCCACAACATCATTCATTTCAAACTCTCGGACACCTACGACGTAGAATCGTTCGGTGCCATGATGCGCGGTTACGGCATTCCGACAACAAAACCCTACGCCGAATCCCGATAGCGAAATCGTTCGCGGTCCACCTTCAATAAGTTGCGGTGAAATGCGGACTGTTGAGGCCTTTAAAGGCATAAATCAGTCTGTATTTCACCGCAACTTAGGTGGGGATGGGTTTATCTGCGGGGGCGGTGGCGGAGCTTGTCGATGGTGGAGTCGGTGCTGTGACTGCGGGCTTCGGCGGCGCGGTCGCGAGCGTCGGCCGCGGTTTGGCGCTTGCGGCGGTAATCGATCATGCCTTGGATGATGGGCTTGCCAAAGCTCACGACATCATCGTTGTAGATGGCGGTTCGGGCTGCGAGGAGGCAGTCGGTAAAGTCCATATGGGTCTTGCCAAAGAGTTTGACGGCAAGGGCGACAACGGTGGGCTCGTCGACCATGACGTCATCGAGCAGCCTTTTCATGGCCGCAGTAATCTCAACGCGGGGAACCTTATAGACGTCGCGCAGCGTGACCACGACGCGCGTGATGATTTCGGGGTAGACGCGAGCGGTGCGCGTGGCGATGACCTTGGCGGCGCGCGGTGACAGAACCTCGTCGTCGTCAAGCAGGTAGCGCAGGATGACGGTCTCGTCGATGATGGTGCTACTCATGGATATCTACTTCCTCGGGACCCAAAATCGAATCGTCGCTTTCTGTGGCAAGGTACTCAATCCAGGCATTGCGCTCTTCGGAGCGGCGATTGGGGTCCCCATATGCTTTGAGCGATCCATAGGCGGCCGTGCCGTCCTCGGAACGCACGGCGACCGGCTGAAAGGGGAGCTTGCGCATCAAAATGCTCTGCGCGACAAATAGACGGACAGCCTCGGCGAGCGATGTGCCCATGGCGTCGTAGAGATGCTCGGCATGCTGCTTGTCTTCCTCGCGAATGCGCACCTGCAGGATGGCTCTTTTTTGAGTCGATGACATCACTGGCCCCCTTAATGAGCGTGCAATATAGTCGGTCAAATGCGGCATGTGCCGATACTTGAGCATCTTATAACGATTACTTTATTTCACTCAAGTTGATAACCATAAACACGAATACAAGCGTAGTACATCCAAAACGAGAGCGCGTAAAAATCTCTGAGGCGTACGCATGTAATACACTCACCTTTATAGCTATCCGAGAATAGTTCCAACCTGCCAAAACCCCTGCAATACACCCGTATTGCAGGGCCTATGCTCAAGTTTGCCACCTGCAACTGCGTATATTTAACCTGTATATCGTTGGAGGAATTCTATCGAAGTGCCTGTTTCGCCGCATGCACTCGATACGCCGATGCCGGGCCACGGGCGGTCCGGGGCAACGTCGACAGGGTCTCTCTGGCATGGGATTCAGGAGGGAGTGAACAACATGGGCAATAAACGAGTCGTAGCCGATTCCTCACGCTGCATTGGGTGCCAAACCTGTATGGCGGCGTGCATCGAGGCACACGATATTCCCGGCAACATCGCCGCGCCGCGCTTGCGCGTGACGCGTACGTACGAGATCTCCGCACCGGTGGCTTGCCATCACTGCGAGGATGCCCCGTGCGCCAAGGCCTGCCCCACGGGCGCCTTGTTCTTTGATCCAAAGAACCATCGCATCGGTGTTAACGAGGACAACTGCATCGGCTGCAAGAGCTGCGTCATGGCCTGCCCCTTTGGCGCCGTGAGCGTGGCGACCACGCAGGTCCCCGTCTTGATGGGCGACGTGCGCGTGGGTTCGCAGACTAAGAGCTTCGTGCTCAAGTGCGACCTGTGCGTGGACCGTCCCGGCGGTCCGGCGTGTGCCGAGGCGTGTCCGACCAAGGGCCTCACCCTGGTGGACGAGGAGCGTCTGGCAGAACTGACTGCCGAGCGTGCCCGCGCCACCATCGAAAACGAGGCGTAAGCGTCGGGCGACAGGCCCAATGATTGTCAAATAAGTACCGAGTATTCGGTAGCAGAGAAAGGAAGGAGGGTGTCATGGAGAAGCATAAAGTGATCTGCCCGTATTGCGGCGCCGGTTGCCAGTTTAACCTCTTGGTCCAAAACGGCCAGGTCGTGGGTACCGAACCGCTCAACGGCATCACCAACCAGAGCGAGCTGTGCCTTAAGGGCATGAGCGGCTACGACTTCATCAACGACACCAAGATCTTGACTCCTCGCGTACTGCACCCGATGATCCGCCGCACTAAGGGCGCGGATCTTGAGTGCGTAAGCTGGGACGAGGCGCTGGATTTCACCGCATCTAAGATGCAGGCCATAATTGACGAATATGGTCCTAACGCTGTCATGACCACCGGCTCTTCGCGAGGCGGCGGCAATGAGGCGAACTACGTCATGCAGAAGTTTACGCGTGCGTGCATCGGCACCCACAGCGTAGACAACTGCGCCCGTACTTGACACGGCCCTACTGTCCTCGGTCTGATGGACACGGTTGGTTCAGGTTGCATGTCATGCTCCATCCCCGGTATGGAGGATGCGGGCTGCATTTTCCTCTTCGGCTATAACCCTGCCGATTCGCACCCCATCGTCGCAAGGCGTATCGTGCGAGCCAAAGAAAAGGGTTGCAAGATCATCGTCGCCGACCCGCGCCATATCGAAACCGCGCGTATCGCCGATCTCTACCTTCCGATCAAGAACGGTTGCAACGTTGCGTTCCTCAACGCCTTTGCCAACTGCTTGGTCAACGATGGCCTCTACGACAAGGAATTCGTCGCCGAGCACACGAACGGCTTTGACGAGTGGTGGGAGACCATCAAGAACTACACTCCCGAATCCGTACAGGACATCACGGGTGTCGAGCCCGCGTTGATCCACCAAGCTGCCGAGATGTACGCCACGGCGAAGCCCTCTGCCATCATTGGCTGGGGCATGGGCGTATGCCAGCAGAAGCAGAACCTGAAGACGGTGCACACCATCGCCTCCATCGCCTGCGTTGCCGGCCAGATCGGCAAACCCAATTCCGGCCTCGCGCCCGTGCGTGGCCAGAATAACGTCCAGGGCTCCTGCGATATGGGTATGCTGCCCAACCTGTACCCTGGCTACCAGAAGGTCACCGACCCGGCAGTGCGTGCCAAGTTTGCCAAGGCTTGGGGCGTGCCCGAGGAAAAGCTCCCGCTCGAGGAGGGCTACAAGCTCACCGACCTGGGCCACCTGGTCGACGAGGGCAAGGTGCACTGCTTCTACAACTACGGCGAGGACCCGGTGCAGACCGAGCCCGATTCGGCCGGTATGCGCAAGACGCTCTCCGAGCTGGACCTGTTCATTTGCCAGGACATCTTTATGACGCAAACGACCATGCTCGCCGACGTCATCCTGCCCGCTACCTCTTGGGGCGAGCACGAGGGTGTCTTTACTGCATCCGACCGTAGCTTCCAGCACTTTGACGCGGCCGTTCCGCCCAAGGGCGAGTGCCGTCACGACTGGGAGATCTTCGCGGATCTGTCTACGCGCATGGGTTACCCCATGCACTACGACAACACCGAGCAGATCTGGAACGAGTGCATTAGCCTGTGCCCCAACTTTGTGGGCGCGACCTACGAGAAGATGGCTCCCGAGGGCGGTTACGCCCAGTGGCCGGTCAAGAGCGCCGATGTGAACGACCACGGTACGCCCGACATGTTCGCTGGTGGCAAGTTCACCACCAAGGACGGCCGCGCCAACCTGATGGCGCACGACTGGGAGGCGCCCTCTGAGCTTCCCGACGATGAGTACCCGCTCATCCTGTGCACCGTCCGCGAGGTCGGCCACTACAGCTGCCGCTCGATGACCGGCAACTGCAAGACGCTGGCACTGCTTGCCGACGAGCCCGGCTTTGTCCGCATGAATCCCGCGGACGCCCAGGCGCGCGGCATCAAGAATGGCGACATCGTCTCGATTCACAGCCGTCGTGGCCAGGTATACAGCCGTGCCGACGTGAGCGATCGCATCAACAAGGGCACGGTCTATATGACCTATCAGTGGTGGATCGGCAAGTGCAACGAGCTGACCATGCACAAGGTCGACCCGGTCTCGCATACGCCCGAGGACAAGTTCTCCGCCTGCCAGGTCGACGCCATTGCCGACCAGGTTTGGGCAGAGGGCGAGGTAGAGCGTCAGTACACCGAGCTCAAGCAGGCTCTGGTGGACGCCGCCGCTCCCCAGGACGTTGAGCCTGGCGCCGCCAAGTTCGACGACGAGACGCACGTGAATCAAATCGTGTAGTCCCGTTCTCGTTGGCTTTTTGGGCCGGGCGTCCCGTACGTTCGGGAGCCCGGCCCGTTATTTTGAAAGGAAGTGGGGATGAACCGCTTCATCGACATCAACCCGGAGAGGTGCATCGGCTGCGGAACATGCCAGTCCGCCTGTGCCGACGCCCACCGGATGCAGGGTCTTCAGGATACGCCGCGCCTGGCGCTCGTGAAGACCGGCGGTATTTCGGCCGCCCTTGCCTGCCACCATTGCGAGGGTGCCCCCTGCGCCGAGGTTTGCCCGGTGAATGCCATCGAGCACGATGGCGATCGCATCCACGTCAAGGAGCAGGAGTGCATCGGGTGCAGGCTGTGCGCCATCGCGTGCCCCTTCGGAGCCATCCATCCCGATGGCACGTCTATCGCCGGTGTCGCAGGCATGTGCGACCCGACGCCTTCGTATCCTAAGTCCCTGAGCAGCCTGCTTACGTGGGCTCCCGGCCAGTACACCTGCGCTGTCAAGTGCGACCTGTGCGCCTTCGATCCGGACGGCCCGCATTGTGTGGCGGCGTGCCCCACCAAGGCGCTGACCGTCATGGGCGGCGCGGCCGATCGCGAGCTCGACGAGGCCAAGCGCCTGCGCTCGATCGAAAACGGTCCGTCCGTCGACGCTACCGCTGTGGCCCAGGGCCTGTCCGAGAAAGCAGAAGGGAGCGTAAACAATGGATAGCATGACGCTGTTTATCGCATCGCTTGCCGTCTCGTGCATCGGTGCGCTCGCCTCGGTTCTGCTGATCAAGGCCGATAACGCCGCCAAGACCGCCGGCTGCCTTATCGGCGCCGTCGCCGCGGTGCTTTCGTTTGTGGCCGGTATCCAGGCCGTGCTGGGCGATGTCACGTCGGTCGACACCATCGTGTTCTTCCCGTTTGCCCATTTCCAGCTGCTGCTCAATCAGCTGTCCGGCCTGTTCGTGGCGCTCATCTCGGTGCTCGCGTTTGCCGGTTCGATCTACGGTCTCAACTACTTTGATGAGTACCCGGGCAAAAAGGGCCGTGCCGGCTTCTTCTTTAACACCTTCGTGGCGTCCATGATGCTCGTCATCACCGCCGACAACGTGTTTTGGTTCCTGGTCGCCTTTGAGCTCATGTCGCTGACCTCGTACTTCCTGGTCGTGATCGAGGAGAACGAGAACTCCATTCATGGCGGTTGGCTCTACTTTGTGATCGCGCACGTGGGCTTTGTGCTCATCATGGCGAGCTTCCTCACCATGACCAACTTCGCCGGCGGCTCGTTTGCCTTTGCGGATTTCCGCGCCACGCAGTTTAGCCCTGCGGTCGCATCCGTGTGCTTCGTGCTCGCCTTCTTTGGCTTTGGTGCCAAGGCCGGTATCATCCCGCTGCACGGCTGGCTGCCCAAGGCACATCCCGAGGCGCCGTCCAACGTGTCGGCCCTCATGTCCGGCGGCATGATCAAGATCGGTATCTTCGGCATCCTCAAGGTTGGTCTCGACCTGCTCTCCGCCTCGGGCGTTCAGGTCTGGTGGGGCCTTATGGTCATGGTCTTCGGTGCGATCTCGTCGGTCCTCGGCGTGGCCTTCGCCCTGCAGGAGCATGACATCAAGCGCCTGCTGGCCTATCACTCCGTCGAGAACATCGGCATCATTCTGCTCGGCGTCGGCGCCTCCATGGCCGCCATGGCGCTCAACTCGGTTGGCATCGCCGTCCTGGCCCTGATGGCCGCCCTCTACCACACGTTTAACCACGCGATGTTTAAGGGCGAGCTGTTCTTGGGCGCCGGTGCGCTGCTGTACTCCACGGGTACGCGCAATATGGAGAAGATGGGCGGTCTGTTCCGTCGTATGCCGGCAACGGCCATCTGCTTCCTTATTGGCGCGCTTGCCATCTCGGCCATCCCGCCCTTCAACGGCTTTGTATCCGAGTGGTTTACCTACCAGTCGCTGTTTAACGCCGCCATGCAGGGCGACAAGGCCGTCATGATCGTGGCCGTGTTCGCTGCCGTCGCGCTTGCTATTACCGGCGCGCTGGCTGTCACGTGCTTCGTCAAGGCCTATGGCGTCTCCTTTGCCTCCGCGCCCCGCTCCGAGGCCGCGGCCAATGCCAAGGAGGTTCCCGCCCCCATGGTGTTTGCGCAGGGCCTGCTCGCGGCCATCTGCGTCGTGCTGGGCATTGGCGCTCCCGTGATCGCGCCCGTGCTGGTCGATGTCGCCGCGTCCGTGCTGCATCCGTACGGTGGCGTGTTTGCCACCGAGGGCATGGAGCTCATGAACCAGTACTCCGGCGCCGCCACCTCCACGCCCGCGATCGCCATTGCGCTCGTGGTGCTCGTCGGCCTTGCCTGCGGTTATCGCAAGCTCAAGACCGTCGGCAAGGTGCAGAAGTCCCAGCCGTGGGCATGCGGCTATGCTCCCAACGAGCATATGCCCGTCGTGGCCACGACCTTTGCCTCCGAGGTGTCCTGGTTTATGCAGCCGCTCTACACGCTGCGCGACCGCTGCACGGCCGTCTGCTGGTCCATCGCGCACTTCTTCCAGAAGCTCACCGGTGTGGCCGAGGCTGTGGAGCCCGTACCCGACAAGGTTCTCGTCGATGCCCCGCATAAGGGTGTCGAGAAGCTTGCCGACCTCGCGACTAAGCTCGAGGGCGGCAACTACAGCATCTATATCTGCTACATCGTCGCGGCACTCGTGGTGTTCCTCGTGCTCGCCGTGCAAATGGGTTAAGGAGGGGAGAGCATGAACAACATCGTACTTGCCGTTCTGCAGGGCGTGGTCGTTATGGCCGTCGCACCGTTCTTCTCCGGTCTCGGCCGCGTGGTCCGCGCCAAGATGCACAACCGTCGCGGCCCCAGCATCATGCAGGACTACCGTGACCTGGCCAAGCTCTTTGCGCGCCCCGAGTCCCAGAGCGAGGATGCGAGCTTTGCGCTGCGCATCATGCCGCCGCTGTTCTTCGCCGTCGCCTTTATGCTCGCGATGGGTCTGCCGCTCTTTACGGCACAAAGCCCCATCCCGGTCTTTGGTGACGCCATCACCATCATGTACAGCCTGGCGCTCGCCCGCTTCTTCTTCGCCCTCTGCGGTGTGGATTCGTCCAACGCCTACGCCGGTATCGGCGGCGTCCGCGAGCTGCTCATGAGCGTGCTCATCGAGCCGTCCATGCTGCTGGCGCTGTTTGCCGCCGCCCTGGTGTGCGGTTCCACCGACATCGCCACCATGGGTCAGCACGTCATGACGGGCGCCATCGACGCGCCGGTCGCCGTGATCCTCGCCGGCATCGCCTTTGCGATCGCCTGCTACATGGAGCTCGGCAAGCTGCCGTTTGATCAGGCCGAGGCCGAGCAGGAGCTCCAGGAAGGTCCGCTCGCCGAGCTTTCCGGCCCGTCGCTCGCCATGGCCAAGCTCGCCATGTCCATGAAGCAGGTCCTGTTCGTCGCCTGGTTCTGCGCGATTTTTGTCCCCTGGGGCGAGCCCGCGACCGTGGGCGCCGCCGCCGTTCTGGGTGCAGTCATCTTCCTGGTGAAGTGCCTGATCGACTTTGTCGTATGCGGCGTGATCGAGAACTCCTGCTCGCGTTCGCGCTTTAAGGTGCTCGGTAATCAGACCTGGGCCGTCGTGGGCATCGCCGTGCTGGCGTTTGTCTTCGTGGTCGTCGGCGTGTAGGAGAAGGGAGAAACAATGTCATTTGCAGTCAGTCTGTCCCTTCTCGGCTTGGTCGCTATTGCGGCCCCGATGGTGGCCTCGGTGCTCGTCGCCCTGTTCCCCCGTCCGTACGCCAAGTGGTTCAGCGTTTTGGGTGCCGCCGTCTCGACGGTCTGCACCATCGCCCTCGCCGCGAATTTCGCCGGCGCTGGCATGCCCGACACGCAGGTCCCCCTGATCTCGTTTGGGCAGACCCTCGTCATGGGATTCACCTTCGATCGCATGAGCACGCTGCTCGCGCCCGCCTTTGTGGGTATCGGCCTGCTTGTCGTGATCTATTCGATTCCCTATATGAGCGAGAATAACCGTGAGCATCCCGACGCACCGCGTCGTCGCTTCTACGCGTACCTCGCGACCTTCATTGGCGCCATGGCCGGCCTCGTGTACAGCTCGACCCTTTTGGGCCAGCTCGTGTTCTTTGAGATCACGGGTGCGTGCTCTTGGGGCCTCATTAGCTACTACATGACGCCTACGGCCAAGAAGGCCGGCATGAAGGCCCTGATCATTACGCATATCGGTGCGCTCGGCCTGTATCTGGGCGCCGCCATCGTGTTTGCCCATACCGGTACCTTCGCCATTACCGCGATTGCCGGCCTCGACGCCAAGCTCAAGGCTATCGTCCTTTTGCTCGTGCTGTTTGCGGCCTGGGCCAAGTCTGCACAGGTCCCCATGTACATGTGGCTGCCTTCGGCCATGGAGGCGCCGACGCCTGTTTCGGCCTACCTGCATGGCGCCTCGATGGTCAAGGTCGGCGTGTGCGTGTTCGCGCGTGCACTCGTCTCTGCCGGCGAGATTCCCGAGATCGTGGGCTGGGTTGCCATTATCGACGCCATGGTCACCATGCTCTTTGGTTTCCTTATGTACCTGCCGCAAAAGGACATGAAGCGTCTGCTGGCCTTCTCCACGATCGCCCAGCTCTCCTATGTGTTCTTTGGTCTGGGCCTTTCGGTCTTTGGCAGCCAGCTGGCCTTTGACGGTGCCGTGTGCCATATCTTTAACCACGCGTTCGCCAAGACCCTGTTCTTCCTGATCGCCGGTTCGTTCTCCTTTACGCTCGGCACGCGTATGCTGCCCAAGCTTCGCGGCATCGTAAAGAAGTACCCGATCTCGGGCGTGGGCTTTGGTGTCGCCGCGCTCGCCATTGCCGGCGTGCCGCCCATGAACACGTTCTTCTCGAAGTTCCAGATCATTGCCGGCGGCTTTTCTGTGGGTGCCGGTAACGTCGCGATCCTGGTGCTCGTGTGCATCATGGTCGCCGAGACCGTCGCCACCTTTGCCTGGTTCCTTAAGTGGATGGGCTATTGCCTGCCCGGCGAGCCGAGCGACGAGGTCGCTGCGGGAGCCCCGCTTCCCCGCGCGATGGCGTTCGTGTTCATCGTGCTCATCATCATGGTTATCGTCAGCGGCCCGCTTTCGGCCAGCTGGATCGGTTAGGAGGTAGAACGACATGGGTTATTCGATCGTCAACATCCTTGGCGGCCTTCTGATCGTCACGTCCACCATGGTGGTCGTCTCCAAGAACATCAAACATGCCATCAACTGGTATGCGGTGCAGTCGCTGGTGCTCGTGGGACTGCTCGCTACGCTCGGTGCCACCACCGGTGCGCAGGAGCTGCTTATGTGGGCCGGATCTGCCTTTATCACCAAGGTCGTCCTGGTCCCTTATATCCTCAACCGTGCGTACAAGAAGATGGGCGAGCCGAGCGACGCATCGCTCAAGGCCGGCCTTAAGCCCGCGTGGGCCATTTGCATCATCGCCGTGGAGGTCGCGATCTGCTTTGCCGTCGTGACGCAGATCAGCCTGCCCACGGCCGAGGTCGCAACGCCTGCGCTCGCCATTAGCTTCGCTCACTTCTTTGTGGGCCTCACCTGCATCATCTCGCAGCGCAACATCATGAAGCAGATCTTTGGATACTGCCTTATGGAAAACGGCAGCCACGTGACGCTCGCGCTTTTGGCCCCCACCGCTCCCGAGATCATCGAGATCGGTATCGCCACCGACGCCATCTTTGCCGTCATCATCATGTCCATCGTCGTGCGTCGCATTTGGGACGACTCCCACTCGCTCGATGCGCGCGACCTGTCCGAGCTGAGGGGGTAGTCCATGGAAACGTTGATTCTCGCCCTGCTCGCGACTCCTTTGGTGTTCTCGCTGGTCATGGCGTTTTTGCCCAAGAATACGTCCTATAACGTATTTGCCGGTCTCAACCTGGTCTCCGTCGCAGCCGTACTGGTGCTGTCGATTATGACGGCCGGTGACGTCCTTATGAGCGGCGAAACCGCGAGCGCTCTTGGCCTGTGGTTCCACCTCGATTCGCTGGGCGCCATCTTTGTGCTGCTCATCGGCTTTATCGGTTTTCTTACGGGGCTGTTCTCGCTGCCCTATGTAAAGGCCGATATCGAGGAGGGCTCCATGCCCGCCGAGCGCGCCAAGCAGTATTTTGCGCTGTTTAGCCTTTTTGTGTTCACCATGCTGCTCGCGTGCCTGTCCAACAACATGATCCTCACGTGGGCCGCCGTGGAGGCAACCACGCTTTCCACCGTCTTCCTCGTGGGTATCTACAAGAACAAGACGGCCCTCGAGGCTTCTTGGAAGTATGCGATGGTCTGCACCGCCGGCGTGGCCTTTGGCCTGTTCGGCACGCTGTTGATTTACGCCAACGCCGCCGACGTGATTCCCAACGCCCACGAGGCCGCGTTCCTGTCGTGCGTGCTGCCGTATGCCGACCAGTTCGACCCGACGCTCATGCGCCTCGCCTTTGCGTTTATCGTGATCGGCTTTGGCACCAAGGCCGGCCTGTTCCCCATGCACACTTGGCTGCCCGATGCCCACTCCCAGGCCCCGAGTCCTGTCTCGGCCCTGCTCTCGGGCGTGCTGCTTAAGTGCGCCATGCTTGTGATCATGCGCTTCTACGGCTTTACCATCCAGGCCGTGGGCGCCGAGTATCCGCCACTTTTGCTGCTGATCGTCGGCACGCTGTCTATTTTGGTGGCGGCACTTTCGATGTTTCGCCAGGACGACCTCAAGCGCCGCTTTGCGTACTCGTCTGTGGAGAACGTGGGCGTTATCGCCCTGTGCCTGGGTATCGGTGGCCCGCTGGGTATCGCCGCGGCCCTGCTGCACTGCGTGTTCCACGGCTTTACCAAGACGCTTGCCTTCTGCGTGTCCGGCAACATCCAGCACGCCTTTGGCACGCGTAGCCTGGCCAAGATCCAGGGCGTCGTCGAGGTTGCCCCCGCAACCGCCGCGCTCGCCGTCCTGGCGCTGCTCGGTCTTGGTGCCTTCCCGCCCTTTGGCATGTTTATCTCCGAGTTCCTGACTTTTGTCGCCGGTGTTACCGCCGGTCCCATGTGGCTGGTCGTCGTGGTCGCCCTCGGCCTTACCGTGGCCATCTCCGCGCTCACCCGCATCGCACTCAAGTCGGTATTCGGCCATGCGCCCCAGGGCATGGGCAAGCATGAGGCCCCGGCGCTCATGCTTATCCCCGAAATCATCCTGGCTGTCATGATCTTGTGGTTTGGCATCGCCACCCCGCTGCCTCTCGTGCACGGTGTGGAGACCGCGACCGGCATCGTACTCGAGCAGAACACCGAGGAACTTCACGCGACGCCGATGTACCGCGCTGTGTTCGGTACCGAGACCGCTCAGAGCGAGGTGGAGTAACGAATGATTGAAACTGAGAACAAGGTGTATGCCCGTCGCTGCGAGAGCCATGTCGAGGCCCTGCGCCGCGCCGTTCCGGGCTGCATCGAAAAGGTCGAGTGGCAGTGCGAGGACCAGCTGACGATTACCGTCAAGCAGGACAAGCTGCCCGAGGCCGTCCACTACCTGTATTACGAGCGCTACGGCTGGATTCCCGTGATCATCGGCAACGACGAGCGCAGCCTGTGCGGCCGTTACGCCGTGTACTACGTCATCTCCATGGAGGGGGAGGACCCCGGCTGGGTGACCGTGCGCACCGAGGTCGATCCCGCCAAGATGACGTTCCCGTCCGTGACGCCGTTCGTCCCCGCCTGCGTGTGGGGCGAGCGCGAGCTTCGCGACATGTTCGGCCTGATCCCCGAGGGTCTGCCCGATCGTCGTCGCCTGGTGCTGCCGGACGATTGGCCCAGCGGCCTGTATCCGCTGCGCAAGGACTCCATGGACTATCGTTTCCGTCCCGCTCCCGCGAGCGACATGGAAAACTACGAGTTCTTGGCCGATACCAAGGGCAAGGAGACGACGCTCGTCCCCATGGGCCCGCTGCACATTACCTCCGACGAGCCCGGCCACTTCCGCCTGTTCGTCGAGGGCGAGACGATCGTGGACGCCGACTATCGTCTGTTCTACGTGCACCGCGGTATGGAGAAGGTCGCCGAGACGCGCCTGAACTATGACGCCGTGACGTTCCTCGCCGACCGCATCTGCGGCATCTGCGGCTGCGCCCACTCGGTGGCCTATGCCGAGGCCGTCGAGCGCGCCCAGGGCATTCATGTCCCGCCGCGCGCCCAGTACATCCGCGCCATCATGCTCGAGGTCGAGCGCCTGCACTCGCATCTGCTCAACATTGGCCTGGCGTCGCACTACACGGGCTTCGACTCCGGCTTCCAGCAGTTCTTCCGCGTCCGCGAGAAGTCCATGGACCTGGCCGAGAAGCTCTCCGGTCACCGCAAGACCTACGGCCTCAACGTGATCGGCGGCGTGCGTCGCGACATTTTGGCCGAGCAGAAGCTCTCCACGCTCACGACCATCCACCAGCTGCGCTCCGAGGTTCAGGAGCTCGTCGACGTCTTACTCTCCACGCCCAACTTTATCGAGCGTACGAGTGGTATCGGCATTCTGGACCGCAAGATCGCACGCGACTTCTCTCCGGTCGGCCCGCTCATGCGTGGCTCGGGCTATGCCCGCGACGTGCGCTTTGACCATCCCTTCGACGGCTACGCTGATCCGGATGTTCAGAAGATGCATGCTGCCACGGCAGACACCTGCGATGCCTTCGGCCGCACCGCCGTTCGCATCCAGGAGGTCTACGATTCGATCGACATGATCGAGACCATGCTCGAGAACTGCCCGTCGGGCCCCATCCTCACCACGGATTGGGAGTACACCCCGCACAAGTACGCCATCGGCGCCACCGAGGCTCCGCGCGGCGAGGACGTGCACTGGGCCATGCTCGGCAACAACCAGAAGTGCTACCGCTGGCGCGCCAAGGCGGCCACGTACAGCAACTGGCCGGTCCTGCGCTACATGTTCCGCGGCAACACCGTGGGCGATGCGGCGCTGATCGTCGGCTCGCTCGACCCGTGCTACTCCTGCACCGACCGCGTGACGGTGACCGATGTCGCCGCCAAGCGCGACCACGTGCTCGACAAGGAGCAGTTCGAGAACGTCTGGCGCGACAAGTCGCCGCTTGCGGGCGAGGGCACCATGGCCGCTCCGCTCGATGAGGAGGCGCTCTAATATGCTGAAGCTTTGGAAGGTTAACGCCAAGGCCGGTGACGCGACGGTCAAGTACCCGTTTGCGCCGTTCCCCACCAACAAGGACATGCGCGGCAAGCCCGAGCACAATGCCGAGCTCTGCATCGCCTGTGGAGCCTGCGGCGTGGCGTGCCCGGCCGATGCCATTCGCATGGACACCGACCTTGCGGCCGATACCATCACCTGGTCGATCGACTACGGCCGCTGCATCTTTTGCGGCCGCTGTGAGGAAGCCTGCCCCATGGAGGCCATCAAGCTCACCGAGGAGTTTGAGCTGGCCGTCATGAGCAAGGACGACCTCACCAGCAAGAGCGTCTACACGCTCGAGCACTGCTCGCGCTGCGGCAAGCCGTTCGCCCCGCACAAGGAGATCGACTACGCCAAGCGCCTGCTGCAAAAGGCCGGCGGCATGGAGGCCGAGCAGGCCGCCCGTACCGTCGGTATGTGCCAGGAGTGCAAGCGCGAGCTCGACGCCCTGCGCGCCGCCTCGGCCGTAAAGACCGGCAACGCGCACGGCATGGCTGCCAACGAGACGCTTGCGTCCGGTGAGCCCCAGGGCCCCGGCATGGAGTATCTGGGCGGCCACGGTGTGAACCCGGAGTATATCGACCGCGAGCTCAACCCCGATGCGCCCGAGATTCCCGCCGGTCCGGCGCCGGTCGAGGGCATCATCATGGATTTTGAAACGAAGGAGGAGTAACCATGGCCGAACCCACGCTTTTGCCCGAGCGGCTTCAGTACCGCCCGACCAAGATCGAGCTCGACGAGAGCATCGAGAAGGCCAAGGCGACCCTTCTTAAGAAGATCAAGCGCTCGGTGTACGTCTACCGTGTCGACTGCGGCGGCTGCAACGGCTGCGAGATCGAGATCTTCGGTTCCATCACGCCCGTCTTTGACGTCGAGCGCTTTGGCATCAAGGTCGTGCCCTCGCCCCGTCACGCCGATGTGCTGCTGTACACCGGCGCCGTGACGCGTGCCATGCGCATGCCGGCCCTGCGCGCGTTTGAGGCCGCACCCGATCCCAAGATCGTGGTGTCCTATGGCGCGTGCGGCTGCACCGGCGGCATCTTCTACGACAACTACTGCGTCTGGGGCGGCACGGATAAGATTCTGCCGGTCGACGTCTACATTCCCGGCTGCCCGCCCAGCCCTGCGCAGACCGTCTACGGCTTTGCCATGGCGCTCGGTCTGCTGGACCAAAAGCTCCATGCCGAGACCACGGTGGAGGCCGCCGGCGAGCAGGCCGATATCCTGCACCCCGGCGTGCCGTACAAGCTGCGCGTTGCCATCGAGCGCGAGGCTCGCGCCATGAGCGGCTACCGTTACGGCCGCGATCTGGCCAACGAGTTTATGGATACGCTCGAGGGCGCGCCCAAGGGCGATATCCGCGGTGCCATGGCGCTGCTCATCGACAAGCAGGACGATCCGCGCCGCGTCGAGGTGTACTCGGCGCTGCAGGATCTGGTGCTGGCCGGAGGTCGCTAGATGGAGCTCACGGACCGCTCTGGTTACTTTGCGGGTCCCGGCATGCTCGGCGGTTCTTTTGGCGATGCCTCGCGCGCAAGCGACGAGGCCGCCGAGGGCGTCGCCGACCCCTGCCTGGGCCATGCGCCCGACCAGGTGGTCTTCTATGAGCTCACGCGTAAGTTTGTGGAGACCGAGGAAGACGTTCCCCAGGAGGCCTGCGACGTGCTGTACTACACGCTCGCCGTGGGCCACCACACCGGCGTGCTCGATTGCTTTGAGCCGCGCCTGTCGGTGCCGGTGAACGTGTTCTATTCGCTCGTCGACGCGCTGCCGGAGGGGGAGGCCAAAACCAAGTTCGAGGCCATCCGCTCCTTTGGCGAGTGCCAGCTCGACAAGGCGGCGGTGCCGTCGCTGCTCGAGGCCTGCGACACGCTGCTCGACGAGCGCGGTTTTCGCGGCTCGGCCAAGGCCGGCATCTCGGTGTTCGACGACGACTTTGGCCTGCATGCCCAGCAGGCCGCGTTTCTGATGAAGTTTCGCGATCTGGTTGAGCGCGTGCGCGATGTGTCGGGCGTGTATCTGACGGGAAGGTTGCAGTAATGGGTCGCATTGTGGATGGTCGTGTGAACGGCGCCCCATTTGCGGGTATCGTGCTCACGGCGGGAAGCGTGCTGCGCGCCGACGATGCCGCCGGCCCCGTGCTCTCCAAAAAGATGGAGGACACGCCTATCGCCGGTTGGTACACCATCGACGGCGGTCAGACGCCCGAGGATGACATCATCGAGGTCAAGCGCGAGCGTCCGCCGCGTTTGGTTTTGGTCGATGCCGCCGACATGGCGCTGCCCGTCGGCGCCATCCGCTTGCTCGACAAACGTGACGTGGCCCGCAAGTCGATGTTCACCACGCATTCGCTTCCCTTGTCGATTCTGATCGAAGAGATTGAGCAATCGTGCGAAGATATCGTCTTCATTGGGATTCAGCCGGGCGATACGGAGTTCTATAACCCCATGTCCCCGGAGGTCTTTGAGGCCGTCGACGCCGTGTACGACGCCGTGGCCGCCAACGACTTTTCCCACTTTGTCCGCTTGGGGCAGGAGCTGTAGTAGCGTTTGCCCTTGCTGAATAGGAAAGAAGTGATTGACATGGCAGATTCCAAGGTGGAGTACCCCGCTCCCGATTGCCTGGCGCCCGCCGCGATCGAGGCCAAGACCGAGGCCGCCGGTGTGACCAAGGCTAACCTGCCGGTCGCTAAGGCCTTTCTGTTGGCAATGTTCGCCGGTGCGTTTATCGCCTTCGGCGGTCTGTTCTTTACGGTGTTTTTGAGCGACAGCACGCTGGGCTGGGGTGCCCAACGCGTCGTGGGCGGCCTGTGCTTTTGCCTAGGCCTGGTGCTGGTGCTGGTGTGCGGCGCCGAGCTGTTTACCGGCAATTCGCTTATGGTCTGCGCGCTCAAGAGCAAAAAGATCACTCTGGTCCAGATGCTCAAGGCCTGGGTCGTCGTGTGGGTCGGCAATTTTGTCGGTGCCCTGTTCATCGTCTTTTTGGTGTACATGGCCGGCATCTATAAGCTTAACGGCGAGGCGGTCGCCAACTCCATGGTGAGCGTCGCCGCCGGCAAGGTGACGATCGACTGGGTGACGATCTTCTTCCGCGGCATCCTGTGCAACATCTTTGTGTGCCTTGCCGTGTGGATTGGTACCGCCGGCAAGACCGTGGTCGATAAGGTCGTGGGCATTCTGCTGCCCATCGCCGCCTTTGTGGCCTGCGGTTTTGAGCACTGCGTTGCCAACATGTATTTTTTGCCTATGGGCGCCGTGATGCACGCGTGCGGCTATGGTGCCAAGGTCGCTGGCGCCGATGCACTTAACGTTGCGGGCATTGCGTTTGACCTGTCCGCCGCCACGCTGGGCAACATCGTGGGCGGCGCGGTTCTGATCGCGCTCGGCTACTGGTTTGTCTACGCCAAGAAGTCCGAGGCGTAAGGTGCCGTCTGTTTGACGTTGGGCCTCCCGCGGGGCGTTGCCGTGCGGGAGGCTTTTTGGGTCTGGGGCTCATTGCCGGGCTTTTGGCCTGTTGTGTTTGGCTGATGAAAGGGGTAATCGAGATGGCATCTGCTGTGAAGCGTGACGGTCGCGCCGTGGTGACCACATGCGGGGGATGCTATGCCGATTGCGCCTTTGCGGCACGCGTTGAGGACGGTCGCTTGGTGGCCGAGTTGCCGGTAGTGGGGCATCCGTGCGCGGCGCGTGCCCTGTGCGCCCGCGGGCGGCATCGCCTGGACATGCCGTTTGACGAGCGCGACCGGATTTTGCATCCCATGCGCCGACGAGCTGATGGCTCGGGGTTCGATGTGATTTCGTGGGACGAGGCGTTCGCGCAGATTGCCAAGCGTCTTTTGGGGATTGTTGACGAGCGCGGACCTCGTGCGCTGGGCATGACGCTCGGCGTGCCCTCGTTCGACCGCTACTGGGGCTATCGTCTTATGCACGCGCTGGGTTCGCCCAACGTGTACGGTGCCGATGGCGCCTGCGAGGTAAGCCGTCTCACTGGTTGGGAGCATAGCTTGGGCTATAGCCCCGCCTCCGACCTGGCGCATACCGATTGCATTATGTACCTGGGGCGTTCCATTGTCGATTCGTCGACGATGGGGGCCGTTGATGCACTCAACGATGCGCGCCGGCGCGGGGCGAAGATCATCGTGGTCGACCCCCGGCGCAGCGGCTCGGCCGCGCTTGCCGACCGCTGGCTGCGCGTACGCCCGGGCTGCGACTTGGCGCTGCTGTTGGGTATTGCCCACGTGTTGATTGACGAGGGCCTGTACGACCGCGAGTTTGTGGACCGCTATACCACGGGTTTTGACGAGCTGGCACAGGCGGCCAGTGCTTGGACGCCCGAGTGGGCCGAGTCGATGTGCGACGTGCCGGCCGCAGAGATTGTCGCCACGGCGCGCGATCTCGCTGCCGCCGCGCCTGCCGCCGTGGTGGATGCGGGCTTTCATGGCGGCATCGGCATCGCGTATGCCAATAGCACCCAGACCGCGCGCGCTATTTGCTTGGTCGACGTGCTGCTGGGCTGCATCGGACACGCGGGCGGTGCCCTCAACCCGCCCACGCCGCTTGTGTTGGGCGACCTCGATCCCGCACGCTTTGCGACGCCGCCGGTGCCGCGCGGGCCCAAGCTGGGGTCCGAGCGCTATCCGCTGGTCGATCCGGTGCGCGGCCTGTGCACGACTATCGGTCAGTCGATTCTTGCCGGCGATTTGCGTGGGCTCATCGTCTATGCCAGTAACCCCGGTGCGGGCTATGGCAATGCACAGGCTTGGTTGAGTATTTTGCAGCAGCTCGACTTGCTCGTGACGATTGATATTCGCTGGTCCGAGACGGCGCGTGCTTCTGACTTCGTGCTGCCCGACGTGACGTATCTGGAGGCTGACCGCGGCGTGGGAACGGTGACGGGCGCCAACGATGCGCGCGTGTTCTACCGCAATGCCGTGCTGCCCGTGCAGCATGACGACACACGTCCCGGTCGGGAGATTTTTGCCGGTCTGGCGCAGGCGTGTGGCGTGGGCGAGTATTTCCAGTTTACGTCTGACGATCTGGCGGCTGCCCAGGTGGCGCCTTTTGGGATCGATCTGGACGAGCTCAAGGAGCGCGGCTGGGCCGATACGGGCATGGCGCTGCCGTCGCGCACGGGTGAGCCGGTGATTCCGCTTGCCGGCGGCAAAATTGCGCTGGCAAGCGACGTATGGGAACGAGTCGGCATGGGTCGTGTGCCCAACTGGATTGCGCCCATGGTGGAGCCCGGTCCGGGGATGTTTCGTCTCATTAGCGGCAACCGTCCCTTTGAGTCGCATACCTCGCGAAGGCTTGCGGCCCAAGGTGCCGCCGAGGCTGGGTCGGACCTGGATGCCGTGCAGATGAATGCCGATGCTGCTGCGCACATGGGCATCGCCGACGGCGAGGTCGTGGAACTCGTGAGCGATATGGGCCGCGACCGCGTGCGTGTGGAGACGACGCCGTATCTGCATCCGGCGTGCATCTTCACCTCGGCCGCCCCCGGCGGGCGTTCGTTTGGCGCCGATGCCGGTGGCGCTCAGGCCTTGGGCGTGGGCCCGCTCGACCATACACCGTTGCGCTGGGACCCGTTGACGGGCGCCGCGCTCACCCAGGAAAACGCCGTTCGCGTGGAAAAGATCGCGGCGCGCGAGGATAATAACGGGTAATTGACTCAGCTGATGTATTCGACTGATCCACGTTTCTTTTGAAAGGCTGCACATGAGCGATAGCCAGAACATGCCCGATGAGGTGCGCGCCCGCCTGCGCGCCATTCCCTCCGTCAACGAGCTGCTTGCCGAGTGGCCGGTGGTGAAGGCGGCAGGGGAGACCTGCGACGCGGTGGTCCATGCTGCCGTGAAGGCTGAGCTTGACGAAGAGCGCGCCGCGATTCGTGCCGGTGCCGCTCCGCGTTCCAAGCGCGAGCTGGCCTCGGCCATCGAGTGGCGTGCGCATCGCTCCGCGCTGCCGAGCCTGCGCCCTGCCGTCAACGCTACGGGCGTGGTCATCCATACCAACTTGGGCCGCGCCCCGCTCGCGGAGTCGGCGGCAAAGGCCGTGGCCGAGGTCGCGCGCGGGTACAGCACGCTCGAGTACAGCGTGGACACCTGCTCGCGTGGGTCGCGCAAGGAACATGCCGCGCAGCTGATCCGCTCGCTTACCGGTGCCGAGGACGCGCTGGTCGTTAACAACAACGCCGCCGCTGTGCTGCTAGTGCTGGCGACCCATGCCGCAGGCAAGGAGGTCATCGTCAGCCGCGGCGAGCTTGTCGAGATCGGCGGCAGCTTCCGCATCCCCGATGTCATGGCGGCTTCGGGCGCCAAACTCGTCGAGGTTGGCGCCACCAACCGCACGCATTTGGGCGACTACGAGCACGCCATCACGCCCGATACGGCGATGATCCTCAAGGTCCATCCTTCCAACTATCGCATCGAGGGTTTCCACGAGGAGGTAGGTTCTCGGGAGCTTGCCGCCCTGGCCCACAAGCATGGCCTGCTGTTCTACGAGGACCAGGGGTCGGGTGCGCTGTTGCCCGACGACATCTTGGTGCGCGGCGGTGAGGAGCCCACGCCGGCTTCGGTTTCGGCAGGGCTCGATCTGGTGTCGTGCTCGGGCGATAAACTGCTCGGTGCCGCACAGGCGGGTATTATCATGGGCCGTCGTGACCTGGTCCAGGCCTGTGGGTCACATCCGCTTATGCGCGCCCTGCGCCCGGGCAAACTGGCTCTGTCGGCGCTCGAGGCCACGCTGCGTATCTACATGGACGGCGCTGATGTTGCCCATCGCGATATTCCGGTGCTCAGTATGCTTACGCTGCCGCAGGCCCATTTGGAGCGACGTGCCCGTAAGCTGCGCGATCGTATGGTCGCCGGGCTCGATAAGGCCGGTTGCCCGTGCGCCGTTCAGGTGGAGATCGTCGAGGAGTCGTCGACTCCTGGCGGCGGCTCGCTGCCTACCGTCGAGCTGCCCACCATGTGCGTTGCCGTGCGTCTTGTCGATGAGCGTCTTTCCATTGACGCGCTCAAGCGCTCGCTCGTCCAAGATTTCGACACACCGGTCGTCACGCGCGCTTCGCACGATCGCGTCCTGTTTGACGTGCGCACGCTTGTGGGCGACCGCGATATCGAGACGGCGGCGTCGACGCTTGCCGCATGCGTTAAGAAGGCGATTGCTCGATGAGTGAGGTTCAGGCGCTGGTGGAGTGTCCCGTTATCGTTGGCACGGCGGGCCACGTCGACCACGGTAAGTCGGCGCTGATCGAGGCGCTGACCGGCAAGAATCCCGACCGTCTGGAGGTCGAACGTCGTCGCGGCATGACGGTGGAGCTGGGTTTTGGCGAGCTGGCACTGCCGAGCGGCAAGATCGTGGGCCTGGTCGATGTGCCGGGGCATGCCCATTACCTGCGCGCCATGGTGCAGGGCGCCACGGGTATCGACGTTGCCGTGCTGGTGGTCTCTGCCGTCGAGGGCGTGATGCCGCAGACACGCGAGCACGTGCATGTGCTGGAGCTGCTGGGCGTTACGCACATGGTGGTCGCGCTGACGATGTGCGACCTGGCCGATAGCGAGATGGTTGATCTGGCCGAGCTCGATGTCGATGACTTTTTGTCGGGTACTGTGTTTGCGGGCGCGCCAATTGTGCCCGTGTCGTCTAAGACGAGCGAGGGGATTGACGGGCTGCTTGCGGTGCTCGACGAGCAGGTGGGTGTCTGCTGGGATACCTGTCGCGAGCGTGCCGAGCGGAGCGATGCCGCGCCGCGCCTGCCGATTGACCGCTGCTTTACGATCAAGGGCGCCGGCACCGTCGTGACGGGAACGCTGCACGATGCGCCGGTTGCGGTGGGCGACGAGCTGATGGCTTTGCCGTCGCGTACGGTCTGCCGTGTCCGCGGGATTCAGGTGCATGGCGATACGCCGCGCGCGCTGCCTGGGCAACGCGTGGCGCTCAACCTGGTTGGTGACGGTGTCGCGGCGCTTGACCGTGGCGAGATGCTGGGCGTGGCGGACCGCTTTGGTCAGACGTTGCGCTTTATGATGACGCTCACCTACCTGGGTCGCGAGGGTGCCAAGCCGCGCGTGCTCGAGTCGGGCGCGCGTGTGCACGTGATGGCGGGTACGGCCGAGGTTGTCGGCCGCATCATGCTTTTGGAGGGCGAGGCCCCCATGGCGGTGGGCGAGACCCGTACCGTGCAGGTGCGCTTGGAGGACCCGCTGCCGCTGCGAGCCGGAGACCATGCCGTGGTGCTCTCATATTCGCCCGTTATGCTCATTGGTGGCGGGCGTGTGCTGCTTTCGCGTTGCCGTCGTTCGCGCGAGCTTGCCGAAGGAGAGCGTGCGCTGTATGTGGCGCTTGAGGCCGGCGATACCGCCGCTGGTGTTGAGGCGTGGCTGGCGCTGCAGACGTTGCCGGTCGTGGCTGCCGACGTTGCCGCGGCGCTGGATCTTGTTTCCGGTGGAGTCGATGCCGCGCTGAACGAGTTGGTGGCGCGAGGTGTTGTGTGCGAGCTTGCCGGCTCGGATGGTTCGCTGTATGTGAAGGCCGCCGTGCTCGACGCTGCGATGGATTCACTGGCGGCGACCCTGTCAGCCATGCACGCGGCGGCCCCCAAGGAAACGGGCTTTACGCCTGGCGCCGTTGCCCATGCTGCGTGGCCTGCCGCTGATGAAGGCGTTGCCGCGGCTCTGATTGCCGAGGGCTGCTCGCGTGGCGTGTGCGCCGCCGAGGGCGCCGAGGTATTCGATCCGCATTCGGCCGCCGCGGCGGCACGCGTGGTGCGAGAGGCTTGTGAGCGGATCGTCGCGCTGCTTGACGAGGCCGGCCTCGATGCGCCGACGTTGCCCGAGGTAGGCGAGCGACTACAGCTCGATCGCGACACCATGACGCGTGCCCTGCGCGAGCTTTCGCTCAACCGCTCGATCGTTAAGGTCGAGCGCGACGTTGCCCTGTCCGCTGCCGCCGAGGCCCATGCGCGCGAGCTTGTTGCCGCTGCCATTGAGGCAGCCGGCGGCACTGCCACCACGAGCGTGCTGCGCGAGGCCCTGGGCGTGTCGCGCAAACGTGCCATCAGCATCTTGGAGCACCTGGATGCCGTACGCTTCACAGTCCTCGACAAGGATGCCGGCGGCCTGCGCTCCCTGCGCTAGCCTACCCTTATCAGTTGCGGTGAAATAGTTCCTGTTTTTGGGGTCTTGCAGCCTAAGCAAGAACTATTCCACCGCAACTTCTTGCTCGTCTTTTTGGGATGGGGCCCGCTCGGTTTGGTAAAATACCGCCGCACTTGGGAACGGATGGGCTCCGGTGGGCTCCGCGGTCCTCAAAACCGTTGCGAGGCGTGCAAAACGTCTTGGATGTGTTCGATTCACATACGTTCCCGCCATACGCTACCAGCGCTTTTGTGCTCGCGGTCTTGCTGCGTGCCGCAAAGGCGCTGTTTTGTTTTTGTACGGGTCTGCCGTGTCGCCTGTCATGTCGTCTACGGTATTTGCCCCGTGCGCTGGATTATGAACGTGCCGATGGAGGTGTTTTGCCGTATGACTACCGTAAGACGTGCCGATCTTTCTTGTGTCGTCCAAGCGGGCGGGCTGTCCACGCGCATGGGCTGCGATAAGGCACGCATGGTGTTTTGCGGCGAACCGCTTATCGAGCGCGTGCTGGGTCGGCTGGCGACAGTTGCCGGCGAGTTGGTCGTGACGACTTCGCGCCCCAGCGAGCTTGCCTATCTTGAGGAGCGCACGTTTGGCGGTCTGGTGCCGCGAATAGTGTCGGACCTTGAGGGGCCGGCGGGTGCCATGCGCGGCATCGCGAGTTCGCTGACTGCGGCCCGGCTGCCTCTCGTTGCTATCGTCGCCTGTGATATGCCGTTTGTCTCTTCGGAGCTAATCGGTGCCCTTGCCGGCTGTGTCGAGGCTGAGGCGCTCGACGTGTGCGTGCCGCGCGAGGAGCGGGGGATTGAGCCGCTGTGCGCCGTCTGGCGCCGTGACGCGTGTGCGCCGGCCGCCCATGAGCTGCTCGCCTGCGACCGCCAGCGCATTCGCTGCCTGATCAATCGCGTTCAGGCTGGTTATATGGATGAACCGCAGATCGTTAAGGCCGCGGGCTCGACGCTCTGCTTCGAGAACGTCAATACGCCCGAGGAGTTTGCGGCGGCCGAGTTACTCGCCTAGACGATTGGAGTTGCCATGTCTCATGATATTTGCCCCGACACGGGAGAGCCTTGCACTTGCGATGGTTCCGAGCCCTGTACCTGCGGCTGCGGTGGCTGTGGGCATACTGCGGAAGAGGAAGCGGCCGCCGCGGCGTATCGTGAGGCGCACCGAGAAGGCCCATCCGGTGATGCCCTCGACCACGAACGCAAGATTATCGTTTCGTTCGATAGCACCTTCGATGTGATTGAATGTGAACAACTGTGCCTTGCCGCCGGTGTGCCCGGGCGCATTATGCCTTTGCCCGGCTCCATTACCGCAGGTTGCGGCCTGTGCTGGGCCATGCCGTTCTCGGGCGATGCACTCGCCGCCTTCCGCGCTGCCACCGAAGGTCGCATAACCCCCGCCGACTACCATCAGCTCGTCCTCTAACCGCCTGCACCACAAAGGCGCCTGTCCCCAATGTGGTGGTTTGGAACATGCGGACGAAACAGCTTCGAAACACGCGATTTGTTCGTCAGGCACTCAAAAACGCCTCTACCTGCATCGTAATCAAAACGAAACATCTGCTTGTCGGCTTATGTGAAACTTTGCTGCAACAGTGCGATATTATCCATACTCGATAAAGTTCGCGGCGCATAGGGTGCCGCGACCAACATTTTCGTTTCCCATTATTGGAGGAAGCATGAGCTACACGCAGAAAGTTCTCGAAGAGCTCAAGGCCCGCTATCCCGAGCAGCCTGAGTTCATCCAGGCCGCGACCGAGATCCTCGGCACCATTCAGCCGGCGCTCGACGCCCACCCCGAGTACGAGGAGGCCGCCCTGCTGGAGCGTCTCGTCGAGCCCGAGCGCATCGTCATGTTCCGTGTCCCCTGGGTCGACGACCAGGGCAAGGTCCAGGTCAACCGCGGCTACCGCGTCGAGTTCAACTCTGCCATTGGACCCTACAAGGGCGGCCTGCGCTTTAACCCGACGGTCACCCTGGGCATGCTCAAGTTCCTGGGCCTGGAGCAGATTCTCAAGAACAGCCTGACCACCCTTCCCATGGGCGGCGGCAAGGGCGGCTCCGACTTTGACCCCAAGGGCAAGTCCAACAACGAGATCATGCACTTCTGCCAGTCCTTCATGACCGAGCTCTATCGTCATATTGGCCCCAACACCGACGTTCCCGCCGGCGACCTGGGCGTTGGCGGCCGCGAGGTTGCCTACCTGTTCGGTCAGTACAAGCGCCTGACCAACGAGTGGACCGGCGTTCTTACCGGCAAGGGCCTCTCCTTTGGCGGCTCGCTCGCCCGTACCGAGGCCACCGGTTATGGTCTGGCCTACTTTGTGGATGAGTACCTCAAGAGCCGCGGCGACTCCTTCGAGGGCAAGAACGTCGTCGTTCACGGCTCCGGCAACGTCGCTATCTACGCGGTCCAGAAGGTCACTCAGCTCGGCGGCAAGGTGCTCGCCTGCTCCGATACCCACGGCTGGGTCGAGGATCCCGACGGCATCGACTACACCGTGCTCGAGCACATCTACAACAAGAAGCGCTCTGGCCACGACAAGGGTGTTACGCTCGCTATGTACGTTGACGAGAAGCCCAACGCCGTGTGGCACGAGGGCGACGGCCGCGGCGTGTGGCAGCTTCCCTGCGATATCGCGCTGCCCTGCGCTCGCGAGAACACGCTGCTGCTCGAGGACGCCCAGGCACTCGTCGCCAACGGCTGCAAGGTGGTCGGCGAGGGCGCGAACATGCCCACGACCATCGAGGCCACGACTTACTTCCAGGAGAACGGCGTCGCCTTTATGCCCGGTAAGGCTGCCAACGCCGGCGGTGTTCTCGTGTCCGGCCTGGAGATGAGCCAGAATGCCGAGCACCTGTCCTGGACCTTCGAAGAGGTCGACGGCAAGCTCGAGCAGCTCATGCGCGGCATGTTCCACAACGTGGACGACACCGCCAAGGAGTATGGCCAGGAGGGCAACTTTGTCATGGGCGCCAACATCGCCGGCTTCCTGAAGGTCGCTGACGCCATGCTCGCTCAGGGCGTCTGCTAAATCTTCGCTCGAAATAGCATGTGATGAGGCTCCCAGCCATTCCGGCTGGGAGCCTTTTCTATTCCGGAGGACTCCTCATAACTTGCGGTGATATACGGACTGTTAAGCGTCCCAGAACGGCTAATCAGTCCGTATATCACCTCAAGTTATGGATGGGTGGGTGGATTTTGTCCTAAAACGGTGTGCGGCCCCTCGTTTGGTACACTTAAAGGTACTGGACAAGTGAAGAGATGGGGGAGAACGTGCTCAAGTTCGGTACCTACGTCCGTGTTGGAAACGCGGCCGAAGCCTATGAGCTCTTGCAGAAGAACCGCAACAACAAGATTGTGGGCGGCGGCATCTGGATGCGCCTGGGATCGCGTCGCGTGGCGACGGCGATTGACCTTTCGGCCTGCGGACTCGATCAGATCGAGGAGACCGAGACCGAGTTTCGCATCGGTGCCATGTGCACCCTGCGCCAGCTCGAGCGCCATGCCGAGCTCAACGCGCTTGTCAACAATGTCTTTGAGTTCGCCGTCCACGATATCGTGGGCGTGCAGCTGCGCAATACCGCCACGGTGGGCGGCAGCATCTACGGCCGCTTTGGCTTCTCGGACGTTCTCTCCGCCTTCCTCGCGCTTGATTCCTATGTTGAGCTGACGGGCGCCGGCCGCGTGCCGCTCGCCGAGTTTGTCGACATGGGTTACGTGCGCGACGTGATCGAGCACGTGGTGGTCGTTAAGCACGATTACCGCGCAAGCTATGAGGCCGTGCGCAAGGCCGCGACCGACTTCCCCTCCTTAAACGTCACCGCTGCCTGGTGGGACAACAGCTGGCACGTCACCGTGGGTGCCCGCCCGCTGCGCGCGACCCTGCTGCAGGGCGAGGCATGCGGCCTGGTGAACGAGCGGCCTTCCGAGGACGAGCTGCGTGCCCTGGCCGCGTCCGTACGCACACTGAGCTACGGCACCAACATGTGGGGCTCGGCTGACTACCGCCGTCGCATCTCGGCCCCGCTGGCGATTCAGGCTGTGCGCCGCGCCGCCGGCATCGAGCTTTCTGCCGCGCTTGCCCGCGAGCTCGAGACCGTGCAGGTCCCCAAGTTTGCCACGGACGAGTATTCCTGCCGCCGCGTGCCCGGCGTCGATTCTAGCGAGGTGCGCTAATGGCTGCCAAACTCATCGATCTTTCCTTTACGCTCAACGGCCGCAAGGTCAAGGTTCAGATTGCCCCCGACACCATGCTCTTTGCGCTACTGCGCGAGCAGGGCTGCGCGTCGGTGCGCTGCGCCTGCGAGACCACCAACTGCGGTCTGTGTACGGTGTGGCTCGACGGCGACCCGGTACTGAGCTGCTCGGTTCCCGCCGCCCGTGTTGAGGGCCACACCATCACCACACTTGAGGGCCTCAAGGCCGAGTCCGAGGCGCTGGCCCGTGCGATGGCTGCCGAAGGCGCCGAGCAGTGCGGTTTTTGCGCCCCCGGCCTCATCATGAACGTGCTGGCGCTTGCCCGCGCCGCCAAGGAGGACCCGAGCCTCGTCGCCACGCGCGAGGAACTCTCGCGCCAGCTCGCCGGCAACCTCTGCCGCTGCAGCGGTTACGAAAGCCAGCTGCGCGCCATCGTGCGCTTCCTCAACGAGTCTGGCGTGCAGGTTGGCTTTGATATGCCCGAGCTGCCCGTCAACGAGACGAGCTCCGACGGTGTCGCGTACAAGCAGATCACCCACAAGCAGCCCAAGAAGGACTCGAAGGCGCTGCTCGAGGGCCGTCCCGTCTACACGGGCGACCTGGTGCCCGCCGGCGCGCTCATCGTCAAGCTCAAGCGCAGCCCCTATGCCCGCGCCAAGATTCGCTCCATCGACACGTCTCGCGCCCTGAAGGTGCCGGGCGTGGTGGGCGTCTACACCTACGAGGACGTGCCCCAGCGCCGCTTTACCATCGCCGGCCAGAGCTATCCGCAGCCGAGTCCCTACGACCGCCTGATTCTCGAGAACCTCGTCCGTTACCAAAACGAGGAGGTGGCGATCGTCGCCGCCGAGACTGAGGAGGCTGCTGACAAGGCGCTCAAACTCATTAAGGTCGACTACGAGGTGCTCGAGCCGCTGCTCGACTTTACCAAGGCACTCGATAACGACATCGTGGTTCACCCCGAGGGCGACGTGACCTTTATGTTCCCGCAGGGCGGCGACGTGCCCCGCAACCTGGTGTGCAGCGGTACCAGCGATTTTGGCAACCTCGACGAGGCATTCGCCCAGAGTGACATCGTCTTTGAGCGCACCTACACCAGCCAGGCCACGCAGACCGCGCCCATGGAAACCTTCCGCGCCTTCGCGACGACCGACGCGTTCGGGCGTATTTCGGTGACCACCTCCACGCAGGTGCCCTTCCACGTGCGCCGCATGGTCGCGCAGTCGCTCGACATTCCGCAGTCGCAGGTGCAGGTCATTAAGCCGCGCATCGGCGGCGGCTTTGGCTCCAAGCAGACGGGCTGCTGCGAGATCTTCGTGGCGTTCGTCACCCAGCAGACCGGCCGTCCGAGCTATTGCTGCTACACCCGTGAGGAGACCATCACCGCCGGCAACTCGCGCCACCAGATGCAGATGACCGTTAAGCTGGGCGCCATGAACGACGGCACCATCACGGCCATCGACCTGCATACGCTGTCCAACGCCGGCGCGTACGGCGAGCACGCTACCACGACGATCGGTCTTTCGGGCCACAAGAGCCTGCCCATCTACAACCATGTGAAGGCGAGCCGCTTTAGCTGGGACGCCGTCTACACCAACACTAACCGCGGCGGCGCGTATCGCGGCTACGGTGCCACCCAGGGCCAGTTTGCTGTGGAGAGCGCCGTCAACGAGCTCGCCGACATGCTGCACATGGACCCCGCCGACCTGCGCCTTAAGAACATTGTGCGCGAGGGCGAGATCATGCCGCAGTACTACAACGAGAAGCTCAACGCCTGCGCACTCGACCGCTGCCTGCTGCGCGCGATGGACATGATCGGTTGGCGCGACAAGCCGCTGGCCGTCGACCTGGGCGATCGCGTGCGCGCCCTGGGCTGCGCGCTCACCATGCAGGGCTCGGGCATTTCCAACGTGGATATCGCCGGCATCGACATGCGCCTGGAGGAAGACGGCTTCATTACCATCGGCACCGGCGCCACCGATAACGGCATGGGCGTCGACACGATCCTGGCGCAGATTGCCGCCGAGGAGCTGGGCGTGGAGAGTTCCCTGATCGTGGTGCGCGGCGTAGACACCGACGTGTCGCCGTTCGACGCCGGCTCGTACGCGAGCTCGGGCACGTACGTGACGGGCCTGGCAACCAAGAACGCCGCGACCGAGCTGCGCGAGAAGATCTGCGCCAAGGCCGCCCAGATGTGGGACGTGGACGCCGCCGATGTGGTCTTCGATGGTCAGTATGTGCGCCTGTCCGACGAGCGTGCCGCGCGCGAGCAGAACCGCTACCTCACGCTGCGCGACTTTGCCAACCTGTGCGTCAAGAACATCGCGGGCGGTGACGCGCTCACCTCGCATGCCTCTGCCTGCCTGCCCGTTTCGCCTCCGCCGTTTATGGCCGGCATTGCCGAGGTCGAGGTCGATAAGGCCACCGGCAAGGTGACCGTGGTGGACTACGCGGCGGCTGTGGACTGCGGCACCGTTATTAACGAGGCGCTCGCGCGCGTCCAGGCCGAGGGCGGCATTGCCCAGGGTATAGGCCATGCGCTCTACGAGATCGTCGAGCACGACGACCGCGGTCGCCTGCGCACCGGCAACTTTATGAGCTACAAGCTACCCACGCGCCTGGATATCGGCAGCATTCGCGTGGCCTTTGAGCCGAGCTACGAGCCGACGGGCCCGTTTGGCGCCAAGTCGATCGGCGAGGTCGTCATCAACACGCCGCTCGCCGCCGTTGCCTCGGCCGTGGCACACGCTACCGGACATCAGGTTCGCTCGCTGCCGATCACGCCCGAGAAGGCCCTGCTGGGGGAGTAACAGGTCAGCGAACAAGTCGTAATTGGCGGGGCGGGGCAACTCGTCCCGCCTTTTGCACTCGTGGTGAGGTCGTGAGCCTGTAAAAGGTGTGCGTGCGCTTGCCGTTCGTATCTGCTATCATTCCTAGTCTGTGCGCTCATGCGGGCGTGGCGGAATTGGTAGACGCGCCAGATTTAGGTTCTGGTGGGATTCCCGTGAAGGTTCGAGTCCTTTCGCCCGCACCATCGCACCAGCGTCGGCCTCGGCCGTCGCGACACTTTGTTGCATAAAGGTACCAGCACCTCAGATAAGCTGGGCAGTATGAGGAGGAACGTGTTGAACATCACCGCTTCTGACGTCAAGGACGCCAAGCTCACCGCTACGGTCACCATCCCGGCCGCCGACGTCGACGCCGCGATTAAGAAGGCCTACAAGGATACCGCCAAGAAGTACCGCTTCCCGGGCTTCCGCGCCGGTAAGGCTCCCCGTCCGGTCATCGACTCCGCTCTTGGCGCCGAGGCTACCCTCGCTCAGGCCACCAACGACCTGATTGCCGCCAACGAGCCCGCCGTCCTCAACGAGCTGGACATCGTCCCCACCAAGAACGGTGACTACAAGGAGCTCGACCTCGCCAAGGATCACGAGGACTACACCTACACCGTCGAGTTCTCCCTGCGTCCCGCCGCTGAGCTCTCCTCCTTCGACGCTGTCGAGATCGAGATGCCCCCTGCGGAGGTCACCGAGTCCGAGATCAACAACCAGGTTGAGATGCTCCTCAACTACCGTGCCACCTTCGAGGACGTCGAGGGTCGCGCCGTCGAGGCCGAGGACTACGTCACCGTCGACCTCAAGGCCGTCGAGAACGCCGACAACTTTGCCGCCGAGGGCCGCATGCTCATCGCCGGTAGCGACAGCAACCCCAAGGAGTTCAACGAGGCCCTGATCGGCGCTAACGTCGACGACGTCAAGACCGTCACCTGGACCGACGAGGTCGAGGAGGGCGAGGAGGCCGAGACCCACACCGTCGAGGTCACCGTCAAGGGCATCAAGGTCCGCAACACCCCCGAGCTCACCGACGAGCTCGTCAAGTCCGACTTTGGCTTCGACAGCATCGAGGCCATGCGCGACGCCATCAAGATCGAGATCGAGCAGGACAAGGCTTCCCGCCTGCCGGCCGAGAAGGAGAACCGTTGCGTCTCCGCTCTCGCCGAGCGCCTGCAGCTCGACGAGATGGATGCCGACTACGAGCAGTCCGTCTTTGAGGAGCTTGGCCAGAACTTCCTGTCCAACCTCGCTGCCCGCGGCATGACGCTGGACACCTGGCTGCCCGCTTCCGGTCTGACCATGGAGCAGTTCATCGGCGACCTGCACAAGCAGGCCAACGACGTTGCCCGTGAGTCCCTGGCTCTGGACGCCCTCGCCCGTGAGCTCAAGATCGAGGTCACCGAGGACGACATCAACGCCGAGTTCGAGAAGGCCGGCGTCAAGGACGTCGAGGCTTCCAAGGCCGAGTTTATCGCCGATGGCCGCATGCCTGCCGTCCGCGAGTCCATCCGTCGCTCCAAGGCCGTCGACCACCTGGTCGAGAACGCCAAGGTGACCGAGGTCGACGAGACCGCCAAGGACGCCGAGTAATTCTCGCCACCTTGCCCGCGAGCGCATTCGTGCGCTCGTGATGGGGTAAAGTTATACACCGGTTATCCGGTTGCTTCGTACGGTGCCAGCCAATGCATAGCATGCGGGCACCGTACGTTTATCTAGAACCAATTTGGTCCGCAAGAGAGAAATGGAGATGCGTATGATCGCCAAGTTCGATTCCGCCCTCGTGCCATACGTTATCGAGCAGACGCCGCGCGGCGAGCGCAGCTACGATATCTATTCGCGCCTGCTCAACGACCGCATCATCTTCTTGGGCGAGGAGATCAACTCCGTCAGCGCCAACCTGGTCGTTGCCCAGCTGCTGCATCTTGAGAGCCAGGATGCCGAGAAGGATATCTCGCTCTACATCAATTCGCCCGGTGGCGAGGTCTACTCCGGCCTGGCGATTCTGGACACCATGAACTTCATCAAGCCGCAGGTCTCCACCATCTGCGTCGGTATGGCTGCGTCCATGGCCGCCGTGCTGCTTTCGGCCGGCGCCAAGGGCAAGCGATTCTGCCTGCCGCACTCCAAGGTCATGATTCACCAGCCCAGCGGCGGTGCCCAGGGCCAGCAGACCGAGATCGAGATCGTGGCCGAGGAGATCAAGAAGACCCGCCGCGAGCTCAACCAGATCCTATCCGACGCCTCGGGCCAGCCTATCGAGAAGGTCCAGGCCGATACCGAGCGCGACAACTACCTGACCGCTTCCGAGGCCCTCGACTACGGTCTGATCGACCGTATCGTCACCTCGCGCGATCTCGCCGCGAAGGACGCCTAGGATGGCAGGAAACATGCAGGACAACTTTGACGAGAACGGCAACCCCATCCGCTGCTCCTTCTGCGGAAAAGAGCAGGGCCAGGTCCGTCGCCTCGTAAAGGGTCCGACCAACATCTTTATCTGTGACGAGTGCGTCGCCGCCTGCTCCGAGATTTTGGAGGAGTCGCTGGCTTCGGACTTTATGGACGCTGCCCGCAACGGCAAGCTGCCGGGCTTCCTCAACGACCACGGCCAGGCTGCTGGGCAGCCCGCCGTGGACCCCGAGACCGAGGGCTTTGAGCTCGAGGACGACCGCCAGGTCATCACGCACGTGCCGACGCCGCACGAGATCTATGACGAGCTTTCGGCCTATGTTATGGGTCAGGAGGACGCCAAGCGCGCCATGTCGGTTGCCGTGTACAACCACTATCGCCGCGTGATCGAGGGCGGCGCCGCGGTGTCTGCCTTTGACGACGACATGGGCTCGCAGTTCGACGACGATATGGACGAGGTAGAGCTCGCCAAGTCCAACATCTTGCTGCTCGGTCCCACCGGTACCGGTAAGACCCTGCTGGCCCAGACGCTCGCGCGCATCCTCGAGGTGCCGTTTGCCATCGCCGACGCCACTGCGCTCACCGAGGCCGGCTACGTGGGCGAGGACGTGGAGAACATCCTGCTCAAGCTCATCAACGCCGCCGATGGCGATATTGAGCGCGCACAGGTGGGCATTATCTACGTGGACGAGATCGACAAGATCGCCCGCAAGGCCGAGAACCTTTCCATCACCCGCGATGTCTCGGGCGAGGGCGTTCAGCAGGCACTGCTTAAGATTCTTGAGGGCACGGTGGCAAGCGTTCCGCCCACCGGTGGCCGCAAGCATCCCCAGCAGGAGCTGCTGCAGATCGACACGACCAACATCCTGTTTATCTGCGGCGGTGCCTTTGTGGGCCTGGATAAGATCATTGCTGATCGCGTGGGCAACAAGGGCGTGGGCTTTAACTCCGAGATCGCCGGCCCCACCTCGGTCGACGAGAACGACCTGCTGCGCCAGGTGCTCCCGCAAGACCTCAACGCCTTTGGCATGATCCCCGAGTTTGTGGGACGTACGCCCGTCGTCACCCAGACGCAGGCGCTCGATGAGGACGACCTGGTGTCGATTCTGACCGAGCCCAAGAACGCCGTGGTGCGCCAGTACCGCAAGATGTTCCAGCTCGAGGACGTCGATCTTGAGTTTGAGGACGCCGCCCTGCACGAGATTGCCCGCATGGCGCTCGCCCGCAAGACCGGCGCCCGCGGCCTGCGTGCCATCTGCGAGGACGTGCTGCAGCAGACGATGTTCGACCTCCCCAGTGAGGAGGGCGTTGCCAAGGTCGTCGTGACCGAAGCCTCCGTAAAGGGCGAAGAGCAGCCCCAGCGCATCTACGGGTAAATAGCTTGAATCCTGGCCCCGCGGCAACCACCGCGGGGCCTGCCATTTAGGGACAGGTTTATTTTGGTCGGTTTTATATGGGCAAATGTCGTTTCCCCTGATAAAACCTACCAAAATAAACCTGTCCCTTTTCGGCAGGTATGCCTGTGCTATTCTGTGAGATTGTCAAGTTAGTACCTTCAGACTGAAGTAATCGATACCTAAGGCGTGTCCGCCTGCTTGGTTTTCGTAGATTCCGCACGAGCCGAAGAGCACTTAATGTGCTCTTCGTGCGAGTCAGGACCTGACCGAGCGAAAACCAAGCAGGCGGACACGCCGACGGGCAAGGGGGAGATATATGGAAGAAATGCCCAAGAACTACGATCCGTCGACCAACGAGCCGGCGATCCTGCAGAAGTGGCTCGACGGCGGCTATTACAAGCGCCGTGAGGGCGTGGGCGACTGCACCGTCACCATTCCGCCTCCCAACGTAACCGGCAAGCTCCACATGGGTCACGCCACCGACGACTCCATCCAGGACGCCATCATCCGTATGGCCCGCATGCGCGGCAAGTCCACGCGCTGGGTGCTCGGCACCGACCACGCCGGTATCGCCACGCAGACCAAGGTCGACAAGAAGCTCAAGAGCGAGGGCATCAGCCGCCTGGAGATCGGTCGCGATAGGTTTGTAGACGCCTGCTGGGATTGGACCCACGAGTACGGCGGCATCATCGTCGAGCAGATCAAGCGCATGGGCTGCTCCGTCGACTTTGATAACGAGCGCTTTACCATGGACGAGGACTATGCCCAGGCCGTGCGCAAGGTGTTCTGCGACTGGTACCACGACGGTCTGATCTATCGCGGCAAGCGCATCGTCAACTGGTGCCCCAACTGCACCACCGCCATCTCGGACGACGAGGCCGAGTACAAGGACGAGAAGGGCCATCTGTGGCACCTGCGCTATCCGCTGACCGAGCCGGTCAACGGCCAGGACTACATTGTCGTCGCCACCACGCGCCCCGAGACCATGCTCGGCGATACGGGCGTTGCCGTCTCCCCGAAGGACCCCGAGAAGGCCGCCTTCGTGGGCAAGACCGTCAAGCTCCCCATCGTCGACCGCGAGATCCCCATCTTTGAGGATTGGCATGTCGACGCCAACTTTGGCTCCGGCTTTGTCAAGGTCACGCCTGCTCACGACCCCAACGACTACGCCATGGGTCAGGCTCACGACCTGCCGCAGATCAATATCTTCGACGAGCACGCGGTGGTCGTCGAGGGCTACGGCGAGTTCACGGGCATGAACCGCGACGAGTGCCGCGAAGCCGTCATCAAGTGGTTCGACGAGCACGGCCTACTCGACCACGTCGAGGAGCACGACCACTCCGTCATGCACTGCTACCGTTGCGACGCCGCGCTTGAGCCGTGGCTTTCTGAGCAGTGGTTTGTGGCCGTCGACAAGCTTAAGGGGCCGGCGCTCGACGCCGTCAACTCCGGCAAGGTCACCTTCCACCCCTCGCGCTGGACGCAGACCTACACCACCTGGATGGAGAACCTCAAGGATTGGTGCATCAGCCGCCAGCTGTGGTGGGGCCACCGCATTCCCGTGTTCTACTGCGAGGACTGCGGCTGGGAGGACGCCCTTACCGAGGACACCGACGTGTGCCCCAAGTGCGGCGGCCATCACGTGCATCAGGACGAGAACGTGCTGGACACTTGGTTCAGCTCGCAGCTGTGGACCTTCGCCACGCAGGGCTGGCCGCAAAAGCCGGAGCTGCTCGAGGGGCATCATCCCACGACGGCGCTCGTCACCGCGCGCGACATCATCGCGCTGTGGGTTGCTCGCATGGTTATGAGCTCGCTGTACTTCCTGGACGAGGTGCCGTTTAAGGACGTCGTCATCTACCCGACGATCCTTGCCAAGGACGGCAGCCGCATGTCCAAGTCCAAGGGCAACGGCGTTGACCCCATGGACCTCATCGGTATGTACGGCGCCGACGCCATGCGCTACAACCTGCTGACGCTGTGCACCAACAACCAGGACGTCAAGTTTGACGCGAACATCGATAAGAAGACCAAGAAGCTCATCGACAGCCCGCGCACCGACCAGGCCAAGAGCTTTGTGACCAAGATCTGGAACGCCAGCCGCTTCCTGCTCATGAACATGGAGGGCTACACGCCCGGCGAGCCCGTCGTGGAGACGTCGGCCGACGCTTGGATGTTCAGTCGCCTGGCCAAGGCCGTGAAGATGGTCACCGAGGGTATTGAGAACTACACCTTTGGCGACATGGCCCGCGGCGTGCAGCAGTTCTTCTGGAACGAGGTCTGCGACTGGTACGTCGAGGTCACCAAGGCCCGCCTGAAGGGCGAGGGCCGTCTGCAGGCCCAGCGCAACCTGATCTTTGTGCTCGACACCTCCATTCGCCTGATGCACCCGCTTATGCCGTTTGTCACCGAGGAGATTTGGGACAACATGCCGGCGAGCGTGCTCGACCTGGACGCCGAGGGTAACGTGGACCGCGCCGAGGCGCTCATGATCGCCAAGTGGCCCGAGCCCGCCGACTACGCCAAGTATGTCGACGAGGACGCCGAACGCGCGTTTGAGCTGTGCCGCGCCGTCGTTTCCGCCGCTCGCGCCACGCGTTCGCGTTATCGCTTGAGCCCCAAGGCCGAGCTCGACGTGGTCGTGCGCGCCGGTGCCGAGGACATCGAGAAGCTCGAGAGCCTGCGCTCCACGATTGAGCCGCTGGCCAACACCGCCTCGCTGGTCATGGGTACCGACGTTGAGAAGCCGGCCGCGAGCATCGCCGTGGTCGACAGCGGCGTCGAGGTCTTTGTGGTGCTCGAGGGCAAGGTCGATCTTTCGGCCGAGAAGGCGCGCCTGGAGAAGGAGATCGCCGCGGCGCAGAAGGAGCTCGCCGGCTGCGAGAAGACGCTCGCCAACGAGGGCTTTGTGGCCAAGGCCGCGCCTGCGGTGGTCCAGAAGAAGAGGGACCGTGCAGCTGAGCTCAAGGAGATCCTGGCGGCGCTGACTGCTCAGGTTGCTGACTTCTCGTAGGTCTAACTTGGGGGCGCGTCCCGATGCTTTGCTCTCCGCTGCGAACAGTCCTGCGCAAGACGGACAGCACATTAAGTGCTGTCCTTTGCGTGCGGAACTTGCGGCGAGAAAAGCATCGGGCCGCTCCTAGTGCGGTTACGTGGTTGTTTGCAACTGGTAGGTTGGGGCCACTGGGTTGTGGCCTTGATCTTGCTGCAAGCGGATAAAGGCTGAAATTGTCAACGCGAGGGGCTCATTCTTTTTGATGAGCCTCTTTTTCTGTTATGGGGGACTTTGGGTTATGGCTAAGCGTTCTGGGTCGTATGTCGTTCCTTTCTCGTTTGAGTTGCTTTCGTTTGATGAGGCTGTTGGGCTTGCTGCTGATACGGGGCGGATTTCTGGGGATGCTGGTCCTCTGCTCGAGACGGTTGTCGATATGCTCTATGAGCTGGGGCGTCCGGACGAGTATTTCGATTGCATTCAGGTTGCCGGTACCAATGGCAAGACTTCGACTACGCGTTTTTCGGCTGCTATCCTTCGCGGCGAGGGGCTCAAGACCGCGCTTTATACGTCGCCGCAGCTGGTGCGCTATCCCGAGCGCATGGAGGTTGACGGGCGCGTTGTGAGCGACGAGGCCTTTGCCCGTGGCGTTTCGGCGGCTGTCGAGGCGGGGCGTCGCGTGAATGCGCGTCGTGTGGCGGCGGGGGAGCGCGCCTATACCATCACGCCGTTTGACCTGCTGACGGCTGCTGCACTGGTGGTGTTTGCCGAGGCTTGCGTGGACGTGGCCGTGCTTGAGGTCGGGATGGGCGGACGCTGGGATGCTACGAGTGCGACCGATCCTGTCGCCGTGGCCATTACAGGCATTGGGCTCGATCACACACGTATTTTGGGCGACACGCTCGAGGCCATTGCGGGTGAGAAGGCTGCGGTTGTCAAACCCGGGCGCTTGGTTGTTTTGGGCGAGGGCACACACGAGGCGAGCGTTCAACGCGTGATGGATGCCCGTTGCCGCGAGTGCGGCATAGTGCCGCTGGTGGTGAACCATGCCACGACCAAGGTGCCGGAGCACGTGGGCGATACGGTTGAGTTTAGCTGCACCACACCGCGTGCGATCTATACGTCGAGCATGGTCAAGCCGGCCTATCAGCCGCAGAATGCCGCGTGCGCGATTATGCTGTGCGAGGGCTATCTGGGCCGCGAGCTCGACCATGACAAGCTCGATGCGTCGCTTATGGGCTGCCCCACGCCGGGTCGTTTTGACGTGCTGGGGACCGATCCGCTCAAGCTGATTGACGCTTGTCATAACCCCCAGAGCTGCGAGAACTTTGTAAGCGCGCTGGACGAGATCGATCCGTGCGTGGAGAATCGCCCCACGTTGCTGTGCGCTGCGCTGGCCGACAAGGACGTGGCAGGCATCGTTGACGTTCTGGTTCCGGCGTTCCCCCGCGTGGTCGTGACGCAGACCGATTCCGATCGCGCCCTGCCGGCAGAGGAGCTCGCCGCCCTTGTGGACGCCGATAAGCTCGCAGGCGTGTACCCCAGCGTTTCCGAGGCCCTTGCAGCTTTCAAGGCCGCAGGCGAGCCCTTCGTAGCAGCCGGCACCATCACCCTAGCCGGCGAAGTAGCCGGCCTGCTGCGCTAACCCATCCCCTCAGCAGTTGCGGTGAAATACGGACTGTTTTACAAGCCAGAAGCCTCAAACAGTCCGTATATCACCGCAACTCAAATTGGCTGCGCTTGGGTGCCCGTTTACGAAACCATTTATGCCGCTTAACCTGTGGCATATTGCAAACCTCCATTGGCGAAGGATACGCTCAACTTAACTTGCCAATCGGACCAGTGCTGTTTGGTCCGTTGAGCGTGTCGGGAGGAAACATGAACAGAAGGCATGTCAACGCGGCCATTACCGCGGGTCTGGCTCTGACGATGACGGTCGGCTCGGTGCCGCCGCAGGCGTTCGCCGAGATGATGCAGGGTGATACCACCCAAGTCGTTGCCGAACAAAGTGATGCGACGGGTGCGGCTGCCGCGTCTGCGGACACCGGTCAGGCAACCTCGCAAGACCAGAGTGAAGATAAGATTGCCTCTTTTGCCAGCCTGAACGAGCTTCATGTTGCTGAGGGTTCCGACGCCACGCTGCCCCAGACTGTAACGGCAACCTACGAGAGCGGTACCACCAAGCAGGAAAACGTCACCTGGAAGTTGAACGGCGCTGATGCTCCGGCAACTCTGGTACAGCTGCCTGCCGGCTCGTATGAGTTTGAGGGTACCGTCGACGGCACCACGCAGACGGTCAAGCAGCGCGTGGTTGTCGAAGCTGTTACGGCGGACCCGGCAGTGGTAGATCCGGCGGCAGTAAACGCCCCCGATGTCACAGAGACGAGTAACGAAAGTGGCATTACGGTCGAGTCGATCGACGCCAACCCGATTCTGGAAAAATACGTCGGTGCCGATTACTACGGCCAGATCCAATCTTCGAGCGTTAAGGTAAAGCTGTCGGATGGCACCGAGACCTCGGCGTATGTTGATTGGGACGAAAAGTCGCAGACGGCATTTGATACGGCGACGGAGGAATCCGAAGTCCCCATCACCGGACAGATTACCGGCGTTAGCGTGAACAACAACTGGATCACGCTCGCGGAGCCGTACAAAGTGAGTGGTGTGCTCAAGGTGTACGTTCCCCGTTCAACCAGTAATGGCTCATGGGTATGGACTGCAGCTGGTATTGCTCCCGCGCTTCCGTCCAGCATTTCGGTCAATTATTCAAATGGTCAATCTTATACATGCCCTGTTGAGTGGAATGAGATCTCGGCTGATCAGTACCAAAAGGAAGGAACCTTTGTTGTCGAGGGACATTTGAAGAGCTATCCCTCTATGCTCGCACAGTGCACGGTCGCAGTCCGCTCTGTTAAGAGCGTCCAGACCGAGTTGACGTGTACGACCCTAACTGGTGAGGTCCCGTCTCTGCCGTATTCTGCTTCGGTTGTCTTTGATAGCGGCGCCACCGAGCAGATCCCGGTGTCTTGGGATTCTTTCGACGCGTCGCTTTACTCTAAGGTGGGCTCGTTTACGGTTAAAGGTAAACTAAACGGTTTTGATTACCGTGAGGTTACCTGCACCGTTACCGTCAAAGATCCTAAGGACGTACTCGATCTTAATTCTCTGAGGTTCGAGCGCGTGGTCGGCGACATTTCTCCTCTTAGCACGTATGTCTATTTCCCGTTTACGCAGTCAAATAACACTACATACACCCAAGGTTATCAGGTTAATTGGGACAACGCCGACGTGTCTCAATTTCAAAAGGCAGGCACCTATACGGTCACGGGCACGCTTGTGACATATAATGAATCTTCAGCCGCTAATGGCCTAAAGGTAACTGCTCAGGTCGAGGTCAAAGAAGTTGCCTCTATCGACGCTCTTGCTCCCGTTAACACGCCCGTCGGCGTACGTCCTACAACGGGCGGCGGTCTTCCCTACAGCGTTGAGGTTGCATTCACCGACGGTACAAAGAAGCAGTGCAACATTGCGTGGGACCCTATTTTGGACACGCAGGTGGCAAGTGAGGGGTCGTTTAAGCTTTCCGGTTCGCTGTCGTATTGGACCAATACCTCATCTTCATCGTCTACTCAGGTGGAACTGGGTGACAGCAACCGAGTCACGGCGACCATCTCCGTCCGCGCCCTGCAGATGCCTTCCTCGACATCGACAAGCACGCTTATCGGTTGCCAGCCCAATATGCCGGGTTCAATCGAGGCCACGATGTGGAATGGCTCGCGTGGCAATTTCCCCGTTCAGTGGTCGACGATTAGTCAGGACGCCCTAAAGAACCTTGGCCAGATTACGGTTAGCGGATACTTTACCGGCTCTAACATTCCGGCTACGGCGACGGTCAACGTCTGCGATCTCGAGGACAGCAACATCGGCAAGATTGCTTATGTTCCCGGCGCCGGACTTCTGGCTCCGCGCTACACATCCACGCTGTATTTGTCGGATGGCAGCTCGTTCTATCCCCAGTATTCGTCGGGGCAACCTTATAGCTGGGATGAGTTTCCTCAAGAACTGCTGGACGGCAAGCCTGGCGAGTACGAAATTACCGGTACTATCACTGGCTCGTTGGCAAAGATCCATGCGACAGCGGCGTGCGGCGAGGTCAAGGGCGTTAACAACTATAGCGATAACGGTGTGACGCTTGGGCAGTCGTACGAGGACTGGCGCGTTATCTACCCCGGTGAGGAAGTCAATCTAGACTACTTCTACGTGTCCGGCGTATTGCAGGATGGAACGACTTTTGACAGTCTCGGCGTCAACTGGGATACCTACGATAGGTGCCCCCAGAAGGACTGCACGATTACCGGAACGGTAGCCGGAACGAATATCCCCGTGAAGGTCCACGTCATCGTGACTAAAAACTGGGAGGCTCAGCCGCAAACCCTTACGGTGCTCAAGGGCAGCGACGGTACCGCTATGCTTCCCAGCTATGTCGATCTTGTCAGTCCTGATGCGGCAGAACATCCGGACTATTCGCACAAATATGCCGAGGTCAAGTGGAACACGAAGGGTTTTGATTGGACTCAGGGTGGCGTTGTTCGCGGCACTGCAACAATTAGCTTTAATGCAGGGTACGGCATGCAGACGGTTGACGTTCCGATTACTGCCACCGTTAAGATCGCGAGTAAGGCGACCTCGGTTCAGGGCGGAACCATATGGACCATTCCCGGCGCCAAGCCGATGCTGCCGGAATACCTTGAGGTTCGATACGACAACGATGTGTCTTCTGAGCCCCAGCGCGAAAAGGTCACATGGGACCGTGTCGCCGAAGACGCTTATGCCAAGGACGGTTCGTTTAAGGTGAAGGGCAAGCTCCAAGGTGGTGCCGAGGCGACAATCACTGTTGACGTCTGTTCCGTCATCTCCGTTGCCGTTCCTGAGCGCATTAATACGGCCAGCGGTGTTTTCCCCGAGCTGCCGTGGGGTGTCTCGGTTGCCACGAGTGACGGCAAAACTCATAATGCCCAGGTTCAATGGGATTACGTTCGTCCCTCGGTTTATACCGGAGAGGCGGGTCAGGTCACGACAGTGTCTGGCACGCTGTTTGCAAGCGGCCTCGACGGATACGGTGACGGCGCTAACACCGGTCTCACTGTTCAGACCAAGATCGTTATCCAAGGCGTTGAGAAGGCAATCGATAACGGCGAGACCGCAGTGACCACCAAGGCCGGTACCGCTCCGACCATGCCGTCCAAGATGGCGGTCGAGATGAGCGACGGCTCCGTTTCGACGGCGGCTATTGATTGGGATCCGATTGCGCCCGAGAAGTACGAGCAGCCTGGTTCGTTCTATGCGACGGGCCACGTGGTCGGCTTTGATGCCGCTGCCGTTATGGCGCTGTTTGACGATGGCGGCCAGAAGGTCGGCGTGGATGAGAACGGCAACGTTACTGCTAAGGTGACGGTTGCCGACAAGAAGGCGAAGAAGGTGGCGCTGCAGCCCGAGGCTGTCGTGGTCAACACCACGGTCGGATCGATGCTGGAGCTGCCCGATGCCGCGTCCGTATATTACTCGGATGGCTCAGCGCGAGATATTCGGAGCAGTTTAGGCGGCATCGAGATCGAAAAGTGGACTGACACCGACGGCATCGACCTTTCCAAGCCGCTCGCCAAGAAGGGCACATACAAACTCGTCGGTAAGCTCAAGGATGTCGACAACGTCAACGCTATCGTGTACGTCAACGTCTCCGAGGCGCCGCGAACCATCACCAAGCTCGAGGCCAAGTCGTTTAACGTTGCCAGTGGTACGTCCAAGCAGGATCTGTACGCCCAGATGCCCAAGCAGGTTGTGGCGACTTACTCCGACGGCTCGACCGATTTGCTCGACATTGACGTGTGGGATCTTTCTAACGTCACGGACGAGCTGCTCAACGGAACCGGCACCGTGGCGATCACGGGTACGGTTAAGCTCAACGGCGCCAAGGTGACCTGCAATGTGACCGTGGTGGATCAGGATGCCCAGACGCCCGACCACGTCGAGCCGATCGATGTTGTTGAGATTGCGGACAATGCCAAGGTCAGCGACCTTATGGATAAACTGCCGTCCAAGGTGACGGTGGTCATGAAGGACGGCAAGACCAAGAAAGAGACGCCCGTTAAGTGGTCTCAGGTCGACAGCCTGGGTCGTGCCGGCACTGAGTTTGAGGTTACGGGTCTATCGGACAACGGCATGACCGTAAAGGTTCAGGTCAAGGTGACGGCGCATATCGTGGACTTTGATTCCGTTGACGAGATTGAGGTCGAGCGCGATGCCAAGGCGGCTGATGCGTTGGCCAAGCTGCCCGCCACGGTCACGGCGATCTACTCTGACGATACCGATTCCGAAGCCAAGGTAGCGTGGGATACCAAGGGCCTCTCCGACAAGGACTTTGCCAAGGAAGGTGAAGTTACGGTTAAGGGCACGGTTGCCGGCACGGATCAGAAGGCGGAGTGCACCATCAAGGTCGTTAAACCGCTTCGCGAGATTCCTGATCACCTTGCTGGTACGGTTGACACTGTGACGCTCGACGACGGGGCGAAGCCCGAGGCTGTTGTGGCCGCCCTGCCCAAGACCGTGAAGGTCGCCATGAAAGACGGATCAGAGGTCGATTCGAAAATCGACTGGACTGCTCCCAAGGAGGCCGTCACCATTAAGAATGACGGTACGAGCGTTGTCGTTACGGGTAAATCCGCGGTTGGCAGCTTTGAGGTTAAGGCTACGGTTAACCTGGTGCCGGTCGTCGAGAGCGTCGCTGACTTCAAGCTTTCGGTTGCTCGCAACACTGCTGCTGGCGATATTGCGCTGCCTGCCCAGGTGACCCTCAACATGTCCGACGGCTCGACGAAGACTGCCGCCGTTACGTGGGATAAGACCCCGCTCACGGCTACTGCCTTGGGTGAACTGGGCAACATTACGCTTGAGGGCACGGTCGAGGGCACTTCGGTCAAGGCCAAGTGCACGGTGACGGTTGTAAAGAGCGATGCCGAGATTCCGACGTCCGTTGAGTCTGTTGCCGGAATTTCCGTCCCCGAGGGTGCGTCTGCCGACGCGGTGCGCGAGGCGCTCAAGGGCGTCAAGGCGACGATCCTTATGAAAGACGGCAAGACGACGGCGGAGTCCGAGATCACATGGACTGAGGTTCCTGCCGCGGCCGACACGTACGGCAACAGCGTCGTCGCCAAGGGCGTCACGAAGAATGGCAACTTGCCGGTCGAAGTTGTCGTCACCTCCACGACGACGATTAACAAGGTTGCCGAGGTGCCGCAGATCACGGTTGAGCGTGATGCCAAGGCCGACACCGTGACGGGGCAGCTGCCCAAGAAGGTCACCGTGACCTATTCCGATGGTCACACGGACGAGGCCGCGGTCACGTGGAATACGGATGGCCTGGACAAGCATCTTGCCGCCGTTGGCGAGTACACGATCGAGGGCTCCGTTGAAGGCACGACGCTCAAGGCGACTTGCAAGTTGGTCGTCGAGACGCCGGCAAGCGAGATTCCCGTAAGGCCTGCGACGTTCGCTCCCGTTGAGGTGTTTGAGGCAAGCTCTGCCGCCGATGTGCTGAAGGCGCTGCCCAAGAAGGTCTCCGTGATGATGAAGGACGACAGCCAGGAAGACTACGATGTCGATTGGGAGAATGTTCCCGCACTGGATTGGGGTGCCGATGACGTGACCGTGGGCGGTAAGGTTCGCGGTACGGAGCTTACAGTCAGCTGCATGGTACGCGTTAAGCCGCGCCCGGCGGCCAAGGGCCTCGTTATCGTTGACCACAACGGCAAGGCCACGACTGCCGAAACCGTGCTCAAGGTAGAGCGCGGCAAGGAAATTGACCTTGCTGCCGCGGCAAGCAATGCGGCCGATGGCGCTCTGCTGCGTGGTGCCGTGACGTGGGTCTCGTCCGACCCGACGATCGCCACGGTCGAGAACGGTAAGGTCAAGGCCCTCAAGAACGGAACCGTCGTCATTACCGCGACGATGCCCGTTGATGGTGATGCCGCGGCGATTGCGACGCTTGCCGAGGATGGCGCTGCGGAGACGCCGGCGCCTCAGCAGCTCACTGCTTCGGTGACTGTCGAGGTTGTTGAGCCTGCTGTCGTGCAGAAGCCGACGAGCGGCAAGGATAACGGTGCCAAGCCCGATACCAAGGATCCTTCGGGCAAGAAGAATGGCAAGAAGGCCGCTAAGGGAAGCCTGGCCGAGACGGGTGACAACACTGCCGTGGCCGTCGCGGCGCTTGGCGGAACCGGCCTGCTGGCGCTGATTGCCGCAGCGATCGAAAAGCTGCGCCATCGTGCGGAGTAAGGCTGCGAGCTTAGAGCCTTAGGGCTCTAGGACACAAGAAGGCCTCCCGGTTCTCGTCGGGGAATCGGGAGGCCTTTCGTTTGACTGCAGGGCAGCTAATTTGGGACGGGGCATTTTTGACTACCCTGGTCCCCTTGGCAGTTGCGGTGAAATAGGGACTATTTTATGGGCTAGAAGCCTTAAGCAGTCCGTATTTCACCGCAACTTATTGAGGGGCTATTGGGTAAAGGCTAGTCTAGACGGGCTGGGTCGTGGGCGTAGGCGTTGAGAATCTCGACGCCGTTTTCGGTCACCAGGGCCAGGTCCTCGATGCGGACGCCGGTGCGGCCGGGGAGGTAGATTCCCGGCTCGATAGAGAACGTCATGCCAGGCTCTACAACCTGCTCGTTGACGAGCGAGACGTCTCCCGGCTCGTGGTCCTGCAGGCCGATCGAGTGTCCCAGGCGATGCGTAAAGTACTGCCCATAGCCCGCGTCTTCAATCACATCGCGCGCGGCGCGGTCCAGGTCGCACATGCGCACACCCGGTGCGATGAGTGCCTCGGCGGCCTCGTTGGCACGGCGCACGATGTCGTAGATGCGCGCCGTCTCCTCGTCCGGCTCGCCCCAAAAGAACGTGCGCGTCATGTCCGAGCAGTAGTTGCGATGGCGTCCGCCAATGTCGAACAGCACCACGTCGCCGCGCTTGAGTACCGTATCGTCGGGCTCGTGGTGCGGGTCGCCGGCGTTGGCGCCAAAGCTCACGATGGGCGGAAAGCTAAAGCCCTCGCAGCCGTGCTTGCGGTACAGACCGAGCATCTGATCGGCAATTTCGCGCTCCGTCACGCCTTCATGGACGAGCTTGATGGCGTCGGCCATCACGGCGTCGTTGGCGGTAGAGGACGCGCGCATCAGCTCCTGCTCGGTAGCGTCTTTGTAGGTGCGTGCGGCGGTGACGGCAAAGTCGCCCAGGAAGAACTCGCTCGCGGCGTGACGATCCATAAGGGGCATCAAAAAGCCGGAACGCATGACGGTGTCGATGCCGAGCGGTTTGGTCGGATCGACCTCGCGAACGATGGCGTCGGCCACGACGTCGGTGTCGGTGTGATAGGCAACGCGGGCGTTGTCGTACTTGGGCAGCTGGTGCAGCGCGTTGACCAGGATAACCGGCTCGGCATCGCGCGCGAGCAGCACGCCGCAAAAACGCTCGAACATATCGGCATAAAAGCCGGTCAGGTAATAAATCGACCACGGGTCATTCACGAGCAGCTGCGCACCGGGGTGCTGAGCCTCGAGCGCATCAAGCACGCGAGCCACACGCTGGTCATCGACATGTGCCATATAACGTCCTTTCGCTAGGTTGCCTCCATGGTATCCCATGCCCGGCACATGGGGACGTTCCTTTTATGCCGGCACTTTGGGACACTCCTTGGCATGGTTTTTCTGGGACAGAAGGCGAAATTAGCTAAAAGAGCCCTGTCCCAAATGAGCTGGTTTCAAAAAAATGTCGGATTACGGGGCTGGACCGGACTTGGCTGACCATGACTGAAATGGCAAAAATAAAACAGCAGGTAGATGGCTTGACGAATATTGAAAATGGTCGATGTGGTTGGGGGTTCTCGATTTAGCCCCGTAAACCGGCATAGTTTTGAAATGGCACCGATACAGCATCAGCCTGAAATTCAATCCATAAGAAAGTTGCGGTGGAATAGTTCCTGGATGCTGGGGTTTTGGCGGTAATTGGGAACTATTTCACCGCAACTCAGGAGGGGCGGGGTGGATGGTGGGGTAGTTAAAAGAGCCCCGTCCTAAAATGACTGGTTAAGCTGGGTCGATGTCCATGCTGGCTATGAGGTTGATGTTAGTGTTTAGGAGGTTGGGAAGGATTGCGTCGCCCATATGGATGGGGGCGTTGACGACTAGGCCTCGGATGAGGGCCATGGCTTGGGCGTGGAGTTCGAGTGGGATGGCTTCGGCTGTGCGTACGGGGAGCAGGGCTTCGTCGCCGCCGGAGACGGCTACGGTGGTGGTGAGTACTCGCATGGGGCAGGTGAGTTCCTGATGTGCGAACTTATCACCGCGTGGGCAGTTGTTGCCGGTCACGGAGTGCACTTTCGCCACGTTGCCGTTGGCGTTGCGCTCGACTTCCACGGTCAGGAGGCACTCGGATGGGCAGGTGGTGCAGTTGAACTGCAGCGTCTCAATCACAGCATCGCTCATGGCCTTATGCCTCCTCTACGGGGTCGACGGACAGGATGATTTCGCTGGCGCCAAGGTCGAGTGCACGCTGGATGACCTTTGCCGGCAGCGGGAAGCTCTCCATGACGCTCGGCTTAAACGCACGAATCTTGCCCGCAAATAGCTCTTCGCCGTTGGCTATGATTCGCACTCGAGCGGCATCGACCGGTCGGCGCACGCGGAAGTTGACCTTGGTGAGTGCCACCGCCGTAATGCGTCCGGGCAATGCGTAGCCGGCAATGCCAGCGGGGGAGACCTTGAGCTCGCAGCTTGCGTTCGCGGCGTCCGTCCCGGCACCCGTGCCGCCGTCTAGCGCCCATGCCGCCGCGGCCGCACCAGCCCGTTCGGACTCAGTCGTCACGTTATCTGCCAGATCGTGCACGTGCAGCACGTTGCCGCAGGCAAAGATGCCCGGCACGCCCGTCTGCAGGCTCTGGTCCACCACGGCGCCGCGCGTGCGGGGGTCCAGTTCCACGCCCGCGCCCACCGAAAGCTCATTCTCGGGAATCAATCCCACCGAAAGCAGCAGTGTGTCGCACGGAATGATGCGCTCGGTCCCCGGAATGGGCGTCAGGTGTTCGTCGACCTGGCTTACCTCGACAGCCTCCACGCGGTCGTGCCCGATCACTTGTGTGACGGTGGTCGAGAGATGCAACGGAATGCCAAAATCGTCCAGGCAGTTCTTCACGTTGCGGCGCAGGCCGTTGGCGTACGGCATGAGCTCGTACACGCCCTCGACCGAAATCCCCTCGAGGGTGCAGCGGCGCGCCATGATGAGCCCGATGTCGCCCGAACCCAAAATGACGGCACGCGAGCCGGGTTTGAGGTTTTCGATATTGATGTATCGCTGCGCCAAGCCGGCAGTAAACACGCCTGCGGGTCGGCTGCCGGGAATCTTGATTTCGCTGCGGGTGCGCTCGCGGCATCCCATGGCGAGGACGACCGCACGTCCGGTGAGCTGCAGCATTCCGGCGGGATTCATGAGCGTGACGGCGTGGTCCGCGACGTCACCCGCGTCCAGTGCACCTGTGTCCCCGTCAATCCCGATCACCATGCTGTCCAAAAACAGCGCGATTTCGGTCTCGCGCACCTGGTCGATAAACCGCTGCGCGTATTCGGGGCCGGTGAGTTCCTGCTTAAAGTGTGACAGGCCAAAGCCGGGGTGGATGCACTGACGCAGGATGCCACCCAGATGCCGCTCGCGCTCCACGATGGCCACGCGCGCGCCAGCCTTGTGCGCGGAAATCGCGGCCGCCATGCCGGCGGGTCCGCCGCCGATAACGACAACGTCGAAGGCCTGCGTCGGCACAGCGTCCGCAACATCGCCGCCGCAGCCCGCGCACGACATCGCGTCCATCTCGAAATCTGTCGCCATCCTAGCGCACCCCCTTCAAAGGTCCCTCAACGAGCCACGAACCGACGTCCTCCAGCAGCACCTCGCTGGGGTCGCAGCCCAGCTCGCGGGCAAGAATCGCCACCACGCGGCTCTGGCAAAAGCCACTCTGGCATCGGCCCATGCCCGCGCGGCAGCGGCGCTTGACGCCCTCGACCGAAACCGCACCCGGCTGGCGTCGAATCGCGGCCTCAATCTCGGCTTCGGGTACCGTCTCGCAGCGGCAGACGATCTGCCCCCACGCGGGGTCGGACTCGATCAGCTCCTCCTTGCGCGCAAGCGACGCCCGATCAAAGTCGTCCGGCGCGCGACGAATCGGGTTCCAGTTGGCACGCTCGCGCAAAGTCACACCAGCATCGCTCAGCGCCTGCTCCATGCGCTCGGCAATTGCCGGCGCGCTCGCCACGCCCGGCGACTGAATGCCCGCCGCCTGGAACAGCCCCGGCACCACGGCCGACCGCCCAATAAAGAAGTCGTTCGTCCCTTGAATGACTGGACGCCCGCCGGCAAACGCGCGCACTACGCGGCGCGTGTCCAGATCGGGCATCAGCTTGCGCGCGCCGGTCAGTAGCGCGTTCACATCGCCAGCGTACGTCTGGGTGTCGCCCGGCTCGCGCACGGCGGCCGTCGCGGTGATCACGGTGTTGCCATGCACGGTGCCCGTCACAATGACGCCCTTCGACACCGGCGTCGGCACCGGGTAGAGCGGCATCAGCGCGCGCGGCTCCTTGTCCAGCACCACGATGTTGCCCTGGCGCCAGACCATCTGAAACTCCTCGGCGCCCGCCATATGCGAGATGTCCGCGGCGCCGTTGCCCGCGGCGTTGATCAAATAGCGGCAACGCACATCGCCGGCGGGTGTCACTAGCGTAAAGCGCGCGGCACCGTCGCCCTCGCCGCCAGCAACCTCAATCGCCTCCACCGGCGCGGACCGCATAAACGTCACTCCGTTGGCGACGGCGTTCTCCAGCGCGGCGATGGCGACCTCGAACGGGTCGACAAACCCGGTCGAGGGACACCATAGCGCGCACGTGGCCTCGGCACTGGCGCGCGGCTCCAGCTCGTGGATACGCTCGGGGCCAATAATCGACAGCTCGGGCACGCCGTTGGCCAGGCCGTTGCACCGCAGCTGCTCCAAGTGCGCGCGGTCCTGGTCGTTAAAGCCCAGCACCATCGATCCGGTGCGGCGGAACAAAAATCCCAGCTCCTGGGCCCACGTGCCGTACAGCTCGCAACCACGAGCGTTGACCTGCGCCTTTACCGTCCCCGGCGCCGGATCGTAGCCGGCGTGCACCAGACCGCCGTTGGCTTTCGAGGCGCCCAGTGCGATATCGTTGGCCGCCTCGACCACGCAAATGGAAAGGTCATAGCGTGCGAGTTGCCGCGCGATAGCGCATCCGGTGATGCCCGCGCCCACAATCGCGATATCAAACGTTTCTGTCACAGTGCCTCCCAGACGAGTTGACAGGCTGTCAATAAGACTATCCTACGGTCTGCGCGTCCCCAGTACGGTGGCAATGCGGCGAACAGCCCCGCAACACCCGCCAACGGCAGGCGAGGGGAGACCCAGCACGGATGCTGCCCTCCGTTAGGCTACGGGTACACAACCACCCGAACCCGCGGTCGATGCCGTTGCCTGTTACAGATTGAGATGCTGAGTCCACAGTCATACATTCGTCTCGATCTGTAACAGGTAGACTCGTTTTTGGTGAGTAGATGTTACAGATTGAGACATTGGGATTGGACGTTTCCCTTTGTCTAAATCTGTAACAGTAAGAAGGGTTTTTGGACCCTAGGTGTTACAGATTTAGATGAACAGTCGGGATGGTTTTGTTTGTCTCGTTCTGTAACAGTAAGGTGCGGATTTGGGGTCTAGTTGTTACAGATCGAGACATTTGACGGGCGTGTTCACCGTTTGTCTCGATCTGTAACATCTGGGGCGGGTTTTGCCGAGTTGCTGTTACAGATCGAGACATTGGCCCGGCGGCGCAACCGTTTGTCTCGATCTGTAACTCCAAGCCGACGATTCGACCTCCACCTGTTACAGATTGAGATGTTTCTGTCCGCCCACCGCCCCGACCTGCCAAATCGTTGACCCCCGTGTTACACTAACTCGAGCTGTAACTACCCCGAAAGGTACCCGTAATGTCCAAGTACACTCCGAGCTCATGTCGCCGCAGCTTATGGGCGTCGTCTATGCCTTCGTTGGCTTTATCATCGCCCTGTATGTGCTGTCGGTCGTCTATGTGTTCATCGACGCTCGCCGCCGCGGCGTTAGCGCCTACGTGGCATGGGGCATCATCGCCCTCATCCCGTTTGTAGGTCTCATTGCCTACCTGGTCCTGCGTCCGCACTCCTACGCTTCCGACCGCGAGGAGCAGGAGCTGGACATGGCCCTGCGCGAGCGCCAACTTGCCCAGTACGGCACCTGCCCGCAGTGCGGCGCACCCATCGAGAAGGACTTCGTCGTCTGCCCGGTGTGCGATACCCAGGTTCGCAACGTCTGCCCCAGCTGCCATCGCCCGCTCGATGCGCACTGGAAGGTCTGCCCCTACTGCCGAACTCGCATCCAGTAACGCATCCATCGCCGGGCCGGCCGCAAACCACGGGCACGCCGCAAGCCGCACGCGCGCCCCACACCCCGCCCTCACACGATGAAGCATGCGTAGAAAATCGCCCGCCGTGCCATTAAGGTGCGGCGGGCGCTTGTATACCAAGGCAACCTGCCTATAATGATGCAAGTTAAAACGCCGAGCGCATCGCACGCACTTGCATCAGGCATCCGAGAGGAGAAAACATACCCATGAAGGCACTCTACAATGACGGTTCGGTGGCCGAGCTCCCGCAGGACGAGGTCACGCACGTCATCCGCCACTCCGCCGCGCACATCATGGCGCAGGCCATCAAGCGTCTCTATCCCGAGGCCGACTTTGCCTACGGCCCCGCGACCGACAACGGCTTCTACTATGACGTCGACCTGCCCGAGGGCGTCAAGATCAGCGAGGACGACTTCCCCGCGATCGAGGCCGAGATGAAAAAGATCGTCAAGGAGAACCTCAAGTTCACCGTGTACGAGAAGCCCCGTGCCGAGGCCATCGCCCTTATGGAGGAGCGCGGCGAGAAGTACAAGGTCGAGCACATCGGCGACCTGGACGACGACGCCCGCATCACCTTCTACCAGCAGGGCGACTACATCGACATGTGCGTCGGCCCCCACATCTGCTATACCAAGGCGCTGAAGGCCTTTAAGCTCACCGGCGTCTCGGGCGCCTACTGGAAGGGCGACAAGGACAACAAGATGCTCACCCGCATCAACGGCGTCGCCTTTGCCACCAAGGAGGAGCTCGACGAGCACATGCACATGCTGGAGGAGGCCAAGAAGCGCGACCACCGCAAGATCGGCCGCGAGATGGACCTCTTTATGATGCGCGACGAGGCCCCCGGCTTCCCGTTCTTCCTGCCCAACGGCATGATCCTTAAGAACACGCTGCTGGACTACTGGCGCGAGATCCACCACAAGGCCGGCTACGTGGAGATTTCCACGCCGCTCATCATGAACAAGCAGCTGTGGAAGACCTCGGGCCACTGGGATCACTACAAGGACAACATGTACTCCACCGCCATCGACGACGAAGAGTACTGCATTAAGCCCATGAACTGCCCGGGCGGCGTGCTGGTGTACGCCTCCAAGCCGCACTCCTATCGCGAGCTGCCCATTCGCGCCGGCGAGATTGGCCTGGTGCACCGCCACGAGCTGCGCGGTGCCCTGCACGGCCTGTTCCGCGTGCGCTGCTTTAACCAGGACGACGCCCACCTGTTTGTGCGTCCCGACCAGCTGACCGACGAGATCGTGGGCGTGGTCAACCTCATCGACTCCGTGTACCAGAAGTTTGGCTTTAAGTATCACGTTGAGCTTTCCACCCGCCCCGAGGACTCCATGGGTTCGGACGAGGACTGGGCGCGCGCCGAGGAGGGCCTGCGCACCGCTCTGGAGCAGCTGCACATGGACTACGAGGTCAACGAGGGCGACGGCGCCTTCTACGGCCCCAAGATCGACTTCCACCTGGAGGACTCGCTCGGCCGTACCTGGCAGTGCGGCACCGTCCAGCTCGACTTCCAGATGCCGCTCAACTTTGACCTGGAGTATGTGGACGCCGACGGTACCAAGAAGCGTCCCATCATGCTGCATCGCGTGTGCTTTGGCTCCATCGAGCGCTTCATCGGTATTCTGATTGAACACTTTGCGGGCAAGTTCCCCACCTGGCTGGCTCCCGTGCAGGTCAAGGCCCTTCCGGTTTCCGAGAAGAGCCGCGACTACGCCCACGAGGTGTGCGCCAAGCTGGAGGATGCCGGCATTCGCGTGGTCTGCGACGACCGCGACGAGAAGATCGGCTACAAGATCCGCGAGGCCCGCAGCATCGACCGCGTGCCCTACATGCTCATCCTGGGCGAGAAGGAGGTCGAGGCCGGCAACATCTCCGTCCGCGATCGCTCTAACGAGACCGTTCAGATGGGTGTTGACGAGTTTGTTGCGAAGGTGCTCGAGGAGATCAAGACTCGCGCCTAAGGCAAGCTTCACAACAATTAACAAAGGCGACCGTCCACAAAGGGCGGTCGCCTTTTTTCTTACCAAAATAAGAAAAGCCGCTGGTTGAGCGGCTTTTTTTGTTGCACAAAAAGGTACAGGTTTTTGTAGAGGGGTATGGAGATGCACCTACTGGCAGTACATTTGCGTAATCTGGGCAAACGCTGATTAATTGCTAGTATAATGTCATCTGTCGAAAGATACAAAAACCTGTACTTTTGCGACTGCGCCTAGCTGAGAGCGAGAAGCCTGTTCTAAACGCCCCTGCATTTGCGTGCATCGCAAAGCCAAAAGGGGGGTGCGAGAACATGGAACAGACGGCACGGCGCCAAGAGCAGCTGCCGGGCGCATTTAACGGTGCCATCACCAACAGCCAGCACGGCCGCGTCCGCTGGTATCTGGTTCACACCCCCCATGGAAAAGAGCGCGAGACCTGCGAGAAGGTCCGCTGCATTATCCCGCACGAGTTGATGCAGGACGCTTTTGTGATGCAAAAGGAGTTCTGGTTTAAGCGGGACGGCGCATGGTCGCTCCAAACCAAACCCATGTACAAGGAATATTTTTTCGTCGCCACGCACGATGCCGCCGCGCTCGATAGGGCCTTGGCCCAGTTGAGCTTTGGCTGTCGCATCGTCGGCAGTAGGGAGCGGGCGTACATGCCCATACCGGACGATGCACAGGACTGGTACCGCAGCGTGTTGGACGACGACGGTGTTGTGCGCAACAGCGTAGCGCGCATAGAAGACGGCGTGTTGCACATAGAGCAGGGTCCCTTGATGGGGCAAGAGGCCCGCGTTAAAAAGATCGACCGCCATAAACGCTGGTGCCTGGTAGACGTGGGCGAAGGTGACTCCGCATTTAGGGAGCTGCTACCGCTCGACGTTCCTAGCAAAACGTAAGGGAGACGTCGCACCAGCTATTCGTTCGCATTTTTGAATTTACCGATTGGGGGATCCCTGGGGAACGGGGACGTAAGTTTGACTGTGGCTGCTAAAGAAGTAACAGAGAGCAATGCGCCCGCGGGGGCGGCGCTGATTGCTCAGGCGATGGACCGGCGTGAGGGCGCCGGTCGCTACAAGGCTATGCAATCCATTATGGACTGGGACCACTCGCGTCTGGCCTACCGTGCCGTGAAGCGCGCGTTCGACATCGTGTTCAGCGGCTTCGTGCTGGCCGTCATTGTCGTACCGAGCCTGGTGCTCGCCGCGGCCATTCGCCTGGAGAGCGAGGGCAGTCCCTTCTACAGCCAGATCCGCATTGGCCAGACCCGCCCCGACGGCAGCTTGACCACCTTCCGCATGTGGAAGTTCCGCAGCATGTATAAGGACGCTGAGGAGCGTCTCGCCGAGCTCAAGGAACAAAACGAGATCGCCGGCGCCATGTTCAAGATGAAGGAGGACCCGCGCGTCACCAAGATCGGCAGGTTCATCCGTAAGCACTCCATCGACGAGTTCCCGCAGTTCCTCAACGTGTTCCTGGGCCAGATGTCCGTCGTGGGCCCGCGCCCGCCGCTGCCCAACGAGGTGGCCGAGTACACAGAATTCGACCTGCAGCGCCTGGCCGTGAAGCCCGGGATCACCGGCTGGTGGCAGGTGACGGACCGCAACGACACCGATTTCGACGGCATGGTCCGACGCGACCTGGAGTACATCGCCAAACGCGGCGTGGTCAGCGATTTAAAGATTGTTCTCCTCACAGTCGTTGAGGTCTTTACCGGTGGCGGTGCTTGCTAGATGACTGAACCGATTAGGGTAGCCCAGATTGTTGGCAAGATGGTTGGCGGCGGCGTCGAGGCCGTTGTCATGAACTATTATCGCCATATTGACCGAAGTAAAGTCCAGTTCGATTTTCTTGTCGATTCAGATTCGACGCTCGTGCCACGTGAAGAGATCGAATCGCTTGGTGGTCGAATCTTTGAGATTCCGCCCTACCAGCATGCGATTGAATATCAGCGAGAGCTTCAAAGCCTCTTTACGCAAGAGGGCTGGAAGATAGTGCACAGCCATATCAACGCGCTTTCCGTCTTTCCGCTTCGCGCCGCGAAGAAGGCAGGGGTACCCGTGCGTATCGCCCACAGCCACTCGACGAGCGGCAAAGGCGAGTTTGCAAAAAATGCCCTTAAGGGCTTTTTGAAACTGTTTTCGACAAGGTATCCAACTGATTTGGCGGCCTGTACTGAGTATGCCGGTAAATGGCTGTTCGGCTCATCCCATTTTACCGTCTTTAATAATGCTATCGATTTGAGCAGTTTTTCTTTCAATCGATCGATTAGGGATGAGCAACGTGCTGGGCTTGGAGCGCAGGACGATACGCTGGTATTGGGGAATATCGGTAGGTTCATCCCCCAGAAGAATCAGCTGTTTTTGCTTGATGTTTTCAAGGCGGTTTATGCTCAGAATCCTGATTCCATCCTTGTTATCTGCGGCGATGGAAAGTTGAGACCGCAGGCGGAGGAAAAGGCGCGCTCGCTGGGAATTGCGTCAGCGGTGCGTTTTCTCGGTCAGATTTCCAATGTACAGGACGTCTATCAGGCGCTTGATTTATTCGTTCTCCCTAGTCTGTACGAGGGCCTCGGAATGGTCGCGATTGAGGCCCAGGTCTCCGGTCTCCCGTGCATCTGCTCTGAGAGGGTCCCCAACGAGGTCGCGCTATCCGGTCGGTGCAGCTTCGTTCCGTTGAGTGCGGGCATTGAGGGCTGGTCCAATGCGATCCTTACCACACGCACAGATGTCGTTAATCGTTCCGATCCCCAAGCATCTCTGGGGCTTGAATCTTATGACATCTTTAGGGCAGCGCCCAAGCTCGAAGAGTACTATCTGAAGTTATTTGAAACGGTGAATTAATGAAAATTTGTATTTTAACGTGGCTCCATAATCAAAATTTCGGTACGTTGCTTCAGGCTTATGCCCTACAGCAGTTTTTGAAGGCAGAAGGGCATGACGTTGTCGACGCCGACTATCTTCCCTGCGTTAAAGAAAAGCTACTGAACTGGGCGATCAACCGGAACTCCTTCGATTTATTTGCTGGCAAAGCACGTGAGCTATTCAATCGCAAGAAGGAACATGATGACTTCGGATCCTCGACGGCTGACGTATTCAATCGCTTTTTGAGCCAGAACATCGAGACCACTGATCGGATTGTCGATACAGACGGACTGGTCGATTTACGGGGAAAATACGATGCATACGTCTGCGGATCTGATCAAATCTGGTCCCCTTATCTTTTGAATAGGAATTTCTATCTCTCCTTTCTAAGCGACAGCGATAAGAGAATCGCGTATGCACCCAGCTTCGGTGTCACGAGCACCACGCAGAGGAAGAAAAAGATCATTACCGATCTGATTAAAACGTTCAGCTCTGTGTCTGTTCGTGAAGATGCGGGCGCGGATTTTGTCGAATCCCTCGGTCTCGAGCGCCCTTCACAGGTTGTGGACCCTGTCCTGCTCCTGTCGAAAGAGGACTGGGCCCCGCTCATCAACGGTAAATGTCCTGAGCCCGGGAAAATCGTCTGCTATTTCCTTGGGAATAGGCCGTTTTACAGGAAAGCTGTCGATTCGATTTCAAAAGAGCTCGGCTGCGAGGTCGTGACGCTTGTCGGTTCAGGTAAAAATGCTGTCGACGAGCAGCTCAATCCGCGTTACGGGCTTGGTCCCGATGAATGGCTCGCTTATCTGGCGAGCGCGCGGTTCGTGTTAACCGATTCGCTGCACGGTACGCTGTTTTCTCAAATTTTCCGCAAAGACTATTACTGCTTCAAGAGATTTGAGGAGACCGACAAGCGCTCTCAAAACTCTCGAGTCGAGAGCCTCTCGAGGCTTTCGAATACCGAGGATCGTCTGCTAGATGGCTATGACAGTCACATGAACGCTACGGAAATCGAGGGCTATGAGAAGCGACTGTCCGACGTGGAGTCGCTCATCACGTTTTCGAAAAAATGGCTCTTGGATGCTCTTGAGCAATAGGGGGAAAGTTAGCTTGAGCAAGAACATCGACACAGTTTCTCACCGGGCCTGCTTTGGTTGCGGAGCTTGCGCGGCCAAATGCCCTTTTTCCGCTATTACTATGCGTACCTCGCCCGACGGTTTCGAATATCCCGTGGTGGACGCAGCGAGATGCACCTCCTGCGGTCTTTGCCTGCGTACCTGTCCGGCGGAAAACCAAGTCGACGCGGACTCGGAGGCCATTCGCGCCGCTGTCTTGCAGAGCGATGACCCGGACGAGCTCGCGCAAAGTTCGTCCGGCGGCGTCTTCTCCCTTCTTGCGAAACGTATACTATCGGACGGCGGGCGCGTTTACGGCGCCGCCTGGGATGGCGTCGATCACGTCAGGCATATCGGTATATCCGAGCTTGCCGAAATCGCGCTCCTGCAAAAGTCCAAATATGTCCAGAGCGATGCTAGCGAATCGTATCCCGAAGTGCTCAGCGATCTCAAATCCGGCAAGCGAGTCCTCTTCAGCGGTACTCCTTGTCAGGTTTCCGCGCTGCGTCTCTATTTGGGTAAACCGATGGATGGGCTGACAACCGTCAGCGTTGTTTGCCACGGTGTACCAAGCTCTTCCATGTTTCGTTCCTATGTTGGCTGGCTCGAGCTTCGGGAGAAGTCCGATGTCACCGCACTGACTTTTAGAGATAAATCGAAATTCGGATGGGGCCATAACATAAAAATCGAGTTATCCGACGGCAGGATTATAAAGAGGCCCGCTGCATTCGATCCCTTTTATGGTTCCTACATCAAAGGCCTGATCAGCAGATCGTCTTGCTACGGCTGTCCTTTCAGAGGGTGCGACAGTCCTGCCGACATCATCCTCGGTGATTCCTGGCGTTCTGAGTCTGTCCAAGACTGCGGACATCCGGAGAAGGGTGTTTCGGCCGTTATCGTGAAGACCGAGCGCGGGGCAAAATTGATCGATGAAATAGGCGATTACGTCGCCTACTCTAACAACGGCCTTGCTCCGGATGATGTGCTGCTGCATGAAGATCCTAATAAGCGCTCTGATCTTGTGGAGAGGCGCGATGCCGTTATCGAGCAGTTCGAGGCTACAGGATTACAAGTCTTTGATTCCGTCCTGGCGCCGAATGCGACTCTTTTCGACCGTCTGAAAATGCTGCTCCCCCCGTCGATGCGCCTGCGTGTAAAGCGGTTTGTCCGATCTATTAAACCTAGGACCGTGCATGAGTAACTTCACCACAGTGATAACGATTTGCGACCGTCCCCATATCGGGGGCGGAGCTTCAAAAATCGCAATCGAAACAGCAGCTGCTCTGGCGAGGATAGGTGTCAACAGCTATTTCTTTTCAGCGTTGGGTGACCCCGATCCCTCCTTAATCGAATCGGGCGTTGTTTGTGTCAATTGCGGGCAGAACGACGTCCTGAACGGGGGCGTCTCCGGCGCTGCTCAGGGTATCTGGAACAGGCGCTCGGAAACGGCGCTGGATGATCTACTGAAGCAGCTCGATCCGAAGACGACGGTCGTCCACGTTCACTCTTGGACGCACTCCCTTTCTCCCTCGATATTCACGGCCATAGGGCGACGGGGGTTCAAGTGCCTGATCACAGCCCATGAGTACTTCCTCGTTTGTTCCAACGGTGGACTCTACGATTATGTTAATCATTGCAACTGCGGAATTGCCCCCGGTTCTCCGAAGTGCCTGCTGCACAACTGTGACAAGCGCTCATATATCCAAAAACTGTATCGATCCGTTCGCTTTTCCGTGCAGGGATATGTTTTGAGAGCGCTGCGCCCGGCTGTCGCCTTCGTTTCAGATTCCAGTCGTCGGTTGATTGAGCCCTATCTAACATGGGATGCCGAGCGATTCGACTGTTTAAATTACGTCGATGCGGACAAATTCCAGCATGGGTTTGATGCAGATTGCGAGGCTTACCTATTCGTTGGTCGCCTGAGCCCTGAAAAGGGCTGCGATTTATTTTGCGAAGCCGCCAGTAGGGCCGGTGTGGACGCTATCGTCATCGGTGACGGTACCGAATTGAAGAGGCTGTCGGACAGTTATCCGGATATCAAATTCATGGGCGCGCTGCCCCATGACAAGGTGCTTTCCGTCATGACGCGGTCACGTGCAATCGTTATGCCCTCGGTTTTGCGAGAGACGTTCGGGCTTGTCGCCTATGAGGCCATGATCGCTGCCGGTCTGCCGTGCATCGTCTCTGATGTCGGCGACGCTGCCTCCTTTGTGAGGTCGAAAGGTCTCGGCGAGGTCTTCAGCGCGGGCAATGCCGAGTCGCTATCCGCCGCAATGGTCAATATGCTCGATCCCGATGTTTACTCGCGTTACAGGGGGGCGGTTGAGAAGGCGGACTTCAGCTGCCTCGAAAAGACCGCGTATGTAGAACGTCTTATCGGTATTTACGATCAGCTAATGGCTAAGCTTTAATTGGATGAAGGTTTTTAATGGTTACGGTTGTGATGTCAGTTTACAACGGCACGCGATATCTTACTGAGCAGCTAGATAGCTTAAGACTTCAGACAGTGTCTCCGGACCGTGTGCTGATTGCGGATGATTGCTCGACAGACGGGTCGTTCGATCTCATTGTCAAATATATCGAGGAACACGGACTCGGTAATTGGACCATCAACAAGAATCGCTCTAATTTCGGCTGGCGCAAGAGCTTTAAGCGGCTTCTCGACCTTGCATCTATAGACGATGGAATCGTCTTCCCGTGCGACCAGGATGATATCTGGGAACCCGATAAAATCGCTGTGATGTCCTCAATCCTCGAGAAGGACCCCTCTATCGACGTTCTCAGCTGCGCCGTCGAGCCGTTTTATGAGAGCGGCGGTAAAAAAGTAACAGTCTATGGTGCTGTCGATGATTCCAAACCTCTGGACGATTTGGAGGCCCCGGTTTTCGATAGCAAGTTTATGTCGGTACGGCGCCCTGGATGTTCGTATGCCGTAAAATCGAGTTTTATAAGGGAAATCATGCCATATTGGCAGGATGATTTTGCTCATGACGGTATGTTATGGCGCTTCTCATTACTGAAGGGGACCCTCAGACTTCTAAATCAGCCCTTGATTCGGTTCCGTAGGCATGACTCTAATGCAACTGAGATGCGACATATTGACAGGAAATCTCGTGTTGCTGAGATAGGGATGTGCTTGAGATTTTCTAAGGTTTTAGAAGAATACTGCAGTAGTAATCCTGGCGATTATCGTATATCTTCTGCGCATATAGAGCATTACGGTTCTGTTTTAAATGCCCGTTTGCACTTGCTCGTAGGTGGCCTAAAAATAAGTGATTTAGGCACCATTCTAAAATACCGTAAGTATGAACTGTCAAATCGTTCCCTGCTTGGTGACTTTAAGGCCTTAATCAGTTCCTGTGACAGTAAGTAGGTGTTTAGAATGCTTGAGCTATTTACTAATGAATTCACTATTTTGATTTTCGCCGCAATCTTAAGTGTCATTTCTCCCGTTAAAGGACTATTTTTTTCTGTTCTAGGATTGCTCGTTTTCAAAGAAGTTCTTTCTGGGCGTCTCTACAAAGTGTTTTTAAATAACGCCATTCCCATTGTCGTTATGGGCGCGATAGTTTTCTTTTCTGCTATTGCGTTTACGTCCCGAAGCATTAACGAATCCCTCCTTACGGTCTGCTCGTATTTCTTTTGCATTCTTCTTGGTTATATTTACGGTAAAGCAAAGAATGATGACTGGGTTGAGTCTGCATTGCTTATGCTTCGCAACGTTATGGTGTTCGCCTGCCTATTTAGCTTTGTCCTTGAAATTGTTTTAGGTCAACGACTAGTTACAAATGGTTCCTTTTCTTTTCTGCAAACTGTAACGATTGATAATCCATCCTTGTATCGACTGCGTAGTTTTTTCGGTCATGCAATCGTATTTGGCCAAATGATAGTTATTGCTGTGGTAATTAACTATAAATTGGAGACGGGCAGGATGAAACGTCTCTTATGCTCTGTAGTTCTTTTGGTCGCTCTGCTTCTGACAAAGAGTCGTAGCGCGTGGATTATTCTCATTGCTTTAGCATCGGTGTACCTGGTCTTTCGCCTAAAGAACCCCGAGTATTCTAAATGGAATTTAATTGCCCTTTTAATTCCAGCTGTATTGCTACTCGTTTTTATTCTCTACAAGTTTGGACTGTTTAACTTTGTGGCTTCTCGATTTGGTGAGCTTGAAACTGATGTTTCATATAGCCAGCGTTCCGGAGCCATTGCCTATATTATTCATAGCTTTTTAAGCAGGCCGCTGTTTTGGCTTACTGGAAATGGTTTTGGCAGTAGTCGCGTGACTATGCTGGGCACGACGGTTGAAATTAGCGGTTTTTCAACGGTGGATAATGGTTTCCTTGCAATGCTGTATGAATATGGTTTTCTTGGAATTTGTAGCTTTGTATTCTTGATAATTTCCGCTGGCATCGGTTCGTTCAGGTCGGGTTGCGAACTCGATCAAGTACTATTTACCGTCTCCTGTATATGCTGTGCGGAGCTCATATTTTATTGTGAGCTTGGTTGGTGGGTGCCAACGGTTATCTTGTTTGCTTCCTGTGGACTCGTTCTGGGTAGAACGAGTGCTCGGTATTCAGATTTGTGCGAGTCAGGCCCATCCTTGATTTCTGAATAAATCAAGGATGTTAGTTTAAACAAACGAGGTTGAATGAATTATTCGTCTATTGCACGCAACACTATGATTGCGTTTGCTGCACAGTTTATTTCTCTATCGGTCAGTGTTGTCATGTCGCTGCTCGTGCCGAAAATCGTTGGTGTTGCTGATTATGGATACTGGCAGCTGTTCATGTTTTATACGACCTATTCCGGCTTTTTTCACCTTGGCCTGAATGATGGTGTCTACTTGATTAACGGGGGTCTCTCTCGTGATGAAATCGATAAGAGCTCAATAAAATCCCAGTATATCTTCGGTGCTTGTTTCCAGGCAGTGATTTGCCTCGGCATCACTTTTGTTTCGCTGCCTCTTGTCGATGACGCAAATCGAGTATTTGTTATCGCGTCTTTTGCGCTTTACACCGTCGTCTATAACCTGACAAGTTATTTGGGCTTTGTCTTTCAGGCTATGAACGAAACTAAGCTATTTTCGTTTTCTACAATGCTAGACAGGCTGGTGTTTCTGGCTCCGCTCCTTGTTTTAATTGGATTTAAGGTTTCGGACTACCATCCCTATGTCTACGCGTATCTCGTTTCGAAGATTATTGCGCTCATATATTGCTCTTGGATGGGCAGGGATATCCTATGTGCTAAATCAGTGTCTTTTGGCAACTCGCTTAAGGACGGTATCCGCAGTATCATCGTCGGCGTAAAGCTGATGATTGCGAACATCGCCGACACACTGATCCTCGGGGTATCTAGGTTTCTTATCGATCATTTTTGGGGTATCGTCGCCTTTGCAAAAATTTCGTTCTCCCTCTCTCTTGTCAATTTCTTTATCACTTTTGTCTCGCAGGCGAGCATGGTCTTATTTCCTGCTCTTAGGACAGGTTCTGATGAGGAGAGAGTTCGTTTTTACATTGGCATAAGAAATGCCATCGAACTCATTTTTCCTGCAATCTTTTTGTTCTATTTCCCTATGGTTTGGTTTTTGGGGGCGTGGCTTCCTCAATATGCCGAGAGTCTTAGATATTTTGCGCTCTTACTTCCGATATGCGTCTTCAATACGAAGATGAGCCTTTGCTGTACTACCTATTTCAAGGTTCTTCGTAAAGAACAGCTGCTCCTGAAGTTGAATATCGTTGCCGTTATTTGCAGCACCGTCTTTTCGGTATTCGGTGTTCTCGCTCTCGATTCACTCGATGCTGTCCTGTGTGGCGCTGTAATCTGCATTATCGGAAGGTCACTGTGGTCCGAACTATATTTAAATGAAAGGTTAAGTGCTCCGGGTTCGTCCAGGCCGTTTCAGGAGATTTTGCTTACAGTTGCCTTCGTCTTATTTACCGAGCTCATGCCCGGTGGAGTGGCGGCACTCCTGTATTCGATAGTTTATATTGGCTATCTTTTACTTAATCATTCTGAATTGAAAAACGTTGCCTCGCGTTTGAGCAGGCTTAAGCATTAGTAAATGTCATTCATCTAGATTGGATTAGGATATGAAAGGCATCATCCTCGCCGGCGGGTCCGGCACGCGCCTGTACCCGCTCACGCTCGTGACCTCCAAGCAGCTGCTGCCGGTCTACGACAAGCCCATGATCTACTACCCGCTGTCCACTCTCATGCTGGCGGGCATCCGGGACATCCTGGTCATCTCCACGCCGACGGACCTGCCCAACTTCGAGCGCCTGCTCGGGGACGGCTCGCGCTACGGCGTGAGCCTCTCCTACGCCGAGCAGCCGATCCCCGACGGCCTGGCGCAGGCCTTCACCATCGGCGAGGACTTCATCGCCGGCGAGCCGTGCGCCCTGGTGCTGGGCGACAACATCTTCTACGGCAACGGCCTCAGCCGACACCTGAAGAAGGCCGTCGAGAACGCGCAGTCGGGCCGCGCCACGGTGTTCGGCTACCACGTGGACGACCCCGAGCGCTTCGGCGTCGTCGAGTTCGACGGCGAGGGGAGGGCCGTCTCCATCGAGGAGAAGCCCGCCGAGCCCAAGAGCTCCTACGCCGTCACCGGCCTGTACTTCTACCCGGGCGACGTGGCCGCCAAGGCACATGAGGTGGAGCCGTCCGCGCGCGGCGAGCTGGAGATCACCGACCTCAACCGGATGTACCTGGAGGAGGGGACGCTGTCCGTGGTGACCCTCGGCCGCGGCTACGCGTGGCTGGACACCGGCACCATGGAGAGCCTGCACGAGGCGGCGGAGTTCGTCCGCGCCGTGGAGCACTCCCAGGACCTGCCGGTCTCGGTCCCCGAGGAGATCGCCTGGGAGAACGGTTGGATCACGACCGCCGGGCTGGAGGAGGCCGCCGAGGCCTACGGGAAGTCGGTCTACGGACAGCACCTCAAGAAGGTCGCCGCCGGCGAGATCGTCAACAGCCCGCGCGAGTACTAGGAGGAACCCCTCATGTCTGAGATTTTTGAACCCAAGAACATCATCGTCACGGGCGGCTGCGGCTTCATCGGCAGCAACTTCGTGCACTACGTGGTCGACAACCACCCCGAGGTACACGTCACCGTCCTGGACAAGCTGACCTACGCCGGCAACCCCGAGAACATCGCGGGGCTGCCCTCGGACCGCGTGGAGCTCGTCGTGGGCGACATCTGCGACGCCGGGCTGCTGGACCGCATCGTCCCCGGCCACGACGCCATCGTGCACTACGCCGCCGAGAGCCACAACGACAACTCCATCGCCGACCCGGAGCCCTTCCTGCGCACCAACGTCGAGGGTACCTTCCGCCTGCTGGAGGCCGTGAGGAAATACGGTATCCGCTACCACCACGTCTCCACCGACGAGGTCTACGGCGACCTGGCGCTCGACGACCCCGCCAAGTTCACCGAGGAGACGCCCTATAAGCCCTCGAGCCCCTACAGCTCCACCAAGGCGAGCTCCGACATGCTCGTGCGCGCCTGGACCCGCACCTACGGGCTTCGCACCACGATCTCCAACTGCTCCAACAACTACGGCCCCTACCAGCACGTGGAGAAGTTCATCCCGCGCCAGATCACCAACATAATCGACGGCGTGCGCCCCAAGCTCTACGGCAAGGGCGAGAACGTCCGCGACTGGATCCACACCGAGGACCACTCCTCGGCCGTCTGGGACATCTTCACCAAGGGCCGCATGGGGGAGACCTACCTCATCGGCGCAAATGGCGAGAAGAACAACATCACGGTCCTGCGCATGATCCTCACGGCCATGGGCCGCGACCCCGAGGACTTCGATTGGGTCGCCGACCGCCCCGGCCACGACCGCCGCTACGCCATCGACTCCACCAAGCTCCAGCGCGAGCTCGGCTGGAGGCCGGCCCACACCGACTTCGCCGAGGGGCTCAAGGCCACCATCGACTGGTACGTCGAGAACGAGTCCTGGTGGCGCCCGGCCAAGGAGGCCACCGAGGCCAGGTATAAGGCCCAGGGGCAGTAGGCCGAACCCCGGCATCCCGCACCGCGGGGCGCCCCGGGCGGACCGCAGGGCATGGGGATGGTCCTGCGGCCCGCCCGGGGCGCCCGCAACCACCGTATAGTCGATAGGAGCTTTTCCCACATGGCAGACATCGCATTCGAGAAGGACCTCTCCGTAACCGAGACCGGCATAGAGGGCCTCAAGGTCGTCGACCTGGCCGTCCACGGCGACTCGCGCGGCTGGTTCAAGGAGAACTGGCAGCGCGCCAAGATGACCGCCCTGGGCATCCCCGACCTCCGCGTCGTCCAGAACAACGTCTCATACAACGAGAAGAGGGGCGTCACCCGCGGCATCCACGCCGAGCCCTGGGACAAGTTCATCTCCGTGGCCCGCGGCTCGGTCTTCGGCGCCTGGGTGGACCTGCGCGAGGGCAGCGCCACCTACGGCAAGGTGTTCACCTGCACGCTCGACCCGTCCAGGGCCATCTACGTCCCGCGCGGCGTGGGCAACTCCTTCCAGGCGCTGGAGGACGGCACCGCCTACACCTACCTGGTGGACGCCCACTGGTCTCTGGAGCTCAAGAAGACCTACACCTTCGTGAACCTCGCCGACCCGGAGCTCGCCATCGAGTGGCCCATCCCGCTCGACGAGGCCACCGTCTCCGAGGCGGACAAAAACCACCCGATGCTGAAGGACGTCGTCCCGATGGCGCCCAAGCGCACCCTCGTCACCGGCTGCAACGGCCAGCTGGGCCGCGCGGTCCGCGCGCTGGCGGAGGAGCGCGGTGTCGCCAAGGACTTCGACTTCTGCGACATCGACACCTTCGACATGTCCGACCCGGCGGCCTACTCCGAATACGACTGGTCGCTCTACGGCACCGTCATCAACTGCGGGGCCTACACCGCGGTGGACAGGGCCGAGACCCCCGAGGGCCGCGTGACCGCCTGGAAGGCCAATGCGACCGGCCCGGCCCTGCTCGCCCGCACCTGCGCCGGGCACGGGATCACCCTGGTCCATGTGTCCTCCGACTACGTCTTCGACGGCGCGGCCGAGGTCCACGACGAGGACGAGCCCCTCAGCCCGCTGTCCGTCTACGGCCAGACCAAGGCCGCCGGTGACATCGCCGTGGCGGGGTGCCCGCGCCACTACATCATGCGCAGCTCCTGGGTCATCGGCGAGGGACACAACTTCGTCAAGACCATGAAGGGCCTTTCCGACCGCGTCGCCGACCCCGAGGATAAGTTGGAGAAAGTCACCGTGGTCGACGACCAGCTCGGCCGTCTGACCTTCACGCGCGACATGGCCGAGGCCATCTTCCACGTGCTGGGGACGCACGCCCCCTACGGCACGTATAACTGCACCGGTTCCGGGGCCGTGAGGAGCTGGGCCGACATCGCCCGCGCCGTCTTCGAGGCCGCCAACGGCAACGGCGAGAAGGTCGTGCCGGTGAGCACCGCCGACTACTACGCCGGCGCCGCCGGCCCCGTAGCTCCGCGCCCGGTCCACTCCGCGCTCGACCTTTCCAGGCTCGAGTCGGCCGGCTTCCACATGCCCGACTGGGAGGAGGAACTGGGGGAGTACCTCAAGACGCTCGTGTAATGAATCGGTCCCTCGAGGAGTCTCGAGGGACCGATTTTCTAAGGTATTTGAACCGCTGGCGGCTGGTTTAGAGGAATCGCGCCGACTGCTTTAGCTGCACCCAACAATTCCCGCTCAAGTCTGCATACTCGATGCGATTATAAGCGGCTCCGAGATCTATGAGCTTGTTTGCTAGGGGCATATCCTCTCGCCTTACGAACGCCATTCCGTTTGGTAGCGCAGTCGCAAGTAGAGAATCCAGATATTGCCGGGTCGTTTGGTTCATGTCGTTCCTTTCTATGTTGTGGTTTATGGGCCGATTCATATATTCCACTGTTTGTCAAACATCCTCGTGCGGGATTAGGTGGCGTCGCGAAATGCGCCCCTATGGTTGCCGACCCGTGCTATCAGCTTTCTCGACTCCGTCAAGACAGGCTTCATGGGTATTTTTTGCCGTCGTGTGCTTCGCCTCTCTAGTTTCTTTGCCGCTGATGGCAGATGCCGCAGAAAGCCTCAATCAAGCTGGCGCGGCGCAGTCTCGTGAACGATGTCTTGGATTGTTTGTGCTCGGGGTTGCCGCCCGCCTCGATGTCAGGCGCTACGGCGCCTAGGGCGTGCGTCCGTCGATTTCGAGCGCGTGGACGCGTTGTTGTTGCGGATGATTCTCCCAGCCATGGCTTCGAGCTCGGCGGCCTTCGCCCCAGTATCGATCTGTCCCACTGTGAGCTGCTTTCCGTCATGCGGTCGAGATATACAAAGTGCTTCAGCTAGATTGGTGGCGCTAACTCGCGGCCTACGTATTGCTACCGCTTTGATGCAAATTTCCACTTGTTGAAAGATGACGAGCTCCATGATATTGCACAGGGCAACGGGGCCGACATGGGCTCCGGCGCTCTTTAGTTGCTGACGGTGGTTCTGTTGATGTCGCGTGGCAGTTATATATGAATGGCCTTAATAGAAGTACTTTTGTTCGCACGGGGGTGTGACGATACAATTGATTCTATGGATAAGTAGCACTCGGGCAGTTCGATTATTCGAATACCGTTTGACGAAAATACTAGACAGATGCCTTCTTCTAAAGTGTTGGGGAGTACTATTACTCCAGGCGTTTACTGCCTGGAGCATGACGTTAACATTATTTTTAGTTTCTAAAGAGTGATTGGCAGTCTTATTTGAATTCGCTGAATGGTGAATTATGAGACTCAAGACGTCGTGGAGGGGAGTGCAACACGGGTCTTCGTGATTACCATATTCTTATTAGTCATTCGTGGGATTACAGCGATGACTATAGGACGATAAAGAGCTGGCTTGATTCAGCCGGCTACTTTAAGTGGTCGGACTATTCTGGTCCTATCGAGAATCCGATTGACGCTAAGAGCAAAGCTGAGCTTAAGCAGAGGATCGCGAATCGAATCTCTTGCTGTAGCTGCGTAATTGTTCTCTCTGGAATGTATGTCGCCTACAGCGAGTGGATCGACTATGAGATCGAAACCGCTTTGAGGTACAACAAACCCATTATTGGTGTTAGGCCATGGGGTCAGTTGCGTGTCCCTGATGAAGTGTCTTCTAATGCCGACATTACGGTTGGTTGGACAAGGGACGGTATTGTCGATGCCGTCCGTAAATATGCACTCTAGGAGAACCATGTTTTTTCACAAGCGAAATACAGACGCGAATTCCTCAAAGCCGTTGCCCGAAAAGCAACAGCCGACTAGTCACCCTAATCCGCCAATCAGGGTTGTTCGTGGCAATACCGAAAAGATGCCCGAGTTCCCTTGCCCAGGATCTCCCTGCCCTGGATCCGCTTCGCCTCGTCCGGAAAAGAAGGATTAAATGGGTAAACGCAGCCGGAAGCAAAGAGGGAGCGTGGCGCCGGGTTTCGACTCGGTTGACTATTCTGCCGAATATCTTTCATGGATGACCGAGCTGTCTTACCAGACCGAGCTAAGTCGCTGTGATTCGTATGAGCGTTTGTCTAACTGTTTGCTAAGCTGCGTTTCCATTATTTCCGTTGCCTTATTGACGGTAGCCCCGGTGTTATTTGCTAAATATAGCTACAACGGCAACGGGGCTACGGCGTCTTTTGTTCTGCTGGCGAGTGGCTATGCTGTCGTTATGCTGCTGTTAGGCGCTTCATTTCTGCTGTCGTTGCTTAGTCAAGTCAGGCTCAAGATGAGTGTTCTTGCATCACCGATGGATTTGAATGATTTCGTTGCGGGCGAGATTAATCGTGGTGCGCCTTTCGCCTCTCCGATGGAAGTTGCCGAAGGTAAGGCAAGGGCGGTGCAGTCCCACTTTGAATCGCTTAATCGAAAGAACGAGTACATGAGAAAGTGCCTAAAGGCATCGATGATTCTGCTGATCGTGGCTGTTTCGGTGTGCCTGTTCTTGGTTTGCCTGTTTTCGTTATTTGAGTTTTTATTGCCATCGTTTTGGAGTTGATGTCATGCAGGATCGCAAGGCGCTTGTCGTCGGTATTGATGAATATGCATCGACTCCGCTTTATGGTTGCGTTGCCGATGCTAAAGCGGTTGCCGAGGTCTTGGCTAAAAACGGAGACGGCTCTCCCAATTTTGAGGTTCGTCTTGTGATGAATGTCGAGTCTCCTTACGTATTGAGACAGATGATCGAGGACTGCTTTTCCGGGGAGCCTGAGATCGCGTTGCTATATTTTGCCGGGCACGGCGGAAGATGCGATGCAACTAAAAATGGATTCATCTTATCAGGTTGGGACTATCCGGAGGGTCAGCTCTCTCTCGACGAGATCCTGACAATAGCAAATCGGTCCAAGGCTAGGAATCGCGTATTTCTGCTTGATAGCTGTAATTCTGGGTGCATGGGGGCTCCTGGCGTACTGGGTGGGACATCCTCAATGCTCGGTGAGGGTCTATCAATTCTGAGCGCATGTTGTGCTAACGAATGTGCTGAGGAGCTTAACGGGCGCGGGACATTTACGTCGCTTCTGGTGGATGCGCTAAATGGCGGTGCAGCAGACGTGATGGGGCATGTTACTCCCGGTGGGGTCTACGCGTATATTGATAAGGCTCTCGGGCCATGGGATCAGCGGCCTGTGTTTAGGACTAATGTCAACTCGTTTATTTCGCTAAGGAAAGTCGTTTCGCAGGTTCCGGATAGTGTCTTGCGGCAGCTGCCATCTTTGTTTGATGCGCCTGGTGCTCAACTGTCCTTGGATCCGTCTTTTGAGCCCACCAACAGTCCCGATTGGGAAGAGCATCAAATTGTTGAGCCTTACGCGACCAAGGATAATACGGAGAAGTTCAAGATCCTTCAGCAGCTGGAGGTCATCGGCCTTGTCCGCCCTGTTGGGGCAGAGCATATGTACTTTGCCGCCATGGAATCTAAATCGTGCGAACTGACGGCTCTGGGCAAGCAGTATTGGCACCTTGCTGATACGGGGAAGATATAGCTGCTTGCCGGATTCAATTGCGTTGCTATCAGACAGGTTAAAATTCTAATGGTTGTTATTTTTCAGGCGCTTTAGCCTTGTCTATATATAGGGTGTGTTGTAAATGCTGTTCAACTTAATTGTTCGTGCCAATGAGACGCAGCCAATGTTGCCTTCTAGGATGTTCGAGGGAACTCCTGAGCAGTTGACGAGCGCCTATAGGACTGGCACCGGTTTTGACTTTAATGCTCTTGCTCAGCTTCCTACTGTTATGACGCGTGAATTTGAGTCGGATGATATGGGTGCCGTGGCCACGCTTGGATATATGGATACCCCGTCTATCAACCCCGTGATCTCCAAGCCTATTCTACGGTTTCCATCGCAGGCATTGTTGAATCTTGGTCTACTTGACGAGAACTGCTGGCAAAACAAACGTACTCATTGGAGACTTTGCGAAGGAGATCCTTTTCGCCTGTTTTCAAAGTCTCTTGATAACTCCCCCTTGGCGATCGAACCTAAAAGGTCTAGTGCTTGTGACCCAAATCTAATTGCCGTCATGATGCCATTCACCGATGACCCTTCAATAGATCCTGTATATTCGGCGTTGGTCGAAGGCTCTAAGAGGGCGGGTAAGAATTGTAAACGCGTAGACGAGATATTGACTCCCACAGATATTACGGAAGACATATTTAAACTGATTGCGTCTAGCTCTTCGGTAATTGCAGACATTACTGGCCTGAATTCAAATGTTATGTTCGAAGCGGGCTATGCGATTGGAATGGGTAAGCGGACCGTTTTGTTACATCAAGATGATGTTCCTAAGCTGCCTTTTGATGTCAGTCACAGGAGGGTATTTACCTATAAGCGGAATAAGGACGGATTGGCGATACTTTCAGACAGGATTTTCAAAATATTGACGAATGCTCAATGAGTGCTTTCTTGAGCACTGCCGAATACCGCGATTCTGCTGCGTCGATATTGCGCTTGGACACCGGGGCAGACTTGGCTTCGGTGTCCATTTGTTGCTAGTTGCCGGCCTCACGGTGCTGTCGTATGTTGCTCTCGCGCATGCCGACCCAGCACGCGTTGTGCGATACCGCTCATCTATCAAACGTCGTGACTTGTCGAATTGTTAGGTAATCTGTTCGCTCACGGTCTCATAATCAAATAGACGCAATCCCTCTTCCATGGAGATCAAATGTCTGAGCCGAGCGGTACCGTCAAGATTCTTTCGCAAATTGATTTAACCGTCCTCAGCCCCGTCCTCTTCTTGCCCTTCGCCTTTCCCTTCAGCTCGTCCATTTTCTCTAGCTTCGATATGTCCAGGTCCTCCTCATGCCCCACTCGCGCTACGCCATGCACTTCAGCCTTGCCGTCACCAGCTTGAGGGCCGAGCTGCCGTCCGGGAAGGTCCCGACGACCCTCGTCCTCCTCCTGTTCTCGCGGTTGATGTGCTCGATCCCGCTGTTCGCCCTGATCCGGCTCAGCACACTCGCTCCCTGAGCTTGAGATTGTCACAATATCAGGTTTTGGGGGAGGGTGAAGTTCGTCGTGAGAATCATATCAGGCCCGAGTCTGGTCTACGCCATGACGTATTACGACAGCTCGATTTCAGGCTGCCGTTTGACGAAAATTATTAGACCAATGTGCTCTGTTAAAGCGTTAGGGAGTACCATTGCCTCAGGCGTTCACTGTCTGGTGTATGACGTTAACATCTGCTTGTCGGCTTTTCAATTTGGTCGATTGATTGCCGGATTTGCCATGTCGCCAAACGGAAGGGTTTCCATGTTGTTCCTTTTGCATTTGCAAATCGCTGTTTAGGCTTTTGTTTACGGCAGATCGGTGGTCCTTTTTTTTCAATTGAAGTGATGGTTCATTCTGGTGCTATGGCACCCTGCCCCAACAGTTCTTGATTCTGTTTTGCTATTTGATTTCAATTATTCGCGGAAAGGATTGCTTTAGCACTTTCGACTGCGATAAACAGGTAGATTGATCGGTTTCCATTTATCAAATTTCTGTCGAAGTTAGGACGATTTATGACCCCTGAGTTCAAGCCTCACTACATTGCTTATTTTGATGTGCTGGGATACAAAGCATATTTTGAGGGCGGTGGAGACGTTGAGCGCTTGTTTGATTCGATTATGGATTTGACAGAGCAGGTTACCGAAGCGCGTTCAAGCGATGCGCTCGGGCCCCTTGGAATTACAGCGGTCAGCTTTTCTGATAACGTAGCCATCTCGTGCGATGTCGGCGCATCCGGCCAAAGTGAATCTTATCTTCTGGGCACTCTCATATCTCTCGTAGCAACTATTCAGCTTTTCTGCCTAAGTCGGTATGGCGTATTGATAAGGGGAGGAATCAGTTATGGCATGCTATTTGCTGACGACAGGGTCGTGTTCGGAGATGCTTTAATTAAAGCCGTTCAAATAGAAAATCGCACTTTTTACCCGCGAATTGAAGTTGATCAAGAGGTAGTCGAACGCATAAATCAAATGGCTGATGTTCCTGCGAGTGAGTTATTTATTGCCACCGATTTCGATGGGACAAGTTTTGTTAATTCGTTCGCCCTGCTTTCCGAGAAGGCTAAGGATAGTTGGATTGTCGAAACGGTCCAAAATTTAAGTGGACTTCTTGTGCCAGCGAATATTTCGGTCATTGCATCAAATGTATTCCATTTAGCAAAGAAATATGGTCATTTTCCTTATAACGTATCGTCTGAATCAAAAATAATTAGTTATGAGAGGGTGATTCGCAAACATTTATGGCTCCTTATGCATTTTGAAAAATTTAGCCTTAATGCGTATGGTGGTATTCCAATTATTAAGGAAGGTGCCGATAGAATTGTTTACCGGTGGACTCCCTTTTTAAATAGTCGTCTCTGTAGATTTGAATTGAGGGTATTCTCGTGTAGATACAGCCTCGACGAGCAGGAAAAAATGAATTCCGATAATGAGGTTGAGTTGACTCGTCCGTCGTATAGAAGCTCCAGATTTAGGACGCTTCGTGACATGCGTTAAAGGCCTTGATTTCTTTGGTGGTGTCACTATTTCTCGGACACTTGCATCCCGGCGGTGGTGTACTTGGAATAGCCGCATAGCTCAAAAGGACTATTTTGAGCTATGCGACAAATAGTGTTATTCGCAATGTCGGACATGCTTGTTATGTTGAGTGTGTTTTCCGTCAAAGGCGATATTGATCATTTGGAAGATTGGTATGCTGACGAACTTGAATAGTTTCAGATTATTGAGTTCATTAAATTTGCCAGAGAAGATCTCTACTTTTATTATCTAGCCCCAGCTATCCTTAATTCATCTGTCTCTATTCGTAAGGTCTCTTATGAGGTTCTCATGGGCGCTGCGCTATATTCAATAAAAAAGAAGTACGCCGATCTGATTCTGTCCGGCCTTAAAACCGTTGAATTTCGGAAATGCCGCCCTGGTAAGAGACTCGAGAAGATTGTTATCTATGAATCGCGGGGTAGTGGCAGAATTGTTGGGGAAGCCCTCGTCGACGATGTGGCTAATTGCTCCATTTCTCATGCTTGGCAGATTGCTGGTGAACGAGGCTGCATAAGCAAAGAGGAATTCGATTCATATTATTCTGGGCATACTTCGGTGACATTGATTGTTCTGCGTTCGCCTTTACGGTTTGCCCGTCCAATTTCTCTCTCTGAAATCGGATTGGCAAGAGCGCCGCAGTCTTTTTGTTATCTCTCGGACTTACAATGTTTGCGTATAGACGATTTGTCGCGTTGCTCCGAATTGATGGGTTGATATATGAAAAGTTTTGGCTTTTGGCTTGAATCAGAAGATAAGCCAGACATAGAGTCTCTGAGTATCGATGTGCTTCTGAACTTTAACCTTTGGTGCGAGCCTTCCTCCGGAGCTGGAAGGGATCTCGACTTCGGGTTTAAGCTTTCAAGAGCAGTCGATTCAGAAGGCGCTGACGAGCGTGGCTTATACTCCATTCCAAAGCATGTAAACGCTTTTGTCCTTTATTGCCCCTTCAGTTTAGATAAAAAACAAGTTTTTGACCTTTACGATGTTCTGATTTCATCTCAGAGCAGGGTGCTCGGCGCGGTGTTTAACGAAAAGTGCAAAGTCACTTCTACCGATAGCAAACCGTATGCCTCTGTTGAATTTCTGGGTGGGAGCAACGATAGCTTTACGCTATGCAAGATTGCTAATTCCATATCAATCGAAGATACACCCGACGACGTGCCTGGTTGCTTTGTTCGCATTGCTTTGCCAGGCAATCTTCCTGATGGAGCTTTATATTTTAGATTTCGCATTAAAGGCCCTGGAGTTTCATCGCTTGTCCAGAAGTATGATTCAAAGGATTCGCCTCTCAACTCGGCTTTTTCCCGAGTTGAGATTGTTGACTTTAGATTCAATGACTACCGGACTCTTCCTGATTGCGCAAACAACCATGTTGAAGCTAAGTACTCCTCTTTTAGGCTCAATACGCTGCAGGCTCACTTTCTTCTCATGGCCGATTCTGGGGTAGATGTCGATTCCGGCGTGACTCTTAAGGAGAAGAGGCTTCTTGAGGGTGGACTTTGGGATGACTATCTCAAAGTTGGTCAGTCTGCCAGTGAGTCTAAGAGATTCGGCAGGCTTGGTGCCGACTCGGATTTTTCGAATCTTGTTGCCTGGCACTGGAAGAAGGGAGATTTGGCACCGGTTGATGGTTACCGCATGTATTTGAAATTAAGAATTCATGTGTGTAATTTCAAAACCATAGTAAAATACTTAATCTATTTATTTGGAATTACAGTTTTGTTCGATGTGCTTGAGAGACCAGTGATTGACTTTCTTTTGTCTATGCTTCGTATCGTGTTTCGGTTTTAGGTGGTGACTGTAGATGATTTCCGTTTTGGATAGTTTTGATACCGCTATAGTCCGCAAGGTGGCTATGACTGAATGTGATCAGCAACTTTTTCGATTTATTTCCGACTCGATTATCCCTTATTATCCAAATGGTGCTGAATGGTTATCCACAAAGGTGTTTAGCGATGACTCCAGCCGTCTCTTGCTCATTTCTCAATTGCCAGATGGGCTAGTTAACGGGTTCTCAATTCTAAAGAATGAGGATTTCGAAAAGAAGATTTGCACCCTATTCGTTTCTCCTGATTTTAGGGGGAAGGGAATTGGCACTGCCTTGCTTGACTGTTCATTAGACTTACTGGAATGCAATAAGCCTTTGATTACCGTTTCCGATGATCTGCTGCTTAGCTTTATTCCGTTATTCTCTCGTTATGGTTTTGAAAACACTGAGTCTTATGTCGATCGATATAGAGATGGACATATTGAGTACAGCTTTAATGGCGTTTTGAAGTGACGCTTTAAGCAATCGTCTCGTTTAATTTGAAGGGATATCAAGTTGCAACTTGATATCCCTTCTTGCGTAAAATCTTCTCTGCCGGTAAACCCCATAAGGCAACTGTTCAGGTATCTCTTCATGCGACAAGTGTGTGGGGTGATTTACTAAGTCGACTCTTGTGGATAAGGAGAACCTCGGACAATATCTTAGACCCCATCTGGGCCCAGGAGGAAGTCCGATGCATACGAAAGGGGAGCGCGATGGGATTTCCCCTTCGCATGTCTTCCTGACGCTCGCCTTTGCAGTTTAATGTCTGTCCATGGCGATCTCTGCTCGGCAATACGCTGGGCAGCCGAGGCTTCCTTGCAGTTTCGTTTCCCGTAATGAGCATCTTGTCGTTTTCGATGAGACAAACGCTATCTATTTGAAAAGTCATCCCATTTTTGAACAAGCTCGACCGCTTCTGTTTCGTGAATAGTAGATGGCCGAAGTTCTCTTTCGGCGTTTGTTGCAAGACAAAAAGCCGACAAAAACAACTTTGCGGTTTCAGAGAGACGGGGATACCATTCTTGCTGCCAGATTGTTTGAATGTATTTATTGGATAAAATGCCGTTGGCATTAGATCGGAGTTTAAACCTGGAACTTGACGCGCTGCTTAGGCTCGTCCAGCAGGCCATTTGCTGGGAGGAATACAGGAGGTTACACTCAGGGTCTGTTGAAAGATTCTGCTCAAATTCCGCCCAGTTGCTGAAGTCAAATATGGCGTCCATTGCCTTCCACATGGTAAAGAGATCTCGGTCCGCAGATTCAAGGCATGAACGATAATTGCAGCTCATCCAGTTTGAAAACAGCCGAGCGAGTGCGGCAAATTGCTCATCGGTTAGTAACTGTTTGTCGGGAGATTCTTCTCTGTTTCTTGATAGATTTTCATCTCGTAACAGATACAAAAGACAGTTCGCTTTTAGCGCCTCATTATCGTTCATTAAGCTAATAAGCCAAGTTCCCATACCCGGCTTCCCGATTCTTGCCGCTGAGGTGTTGAACAATCTAGAGAAAGACTCCCTTACATCTCTAGATGAGGTAGCAATTAAAGGAGAAAGGCTAGATATGATTAGGAGTGAGCCTTGCGCTATGGCTTTGCATCGCTCTATGTCGAGAGAACGAACAGTCAGCATTAACTGCCCCGCGATTTCCATTTGCTCATTACTGCTTCTTAGCGCGCAGACAATGTCGCGGATCTCAAATGCGGAGTTGTGATTGCAAATGGCGTTAAATTGCTCTCTTGTGATACCCGATGAATATCCCGCTCCAAAATAAAGATTGAAAAGGTTTCTGTTGGATATTCGGCCGTGTATGTACGCTTCGCCGGCATCAACCGAATTGAGGGCTTCGGAATTTGAGTTTTCTGATAAGGAGGGGAATACCGTTCCCATCCATCCAGGGTTTAATGCATAGTGCCTTATTTGTTTGTTTATCAGCCTGCTAAGTTCTTCGCGTAGTTCGGCTTTTAGTCCCGTCTCATTTTTTGTGTACGTTTCGCCAAATAAATTCATCGCATTATACCAAAGCCAGCTATACACATCTGGCAGAAGCGTTTGAATTGTCGATAGTGCAAAAAGGTCCGCCACGCATATATCGTTGCGGAGACGAGCGAAATTAGACTCAGCACAGTTTTTGATGCGGCGGATATCTCTTGGCGTGTTGATCAAAGGAGAAACGATTTTGTTCAATACGTCTGAGAGATGGTCCTGGTCCTCAAGGGCGAAGGACGATCTTTTCTGCAAATCCTCAGCGATTATATTTATTTGCTGAGAAATATCTGATTGAAATAATCTGGGCATTTCGATTGGCAGTTGGATGATTTTGTCAAGATATGCTGCCCCATCAGCCCTTTGAACATTGCAAAGGGCACTTTCAACAACAGTTCTGTCATAAGACAATAAATATACGATATGCGGGAAAGATGCGGTCAATGTGACTAGTTTAAAAATGTGGCAAATCTCAGCGTCGGATAAACGATCTATATCATCAATAACCACAACAATATTTGTTTGACGTTCTTTCAGATAGCCATCGATAGTTGTCTTCATGTGATCTAAGGAGGTGGAATTTGTTAAGTGCTTTCCGATTTTGGAGGTAAACACCTTTAATAGCCATTTCCCAACAATGCCACCGCCCGCAACGGCGCTTGGCAGGGGCCCCGCTAGAAGGGATGTGACTTCCGTCACGGTAGGATAAGAGATGCTAGCCGAATATAGGGAAAGGGCTTCTCCCAAGGCTTTCTTCTCCGCATCTTTTATGCGTCCTGTTTTTCCCAAGAGAGATTCTTCCAGAAGTTGAAAGAATCCAGTTAAAAGCTGTTCCTGAGACTCAAAGCGCCAGGGATTAAATCTAACGAGAGCGGGGACGTTGAGGTTCCTTTTGCGCTCTTCATTAAGACATGCTTCAATTAAATTAATGAGAGAGGTTTTGCCGCTACCCCATAAACCGTTTAGGCTGATTGTAAAAGATGAGGTTGATGCATCGACGGCACTTATGCATCGTGCGATTTCCTGTGCAAGGTCCTTGTATCGATATGAGTCTTGATCAAGGCCAGTAATGGGCTCGTCATTGATTATATTAAGCACCTTGCTCGACATGCGGCGCCTCCGTTGGATGGACGGACATTAGCGGATTTAATTATAGGAGTGTGGTTAAGTGGTAAAGCCAAAACTGGAATTAACCGAAGTAGACGCTAGGCGTCTGGCTTTTGCCCAACATCTTATTATGAGAGCGCATGAAGACGCACGGCTTCCTTCTCCGTTAAATGCAGCGGCTGTGCTTTCTGCACAGGACGCGGTAGAAATGGTTCTAATTGTTATTTCCCAAGCGCTCGATCTCGATCCGAACAAATACCAATTCATGGCCTTTTGGGAAGCGTTTGCTAAGCGCGGACTTGAATTGCCATATAAGGAGTCAATGAGGCGCCTTAATGACTGCAGGGTCGCCATTAAGCATAGGGGCTCTTTCCCGTCGACGTTTGATATTGAGCGTGTTGTTGCGGATGCCGAGGCGTTCGTTGGCGATTCTATTGCATGCGCTTATGGAGCCGACCGAGCCGTTGAAGGACTATATGGTTTTATTACCTATGAGGGAGTTCGTGAACACCTGAGGAAAGCAAGGGTGCATCTCGAGGAGCATGAGCGCACCGCATCTGTTGAAGAGTCCGCTCTTGCGTTTGATGAACTTCTAAATGAGTATTGGGGTACCCGATCTATGGGTCCTGGCTCCTCTCCTTTTTCGTTTAACAAGTTCGGGCGATTTGACGCGGCATCTTCCTGGGTTCCTGGCGACCACGGATTTAAGGACTTGCGGAATCACGTAGATAAAACGGTGAAAACAGCCGAGGCTATGGATGAGGCCCTTCGCGTGCTGTCTCTGGGGCTGAATATGGATTCCTATATGGTCTTTAAACGCCTTACGCCCAGCTTATTTCACTTCGTTGGCGGACGCACTGAGTGTTATTGGCTCGCCGAAACCCAGGAATCCGTTGAATTGAGCGATGGTCCTGCTGATTGGTGCTTCGGTTTTGCTTTTGAGGCAGCGCTTGAGTTGAGCTCTCGCTCCAATCCGGCTCCTGCTATGTCTGCCCTGCTCGAAGAAGGCCGCAGAATCGTAGATGAGCGTTCTGAAGCAGAGTTTAAGCGGCGAAAAGCTATGGAGGTGAATTAAATTAAGACGAAGGGGTTTGAGAAGCTTAGTTCGATCGCCATTTTCGGAAGTGCGGGGAAAATCGAAACTTGCCGAGCGCACCCCGATTTTTACCAACAAAACCGTAGAGGCGGCAGTCTAAAACAGAGGTCTGGTCTGCCGATCTCGGTTTTTACTGCACTTCCGGAATCGCCCGACGAAAGTATGCGGCAACAGAACCCTCCAGTGCACTGCCCTTTTCATGAGGTGACGCATAACTTATTTCGCAAAATGACAACCGCATAGCGGAACACGCCCTGCGCCTTTTCATATGATTTCTTGCGGCTAAACAGCACATCATTGACGAAGGAGGCGCGGGTCGTGTCTGCGGTCACCGTATCGTTTGACGAGGAAGACCGTCGAGGAGATACTCATCGCGCTGCTCGGCGAGGAGGCGTCCGAGCTTGCTGGGACCGGGGGCTACGAGAGGACGGCGTGCCGGGAGGCCTGCCGCAGCGGCGGTTATGCAAGGAAGCTCAGAGGTTTGGGAGCTTCTTTCCCGAGGACGCACTCGAGTACTATCAGCGCATTGACGGTGTGACCGCTGTGGCGGTTGTCGAGATACGTGCTGTTGGTGCTAGCGGTATGGGTTGACGATGCCCTTGTTTTTTGCAGTGCGAGGTAATCCTTGTCGAGATGTAGGTGAGTCACGTCTGTCTACAGGAATGTATCACCTAGAATTGATAACTGTTGTCAGTAACGTTTGTCCAAGGGGCTTCAAATGGATTCATCCAAGATCAACGTGTTGCGAGCCTCTCTGGGCTCGACTGTAATTTCAGATATGCAGAACGCCTATTACACCTCGGGCCTTTCTCTGGCGGAACTTCGCGAGTGCTACGATTTGCCGTCTGATTTTTCCGACCCTGACTTCATTTCTTTATTCGGATTGTTCGAAATTGACAAGATATGCCCCGTCTGCTTTGGGCATCTTTATGCACCTCATGTTAGCAGGGGTATTATTGGTGCGGGACCGACTTCCTACGATAAGTCTCGCGTCCTTTGTGTTTCGTGTCATCTTACTTCCGATCAAATAGAGCGGGAATCTTTCTACTTAGATAAGGAAGGCGAACTTAGCCAGATTTTTCCGAGTGAACCTCTGACATTTGATTGGGACAAGTACGATCCCGATAATCGTCAGCACATTATATTTGCCTTTTTATTCGCTCATTGTTTGAACCGTGGTCGTTTTATAGGCCCGATTGATTTGGACTGTGGTTACGATGGCTTATATAAAGACGTCCGTTCTCTTAGGAGGGCGGGCTATTTGGTTCCTTCGTGGCTCTCGAAAAATGATGTCGATCAATATTCCCTTGGAGATGACGGATCTGTTTCATGGGATTTAATGCGTGTTCCCTATGGGGTGGATGTAAAGGGGGCTGCGCCTATCGTGTATGGAGAGGTGTTTATCCAGGACGATAAGGAAGCCATCGTATTGGGCAAAGGCGAAATTGACCATCGGCAAGCTATTGACGAATGGCTTGTTGGCTCGTACTTGGATTATGAGCTGTTGGATTGGAATGACGATTGTAGCGAAGGCAAAAGAAGCGAATTCAATGAACTTGTTCCGCGGCTGCTCGGACACTTCTCTCCTGCGCAAATTACCAGTTTAATTTGGAGCGCCCTAGCTACTGCGCTCAAGAAAGCTCAGGATGGAACCGATGGTCAAAAGACCGCTTCTTACGCAGTCGGCGTTGTTATCAACCGATGCAAGAGGGCTTTGGCGGAAGAGTGGGATGTCAATCCAAATAAACCGCTGATTGATGTCGACTATGGCTTATTTGAAGACTACTTCTTTTCGCATAACGTACCCATCGGAAAGTCGTGGGTCTACAGGCCGCTCCCGAAGATTCAGGATGGTGTGGCGATTCTTGAATGGCCCACTTTCCCCAAATTTGAAGATGAAGTTGATGACTTCTTGCTTGATAAGGCACACAGCGTGTTCGATTCTTCTGGTAAAGAATCTGTCGATTTGAAGTCTTATAGATCTGTGAGCATCTATGTTCATGATTTGTTCAGAGAAGAAACGGCGTTGCGATGATATTGGATTCTTATTATTGGCGCAAAGAGCTCAGTCGCATGATGGATGAACTGGTCCCTTGGAGCCTGGGCGATAGAGTAAATAGGTGGTATTGACGCGGCCAACCTACGGGCCTGCGTCCTGCGGAAAGGCGGCTGTTCCTTTGGATGGCCGCCTTTCTTCATTATGCTTATTGTGAGGGGCTTATTACGCCAAGGTCGCCAGACGTAAATGCGCTAATGACATCCCAATGGTTTGGATATCATTAGCGTTATCTGACGGAGAATGAGTTTTAACGGTGTATTAGGGATTAATGTGGGTGCAGAAGATATCAGGCTTACCGGTGAGGATGATGGGAAGAGATGCCGCAATCACCACCTTATAGTGATTGGCAACGGCTTTGACCTTTCTTGTGGCTTGGCGTCTTCGTTTAAAGATTTCTTTGAGCCTCGGATGAAGACCATCGACTCTCTTGTTACAGAAGAGGGCACTTGTGATTGTAAAGCCATCAAAGCACGAGGTCTGACTGCCTGGGATTTAATCCTCAGAAGCCGGAAAGACATGGAGGCAAGAGCCTTCAACGTAAACTGGTGCGATATCGAGACGGCTATTGCCAATGTGTTTGACATCAACCTGCCCGAGGACGGTATCGACGATGAGGGCGTTATGATATCCGACTATGCCGTCTCGTTCGGTTCTTTGCAGGACTACTTTTATATAGCAAATGAAGTGAACACTCTCAATGCAAGTGACCACATCGAGAATCGGGTCGACGAAATTGAACGGCTCAGAGACGGCATCGACAATGGTGATCAAGAGGTTCTTGCTGGGTTTGGCATTGAGGCTTCAGGGGACTCGGATGCCTCAGAGGTATATTCCAATTTATTCATGGAGGGCTCTCGCCTTTTGGGACATAGGCCCAATCCTTGGACCGAACGTGTGGGGCATTACCTCGCTTGTGAGTATCCTCAGGTTCTCGAGGATCCCGAGGGGCAGTTATCTTCCATCCTCATGTCAGAACTCGAGCGTATGGAACATTACTTTAATTGCTATCTCAAAGATGAGGTTGCCCGCAAAGATGGCTATTCAGATTGTTCGGACAACTTAATGCGCAAGCTGATTGAGCATACCGTGGTGGCCGATGGCATGCCCGATGATGCGGTGACTGTTCTAAACTTCAACTACACGTCTCCATATCGGTGGCTTAAACAGCGGTTTGGGGATGCCGATCTTGTCAATATCCACGGCATGCTCGATGGTGAAAGTATTTTTGGAATCGACGGTTCCGGCAATTTGGATGATCGGGATATTCTCCCGTTTACCAAGACATATCGCGTGTTGAAGTCTGCTCGAGGGGTTCCAAGTGGCTCGATTGCTTATCCTTCGCAAAGGGGAGGGGATGGTCTTAAGACATCTTCGATAATCTTTTTTGGCCATTCGCTCTCGCGAGCCGATTATTCGTACTTTGAGTCTATTTTTAGCACGGTGGATTTGTATAACGGGCATACCAGCTTAGTCTTCCTATACTCAAACTACGCCAAGGGTGTTCGCGAGTCAGAGGTGGCTAAGGTGCTCGCCCTCCTTGATTACTACGGCACTTCGCTCGGTATTGCTGGACGTAGCAACAACCTCGCACACAAGCTCATGCTCGAAGGCCGGCTTGTTGTTCGGGAGATTTAGGTCGATCTGCTTATGTCGGAAATAGGTCTGCTCTGCTAGCAACCGCTGCGGTATGATGTCCTAAATGAAAAACGAAAGCCTGCTATAGGCCATCGTTTTGCAAGGGGGTTCCTTCAAAACTGAGGGCATCCCCTAGTTTTATTTAGATGGAAATTGGGGACGAACCGATGCTTCGGCAATCGTCGCCTTGTTGGGTTGATAGACATTACGGTAAAATGTTCTAAGTGATGCAGTCATCGCGGACTCTACGTGAGGCGATGATAAAGAAGGGTCGTTGTTCGGTTTCCGGCAACGGCCCTTTGATGTTTCCGCAACAACTGGATGTTGTCGCGGATGCCGCCACTGTTACTTGAACTCTCGGTTTGAGGCTTTAATTCCGGAAGTGCGGGGAAAATCGGAGATTGCCGAGCATAACCCGATTTCTGGCAACAAAACCGCAGGTCGCGGAAGCGTAAAGCTAGGGTCTGGTCGACCGGCCTTGATTTTCCCGCACTTCCTGATAGTCCCATAATGCGGCAATGCTCTTGACTGGAACGCTATATTGAGTTGCCAATTGGCAACAAGACGAATATAGTTAGCATTATGCTAACTAAGGGGTGGTTATGAACCGAACCAAGCTCCGACCGACATATTCACTTGACGAAGCGAAGTCTTTGGCTCGCTCGGGAAAGATGATTGTAAATGGTAGGGTGCGCAGGCACCTGATGAATCAGTTTGGTTATTTGGACATCGATCATTTCCTTGCTGACCTATTTGATTATCTGAAGCCTGACGATTTTAGAAAATCCATCGCGCTCGATATGGATGGGCCTCTGCATGATGTTTACGCAGATGTCTACGTGTGCCGAGGTTTTGAATACGAGGATTGGTACGTTAAGTTTTCAATCGATTCCGAAGGCAATGCGCATTTAAACGTTTTGTCTGCGAACATCGATGGATACATTCATTATAGGAGGAGTCATGCGTTGCATGGAATGTGGCAAAGAAATGCAATTTACCACGGCGCCAATGACTGAAACTTACCGTGGCGAGAAAATTACCGTAAAAGGAATTGAGCATTATGTTTGCGAGTGTGGCAACGATGAAATGACCGCTGCGGAGGCGACTAAGCTCGCCCATGCGCTTGCCGCGCAATACGCCAAGGCTCATGAGCTTCTATCTCCCTCGGAAATAAAGCATTTGCGCTCAGATCTCGGCTTAACACAGCATGATTTTGAGTCGGTCTTAGGGGTTTCGAAGCCCACGGCCTCTCGTTGGGAGAACGGCGCATCGCAACAATCTATTACTGCCAATACCCTTATGAGGCTCATTCGCGATGTTCCTGAGGTCCGCAGATATCTCGGCTTGGCTCCTCATGAGGGAAGTGCAAGTCTTAGCTCGTCGCTTTTGTCTGTAATACCAGGAGGAAAAGTTCCTGCTTATAGGGATTCTGATCCTTTGGTTGATGAGAATCTCTTCCGATTGGAGATGTAAATGGACTCTCTGAAGAAGCAGCGTATTGAGTCTTCGTCGATTACATGCATGTCTAAAAAAGTCGATAGGTTTTCATTTGATGGCGGAATGACCCCTAAGGAGGGAGTTAATAAGTCAGACGGTGAGTTTAACGTTAGAAATGACATAACGAATGCTTTCACTGATGAAAATGGAGCTAGATTTCGGCAGCTCAACCTCGTCATAGAGCTCATTCCCAGTGATGAGGGGCACTATTACCGTTCCGAAATATCCGTGTCCGGTATCTATCGTGCTCCGTCTGATTTAGACGACGAAGCATTTGATAGGGAGGCGCTTAGCTTCGGCATGCAAGACCTTTATTCCTATGCAAAGGGCATTATTGAGAATGTTGCTGCTGGCGGAGTATGGGGGCCGCTTTATCTGCCGCAGATCAGCTTTTCTATGTAGCTCGACCTTTGTCCCCAAACCTGAAAAATGATTGACCACAGCCTGACTCTTCCGTAAAGTAACCTTTGATGAGGCCTAGCGACGGCACGTCCGGCTTGGTCCGTGGGAACCGCCGAAAGGCGGTTTTTGCGTTTATAGGGCCGTTTTCCAAGGGGCGTTCGGTGTATTCTTCGCTTCCGGACGCTTGGTTTTAGCGCGTTTCCGGAAGTGCGGGAAAAATCAGAAACCACCGAGCACAATCCGGTAGTGTCGAGAAAGTTGGTGTAAGGGCCCTTGCGGCCCCTGTGTCCGATATCCGGAATCAGTTGATATCCTAGGCCGCCTCCACGCTGTCGGCAAGTTCCAGGCTTGATTCGATCATCTTCCTGGCCGCCTTCTCCAGC
>DBEZDO010000052.1:0-4848 GCA_048187355.1 Collinsella sp.
CCTCCAGGTACTGGCGCAGCTGCTCGTCGGTAATACCGCCGTTGCCGGTGTCGGTCGAACTGTCGTCCTGCTGCTGGTTCTGCAGCTCCTCATCGGAACCCAGCTCAACCGTGACCTTCTTCTCTTCCTTGCCGCGCATGAGCGTGATCTCGACCTTCTCGCCCACCTCGTGGCTGCGCAGCGCGATGATCAGGCCATCGGCGCTCGTGATCTCGTCGTCGCCCAACTTGGTGATGACGTCGCCCTCCTGAATGCCGGCCTTGGCGGCAGGACCGTCCTCAACGACGCTCGCCACATACGCGCCGCTATCGGTGCTCAGCTTGTTGGTGCGGGCGTTGAGCGCGTTGACGCTCGAAAGCGTAGCGCCCATGTACGGATGCACCGGCGTCTTGCCGCCGATGATCTGGTCGGCAATGTTCTTGGCGTAGTTAACGGGAATAGCAAAGCCCACGCCCGAGCTGGAGCCCGAGTAGCTCTCGATGAGCGAGTTGATGCCCACCAGCTCACCGTTGTCGTTGACGAGCGCGCCGCCGGAGTTGCCCGGGTTGATGGCGGCATCGGTCTGAATCATGTTGGCATAGATGGTGTTACCGCTGGTAGAGCTCATGGCCGTGGAACGATAGAGCGCCGACACGATACCCGTGGAGACAGACTGCTCGTTGCCGAACGGCGAGCCGATCGCCATAACCCACTCGCCAACGTTGAGCTTGGAGGAGTCGCCAATTTCGATCGGCGTAAGCTTAGAGGCGTCGGCGTCCTTGAGCTTGATGACGGCCAGGTCGCTCGAGGCGTCGTTGCCCACGAACTCGGCCTCGTAGGTGGTGCCGTCGTCCATGGTCACCACGTACTGGTCATAGCCATCGACCACGTGGTTGTTGGTGAGGATGTGGCCCTCGGTATCGAGCACCACACCCGAACCGACGCTGCCCGAGCTATCCGACTCGTCGGCAGACTGCGAAAGCGAGCCATTCTGGCTGCCGCTCGAAGTGGCGGTAATGGAAACGACGGAGGGCAGGGCCTTGGCAGAAACGGCCTCGGCCAACGTGGTGTCCTCGGAATCAATCGTAATCTTTTGCGTCGATGAGCCCGAAGCGCCCGCCGTCACGGCGTTCTTGCCGCCGCCAATGTTGAGCGTGCCGCTCATGATAAGCGCGATGACCAGCAGGGCGCCGCAGGCACAGCCGGCGAGTGCCGTAATAAAGATCGGCAGCTTTTTGGTCTTGGTCTTGACCACCGTGTGCTTGTTTACAACCTGCTGACCACCCAGCGGCTTTCCGGTCTGCGTGTCGTAGGCCTGCACGTAGGGAATGTTGCTGTCGGCAGGCGTCGACTCCACCTGCACGCGCGGCTGCTGCTGGGTCTCGCCGGCGTTGCCCGCATCCTGGGAACGCTGGGAATCGTACTCGCTCATAGCTGCGATCCTTTCGTCAAATAACCAAAGGCCCGCCAAACATGTGGCGGGCCATCATTGTTCACGTTGAGTTGTACCCCAATATGCGGGCGTACGTGTATGAGAACGCAATCTTTTAGGAAGGCTTAAGTTCTGCCGCAGACCCGAAAGGAATCCACGCATGCGGCGAAACCACCACAAAGGCGTCTGCCCCTTTGTGGTGGAAATCTAGTCCTTAAACAGATAGCCCACGCCGCGGACGGTGGTGATGTGTGCCGCGATCTGCGGGCCCACCTTGGAGCGGATGCGTCGAATGTGCACGTCGACGGTGCGCGTGCCGCCGCAGTACTCAAAGCCCCACACGCGGTGCAGCAGCACTTCGCGGCTGTAGGCACGGTTGGGGTGCGTCGCCAAAAAGCTCAGCAGCGAGTACTCCATCAGCGTCAGGTCGATGGGCTCGTTATCGAGCGTCACCTGGTAGGTAGCCAGGTTGATCTCGAGGTTATCGATGTTGAGCACATCGTCGGCGGTGACGGTCTCCTCCTCGCCCATCAGGCGCTGTGCACGAGCCTTAAGCTCGTTGGGCGTCGCCGTGGGGCATACAAAGTCGGCATGCGCATGATTGGGCAGGCGCAGGGTGCCGAGCGCCTCGTCGTCGACGATCACCAACATGGGGACGCCGCCGCGATCGTCAAGCCACTTGGCAATCTGATCGATGCGGTCGCTGCGGATGCCATCGGAATCGAGGATCAGCAGGTCAAAGTCGTGCGCCGCGGTCGGCGAATCGGGAGTTGCCAGGCTCACCTCGACACCCAGGGTAGTCGTCAAGCTGCGGGCAAACTCGTGGAAGCGCGTCGTGCGCGCCATGAACAGGGCACTCTTTTCGGACATATCGGCCTCCAAGGAAATGAGCTCAATCGTACTGGAACAAGTCAGCGCGATTAGGAGTTCGCCAGGTAGTGCTTGATCTCCCACTCGGTGATCGTAGACTCAAACTTATGCCACTCGTCGCGCTTCTTTTTGAGGAAGAAGCTGTGGATGTGCTCGCCGAGGGCATCCTTCATAAACTGCGAGTCCTCAAACACGTCGAGCGCCTCTTTGAGCGAGCGAGGCAGCGGCGTGTAGCCGGCCTCGACCATCTGACGGTCGGTAAGCTTGAGCGTCTCAGCCGTTGCCTCGGGCGGGAGCTCCAGCTTGCGCTCGATGCCGTCCAGACCAGCCGCCAGCGTGACGGCGTTGACCAGGTACGGGTTGGCCATGGGGTCGGGGCTGCGAAGCTCGATGCGCGTGGACAGCTGCTTGCCGGGCTTGTAGACCGGAATGCGGACCATACTCGCGCGGTTGCGCAGGCCCCACGTGGCGTACTGCGGCACGGAGTCGCCGCCCGTGGTGATGCGCTTGTACGAGTTGACCGTGGGGTTAGTGATGGCGCTGATCTCGCGCGCGTGCGCCAAGATGCCGGCCATGTAGTGCTTGGCGATATCGGAGAGGTGGTACTTCTCGTCGTCCTCGCCCCAAAAGACGTTGTTGCCGTCGTGGTCGAATAGCGACTGGCACAGGAACATAGCGCTGCCGTCCTCGCCCGCCAACGGCTTGGGCATAAAGGAGGCGTGGCACCCGCTCTCGTAAGCCTGCTGCTTAATGATGAGTTTGGCCGTGGTGATGGCGTCGGACATGCTCAGGGCCTCGGCGTGGCGCAGGCTCATGCCGTGCTGCGAGCGGCCGGCGGCGTGGAAGGTGTACTCCACGGGCACGGACATCTTCTCGAGCGTGAGGACCGTGTTGCGGCGCAGGTCGCGAGCGGCATCGCTCACCGAAAGATCGAAGTAGCCCACGTTGTCGAGCGGCTCGGGGGTGTGCTCGTCGGGGAAGTAGTAATACTCCAGCTCGGCGCCCACGTTGAGCAGGTAGCCAGCCTTCTCGGCCTTATAGAACATGCGGCGCAACGCATCGCGCGGATCGCCGGCGAAGGGCTTGCGGTCGGGGGTGCACACGTCGCAGAACACGCGGGCGACGCCGTTGTGGCTCGGGCGCCACGGCAAAATCTGGAAGGTCGAAGCATCGGGAAACGCCAGCATGTCGGCTTCCTCGGGCGTGGCAAAGCCCTCGATGGCGGAGCCGTCAAAGCCAATACCCTCCTCAAAAGCGACCTCGAGGTCCTCGGGGCTAATGGCAAAGTTCTTGAGGCGGCCGAGAATGTCGACAAACCACAGACGCACAAAGCGGATGTCACGCTGCTCTACGGAGCGGAGTACATAATCGATGTTCTGCTGGTTCATGTCGCTCCCCTTTCTTTCGGGCGGGTTTCGACTGGTCTATATCGCAGATACTATCGCAGAAAAATGTTTCCGCAGGGTTAAAGCGTATCAAGCGCTCAAAAAACGTGTGTGAACAGGCAGTTGCGAACGAATGGTTAGCGCGAGGTCGATGCGCGGTGTTCGATATGACCGGGAACCTCGATGCGCTTGGGGGCGAGCTTTGCGGCCTCGCCCACGGTGGTGGTAACAACGTCGATGCGCTCGGAGAGGCGCTCGACTACGCGCTCGGCAATGGTGAGGGTGTCTTGCGCTGCTGTGGTCACACCGCCAAAGAGCACATGGTTCCAGGGGTAGTCGTCAAACGTCGCGATTTTGAGCCCCGCCGGCAGCGAGGGACCAAGCTGCGCCAGCGCCTCGGTCAGACGCAGGAAAACCAGGCCGTTGACAGCAATGAGGCCGAGCTTTTTGCCTGCATAGCCGCGGATGGTCTCGTCCAAGCGGCCGACGCCCGAGGCGCCACCGTCGGCCAGAGTGACGACCTCGCCGGCAAGGCCGCGGTGCAAAAGCTCGTCGGTAAAGGCCTCGGCGCGCTTGCGACGCACGGGGCTGTCGTCGCTTGCCTCGGTGAGCAGGCACAGGCGCTCGCTGCCAGCGGCGGTCAAGGCGTCTACCAGGCCGGCGACCAGCTCACGGTTGTTAGATGTCACCAGATCGACACCGCCGTCGGCAACGTCGCGGTCGAGCAGCACAACGGGCAGGCGCCCCGCGGCCGCGGCGATCGCCTTGTCGTTGCCTCCGCAGGTGTTGACGACCAGGCCGTCCACGCCGGCATCGATAAGTCTGGTGAGCGACTCGGCCTCCTTGGCGGGATCGTTGCCGCTAATGGCCGTCATGAGCGAGCAGCCGCGCGCGGCGGCACTGGCGGAAAGGCCCTCGAGCATAGCGCTGGAGAACGGGTTGGCGATGTCGGCCAGGATCACGCCGATGAGGTTGGTGCGCGAGCTGCGCAGATTGCGCGCGGCAGCACGTGGGCGATAGCCGGTGCGCTCGATAACCGCCGCGATGCGAGCGCGGGTTTCCTCGGTCATCTGCCCGGGGCGGTTGTTGAGATAGCGCGAGACCGTGGCCGGGCTCACGCCCGCCTCGGCGGCAATGTCCTTGATTCTCATCTGCGCCATGGCGCACCCCGTTTCCCAATTG
>DBEZDO010000053.1:0-74495 GCA_048187355.1 Collinsella sp.
CTCTTCTTGGGGCATCGCCTTTCCTTCCATTCGTCACCTTCATTACTCCAACGACGAATTCTAGGCGGTGTCCCCTCCCTTTCAAGAAAGGGCGGAGGCGGGGCATGCCCCGCCTCTTACACCACATCTCTGTGCGCTACCATTTCGACTTGCTATCTGGCCTTATTAGTCCAAAATTGCTGCTACCAAATCGGTAACAGTACTCATATTTGATGTTTTTTGACCAGCAGGTCTCCCTGCCTTAGCAAATCTAAGGCAAAACGGGCTCCAGACCGCTGAATCATGCCGCGTAGGGCACTTCCGCAGTCCGGAACCCGGTCCAAATTGAGTTATTGCGCCGCGTTAGCCCAAGACACCCGACAGAATCTCGATCAGGCTGTCCACGTCGGCTTCCTCGCAGACGAGCGGCGGCAAGAAACGCAGCGTATGCGCACCCGTAGCGTTGATCACGGCACCGGCGGTCAGCGCGCGGGCAACAACATCATGCGCGTCGCCCGCGGCATCATCCAAATCACAGCCGAGCATCAAGCCGCGGCCACGTACCTCGGTCACGTGCGGCAGCTTGGCGAGCTTTGCCTCCATATAGGCACCCACCTTGGCAGCATGATCGGCATAATCGCCGCGCACGAGCGCGGAGAGCGTCGCGGCACACGCCGCGATGGCCAAGCAGCTACCGCCAAAGGTCGAGCCGTGGTCGCCCGGCTTAAACACGTCGGCAATCTCCTTCTTTGCCACTACGGCACCCATGGGCACGCCATCGGCAATGCCCTTGGCAAGGCTCATAATGTCGGGCTCCACGCCATAGGTTTGGAATGCAAATGGCTTGCCAGAGCGGAAGATGCCGCACTGGACCTCGTCGGCGATAAGCACGGCACCCACCTCGTGCGCCAAGTCGCGCGCCGTAGCCATAAACTCCTCGGTCATGGGATGCACACCGCTCTCACCCTGGATCGGCTCGAGCATCACGGCACAAATTTCGCTCCCCAGCTGCTTAAAGATCGCACGCAGCTCATCCACATCGTTGGGCGTGCAGGCCACAAAGCCACCCGGCAGCGGGCGGAAGCTGTCCTGCAGCCAATCCTGCATGGTGGCGGCAATGGTCTCGAGCGTACGGCCGTGGAAGCCGCCGCGCATGCACACGATAGTGTTGCCGCCATTACCGGCACGCTTGGCGTACAGGCGCGCAAGCTTCATCGAGCCCTCGTTGGCCTCGGCGCCAGAGTTGGCAAAGAAGGTCTCCCACACCTGCTCGTCCGCAGCCGGGGCACCAAGAGCAGCTGCCGTGGTCTCATCGCCGGCGGCAATGGCATCGGCAAGCACGCGCGCACCATCTACGTCGTCGTTAACAAGCTTGGACAGCAGCGCCGCGACCTGTCCGCGCTGCTCGATGTAGAAATAGTTGGAGACATGCATGAGCTTTTTGGTCTGTGCCTCGAGCGCCGAGAGCACAGCCGGGTCGCCATGACCTAGGCTGCACACGCCGATGCCGGCAAGAAAGTCGAGGTACTCACGGCCATCGTCGCCGGTGAGCTTCATGCCGTGACCCTCGACAAACTCGACCGGAGAGCGGCCAAAGGTATGCATAACGTAATGGGATTCAAGCGATTGCTGAGCTACAAGTGACATGAGATGCCTTTCGTTGGGCGCCAGACGGCGCGGGGCTATGGGTGCAGGAATGGGGCGGCTGAGGGTCAGCTAGACCGTCTGAAGCTTCTCGACCTCGTCAAGGTTCTCGGTCAGACGCGCAGCAAACGTCGAAAGCGGATGCGGATGCGTATCGAACTCGTAAGCCGTCTCGGTGGAATGGATCACGGTGCCGACGCCGGCATCGGTCAGCAGCTCCAGGAGCAGCGAATGCGGCGTAGTACCGTTAATGATGTGGGCACGAAATACGCCGCCGGTAAGCGCATCGACGGCCGCACGCAGCTTGGGAATCATGCCCTTATCGACCTCGCCGCCGTAGAGCATTTCGTTAACCTCGTCGAGCGTTAGGTTGGAGATAAGCGAGTCCTTGTCGCTAAAGTCCTTGTACAGGCCATCGACATCGGTCAAAAAGATCGCCTTATGCGCGTGGAGCGCCGCGGCAACGGCACCGGCGGCGGTGTCGGCGTTGATGTTGAAGAAACCGCCGTCCTCCCCCGCCGCGACGGTAGCGATGACGGGGATGTACTCGCTATCGAGCAGGCGCTCGATATAGTCGGTGTTGACGTGCGTGACCTTGCCCACGCGGCCGAGCTCTGGGTCGAGTGGCTCGGCGATAAGGGTGCCGGCGTCGCTGCCGGACACGCCCACGGCCAGGTTGCCGTGGTGGTTGAGCGCCGCGACCAGCTCCTGATTGACCTTGCCGCCCAGTACCTCGCGCACGATGTCCATGGTGGCAGGCGTAGTCACGCGCTGGCCGTTCTTAAACTCGACGGGGATGTCGTAGTGGCTGAGCGCCTCGTTGATAGCCTTGCCGCCGCCATGCACGATGACGGGGCGCATACCGATGATCTTGAGCAAAACGATGTCGCTCATCACGTCGCGGCGCAGCTGCTCATCAACCATGGCGGCTCCGCCATATTTGATAACAACCGTCTTGCCGGTCAGGTTCTTAATCCACGGCAGTGCTTCGAACAGCAGCTGCGCGGTTGCTTCGTTGGATTCGCTCGAACGACAATCGCGTGCGAATTTCATAATCTGCCTCGTCTTTCGTATCGTTATCGCGCCGTGCTCCGCTGTCCGCAATCGCGGCAAGATGCGCAGCGTGCCTGGAATCTAGGAACGGTAGTCACCGTTAATGGAGATGTACTCGTGCGTGAGGTCGCAGGTCCACACGGTCGTTGCCGCGTCGCCTGCGCCCAGGTCGGCCGAGATCACGATCTCGGGCGCCTCGAAACGTCGTAGAGCCTCGTCCTCGTCAAAGGGAACAGTCAGACCATCGCGACAGACAGGCATGCCCATCATGTCGATGGAAACGTCTTCCTGATTAAATTTCACGCCGCACTTGCCAAGCGCCATAGCAACGCGACCCCAGTTGCAGTCGTGGCCGGCGATGCAGGTCTTAACGAGCGGCGAGTTGGCAACGGCACGGGCGGCGATATCGGCTTCCTCGTCGTTCACGGCGCCGGTAACGTTGACCGTAACAAGCTTGGATGCGCCCTCACCATCGGCGGCGATATTGCGCGCCAGGCTCTCGCACACCTCGTGCACGGCAAATGCCAACTCGTCAAAGGCATCGGAGCCCTCGACGATAGGCTCGACATCTGCGGCAGCGGCGCCGGAGGCAAGCATGATGCAGGTGTCGTTGGTCGAGGTGTCGGAATCGACCGTTACCTTGTTAAAGGTCTGCTTGACGGTCGAGAGCAGCAGGGTATGAAGTGCCGCAGGCTCGACGGGGGCATCGGTGGTGATAACTGCGATCATGGTGGCCATGTTGGGCATGATCATGCCCGAGCCCTTGCACATTCCACCTACCGTATAGACATTGCCCGCATGACCCGCAGCCTCGCTGACGTAGGCCACGGCGTACTCCTTGGAGTGCGTGTCGGTCGTCATGATGGCGCGAGCGGCATCGGCGCCACCGTGGGCGGAGAGCGCCTCGTAGGCAGCAGGAATGGCGGTCTCAAACGTGTCGATCGGCAGAATCTGGCCAATCACACCCGTGGAGGCAACCAGAATCTGCTGGGGCTCGCAGCCGATGACCTGCGATGCGATGCTGCACGTCTCGCGCGCGCATGCAAGGCCGGTCTCACCCGTGGCGGCGTTGGCATTGCCAGAGTTGACCGAAACGCCGGCGATGATACCGTAGCCCTTGTCGGCACCGCCCAGGTTGGCACGGCTCACCTGCACGGGCGCCGCACAAAAGCGATTGGTGGTAAACACGCCGGCACCGGGGCAGGGTTTATCGGGCACGACAAGCGCGTAATCCAGACGCTCTGGGTTCTTGCGGAACCCAGCGTGGATGCCTGCAGCCTTAAAACCAGCCGCAGCCGTAACGCCGCCCTCGACGGCGCGAATCTTGATATCAAACAGCTCAGTATTCATCGTCTTTATGGCTCCTTATGTCAAACAAAAAACGGACATCGGTTGGTGCGCCATGCCAGTCGTGATCATGAGACCAGCTTAAGAGTGGCGCCCCACTCGATGCCCGACTACCAAATCGTTAACAATCGAATGTGCTACACCGGGCACGCCACTGTGGGCAAGCCTCGTCGCTCGTCAAAGCCAAAGACGATATTGGCGCACTGGACCACTTGGCCCGCAGCGCCCTTGCACAGATTGTCGATGGCGCCCGTCGCCACCAGCACGCCCGCGCGCTTATTGAGCGCGAGGCCAATCTGGGCGGCGTTGGTGCCGACAACCGAAGCCGTCTTGGGCTGCTGGCCAGCATCGAGCACGCGCACAAAGGTGCGACCGGCATAGAACTGCTTGTAATAGTCGACAACGTCCTCAAGAGCCAAGGAGTCGATGGCCTGCGGCGCGAGCGGCATCGTCACCGTGGAGAGCAGACCACGCTTGAGCGGTGCCAGGTGCGGGGTAAAGACGACGCGATCGGTCAGGCCAAGGATTTGCTCAATCTCGGGCGTGTGGCGATGCTTGCCCACGCCGTAGGCCTCCAAATTCTCGTCGGCGCTGCAAAAATGCGTACGAGCGTTGCAGGACTTGCCGGCACCCGTCACACCGCTGATGGCATCGACAATCACGGGACCGTTCTCGGCCACCCAGCCCGCACGCACGGCAGGAGCGGCAGCAAGGCTCGTTGCGGTGGGATAGCAGCCGGCGCAGGCAACCAGCACGGGTTTGCCGTCGGCATGATCGGATGCAGCGGTCTCCAAATCCTGGGAGAACAGCTCGGGCAGACCGAAGGCGCGGGTCTTGAGCAACTCGGGGCTCGTGTGCTTGGCGGCATACCAGGCCTCAAAGGTGGCCGGATCGCTCAGGCGATAGTCGGCCGAGAGGTCAATGCAGGAGACTCCCGCTGCAAGCAGGGCGGGCACCTGAGCCATGGCCGCGGTATGCGGCACGGCCAAGAAGACGGCGCCGCAGGATTTAAGCTCGGGGGCGTCATGCGTGGTGAAAACCAGATCGCTCACGCCAGCAAAGCTCGGATACACCGCGGACAACGGCTGGCCGGCATCGGCGTTGGACGTAATGGCGACAAGTTCAAACTCGGGATGACCGAGCACGAGGCGAATGAGCTCGGCTCCGGCATATCCAGCCGCGCCGACGATTCCAACCTTCAAAGACATATCAGACTCCTTGTCTGCGATTTATGCACCGATGCGCATTTCGCAGCGGTCGTTATGAAGTGGGTTGAAACTTTAGCACCAAAAGATGCATTAACACGTAAATGGTTTACATATTCATGCATTGAAACATTCCCGACACATTCGCTTGAAGGAATTGACAAATGGAGCGGGCCCCGTATTGACCGGCGCTCCTAACGGCGCCGGGCAATACGGGGCCCGCCCATGCGAAAACCAAGTTGTTAGGATGAGCCAGCTGGCTAGAGCTCGACCGGCACCCATTCGTCGTGATTACAGATAAAAGCCTCGGGATCCTCGACGCTAAAGAAGACGAGCGTGGGGTCGTTAGGCCCCTCATAGTGCTCGCCCAGGCGCTCTAGATGCTTCCACCCGGCTTCGCGCATTTCGTCTAAGGCCCGGTCATCCAAGCCGGCACGCCCGCGCAAGATGAGCCAGCCATGGCCCGGCCACCAACTCGTGGCCTCAAAGCGCTGATTTTGTAGCAGCTCTTGCCACACGTCTTTGGTGCGCGCTGTTACAAACCACAGCTTGCCATCCTGGATCTGCGCAAACGAAAACGGACGCACATGAGGCTGTCCGTCAACGCTCGTCGCCAAATACCATGCCGGCACCGACGTCAGATACTCCAACACCGTATTCAATCCGTCCACGTTTCCTCCTGTACTAGCTAGTTTGGGAGCCTGGTTTGTGTGAGCTAGAGCTCCAGGCGCTCCTCGCTGCCGTCGATATCACAGAAGCGGGCGACGATATTGCGGACCGAGAAAAACGCAAGGCGGCCGTCGTTGGCGCTCTCGTGATTCTCGCCAATGCCCACCATGTGCTTAAAGCCTGCTTCGCGAACGCGGTCGCTCACGACCACATCGTCCTCGAGCGCGGCCTCGCCGGTCAATACGATCCAGCACTCCCCCGGCTTCCAGCCCGAAAGCTCAAACTTGGGGTTCGCGCTGAGCTCGGCCCACACGTCCTTATCGCGCGACGTGCAAAACCACAACTTGCCGTTATCGACCATGGCAAACGAGAACGGCCTTACGCGCGGCTGATGCCCATCGTTCGCATCAGTCGTAGCCAGAAACCACGCGGGGATGCGTCTGAGGTATGTGCAGGCGCGCTCGAGTTGGGCCGTGCGGTCGATTTCGGTCATAGGGACCCCTTTCTTGCGCTCGAATCGCGCCTAAACAAGTTGAAGATTGATGACGATGACGCAGATGAGCAGCAACGCCGTCACCACCGCCGCCAACGCATCGCTGCGACCAAATGCAAGCGCATGCAAACGTGTGCGGCCCTGCTCGCCATGATAGCAACGGGCATCCATGGCGGCCGAAAGCGTCTCGGCATGACGGAACACGCCCGTGAACAGCGGAATCGCCACACTGCCGAGCATACGCACGCCGCCGAGCGGGCCTCCCGTCACGCGCGCACCGCGGCTTGCTTGCGCGTCCGCCGTCTGCTTCATCTCGGTGGCAAACTGCGGCATAAAGCGCAGCGCGATACCCATAATCATGCCGAGCTCATGCGCAGGGAGCCCCACGCGCGCAAACGGTGCGAGCAGACGCTCAAAGCCCGCGGTGAGGTCGAGTGTCGGTGTGGTGAGCGTAATGGCGCTCATGCCGGCCATCATCAAGCTCAGGCGGCACGCCATAAAGGCGGCGGAATGCAGCGAACCCTCGCTTATCTGCAAAAAGCCAAGCTGCCACAGAATGCGCCCACCCTGATCGGTAAACAAGTTGAGCACCGCGACCACGACGACGATTGCCAGCAGCGGCGCCATCGACGACAGAGCGCGACGAGCCGGCACCCGGGACACGGCATAGATCAGGACAACGAAGATTGCGACCGGGGCCAGTCCGCGGAAGCTGCTGACTGTGAGCGTCGTGATCAGAAACACAAAGCCCAAGAGCAACTTAGTTCGCGGGTCCAGGCGGTGGATCGCACTATCGCCGGGATAGTAGCTGCCAAACGAAAACGCCTCCATTAGCAGCCCTCCTCTCGCGCGACCGTCTTGGATTTAGCAATGTCCGCGACGTTAGAAGAACCGTCTGAGCGACCGATCAGCAAATTTGCCAACTCGTCGGCCAGCGACTCAACCGTATAGAGCCCGCCGCGACGCAGCGGCACGCCCGCCTCCGTAAGCGCCAGCGCCATACGCTGGGCGGCGGGAACGCCCAAGCCGATCGACTTGAGCTCATCGGCATGCGCAAACACCTGCGCGGGGGTTCCCTCGGCAAACACCGCGCCTTCGTTCATTACGACAATGCGGTCGCAGCAATTGGCCAGGTCATCCATACTATGCGAAACCATGACAACGGTCAGGCCATCGCGGTGAAGTCGATCGATAAGCTCAAGGAAATCCCTGCGCGCAGCCGGATCGAGCCCCGCCATGGGTTCATCGAGCACCAGGACTTCGGGCTCCATGGCGAGCACGCCGGCGAATGCCACACGCCGTTGCTGACCGCCCGAAAGCTCAAAGGGACTCTTGTCGCCGACCGTGGAAAGGTCGAGGCCCACGCGCGAGAGCGATGTCTCAACGCGGCGGGCAACCTCGGCCTGCGACAAGCCAAGGTTATGCGGACCAAATGCCACGTCCTGTGCCACGGTCTCGGCAAACAGCTGACGCTCTGGATACTGAAACACCACGCCGACCTTTGCCTTAACCGCGGCGGCGTCTTTCTTGCTTGACAGGTCGAGCCCCAGCGCGCGAACGCTCCCCTCCTGCGGGCGGATTAACCCGTTGAGGTGCTGGACCAGTGTGGATTTACCCGAACCGGTATGGCCTGCTAGCCCCAGGAACTCGCCGCGACGCACCGTCAGCGATACATCGCGCAGCGCCCACGGACTACTAGGGTCGTTTCCCCAGAGAGTCTGTTTGTTCGATTTGCCCGCAGCGGCCGAGCGCTTATGCCAGCGACGGCGCTCGCGCGGACTGAGCGAATAACTGTACGAAACATGGGATAGCTCGATGACGGGCTCTGGTACGTTATCTTCGTTGTCTGCCGAAACCGTACCGCCAACGATTTCCGATTGGGGTGTGGAAGACTGCCCCGCGGTGCCTGCCCCACTTCGCTCGGCATAAGCCTGCGCAATCTCGGCGACCATATCCGCCTCACGTACCTGCGCGCAAACGGGCACGCCCTTCGCACGAAGCGCCATGCCCAAACGGCACGACGCCGGCATATCTAGGTTGAGCTCCGCGAGCTCATCTGCCCGCGTCAGAATCTCCTCGGGCGTGCCCAACATGGCAACTCGTCCCGCCTGAAACACCGCGATGCGATCTGCCTCGGCGGCTTCTTCCATAAAGTGCGTAATCATCACGATGGTCATGCCGCGATCGTGCGACGCGCGGCAAGCCTTCATGAGACCCTTGCGTCCACGCGGATCGAGCATCGAGGAGGCCTCGTCCAATATGAGCACGCGCGGTTCCATGGCAAGCACGCCGGCAAGCGCCACGCGCTGCTTTTGGCCGCCCGAAAGCGCGTGGGTCTCGTGGCGCTCAAAGCCCACCAGGCCCACGCCCTTCAGCGCCTCGCGTACGCGATGCGCAATTTGTACCGATGGCACGCCTAGGTTTTCGGGACCAAACGCAATGTCATCTTCGACAAGCGTTGCCACCAGCTGGTCGTCGGGATTCTGGAATACCATGCCCGCGGTCGAACGAATGTCGTAGACCAGCTCGGGATCGGACGCATCCATGCCGTTAATGCGCACCGTACCCGCATCGGGCTGCAGCAGCGCATTCAGATGCTTGGCAAACGTCGACTTGCCCGACCCATTGCCACCGAGGATGCAGAAAAACTCGCCATCCTCGATGTTCAGATCGACGCCGTCGAGTGCCGGTACGGCACCGTCATAGCTAAAGGAAACGCCCCGACACTCAATCATGCGCGGCCTTTGACCTGGTCCTTTTTAGGCGTGATGAGGTTGGAGACTGCTTTATACACCGCCAGCGTCAACACCGAGTTAAGCACGGTCTTGATAAGGTTGAACGGCAGTACGGCAGGAATCATGAGCGGGGCGATCACATCGACCGAGCCATACCAGAACCAAACGCCAATAGTAAGGTTTGCGACCATAGACAGCGCCGTAGCGGCAATGACGCCGAGCACCAGGCCAATCACGGCACCCTTATAGGTGTGCATCTTCTGATAGACGATAGCCGCGGGCAGAATGTAGCCCAGCGTGGCAACCAGATTCATAAGCGCGCCGACCCAGTCACCCGTAGTGAGTGCATGGATAACGATCGCCATGGCGGCAACAGCGGTGCCGGCACCGGGGCCATATGCAAACCCGCACACCATCGCCGGCACCAGCGACGGGTCATACGTCAGAAACGGCGCCGAAGGAAGGATAGGCAGCTGCACATACATAAACAGGGCGCCCAAGGCGCACATCAGCGCCATGGTAACGAGCTGTTTGGTGCTCCACCTATTCGTGTTCTCAAAATGGATATGCTGCGACTGTTCAGACATAAGATCACCTGCCTCTTTCATCCGGACTCTAACCGTTGGTACTGGGATCTCACCAGTTCAGCCGGCATGCGAACCAACACACGCTCGGGTCGCGGACTCATCGGCTCGGTCGCAGACACCTCGCCTGCGCCACGGCGTCCCTTTGGCACCGCCCGATTTACCGCCAGTGGGGAATTCCACCCCGCCCTGAAACAGCAATTGCAAGTGTAGCACGAGGGAAGAGAGGTGCAAGTACGCCAGGGGTAATTTCTGGCGAGGGCCAGTTGCCGCAACAACCACGTTCCCCACCCATCCCAAAGTAACGCGCCTTTCGCGGCAAAGCCGCGAAACAGCGAAAGGGACACGTACTCCCATCAACCACGGCTTTCTCCGCGAGCCGACCTCAAGGCCGTTAACGCAGGGGATCCGGGGGCGGGACGGGGACTTCTCTCCGGAATATTCCGCAGGACGCAAAGAGGCTCCGCAGCGCGAAGCGCGATGCGGAGCCTCTTTGCATGTCCGAGGACGTTCCGGAGAGAAACCCCGTCACGCCCCCGGATTCCCGGCGGGAGTTCTAGACCTTGTCGGCCTTAGTACATACCGCCGCCCTGCTGACCAGCGGTAGCAGCAGCGATAGCGTCCTCAAGCTGAGTGTTCTTGGGCACATCGGAGACGGTAGCCTCGGTGATGAGGATCAGGCTGGCGACAGAAGCAGCGTTCTGCAGGGTGACGCGGCTGACCTTGACGGGGTCGAGGACGCCCATCTCGATCATGTCGCCCCACTCGCCGTTGGCAGAGTTGAGACCCTGGCCAGCGGGCAGCTCGGCAACCTTGTCGACCACGACAGCGCCCTCAAAGCCAGCGTTCTTGGCGATGGTGGCGACCGGAGCGGTCAGAGCCTTCTTGACGATGTCGACACCGATCTTCTCCTCGGGATCGTCAATCTCGACAGCATCGAGCGCAGGAGCAGCGTCCATGAAGGCGACGCCGCCACCGGCGACGATACCCTCCTCGACAGCAGCGCGAGTAGCCTGCAGGGCGTCCTCGACGCGGTGCTTGATCTCCTTGAGCTCGGACTCGGTAGCAGCGCCGACCTTGATGACGGCAACGCCACCGGAGAGCTTGGCCAGGCGCTCCTGGAGCTTCTCACGGTCGAAGTCAGAGGTGGTGTTCTCCATCTCACCCTTGATCTGAGCGATACGAGCGTCGATGGCCTCCTTGGAGCCAGCGCCGCCGACGACGACGGTGTTGTCCTTGGAGATGGTGACGGACTTAGCGGTACCGAGCATATCGGCGGTGATGTCAGCGACCTTCACGCCCAGCTCGTCCAGGGCAGCCTGGCCACCGGTGAGGACGGCGATGTCCTCGAGAATGCGCTTGCGGCGATCGCCGTAGCCCGGAGCCTTGACGGCGCAGACGTTGAGGGCGCCACGGATCTTGTTGAGAACCAGGGTAGGCAGAGCCTCGCCGTCGATGTCCTCAGCGATGATGAGCAGGCCACGGCCAGCGCGCTGGACAGCCTCGAGAACGGGCATGATGTCCTGAACGCTGGAGATCTTCTGGTCGGTGATGAGGATGTACGGATCCTTCATCACGGCCTCCATGCGGTCGTTGTCCGTGACGAAGTAAGCGGAGACATAGCCCTTGTCGAACTGCATGCCCTCGACGGTGTCGATGGTGATGTCGAACGTCTGGGAATCCTCGACGGTGATGACGCCGTCCTTGCCCACGACCTCCATGGCCTCGGCGATCTTCTCGCCGACCTCGGGGTCACCGGCAGAGATGGTACCGACGGAAGCAATCTGCTCCTTGGTCTCGACCGGCTTGGCCTGCTTCTTCATCTCGGCGACGGCGGCGTTGACGGCCTTGTCGATGCCGCGACGGATGGCCAGCGGGTTAGCGCCAGCAGCAACGTTGCGCAGACCGTCGTTGACGATGGCCTGAGCGAGCAGGGTTGCGGTGGTGGTGCCGTCACCCACGGTGTCGTTGGTCTTGGTGGCAACCTCCTTCACCAGCTGGGCGCCCATGTTCTCGATGTTGTCCTCGAGTTCGATCTCCTTAGCGACGGAAACGCCGTCGTTGGTGATGGTCGGGGCACCGAACGTGCGCTGCAGCGCAACGTAGCGGCCCTTGGGGCCCATGGTGACGGTAACGGCGTCGGCCAGGGTGTTGACGCCCTTGGCGAGCTTAGCGCGGGCATCGGTGTTGAACGTAATGTTCTTTGCCATAGTGGGTAATCCTCCAAAAGAAATGTGACTCGCGTCGCCGCTTCCGAGTCCTATGCGACGGCGCGCTCAAAGACGAATCAGAGAGTCTGACGAGACTAGGCCTCAACGACGGCGTAGATGTCGTCGGCACGCATCAGCAGATACTTCTCGCCGTCGACCTTGACCTCGTTGCCACCGAACTTACCGTAGATGACAACGTCGCCGACCTGAACGTCCATGGGGATGCGCTCACCCTTGTCGTTGACCTTGCCGGCGCCAACGGCAACGATGGTGCCGCGCTGCGGCTTCTCCTGAGCGTTGCTGGCGATATACAGACCAGAAGCGGTCTTCTGCTCGGCCTCGTCGGGCTTGACCAGAACACGATCTGCAAGCGGCTTCAAAGACGACATGCTTGTCTCCTCCTTTTTGGGCCGCGTGGTTATGCCACGCGAATTAACCCTTTTTTGTTTGCGTACGCGTTGAATGGTACCCACGAATGGCGGGTTATACAACACGGAGTCAAAAAATCTTATTTTTTGGCACTTAGATTTTCTGAATGCCGGGGGATAACTTGTGCGCGGCTCCCGTGTGGCGCCGGAGGGGCGGGATATAAGGTTTCCTGCTCGGGCAGTCCTGCTCGCACGAAGGCCACATTAAGTGGCCTTCGGCTCGTGCGGAACTCGCGATAAACCTTATATCCCGCCCCTCCGGCGCCACACGGGAGCTGAGTCAACGTTATCGGGCCCGGCATTCAGAAAAGTCAGTGCAGCAAAATGGCGATGCAGATGGTGCGAACAAGAAAGGGGCACGTTGCTGAAACGTGCCCCCTATGAGTGGGGTATGAGGCTAGCGCTCGTAGATTACGTTACCTGCCAGGTAGGTGGCTTGGACTTTGGTGGCTTGCAGTTCTTGGGGGTCGATGGTGAGCGGGTTTTGGTCCAGGACTACCAGGTCGGCGTATTTGCCGGGCTCCAAGCTGCCGAGGTTTTGCTCGTCGCCCGCTGCATAGGCGCTGCCCAGGGTGTAGTTGCGCAGAGCCGTTGCTGCATCGATGCGCTCGCTCGGCAACCAGCCGCCCTCGGGCCAGTGGCTTTTGGGGTCCTGGCGCGTGATAGCCGTGTAGAGCACGTTCATGCTGGTAACGGGCGTGATAGGGCTGTCGGTACCGAAGGCTTGGCGAATGCCGCGCTGCTTATAGGTTGCGAACGGCCACATGATGCGGCTGCGCTCCAGGCCCAGATCGCGCTCCGGTCCACCCGGATCGAGCGTAATATGGCAGGGCTGGCTCGAGGCGACCACGTTGAGCTTGCGCAGGCGGTCGATGTCCTCGGGCAGAAGGTTCTCTAGGTGCTCGAGCGTGTTATGGCCGTGCCGGGGCAGGCCGTACAGGTCGGCCGCTTCCTCGAAGATATCCAGCGCGGCATGAATCGCACCGTCACCAATAACGTGGATGCGTACGGTATGACCGCGCTCCGCGGCCGCCAGAACCAGTTTGCGCATGCGCTCAGCCGGGACCGTCAGACGGCCCTGGTCGCCCGGGAAGCGCGGATTGGTATAGGGCTCGGTGAGATATGCCGTGTGTTCGCTCGACACGCCGTCGAAGAACTGCTTAAAACCTGGCGCCGAAAGCAGCGCGTTGTTCGCGTAACGTACCTGGAGCTCTTCTAGACGCGACTGGTCATCCAGCAGCGTGGGGAACAGATGGGCACGAATGCCCAGCTTGCCGGTCGTCTGCAGCTTGTCGTAGACATCGTCGCGGATAAAATCACAGCCCGGCATGGGCATGAGCGACATATCGCAGATCGAGGTGATGCCCTGCTCGGCCATGCGCCTCATTTGATCGGCGTAAGCGCTTGCGATGCGATCTTCGCCCAGCCACTCAAGACAGCGCGGCAACAGCTGCATGGCAGCCGCTTCGTGAGCAATGCCCGTGAGCTCGCCGTTTGCGTCCTTGTCGTAGCTGCCGCCCGCCGGCGGCTCGCTGTCGCGCGTGACGCCGAGCGCCTCGAGTGCGCGGCTGTTGAGCCACAGCGTGTGCCCGTCGCCCGAGTACATAACGCAGGGACGATCGGGGAATGCCGCATCGAGCGACGCCTTGGTAGGATGCTCGGGCGGGTCCCAACGGTAGTCGCGCCAGCCCTGCGTCACAACCCAAGCGTCGTCGGGCAGGTCCTGGGAAAACTCGAGCGCGTGCTGTACCAGCGCCGCCTCGGACGTGCCCATATCCATGAGCATGTACGGCGAGGAACCGACCGAGGTATGGAAGAAGTGCAGATGAGCGTCATGGAAACCGGGGCAGACAAACTGCTCGCCGTAGTCGAGAACCGGCGTGGCGGCGGGAGCGGCGGCGATCACGTCATCGGGCTTGCCGACTGCGACGATACGGTCACCTGCGATGGCAATCGCCAGCTCACGAGCAGTATCGATGCCGTCTTGCGCGGTAAAGACGTTCTTGGAGCGGATAATCCGATCGATATGTTGCATGGGCATCCCCATCTCTGGCAGGAAATTCAACACCCCCGAGTGTACTCCCCCGTCTCGGTTACAAAATGCCAAGCGGCAAACGGCAGCTTTGCCAGCCCTAGCGGCAGGTGGCATACTGGAGAGAGCCTGTACGATTTTGCGATCAACCCAGCAAGGAGCAAATCGATCATGACGAAGACCAAGGCACAGCAGATTATGGCGGCGACCGAGGCTCGCGCGGCAGACGACGTCACCGCGGCCATCCGAGATATCGCCGCCGAGTTTGAGCCCTATATCATCAAGCAGCGCCGGCACTTCCATAAGCATCCGGAGCTGAGCCTCGCCGAAGAGCGCACAACCTCCGACATCGCCAACCAGCTCGACGCCATGAATATCCCCTATGAGCGCCCCCTTAAGACGGGCCTGGTGGCGACCCTCCGCGGCACCGCACCCGACGCCTACCGCGAGGACGGCACGCCGCGCCGCCGCATCCTGCTGCGCGCGGATATTGACGCCCTGCCCGTCACCGAGCAGACCGGCGAGGAATTCGCCAGCGTCAACGAGGGCTGCATGCACGCCTGCGGCCACGACTGCCACATCGCCATGATGCTCGGCACGCTGCAGATCCTGCGCCATATGACCGACGACATCCACGGCGAGGTCCGCATCGTCTTCCAGCCCAGTGAGGAAAACGGCCAGGGCGCCAAACTCATGATCGGCACGGGCGTGCTCGACGGCGTCGATGGCGCTTACGCCGCGCACATCTGGAGCGAGGTCGACGCCGGCACCGTAAGCTGCGAGCCCGGCCCGCGCATGGCCAATACCGACTGGTTCCGCATCGATGTCCGCGGCACCTCGTGCCACGGCGCCATGCCCCAGCGCGGCCACGACGCCGTCATGGTTGCCGCCGAGATCGTCAATGCCCTGCAGACCATCGTCTCGCGCGAAATCAGCCCCTACGAGCCGGCCGTCATCACCGTCGGCGAGCTGCATGGCGGCACCGCGCGCAACGTTATCGCCGGCACGGCCTACCTCGCCGGCACGGTGCGCACCTACGGCGATTCGACCCACGAGGAAATGCCGGAGCTTATGCGCCGCATCGTGGAGCATACTGCGGCCGCCTTGGGCGCCGAGGCAGAGCTCACCGACTACACCATCGCCAACTACAAGGTCGAAAACGACGCGGGCTCGAGCGAGCGCTGCCGTCAGGCTGTAATTAAGTGTCTGGGCCCCGCCGGCCAAGGCCATTATCGTGGCACGCTTTCGGGCGAGGATTTTTCGGAGTACCTGCGCCGCGTACCGGGCGTGCTCGCCTTTGTAGGTACGCGCAACCCCAAGATTGGCGCCACGTACGCCCAACATTCCTGCTTTTACAAGATCGACGAGAGCGTGCTGGCCAAGGGCTCCATGGTGGCAGCCCAGTATGCTATCGACTTTTTGGCCGAGCCCACGCAAGAGGAGCTCGACGGCCCCGCGATTACCGCGGTCGCCGAAACCAACCCCGACTTGGCCGCCAAGCTGCGCTCTGCCAAGGCCACGGCCGCTGAGGCGCGCGACGCCATGCACGATGCTCGCACCGCCCGCCATGCTGCAATCAAGGGCATCCACGATGCGCGGGCTGCCGCTCGCCACGAGGAAAAGCGCGACGAGTAGCCGTCACGCCCATCCATAACAGCCTGGCTAAAGCAAAGCGGGGGCGGACGTTATCTCAACGTTCGCCCCCGCTTATGTGTCGACCGTTTTTCTAGCGCGTCCTCCGTCACGCCAGGTAAGAGCGAAGGATGGTGAGCCAGCGTGGGGGTTCGAGGTGGATGATATCGTCGGGAACTCCGGCGGGCGCATAGCCGCCAAAGAGCAGACCGGCATCTGCCGGATTGATGAGGCGCACGATCCATACGACGACGACCAGCACGCACAACACGGTGACCGCAATGTCGATACCACGCTTTAGCTTGCTCGATGCCACCTCCTCGCGCACGAACGCGAGCACAAACGCAATCGGCACCACCCAAAACAGCGGATGGTAGGCAAAGGCAGCCGCATAATCGAGGCGCAGCGCCGCCAGCCACGCCCTCGTCATGCCGCATCCCGGACAAGGAATGCCCGTCATCAATCGAAAAATGCAGCCAATGTCGAGCAGGTAGAGCGCGAGCCAGGCGACAAAGAGCGCGCCGGTGCAAAAAAGGGCGCGGCGAAGGAGCTCTGCCGTGCCCCTATGTCCCTGGGAGCTGTTCACGCCGCCCTTATTGTTAGGCACGAGCGCCAAGGCGAGTGTTGTAAGCCGTTGCCATGGCATTGGTATTATTGATGACGATGTTCATAGCGAAGATGGGACCAAGGCCGCACAGGAGCGCGCCGAAGATCTGCCACAGAAGAACGGTGGTGCCGTTTTCCTGGAACACCAGGCCGTAGCGAGGAGCGTTGGCCTGCAGGCGGTTGCCAATCTTGTAATACCAGTAGTACGCGTAGAAGCCGCAGGTCACAAACGATAGAAGGATGAATTCCGCCAGACCCGGCGTGTAATCGCCGTCATCCTGACACAACGTGTTGACGTCGCGTGCCAAGCAATACAGGAAGTAGAACGAATAGATACCGCAGGTCACAAGAGAGAGCAGCAGCCAGCCGATCAGGCTGCGGTCAGCCTTAATGGGGCCATAGCCCATCGGAGCGGATGCGGACTGTTGGGCGTATTGACCGGTGTACTGCTGCTGAGGCTGGGGCGCGGGCTGAATAGCCTGGGCCGGAGCGGGCTGGGGCTGCGGGGCCGCAGCGGCAGAAGCGGCACCAACGGCGGATCCGCAAACAGGGCAGAATTTGGCATCATCCGAAATGGGAGAACCACAAGTGGGACAGAACATGAGCCTCTCCTTTTCCTAAGGCGTCGCACGCCTTCAAACCTTACACGTCTACGTTCTCAACAATAGCCGCGACGTTGTTGCGCAACATTGACCAATTTCCGAGAAATTTTGCTGCAACCGTTTTCCCAGGCATTTTCTTGCTTTCGCAGTAGAAAAAGGCACCCCGGGCTCAGTTGCCCAGGGCGCCTCGACCGGCTATTCGGTTTGATTGTTTTCGGCAGCAGGATTATCGCCCGGCTCATCCGCCGGCGTGGCAACGGCATCCCAATCGGGCTCCGCAGGCGTCGCCTCGGACGCCGGTGCGGGGACAGGAGCAGGTGCCGGGGCAGGGGCAGGCGCGGGTGCCGGGGCAGGTGCAGGCGCGGGTGCCGGGGCAGGCGCAGCACCAGTGGCTGCCGTGGGATTGAATCCCGCAGGAGCAGGCTTCTTCTCACCCGGGAGCACAAAAGTCAAAACGTCGTCCTTGTCCTCATCGGCCCATTCGCTTGCATAACGTGCAGCCCAATAGCCAACGGCACGGTGCTTGAGCATCTTGCCAAAGACCGTAAGGAACACCGTGACGAATGCAATCAGCACCAGGAACAATACGAGCGTGACACCACCGGCGGTAACAATCGCCTCGATACCCGTGGGGCGATAGTAATAGCCGTACGCGCCAATTCCGGCGATGGCACCAAAGACAGCTGTCAAGATCCACGTAATGGCGTTGGAAACCAGGCCCGTCAAAAACTCGGGAAGGAACGAAGCACAGAACAGCTTGGTCTTGTTGTGCTTAAAGGCCGCCCAAACCTTATCGAGCGAAAACGCGCTCTCGACGCGACCGGTCACCGCAAAGTGCATCACGGCGATGTCGGCGAACATCTTAAAGAAGACACCCAGAATCGCCGAGGCAATCAGAGCCAGGACAAGCAGGCCGAGCGAACCGAACAGCGCTGCCTCGAGTGCATAGGAGCCGTAATAAGAATACGAGCCCGCGGCGCCAATTACCACGCCCTCCACCAGCGAAAGCACTACACCGATAACGGGAATGGCAGCGATAACCTCGAGCACCACCGAGATGACGCTCGAAAAGACTCCGAGACCAAACGACGTGGAGCGCATGAGTGGACGGTCCATGCCGTCATCGACCTTGAGCGAAAGATCACGTCCCCACTCAATACCAAAGCCGGAACCGCACACGCTCGCAATGCAAGCTGCCAAAAAGCCGATGGCAGCCGCAATGCCGCCAATAACGGGAATAAACAACACGAGCACCGACACAACGCAAATCAGCGCCGGCAAAAACGCGATTTGGCATACACGCTGAAGCACGCCCGGAGTCTTTGTCATATCTTGGAACGCCTGAGCCGTGCAGCCCTTTGGCGCATTCGCCACGGGCGGTTGCGGAACAAACTGCTGAGGCTGAGGCTGACCCTGAGGGGCGGAGGCTGCAGCGCCGGCATTGGGGGCACCGCACACGCCGCAGAACTTGTCGTTATCGCCCATGGGGGCGCCACACTGCGAGCAGAACATCGAAATCATCCCTTCGTATCTTGAGCGAGTCACCTGGATCGCAAACGATGTCTTTGGCATCATTATCACCCAATGTGAGTTCAAATACTCAAAGATGACCGATTTGCAACGTAGGCGGCTTTATTCAATGATTCGAAGGGTATATCCGCGCTAGTTCGTGCCGCGGAAGCCCTTGCCCACAATCTCGGAGCTGTCAACGATCGTGATAAACGCATTCGGATCGATATCGCGGGTATAGCGGCGCAGTTGCACTGCCTCGCGACGGCTCAGCACGCTCATAATCACCGTGACGCACCTGCCCGAGAAGGCGCCGTAACCACGGCTGATTGTTGCTGTGCGGTTGAGATGCTTGACGATAAACTCCTCGACTTTGCGCGGTTCGGCGCAGATAATCGTACAGACCTTACGAAGGTGAATGCTCTCGATGGCCTTATCGACCACGAGCGTCTTGGCAAACAGGCCAAGTACGCAGTACAGGCCGACGCGCGGGCCATACAGGAAAGCCGCGACGGTCACGATGCCGATATCGACCAGCAACAAGGCGCGTCCGATCTCGAGCGTCGTGCGGCGCTTAAGGATCATGGCGAGAATGTCGGTACCACCCGTGGAGGCGCCAATGTCAAAGACGATGGCGCTGCCGAGTGCCGGCAAAATGACAGCAAAGCATAAATCGAGCCACATATCGCCCGTCATCGAAACATCGGTCGGGATGAACAGCTCGAACAGCGAAACGTAGGCAGAAAGAGCAAAGGAGGCGAAGACGCTCCAAAGAATCGCCTTACGATCCAAGAAGATGAAACCCAGGACGACCAGGACCGCATTGATGATCCACATAAAGACGCCGACGGGCAGAGTCGGGAACAGCGTGGAAAGAATGACCGACACACCCGAGGTGCCGCCGAAGGCAAAGTGATTGGGGGTTTTAAAGGCCACGATGGCAAAGGCCGTGAGGATCAGGCCCAAATTGAGCTCGGCAAAAAAGCGCGGAAAGCCTGGCTCCTGGCTGCGCTTGCGGCCGGCGCGCTCGCCACGTTCGATATCCTCGCGACCGACAACGCGCTCCATCGGCACCACCGGAGGACGATGCACTTCCTCGGCGGCACGCGACGCCGCCTCTGCCGCAGCGGCTTCAATCGCCCATGCCTTGCTTTCGGTCTCGTGTTCGTCGGCCATTACGGCAACCCCTCGTTAACAATTTGGAAACAATGCGCCCATTAGGGTAACGCGGAACGCGAAGATTGCAACCCTTAGTTAGACGAGCGGTATGACTAGATCGAGGCTATATAGAAAACGGTCGACCGCGCTTCTGATTGCGCGGTCGACCGTTTGGCGTTTTCGCAGGTAAAACCTACCAAAACAAACCTGTCCCTTTTTAGTAGGTTACTCGTGCTGGCTGGTGCGGTGCTCGTACTCCTCGGGGGTGATGACATCCTCGATGCGCAGGTTGACGCCTGCCACCTCAAGGCCGGTCATCGCGGCCAGACGCTCGGTGACGCGCGCCTTAACGTCGTCAAAGATCGCAGGCGCATAGGCGCCATACTCGATGATGACCGAGATGTTGACGACCACGCGGTTGTCGCCGGTGACCTCGACCGTCACGCCCTTGGTCAGGTTCTCGGCACCAAACTGCTCCTGCACAAAGTGCATAAGGTTACCCTTCATGCCCAACACGTGCGGCACCTCGCGGGTGGCCATGGCGACGATCTTCTCGATCACGCCGTTGGAATAGGTCAGCGAATCCTCGGACTCGTCCGCCTCCTCGTCGTCCTCGTCCGCCTCGTCTTCGGACTCGGCCTCGACGAGCGTCTCGTCCTCGAGCGTTACATCCTCTGCATCGGCGGCGACGGTCTCGTCTGCCTCGAGCTCGGTATCGGCCACATCGACCTTCGTGTTAAAAGCCATGGTTCCTCCTTATGCCTGCCGCGGATGCGACAGTCGAATACGTATTAGCGGCCGCTAAACAGACGGCCGAAGAAGTTGACGATACCGTTCTCGCCGTCGCGAATCTGGCCGATTACGGCGCCGATCAGCACAAAGAATGCGATGACGAGCGTGTCCCACAGGCCCAACGTAAGTACCAGCACGGCGAGGATAAAGCCTGCCACGGCACCGAGCGTAGTGTTGGGGTGGCGCACGGCGTAGCTCCAGATAGCAGCGCCCGTACCTTTGATGAGACCCATGGCCTCGTCAAAGTCGTTGGCGGCAACGTCATGCTGCTCGCCGGCCTCGGGCTTGGTGTCGGCGGACTCGCCTGCCGGCGTAGCGTTTTGGTCGATCGTCAGGCGCGGCGTGCGGGCGGTCTTGTCTTGGTTGGTATCACTCACCGGAAACCTCCACGGTCTGGACGGTAGTCTTGGACGGCAAAAAACGGACGCGCGCGGTCGTGCCCGGCGTGCCGAGCATGGTGTCGCAGGCCTTCTCGATGCGTTGCTGCATCGAGGTGGCAAGAGCTGCAACGTCCTTATCATCGAGCGCGATGGCCTCGACCTTAAAACGAACGCGCGACTCGTCGGGGCCTTGAACGCGCGCCTCGATATGCTCAACCATCACGCGATCATCGCACTCCGCCGCGGCACGGGCGCACGAGGAAAGCGCTGTGAGCGTGACCTCGATATTGCGCTCCCCCGCCGGATGCACGCAGGACGGCTCGCGACGCGCGAACATCAGGCGGAAAAACCCGATAAGCACGCCAAGTGCCACAATGGCGGCGCACACCGTAACGACGACGCGAGGCATGGTGTCACGCAACAGCAGCATAAAGCGATACGTATACGGTCCCCAGAACTGGCAGACAAGCGTACCCAGCGCCACGATGGCGGCGGCAAGATACACGATCGCTAGGGCTCGTTTGAGTACGCGCACGCGCGCTCCCTTCAGGTTTCGGTCCACAGAATGCAAAACGATTCGCATCATTATAAAAGAGCCGGGTCCGGTGCTGTACGCACGCGGATCCGGCTCATCTATTCCACGAGGCTTGCATGCTCGCTTCATTATGCCCAGATATGCACGGCTTAACCCGTGCAGGCGCTACTCCTCCTCGAGGGCAGCGATGACCTCGTCGGTCATATCCATGGTGCTGTAGACGTCCTGGACGTCGTCGAGCTCCTCGAGACGGTCGATGAGGCGCTGGACCTTCTTGGCGTCGGTACCGGAGACCTCGGTCGGGGTGGTCGGAACCATAGTGGTCTCGGAGCCCTTGACCTGAATGCCCTGCTCCTCGAGCGCCTTGGAAACAGCCATGACGTCGTTGGCGGCGGTCCAGACGATCCACTCCTCGCCGGCGTCCTCGTAGTCCTCGCCACCGGCCTCGGCGATTGCCATCATGAACTCATCCTCGTCACCGGCAGCACCGTTGGCAATCATGGTCTCCTTCTTGGCGTTCTCGTCCAGGATCTCCTTGGCGACGACGATCTGGCCCTTGCGCTCAAACTGGAAGGCGACGGAGCCGGAGGTGCCCAGGTTGCCGCCAGCGTGAGAGAAGGCGGAACGGACATCGGCGGCAGTGCGGTTGCGGTTATCGGTCAGGCAGTCGACGTAGACGGCGACACCGGCGGGACCATAGCCCTCGTACACGATGTTCTCGTAGACAGCGGCGTCGGCACCCGAACCGAAGGCCTTGTCGATAGCGGACTTAATCTTGTCCTTGGGCATGGACTGAGCCTTGGCCTTGGCAACGGCAGCGGCGAGGCTGGCGTTGTTCTCGGGCAGCGGGTCGCCGCCGAGACGGGCAGCAACGGTGATGTTGCGGCTCAGCTTGGAGAAGAGGGCGGAACGCTTGGCGTCCTGCGCGCCCTTACGATGCTTGGTTGTGGCCCACTTAGAGTGTCCGGACATACGTGTCTCCTATCGGTTTCGACCTAAAGCCCAGCGCAGATGCTCGGGCAATATAAACAAACGTCGTTATGATATACCTACTGGCCTGCGAGATAAACCCCAAAATGAAGGCGACGTGATGATGCAGCCCCTTGGTGCAAAGTAACCTGCCCCCTTTGCACCAAATTAGGACCAGAGGAGGTCGCTGCGGGTGATGGTGGCGCCGATGGCAAAGGGCATGCAGGCGATGACCGGGTACAGGTAGCGCATGTAGGTCGAGCCGTTGCAGGGACCGATCAGGCACACGGCGAGCACGCCCAGCAGCGGCACCCAAATGGCCAGCCCGCGCCACGAATGACGACGTAGCAGATAGGCCACCACGGCGATCATGACCCACACATAGGTGGCCGAGCTCATGGCGAGCGAGATAAACGGGATGCGCTGCACCGCCACGCGATACAGGTTGATCAGGTGGTCGCACCAGCGTACAACCTTGCTATCGACCGGATGGAAGTCAAAGTACTTGAGGTTATCGGGCTTCGCCATGATCTCGGCACTGCGCGCCGTGCTGTAGACCCACGCATCGCGGGCACTCGGATAAAAGTAGCCGTAGTAGTTATTGATGAGCGCCGAGATATAGCACTCGGGATCCTTTTTGAACATCTGAGCCCACACCTCAAAATAGGCCTTGATGTCCTCCTGCGAGGCGTACTCGTTAAAGCAATTTTTGACGGCGTCCGACTTATCCGGGTTATAACGGCGGCCCAGATTCTCGTACTTGAGCACACGGTCGATCACGGCACGCTCTTCGTCGGTCACCAAGCCGTCGCAAGGAGCCTCCACGATGGTGCCATCCTCCTTAACCGTGGGGTTGACGCCCGAGTTGAGGCCGTCGTGTTTTTGGACGAAACGAGCCGTCTGCTGGAACGGAATCGAGAGGATTTCGCGCTTGGAACCAGGCGTGATGTCGTGCGCCGGCATAAAGACCTTGGTGAAGTACATATTAGAGGCAAGGCAGAGTGCAAGCACCGCAAGAACTCCCACCCAGCGGAAACGCGGGATGGCGCCCGAAGGTGCAGCACTAGCCTGCTTGGCCGCGCGGCGAGCCACATGTGCGTCCCATGCGCAAAACGCCGCCGCGATTACGCATGCCGCCAGGGGAAACACCAGGCCGCCGTTGCGCAGAAACGTGGAACCCATGGCGCCCAGAGCGAGCAGCAACCAGTCGTGGCGCGCAAAGAGCACGGGCCTCTGTTCTCCCGCACGCTCGGCATTGGCATCGCGACGGGGCAGGCCGCAGGCCACGAGCTTCACGGTCTGCACCAACAGCACCAAAAACGCGTCGGCAAACAGCACATCTTTGGTAAGCAGGGCCGCGTAGTTGGAGAACATGGGCATAAACACAAAGAACAGCAAGGTCACGCCGCGGACCGGCAGGCTCACGCCCAGTTTGCGCAGCGACGAGATGGAATAGGCCATGCAGGCGGCCGTAATGACGAACTGAGCGCAGGTGTAGATGGCAAGACCTGCGTTGGCGCTGTTGAACAGTGAAAGCCCCAGCTGGACGCACGAACCGATGATAGCCGTGTGCACCACGGGGTGATGTCCGTTGAGCAACACATTGGGATTGAGCAGACGCAGGTAGTCACTCGTGCCGTTGGGGTAGTTAAACCACTGGCGAATCTGCGCACCCGTGTCTCCCATAAAAAGGCCGGGCAGCGAAGCGATGAGCGTGGGCGCCCAGGCGATCATAAGCACCAGGAAGGGCCCGGCAAAGGGATGGACCGAGAGCACGGCGTGAGCCACACGCCATACGCGGCCAAAGTGCGCTTCGGAAAACGGAATGCGCCGAGAGCTCAGCCAATCTAGACACTCAAAAGCCAGGTAGAAGGCAACGACCGCCAAGAGCATCCAGCCCGCACCGCCTATCCAGGCGCAGATGATGCGTGCCTTGTCGCCAAGCACGATCTCGGCCGAATCGGTGAGGTCATAGCTACGGCCAAACACCATGCAGACGGCAAAGAACAGCGACGGAAGAATCACCGAGGGACGCCAAGCGTCGCCGCGGCCAAAGAATACGTAGCGAAACGGCAGCGTGAGCAGGCAGGCAAGCGCAAGCAGCATGACCGCGTCGGTATGGCCGGCAAACGAGAGGAGCACCTCGTAGCACACGTACAGCATGCCCGAGGCTTTGGGGTCAATCGCCAAGACCGCGTTGCTCGACACCGGGGCGGGATCGATGGAAAACGCCGTGGTCGCCAACAGCGCGAGCAAAAATGCGATAAGCGTCTGCTTGGCGGGGTAGCGCTTAAACCAGACGATGCGGGCTGCGTCGCGCGCAGCCGTTGTGGAGAGGTCGGAATCCTTCACAGTCCGAAAGCCTTTCTAGAAACCTGCCAAAAAGGGACAGGTTTATTTTGGCAGGTTTTCTCTGGGGAAACGTTACGGTTCTGTCATCGTTGTCCGGCATAACCACCACCAAGGTGTCTTTCCCTTTGTGGTGGTATGTGGTGGTTAGGCGTCCAGGTAGACGCGCTGGGGGCGATTGCGGTGTCGGGCGAAGATGATGAGCGCCAGGCCGGCGATCACGAGCGGCAAACTCAGCAGCTGGCCCATGGTGATGACGCCGCCCAGCAGATAGCCCAGCTGGGCATCGGGCACGCGCACGAACTCAACGAGAAAGCGGACGATGCCGTACCCCATCACGAACACGCCCATAAACGTGCCCTGGGGCAGTAGCGGCTTTTTGCGGCTGAGCACCTGCAAAATACAGAAGAGCACGACGCCCTCAAGAAACGCCTCGTAGAGCTGGGAGGGATGGCGCGGCATATCGCCCGCGGTGCCGCCAAAGACCACACCCCAAGGCAGATCGGTCGGCTTACCCCACAGCTCACCGTTCACGAAGTTGGCGCAACGTCCCAGGCACAGCGCCAGCGGAGCACCGATCACAGCAAGGTCGGCGATGGTCCAGGCGTCGAGCTTATACATGCGGCACACGATGATGCCGCCCAAGATGCCGCCGACCAGGCCACCGTGGAAGCTCATACCACCCTCGTTGGTGGCAAAGATCTCGAGCGGGTGGGTCCAATAGTAGCCATCGCCGTAAAAGACGACGTAAAACAGGCGCGCGCCGATAATGAGGCCAAAGACCGCGCCGACCACGACGCTCGTCAGGTCATCAATCGTAATGTCGAAGCCCCAACGACGTTGCGTGCGGTACATAACGACCGCCGTGAGCAGGGCGCCGACCACGTAGGCCAGACCGTACCAGTAGATGGTGATGGGGCCCGCCGAGATTGCGACGGGATCAAGCATATGGTAGAGGTCGTTGAGCATATCGATCCCTCTGCTCCCTACATACAAATGCGGCCGCGGGCCTTACGCTCGCAGCCGCATATTTGGGCGTAACGTCTATGCGGAGTATGCCGTCCGCAGCTTTCGCAGCTTAGAACGGCGCGTACTCGTCGTACAGGTCCTCGGCCTCGCCGGAGGCATTGACCTGCTCAACTCGGGTAACGCCGGGCACATGCTCCTTCAGGATGCGCTCAATACCCATGGACAGGGTCAGCGAGCTCATGGGGCAGCCGGCGCAAGCGCCCTGCAGCTCCAGTTTGACGACGCCCTCGTCGTCAACGCCCACATACTCCATATCGCCGCCATCGGCCTGCAGGTTGGGGCGAATCTCTTCAAGAACCTTCTTAAGCAGCTCTTCGTTAACAGCCACAGGGGCTCCTTTCTCACAATTACGCGGGCGCGCCCGCGGACAGAAGCTATGTTACTACAGCCGTGTACCCGCTCACGAGCCGTCCATGCGCGCAGACGCGACTTTCACGAGTAGTCAATTTGGGACGGGGCTCTTTTAGCTGCTTTTTGTTGCCAACTGGCGTTGCCACGCGCTACTGCTGAGCCTGTCCCCCGGTACCAATCTGGACATCGACGATAACCTGGCGGTAGCTGATGCCACAGGAGTCGAGGATGCGGCGGCTGATGCGTCCATCATCGGTGTCGGCGTACTTGTTGTCCAGGTAGACAACCTCGCCCACGCCCACCTGAGCCAAAATCTTGGCGCAGTCGTGGCACGGGAACAGCGTGACGTAGACCGTGGAACCCTCGAGGTCCTTGAGCGAGCCACGGTAATTGAGCACGGCGTTGGCCTCGGCATGGACCACGTAGTTGTGCTTGTCCTGCAGCGGGTCGTCGCTCGTACCCCACGGAAAAAAGTCGTCGTTGAGCGCCGAGGGTGTACCGTTGTAGCCCACCGAAAGGATGCGGTGGTTGGTGTTGGCGATGCACGCACCCACCTGCGTGTTGGGGTCCTTGCTGCGGCGCTGCGCGGCGATGGCCACGCTCATAAAGAACTCGTCCCAGCTAATGACGTCCAGGCGCTTGCCTGACGAAGTTTGATGAAGATCGTCCGACATGGCAGACACCTCCGTAATCGCAATAGTTTGACCCATTGTAGCAGGTGAAAGGTGGAGGCGTTTGTCCCGCCGGCGCCCTCACTTTTACACGCGGCGGGGCTTTTGGTTGATGCGATACAGCTCGGCGAGACCCCGCAGCGTCAGTGCGTCGTCTACCGTCAGGCTGTGGCCGACCAACGCCGCGAGCGCCTCGGAATCGTCGCCGGTGATGACAATGGGCACGCTGCCCTCCCCCGCCGCCTTGGTCGCGCGCATCTCGGCAAGCACCATGTCGAGCATGCCGTCGATGCGGGCTACCTCGCCCAAGACCACGCCCGAGCGCATGGCCTCGCGCGTGTTGCGACCGATCACATGCGTGGGCGCCGAGGGCTCGACCTGCGGCAGGCGCGCCGCAGCGGCCGAAAGCGAGCGGGCGCCAAGTGCCAGACCCGGCGCGATGACGCCGCCCACAAAGGTTCCGTGCGCATCGATGACCTCAATATTGGTCGTAGTACCCAGGTCGATTACGATGCACGGAGAGCCGTAGACGGCACGGGCCGCCACGGCGTCGGCGATGCGGTCGGGGCCAATCTCGGCCGGGTCGTCGTAGTGGACGGGCATGCCGGTCTTGAGGCCCGGTCCCACCGTGAGCACGCGTCCCGTGCAGGTACGGGAAAGCGCCGCCTTCCATGGGCGCTCGAGCGCCGGCACCACGCAGCTCAGCACTGCGGCCGCGGGAACGAGTGCACCCGGCACGCCCGCATCGGCTGACAGCGCGCCCATGACCTGCGCGAGCCTCATACGAGCCTCATCGGCCGTGATGCTCGACGGCGTCGTGATCTCGCACGTCGCAAGCGGACATTCCTGCGCCGCAGCCGAATCCTCGGCAAATAGGCCAAAGCGAATGAACGTGTTGCCCACGTCGACCGTCAATATATATGCGCACCCATTAAGCATCGTCGGCGCTCCTTTCGTCTGCCCAGCAGTATATCGCCTACCTAAACCAGTCATCCCAAAATGACTAGCTTGCCGCTATACTGGTGCGCGGTCGCACGCGAGCTCACGCGGCGGCCCTTGGTAACCCGACTTCCCGCGCCGTATCCGTAGCGGCGCTCCCGGGGGAAGCGGATATACGCAAAGGAGTTCTATATGAGCAATCCCTCGAACCGCGCTTCGATGCGCGGGCAACTCACGCTGCGTGGCGTCGTCATCGGCGTCCTTGGCTGCGTGATTATCACGGCAAGCTCGGCCTACACCGCCCTCAAGATGGGCGCACTCCCCTGGCCGATCGTCTTCGCTGCCGTCATCTCGCTGTTCTTCCTTAAGCTCATGGGCAACGCCAGTCTCAACGAGGCCAACGTCACCCACACTATCATGTCCGCAGGCGCCATGGTCGCCGGCGGTCTGGCGTTTACCATCCCGGGCGCCTGGATGCTGGGCTATGCCGACCAGATCAGCTGGCTCGACATGTTTATCGTGGCACTCGCCGGCACCATCCTGGGCCTGCTGGCCACCGCGCTCATCCACCGTCACTTTATCGTGGACGCCGCGTTGGAGTTCCCCACCGGCAACGCCGCAGCTCAGACCCTGCGCGCAACCGAGGCCGGCGGCAAGACCGGCAAGCAGCTCTTTGGTTCCATGGCCATCGCCGGCATCTATAGCGTGCTGCGCGACGCCCTGGGCGTGGTGCCCAGCATGCTGTGCACGCTCAACATCCCCGGCGTGACCTTTGGCATCTACAACTCGCCCATGCTGCTCTCCGTCGGCTTCCTCGTGGGCTTCGCCCCCGTCGCCTTCTGGTTTGCCGGCGCGCTGCTGGGCAACTTTGGCATCATCGTGGGTGGCACCGCTGCCGGTCTGTTCGACGTTGTGACTGCACAGGGCATCGTCAAGTCCCTGGGCATGGGCCTCATGATGGGCTTTGGCGTCGCCGTCGTCCTCAAGGACATCCTGCCGCAGGTCGCCGGTATCGTCCGCGGTCTTGCCGCCGACAGCTCCACCGACACCGACGAGCAGTCGCTCATCTCGGGCTCCCTTAAGCTCGACGCCGGCATCATCGGCCTGGGCGCTGCCGCCATCGCTGTGATCGTCGCCATCGCGCTCGACCTTGGTCCCGTCCCGGCCGTCATCGTGACGCTGTTCACCTTTGTCACCACCATCATGAGCGCACAGAGCTGCGGCCAGACGGGCATCGACCCCATGGAGATCTTTGGCCTCATCGTTATGCTCATCGTGGCAGCCTTCGCGCAGATCGCTCAGGTAAAGCTGTTCTTTATCGCCGGCATCGTGGCCGTGGCGTGCGGCCTTGCGGGCGACGTCATGAACGACTTTAAGGCCGGCGCCGTGCTGGGCACCAACCCGCGTGCGCAGTGGATCGGCCAAGCCATTGGCGGCATCGTGGGCGCCCTGGTCGCCGCAGCCGTCATGGTCGCGCTCGTCACCGCCTATGGCCCGGACGCCTTTGGCCCCGACAAGAGCTTTGTTGCCGCGCAGGCAAGCGTCGTCGCCACCATGGTCTCGGGCATCCCGAGCGTGCCGTGGTTCGTTGGCGGCTTTATCGCCGGCATCGTCATGTACTGGCTCGGCATTCCGGCCATGATGATCGGCCTGGGCGTGTACCTGCCGTTCTACATGTCACTCACGGCCTTCTTGGGCTCCTGCGTCAAGCTCGCCTACGACAAGTGGGCCGCACACCGCGACGCCACCGCTGGTCTTTCGGACGAGGAGAGGGCTGCCAAGGACGCCGCCTTCCAAGAGCAGGGCCTGGTTGTCGCCAGCGGCCTGCTCGGCGGCGAGTCCATCGTCGGCGTTATCCTGGCGTTTGTCTCCGTGGGCTTAAGCCTGCTGGGCTAAGCTGAGCAGCTGCTCGACAGCAACCATATTGCCTACGGCTTGCCCGGTCGGTAGCTTTTGCGGCTGCCGACCGGGCTTTTTGATATCGAAACAAAGAAAGGCTGGCGCACTGCGTTTAACAGCGCGCCAGCCTTATCGGTTAAGCTATCGAAGCGTTCCTGCTATGAACCGAGGTTCGTTGCAGAATCTACGCTCGAAACGCTACATCTGCTTGCGACGACGATCGCTCAGCGTCACACCAGCGGCCACGAGGGTGATACCGCCGATGACGAACACCTCGCCCGCAAGAGCGGAGTCATCGCCAGTCTGGGCGAGCGCGGCCGACGTGGCCTTCTTCTTGGCGACAGGAGCCTTTGCAGCAGCCTGTGCAACCTGAGGCTTGGCCTGCGGCTCAGCCTTGGGATGATACTTGTCGTACTCGGCCTGCGCGGCAGCCAGGGCATCCTTGGCATCGTCAAGCTCGGCAAGCGCGGCGGCATAGGCGTCGTTGGCGTCGGACAGCTTGGCATCGGCATCGCTCAGGGCAGCCTTGAGACCAGCGGCAGCATCGACGGCAGCCTTGTAGCGAGCGTAGGCAGCGTTCAGCTTGACCAGCTTCTCGTTGCCCGTCGTGCCCGCGGCAAGGGATGCCTTGTGGTCGACGGCCTCAAGATCGGCCTTGAGTGCCTCATCGTTGGCAAGCTCGGCCTTGGCCTTGACGATATCGAGGTTCGCATCGACGACGGCTTCGTTGGCGGCCTCGAGCTGCTTCTGGGCATCGGCGACACCGGCGACGGCAGCGTCATAGGCGGCCTTGGCGTCGTCGACCGCCTTCTGGGCACCGGCGAAGCGCTCGAAGGCCTTGTTTGCGGTGGCAAGCTCGTCCTCGGCGGCCTTGGCCTTCGCCTGTGCGTCGGACAGGGCCTGCGTCTTGGCGGCAACTGCCTGCTTGGCGCCCGAAAGAGCGGTCGCGGCGTGCGTATCTGCGGCCTGAGCCTTGCCTACACCAGCCTGGGCGGCATCGTCGGCCTTCTTGGCATCGTCAAGCGCGCCCTGCTTGTTCGCAAGATCCGTCTTGGCGGCATCGAGCTTGGCGGCAAGGTCCTTGACCGAAGCGGTAGCGTTGTCATACGCCTCGTTGGCCTGTTCGGACTTTGCCTTGGCGGCATCGCGGGCGCTGCGAGCCTTCGCCTTGTGATCAGCGGCCTCGGCTGCCCTCGTCTTGCTGTCAGCAAGCGTGGCGTTTGCTTTAGCGAGAACTGCCTGGGCAGTAGCGGCCTTGCTCTTGGCGGCGTTGAGCTTGGTCTGGGGCGTCTTGACGTCGATACCCTTGAGTTTGGCTTCGGCGGCGTCGTATACCGTCTTCGCGGCGGCGGTGCCAGACTTAGCCTTCTCGTACTCGCCCTTGGCGGTGTTCACGTTCGTGTCGGCCGCGGTATAGGCGTCTTGTGCGTCCTTCTGGTTATTGAGAGCGGCGAGATATGCTGTATCGGCCGTGCCCATCGTCTTCTGCGCATCTGCCAGCTTGTTCTGAAGCTGCTTCAGCTGCTCTTTCTGCTCCTGCGTGCCGCCTGCATTGTAGGCGGAATCGATGTAGTCGGTGACGAGCTTCTTGAACTCGGAGACAGTGAAGTCCTTCTGCCCCGTGCTTCCACTATAGTCGAAAATGGTTACCTCGGAATCGGTGTTCTTACCGCTACCGGTTGCGATGCCGATAGCCTTCGCACCGGCATCGATGATGTTGAGATAGTGTCCGCACTCATGGTAGATGCTGTTGTAGTGCTGGTAGATATAGTAGGAATCATATCGGTGGCTGCCGAGTTCGTCGCCATACTGCGCAACGTACTTATCGAATGCCTCTTTTTCCTGGGTGTAGAGACCAGTATATGGCCAGCCGAGGGTATCCTCGGTTTCGCCTCCGGTGTATGCTCCGCCGCCGCCTGCAAGGTTCTCACCTTGATCGAAATAGCAGTTCGAGTGTCCCCAGATGTTCGATGAATATGATGTATTAAGTGCGGCTGCCGCAGTCATGCAGAGGCTAACGCTGAGCTCCGACTGACCGTTCGCCTTGCGGAGGTTGTTCTGGGTATCGAGATAGGTCAGGGCGTTACGCATCTGCTCCAAGGAGAGCGGATTGGTGTCGCGAGACATGTCCTGATCGACGTAACTATCATACCAGTCCTGTTTCTCTATCGTCCCCATGAGCATCGACGCGGCAGTACTTGCATTCGACTTCTGCGTGGCTGTGAACTGGCTGCCGCCGATGATGTAGTTCATGAAGCCGAACATACCCTGACTGATGACTTCCTGGTCAACGGTCATGTTGGACTTTAGGTCTGCAATCTGCTGCTCAAGAGCCTCAACCTGGGCATTAGCAGCGTCATAAGCCTTTTCCGCGGCGTTCGAAGCGGCGCAGGCTGCCTCCCACTCGCTGCGCTTCTGCTTGCGAACTTCGACAAGCTTATCGTACGCGGTCTTCTTGTCGGCCTCGGTCTGCTGGGCCTGCTCGTATGCCGTTTTCGCGGCGTCACGCTTACTGGCCGCGTCCTTGTACTCCTTGTTTGCCGCATCGTATGCAGACTGGGCAGATGCCACGGCAGCGTTGGCGGCGTTGGCCTTCTCCTGCGCGGCAGCGACGGCAGCCTGGGCGGCCTGCAGATTTGTCTGTGCGGTGGCGTCGGCATCCGTCGCGGCATTGAGCTCCGCCTGCGCGGTCTTGAGCTCACCAGCAGCAGCTTTTTTGGCGGCCTCAAGCGCACTCAGGTCAACACCCGTACCCGAGACGGCAGCATCGAGCGCGGCCTGCGCCCGGTTGAACTTCTGCTGGGCGTTATCGCGCGCGGTGGTTGCGGCTGCGAGAGCAGCGGCAGTCTCCTGCTTCTTGGCCTGGGCAGTCGTCAAAGCCGCCTCGGTATTCTGCTTTTCCTGCTGGGCGCTGGCCTCGGCAGCCTTGGCCTGGTCCAGATTGTCCTGTGCAGTAGTAACGGCCTTATTGGCGTCATCGAGCTTTGCCCGCGCGTCCTCGACGGCCTTCTTGGCGGCCTCGTACTCGTCCATACCCATGGCCTCGAGCTTGGCCTGGGCATCATCGAGGGCCTTCTTGGCCTCATCCTGCTTTGCCTTGGCGTCCTTGAGCGCCTGGGTCTTATCCTCGACACTCTTGTTGGCCTGTTCGAGCTGATCGTTCAGGTCGCCCAGCTTCTTCTGCTGCTGCTCGGTCTTTTCGACGGCTGCCTTAAGCTCGTCGATCTTCTCCTGAAGCGCGGCTACCTCAGCCTCGTTCTGCTCGGCGGCGTTATCGGTCACGGCCTGCGAGGCCTGATTCTTTTGCTGCTGTGCCTGCTTTTGAGACTGGCCCGCCGCGTCGGCCTTCTTCTGGGCGGCATCGTAGGCGGCCTGAGCGTCCTTGAGCTGCTTTGCCGACTCCTCGGCCAGCTGGGCAGCCGTCTTTACGACCGCTTGGTTACCGGCGGCAACGGTATTCTCTACAGAACTACCCCCCCCCTGAACAGAATCGCCGTTATCGGTTGACGGTGCGGCGATTGCCGCCAGCGGCGACATGAGCGGCTGAGCGATGAGGCCCGCCGTCAAAACGGTTGCGACGGCGCGGTTAGCAACGCCCTTGACGTTGACAGTCTTGGCCCGAGGCTCAAAGTGTTGTGGACTGTAGTTTGCCATGGCTTTCTCCCTTTGACACGGATGTATCCATACGCTTCAAAATGTAGGAGCTGATTTTTGAATTCTGTTGCGCAACATTGGCGACCAGCGTATTTTTTGAAATTCGTGCTCCTGTGCTTCACAATTTCGTCATATATGTAGGAGCTGGTGCATCATATTTTCGCGGGATGGAATTGAGCCTGTGATTTGCATTTGCTCCCGCGTCATCCGCCCTATCGTATTCCGCGTCCAACAGACACCCCGCCCGCCACGGTGTAGAGTTAGGACAACGGGCGCGTTGCCCGGACCGCGCTGGAACGAGGTGGACATGGAACTCGACAAACAACAGATCAAGCGACTACGCGAACGCCATCACCGGCGCCACGGCATCCGCCCTGCCCATAGTGAGGCTGCCGAGCAGGCTGGTCGCTTTTTAAAGCGCGCGTTCAACATTCGTGAGGGACGCGCGCCCTATCACGTGATCCGCAAGCGTTTTGTAAACGGGGCGCGTCTGACTGGCTCTCACCTGTGTATCCTCATCATCGCCATGCTCATCGCGAGTATCGGTCTCGATATCGACTCGGACATCGCCATCGTGGGCGCCATGCTCATCTGCCCGCTTATGGGATCGGTCCTTGCCATGGCATATGGCATCGCCACGCTCGACCGCGAAATCACCGTCGAGGCCATTGCCAGCCTCGCACTGCAGATGGTCTTTTGCCTGGTCACGTCCACGCTGTATTTTAAGCTCTCGCCCCTTGGCACCACCACGGCCGCCATCATCGACAACTCGACACCCACCATATGGGACCTTGCCGTCGCGCTCGCGGGCGGCTTTGCGGGCGGGCTGGGCAACTCGCGCGATCAGGAACCCGCCACGCTCATCGCCGGCGTGGCCGTGGCGACCGCGCTCATGCCACCCCTGTGCGCGGCGGGCTACGGCATCGCCATCGCAAGCGGGTCGCTGTTTCTCTCGGCGCTCTACGAGTTTGGCATCAACGTGGTCTTTATCGCACTGGCTGCCGAAGCCGTGCTGCTTCTTTTGCGCGTGCCGCTCAAGCGCGACCTCAACGGCGACGGCATTGTAACCGCTGAGGAAAACGCCGAGGTCGACGAGCTATCGCGCAAGGTGCGCCGCCGCATCATTGTGGGCACGGTGATCTTTGCCATCCCCTGCATCGTTATGACCGCAGGCTCCATTGGCTCGGCGCAGGCCGGCGTGCAGGACGGCTACGGTGTCACCGAAACCACGCGCGAGCTTGCGGCGGTGCTGCCAGGCTTTAAGGATTACACCGTCGCCGTCGAGACCTCGGCCACCGAAGGGGACGAGGGAGGCATTGTAGAGCGCGAAATCGTCGCCCATGTGACAACGAGCGAGGCGCTCGGGACGCACGACCGCCACGTCGCCCGCAAGCTCATCGACCTCAACGTACCCGAGCTCGATCGCGTGGAGTTTGACGTGAAGTGATGCGGGACGCGAGGTGGGCCCGGCACGAGAGCGCAGCCGCGGGGCGCAGGCACAGCCAAGCGCAGCGCTACAGCTCGTACTTGTACACGCGGTAGATGTACTTCTCGGCTTCCATCTCGTAGGTGGTGATGGGCAGTCCATAGCGATCGTACTCGGTAAAGGTCTTGGCCTGGCCCGATGCCACGAGCATGCTATTCGAATCGCCGACGCGCTGCGCACTGCTAACGTAGCCCGAGAACGGCACCGCAATCTGGTCTTCGAGCTCGTAGGTGCGTGCCACCTCGTCCACCGTAAAGATGCGCCCAAACGAATGCGTTCCCTTACTGTAGTCGGTCACCACCGCGGCGCCCAGCTGGCCCCAGTCGAACTTGGGATAGCGCTCGGTCGCACCAAAGTTGTTGTCGTATAGCAGCACCTGGTAGCGACCAGTCGCTGCCGTGTCAGAACTCGGCAGATACGTCACGCTGTGCCGGCCTGCATTGAGCGAGAAATCGCCCTGGGCCTGCAATAACTTGTCTTCAAAGCCCGAGCCAGCCCAGAAATCGGGCGAGCCCACGGAAGGCTGTAGCAAGGTCATTTGCGCAACATATGTCCAGCAAAAACGGGTGGTAGCCGGTACGGCTACCACCCGTTTGTCTCATATCTAGCCCATAGCAGGCCAGCTACTTCTTAATGCCGCGCCCCAGACGCTCAGCGACCGACGCCACGGTCTCCTCGCTGGCCGGTCCGCAGCTCACGCAGCCGTCATGGGCACGCATCTGTCCGGTGACCTCGTCCATCGCGAGCGGCGCCACCTTCTCGAGCTTAAAGCCCTTGCCGGCGCGCATGTTCTCCTTGGCCACGCTGATCATGAGCTTAATGCGGTTGAGCTGGTTGACCTCAGACGCACCGGGGTCGTAGTCCACCGCGACGATGTTGCTCTCGGGGTGCTGACGGCGCAGCTCCTTGATCACGGCCTTGCCCACCACGTGATTGGGCAGGCACGCAAAGGGCTGCGTGCAGATGATATTGGGCGCGCCATGGTCAATCAGGTCGAGCATCTCGGCCGTGAGCAGCCAGCCCTCGCCCATGTTGTTGCACACCGAAAGCACCGTGCGGGCCTTGTCCGCCATGGTGCCGATGCGCTCGGGCGCCTCAAAGCGCTCGGACTTCTCGAGCATCTCCTCCACCGGCGTGCGCATCCAGTCCACAAGCTTGATAAGCGCCTGCATACCAGCGCGCGTGGTAGCAGAGCTTCCCAGCTCGTCCTTCTGCAGCTCGGCGTTGCTCATGGAGTACAGGAAGAAGTCGAGCAGACCCGGTACTACGGCCTCGCAGCCCTCGCGCTCGATGACATCGACCACGTGGTTGTTGGCCGTGGGGTGGAACTTGACCAGGATCTCGCCGACCACGCCCACGCGCGGCTTGGTGCCCTCGCCCACAAGCGGCATGGTATCGAACGCACGGATGGCCTCGCGGCACAGCTTGGTGTAGTTGTGGCGGTTGAACTTGGGCGCCAGCTTGCGGGCGCGCGCCATGTACTGCTCATAGAGCGCGTTGGCGGCGCCGGGCGTGGCCTCGTACGGACGGCAGCGGTAGAGCATCTGCATCATCACGTCGCCAAAGAGCACCGCGTAGACTGCCTGCTTAAGCAGCGCCGGAGTAATCTTGAAGCCGGGGTTGTCCTCGCCGAGCGCCACAGCCGAAAGCGAGATTACCGGGATCTCGGGGTGGCCGCTCTCGCGCAGGGCCTTGCGGATGAGTGCGATGTAGTTGGTGGCGCGGCAGCCGCCGCCGGTCTGGCTGATAACCACGGCCGTCTTGGACAGGTCGTACCGGCCGCTCTCGATGGCCTCCATAATCTGGCCCGTTACCAGAATCGACGGGTAGCAAATGTCATTGTTCACATAGCGCAGGCCGGCCTCGACGGCGTCGTGATCGGTCGAGGGCAGCAGCTCCAAGTTGTAGCCGGCACCGCGGAACACCTCTTTGACCAGGTCAAAGTGGATCGGCGCCATCTGCGGGCACAGGATGGTGTAGCCCTCCTCGCGCATTTGCTCGGTAAAGGGCACCTTGGGCCATGCGGTCGAGGCGCTCTCACGCTGCGCTTCGAACGTGTACTTGCGGCTCGCGAACGCGGGGGCGTCCGTGGAGGGAGCCACCGGCGCAGCATCGCCCTGCTCGTAGGCCTCGCCCGCGGCCGTGGCCTCTGCCAGGCGCTCGGCCTCCTGGTCCTTGAGCGCCGCCATGAGCGAGCGAATACGGATGCGCGCGGCGCCCAAGTTGGACACCTCGTCGATCTTGAGCACGGTGTAGATCTTGCCGCTGGCCTCAAGGATTTCCTGCACCTGGTCGGTGGTCAGAGCATCCAGACCGCAGCCGAAGGAGTTGAGCTGGATCAGGTCCAGGTCGTTGCGCATCGTCACAAAACGGGCGACGGCGTACAGGCGGCTGTGGTACATCCACTGGTCGACCACGCGGATGGGGCGCTCGGGCTTCACCAGGTGCGCAAGCGAATCCTCGGTAAAGACCGCAAAGCCAAAGCTCGAGATAAGCTCGGGCAGGGCGTGGTTGATCTCGGGGTCGTTGTGGTAGGGACGACCGGCGAGCACGATGCCGTGACCGCCGTGGTCCTCGACCCACTTAAGAGCCTCCTCGCCCATGGTCTGGATATCCTCGTGGAAGCGCGCGTCGGCCTCAAAGGCAGCGTTGACGGCGGCATCGACCTCGGAGCGCGTGATCTTGGGTCCACGCACGCGACCGCGACCGGCTTGCGCATCGGCCACGCGGTCGACGGCGAGCACCTGGTACAGACGGCGCTTGAGCTCGGTCTTGTCGTGATAGGGCACAAACGGGTACAGGAACTCGATGTTCTGCTCGCGGATCTCGTCGATGTTGAGCGCCAGCGCCGTGGGATAGCTCATGACGATGGGGCAGTTGTAGCAGTTGCCAGCCGTCGGATCCTCCTTGCGCTCCCAGCGCACGCACGGCATCCAGATAAAGTCGACATCGCGGTCGATGAGGTTCATCACGTGGCCATGGCTCATCTTGGCCGGATAGCACACGCTCTCGGACGGCATGGACTCGATGCCCGCCTGGTAGGTCTTCTTGCTCGACTGGTCGGACAGCTGCACGCTAAAGCCCAGGCGCGTAAAGAACGCGTGCCAGAAGGGGTAGTTCTCGTACATGTTGAGTGCGCGCGGGATACCCACGGTGCCGCGCGGGGCCTCGTCGGGGCTCAGCACCTCGCGGTTAAAGAGCAGCTCGTTTTTCTTTTTGAAGAGGTTAGGGGCCTCGGTCTTCTGCTTTTTGTGGCCGGCGCCCTTCTCGCAGCGGTTGCCGGTAATGAAGCGCCTGCCGCCGCCAAAGTCGTTGACGGTAAGCTGGCAGTTGTTAGAGCAACGGCCGCAGCGAACATGCTTTTGCGTCACGGTGAGGTGCGCGATGTCCTCGGCCGAAAGGATGGTCGAGGTGCCGTCGGCGCCGGCGCGATCGCGGGCGAGCAGGGCCGCACCGTAGGCGCCCATGCAGCCGGCGATGTCGGGACGCACGGCATGAACGCCGGTGAGCTGCTCAAACGCGCGCAGCGTGGCATCGGACATAAAGGTGCCGCCCTGAACGATCACCTGGCTGCCGATCTCCTTGGGATCGCGCAGCTTAATGACCTTGAACAGGGCATTCTTGATGACGGAATAGGACAGGCCGGCCGCGATGTCGCCCACCGTGGCGCCTTCCTTTTGCGCCTGCTTGACGCGCGAGTTCATAAAGACCGTGCAGCGGCTGCCCAGGTCGACCGGGGCCTTGGCATGGATGGCGGCATCGGCGAACGCGCGCACGTCCATGTTCATAGAGACGGCGAAGCTCTCGATAAAGCTACCGCAGCCCGACGAACAGGCCTCGTTGAGCATGATGTGCTCGATAACGCCGTCCTTGACGCGCAGGCACTTCATGTCCTGACCGCCGATGTCCAGAATGAACTCGACGCCGGGCAGGAATGCTTTGGCGCCGCGCAGGTGCGCAACGGTCTCGATCTCGCCGGAATCGGCTTTGAGGGCCTCGATGAGCAGCGCCTCGCCGTAGCCCGTGGTGGTCACGTGGCCGATGGTGCAGCCGGCGGGGATGTGGTTGTAGAAATCGGCCATGATGACCTTGGCCGTGCCCAGGATGTCGCCGTTGTTGTTGCCGTACCAGGTGTGCAACAGCTGGCCGTCCTCGCCCACGAGCGCGGCCTTCATGGTGGTGGAGCCGGCGTCGATGCCAATGAACACGCGGCCGGTGTAGCCTTCGAGCTTGCCCTTGGGGACGACTTCCTGGTCGTGGCGGGTTTTGAACTCGGCAAAGTCCTCGTCGGTGGCAAAGAGCGGATCCAGGCGCTCGACCTCGGCACCCTGTGTGTCGCCCAGGGCATCGATGGCCTCGATGAGCTGCGGGAACGTGCTGAGCTTATTGGACTCGTGCGCCATGGCGGCGCCGCTCGCCACAAACAGGTGGGCGTTTTGGGGCACGATACGGTGCTCCTCGTCCAGGTTGAGCGTGAGGTAGAAGCGGTGGCGCAGCTCGGAGAGGTACTGCAGCGGGCCGCCCAGGAAGGCGACGTTGCCGCGGATGGGACGGCCGCACGCCAGACCCGAGATGGTCTGGGTCACGACAGCCTGGAAGATGGAGGCGGCCACGTCCTCGGGGCGGGCGCCTTCGTTGAGTAGCGGCTGCACGTCGGTCTTGGCAAAAACGCCGCAGCGGCTGGCGATGGGATAGATGGTGGTGGCGTTGGCCGCGAGCTCGTTGAGGCCGCTGGCGTCAGTGTGCAGCAGAGTGGCCATCTGGTCGATGAACGCGCCCGTGCCGCCGGCGCAGGTGCCGTTCATGCGCTGCTCAATGCCATTATCGAAGTAGATGATCTTGGCGTCCTCGCCGCCCAGCTCGATGGCGACATCGGTGGCCGGGATGAGGGTCTCGACGGCACGCTTGCTGGCGATGACCTCCTGGACAAACTCCAAATCGAGCCACTGGGACAGCAGCAGGCCGCCTGAGCCGGTGATGGCACAGGTCATCTGGGCCATCGGCAGCACAGTCGCGGCACCCTCGAACAAGTCGCGGGCGCAAGCGCGGACGTCGGTGTGGTGGCGCTGGTACTTGGCGTAGACGATCTGGTTGTCGTCGTTGAGCACGGCGAGCTTAACGGTGGTGGAGCCCACGTCGATGCCCAGGTGCAGGTTGCCGTGGGCGGCCTCGGGGTTGAAGATCGCGCCTTCGGGGGCGTGGGCGGCGGCTACGGGCTCAGCGGTGGTGGCGGGCTCGCTAGTGACGGACGCCTCCCCCGCCGCGTTCTTGGCATCGGCGACAGCCTCGACAACTTTCTCGGCAGCCGTGGTCGCGGCCTTCTGCGCGGCGTCCACCACGGTGGGCGCGGCCTCGCGTGCGGCGGCGATCATGCGGTCCTTGATGCCCTCGACGAGTTTGCTCATCTGTCTCTCCTCTTAGTTGTTGGACTCGACGGTTGCGGCGGTGTCAGCCGCGTCCTCGAGCTGCAAGTTCAATAGCTTCATGCCGTATTCCGGCACGTTGATATCGATGGGTTGGCCATACAGGTCACCAGGGCGCACAAAAGCGAGCACCGTCATAATGCGCGCCATGGCCTCGGGCGATTCGGTGAGCCCACGCTCAAACCAGCGCTGAATCATGCCGACCTCGGCACTCACGACGTAGGTGACGTAGTAGTCAAAGAACGTGCCCAGCGCCAGGCCCAAAATGCCCGTCTGCGCACGCGGCACCACAGCCTCACGAGCGGTGTCGATGATCCTTTTAATGAAGGCCTGATCGCCGCCCGGACCCAGCAGCGCACCGATTAAGTCGCGGTTGGCCGCAAGATAACGCAGCAGCTCAACCGAACCGGGCGCCGGCTCGAGCTCATCGATGTTGTGATAGAGATCGGGCAGCTGAGCTGCGGTGATGAGCTCAATGCGCTCACGGATCTCGGCCAGCAAGCCGTCCTCGATTTGATTGATAAAATCGGGGATATCACGGTAGTGCGAATAGAACGTGCGGCGCGTAAGGCCGGCACGCTCGGTGAGCGACGCGACGTTAATGCGCGAAAGGTCACCGCTTTCGGCAAGCTCGCTGGCAAGCGCCTGGCGAAGGGCACGCTGCGAGCGAAGGGACCGGCGATCGCATTTCTCGAGCTGGGACAAGCGTCCTCCCTGTTACTCAGCCTGTGCGCTATTGCACAGTGCGAGTATTATTGCACACCGTGTGCATCAACACGTAAAGGCAATATTTGGGATGTGACGAAAGGGCAGTCCCTTTGTCACATTATTCGATGACGGTGCGGGAGTTTTGCTTGCGCATGGTGGCGAGCATATGCTTGGGAACGGCGTGGACCATGCAACTGCCGATGGTCACGCTCGCGGCGGCCTTGGCCGCGTCACTGCCGTTTTTGGTCGCGTAGCTGTGACGGAAACGCTTGAGCATGGCGATATCGTTGCCGCCGTCGCCGTAGACCGCGACCTCGTCCTCGGCAATACCGTAGTAGCCCGCCAGCCACGCCACGCTCTCGCCCTTGTTGCACGCCACGTCCGTGATCTCGAACATCACCGGATCGAACGGCGCGTTGACCACGCGGTCCGATCGCTCAGCCAAATATGCCTTAAGGTCGCGCTCCAGCTCGGGCGAGGTCACGCGGCAGTTGATTTTGCACACGTCATGACGCAGGATGTCACCGATCGACTGGTCGAAATACTGTTCCTCGTGATACCCGCCACGTGCACGCATGCCGCGCATCACGATGCGCTTGATAGGACTGTCCTTTTTAAAGCCCGCCTGGTGCATCTCGAACGAACCGCTCGAGAACATGCCGTCGGGCGTGGAGCAGTCGAAGCAAATGTCCGGGAACGCTTTGAGCAGCTCCTCGGTAACCTGCGGGTCGATGGTCCAGGTCTTGAGCACCTCACCATGGCTGTCGCGCACGATGGATCCGTTGGAGCAGCAGGCGTCGAGTGCCAGACCTGTGAAGCCATGCTCGCCGATCGGCAGCGTCGAGCGTCCGGTCGCGGGAACCACATGCAGCCCGGCTTCGGTCAGCTCGCGAATGGCGCGGCGGATGGTTCCGTCAGCCTCGTGTAGGGCATTCAGCAGCGTTCCGTCTAAGTCACTCGCAAACATCTTGATCATGGGCATGCCTCTCCTTCGTCTGCACGATATTGTAGACGAGAACGGGCGCGCCCCAAGAGAGGCACGCCCGTCAGGCGAAAGATTGTCCTACACCGCGGCGGGGCCGTGTTCGCCGGTACGGATGCGGATAACCTCCTCGACCGGCTCAACCCAAATCTTGCCGTCTCCGACGGCGCCGGTGCGAGCAGCATTGCAGATAATCTCGACAATTCCGTCGACATGTTCATCGGCACAAATGAGCGTGAACTGCACCTTAGGGATCGTGTTGACAAGCAACTCGTTGCCGCGCACGTATTCCTTCCAGCCATGCTGCGCGCCGCAGCCCTGCACTTGGTTGATGGTCATACCACGAACATCAGCAGCAAACAGCGCATCTTTAAGAACCTCAAGCTTTTCGGCACGAACAATCGCCGTAATCTTCTTCATAGTGAATTCCTCTCAATAATCAACGTATCCCTTTACATGAGACGCAGGTTTCCCAAGTGCCGCAAACCAACCTCAGAGATCAAAAAGTTCAACTGACTGGTCTTAGCAGGTTTCCCAAGTGCCGCAGATTGCCGTGAAAGAGGAGCGAAGCGTACTTAAAACGGCAAGGTGCGGTGCTTGGGGAAGCTGCTAATCGAGTCCCGAGAAGGAGGGATACGCGCTCTCGCCGTGCTGACTCGCATCCAAGCCCAGTGCCTCGTCGGCCTCGTCCACACGCAGGCTGCCATGGAACAGCGCCTTGACCACCGCGGCGATCACCAAATCGAGCACCAACACAATAGCGACCGTCACCACAATGCCCAAGATCTGCGAGATGAGCAGCGACACATCGCCCGTGTAGAGCAGGCCGCCCTTACCGGTCCACGAGAGCTCCGGCACGCAAAACAAGCCCGTGAGCACACCACCCAAGATGCCGCCAATGCCGTGGCAGCCAAACGCGTCGAGCGCGTCGTCGTATCCGAACTTGGTCTTAAGCTGACTGATAGCCAGGTAACAGACGGGCGATACGATCAGGCCCATGACCAGCGCTGCCCACGGCTCGACAAAGCCCGCGCCCGGCGTGACCACCACAAGGCCCGCAACCAGACCGGTGCTGGCACCCACCAGCGTGGGGCGACCGGTGTGCACGCGCTCGACGGCAAGCCACGAGACCATGCCCGCCGCGCTGGCCGTCACGGTGTTGAGGATGGCAAGCGCCGCCACGGCGTCGGCCTTAAACTCGCTGCCGCCGTTAAAGCCAAACCAGCCAAACCAAAGCAGCCCGGCGCCCAGCGCCACAAACGGAACGTTATGCGGACGGTAGCTCACCATGCCAAAGCCGCGACGACGGCCGAGCATTAAGCAGAGAATCAGGCCCGTCAGACCGGACGAAATGTGTACCACGTCGCCGCCGGCAAAGTCGAGCGCGCCGATGATGTCGCCGATAAAGGAGCCATCGCCGCCCCAAACCATGTGGGCGAGCGGCGCATAGACCACAAGCAGCCAAATGCTCAGGAAGGCCGCTATGGCACCAAACTTAACGCGGCCTGCCAGGCTGCCCGTGACGATAGCGGCGGTGATCATGGCAAACGCCATCTGGAAGGCGATGTTGATGATCTGAGGGTAGACGGCACCATCCGCAGCATTGCCCTCGGCCGCCTGCAGCACCTGGTTGAGCACCGGCAAGCACAGCAGCTGGTCAAGGCCTCCAATAAACGGGCTGGAACCGTCGCCGCCGTAGGCCAGCGACCAGCCGGCAACAATCCACAACACACCGACCAGGCCAATGGCGCCAAAGCACATAAGCATGGTGTTGATGACATTTTTGCGCCTGGACAGGCCGCCATAGAAAAACGCCAGACCCGGTGTCATTAAGAATACGAGCATGGTGCAGATGAGCATAAACGTTGTCGATCCCGTATCGTACATTCGCTCCCCCTTGGTCGCATGAACGTTGTCGGCGCCCATAATGCGGCCGAGGGGCAACTGGTGTAGACCAGATACGGCGTTGTTAAACGCTGCGTTGTCGAATGGAAACGGTGCCGCAATCTTGGAAACGGCGCGGCAACGGGCGCGAAACGAACGGGAAATACGCGAGCAAGGGGGCCGTGAGTGCACCCGTCCCGACTAGCGACGGAACAGCTCGTGGGCGCGGTCGCGGAGATTAGTTGCTCGAATGACACCTTCGTAGCGATTGATGCGCAGACGCGGGAAGGCGTTAAAGAAGCGTAGGTCGCGGCGGCTGAGTGACACGCTCGGCACCGGACGGCTCATGCGCTTGCCTGCGAGGCGACGACTGAGCGACGGACGCGGCATGCTCGGCGCGGCATCGGCCACGCGGCGGGCGGCAAGCGCCAGGCCGCGAGCACCATCCGCGATAAACGTCGGCATCGAAGCCTTCTCGCGCAGGGCATCGAGCGCGGCGTCACCCAGCTCGGCCAGCCACGCGTTAACGGCACGGCTACGGATGTGCGTCTGTGCCACCGAGTCAATCGTAGAATCGGGAATGCGCTCGAGCATTGAGTCGGACGCGTCGGCAAGCGACTCGTTGATGCGGTCGGCAAGGTCGGCCCGGACGCGCTCCAGCTGATCAGACAGACGCCGCCAGCTCGCCAATGAGCACAACGCGTCGACCATCATCGCGACCGCGACGATAAAGGCGGATAACCGCACAATCAGCACCGGCAGATGGCCAAGCAGCCCCAGCAATGCCGGCTCCACTAAACGGCAAATGTACAACGCACCCAGGCCAAACGCGCAGGCCCAGTACAGACAGATACGTCCGTGCAGGTTAAACGGCAGATGCGAATAGTCCCAAAAGCGAGCGCCCGTTGTTTTTTCCAACAGCACGCCTACGCTGTACTCAATCACGCTGCATACGAGCGCTGCAGCGACAAACTGGCTCGGGGCATCCGGAATCCCGCGCAACAGCAGCCAGCAGGCAATGCCGCCCGCGCCATAGATAGGGCAACACGGTCCCAGCAAAAAGCCGCTGTTGGCAAAGCGTCCGTGGTTGAGCATGGCGCAGACTGTCGATTCCCATGCCCAGCCGCAAAAACCGTAGAAGGCAAACGAGAGCACCAGTGCCGAAAGCGGGCAGGCGGCAAGCGTCGCGCCGTCAAAGGACATGTCGATTGCGATCCCCACCGTCTACCCTCTCCTCTTTTCACTCGATGCTTTACTCACGCTATCGTCCGTCTCGTCCTTGCGCGGCAGGCGGCCGGCGACCGTCTCACGCAGAGCACACCATTTATCCGCCAGACAAACAATCCACGCCTCGCGACACGTCGGCGGCACCGGCACCAGCGGAAACATATGCCGCACGATAATATTCCGCTCTCGCGGCGTCAGCTCAAAATCTTCCTCGGCACGCGCCAGGGCAAAAAACGGATGTCGAAATCCGTGCAGGCGATGACTCGGGTTGAGGTCGTGCCAATCGTAGAGAAAGTAATCGTGTAACAAGGCTCCGCGCAGCAACGAGGCGCGGTCGACCAAAATGCCTGCACGGCCCAAGCGCTCGGCAAAGGACAGGCTCGCCCGCGCCACCGAGATCACATGCGCATACACCGTCACATCGCCATGCTGGATAAACTCGCGCGTCAGGTCCAGACGGCCCGCCTGTGCCAGTTGACGGGCAGCATGGTCTACTTCGCACGCGATTTTCTCGGCACGAACGGCATCGGACATGCTGCCTCCTTCCGGCGGCTCACGGCGGCAAGCCACGGCCTACACGCATGAAATAAAATCATCATCGAATCTATCAGTATGGCATCGGACAAAACGTTTTGCCCCACCAGTTGGCGAATTACCGCGCCGCCGTCACATATCAAACGCCAAAATGTGCGAGACTGTCTTGTGCAATTGTGTCGGCCGAGGGAGCGCCGACGCTCGATTCGCATGGAGTAACCCACAACGATGCTGCTTACGCAAACGACAACGCCCGAGGACGTCAAGGCTCTTAATCGTGCCGAGCTCCCGCAGCTCTGCGACGAGATTCGCCACGCCATCCTCGAAAGCTCCGCCGCCGTCGGCGGGCACGTTGCCCCCAACCTGGGCGTCGTTGAGCTTACGGTTGCGCTTCATCGCGTGTTTAACTCCCCTATCGACAAGATTGTCTTTGACGTTTCGCACCAGACCTACGCCCACAAGGCGTTGACTGGGCGCGCATACACTTATATCGATCCGAAGCGCTTTGGCGAGGCCTCTGGCTTTGCCAATCCCGACGAGTCCGAGCATGACCTGTTCGCCATGGGCCACACCTCCACATCGGTGAGCCTGGGCTGCGGCTTGGCACACGCCCGCGATCTGACGGGCGACAGCTACAACGTCATCACCATCATTGGCGACGGCTCGCTTTCGGGCGGCTTGGCGTTTGAGGGCTTCAACAATGCCGCCGAACTCGACAGCAACCTGATCATCATCGTCAACGATAACGACCAGTCCATTGCTGAGAACCATGGCGGCCTGTATCGCAATCTGGCCGAGCTGCGCGCCAGCAACGGCGCCTGTGAGCGCAACATTTTCCGCGCGATGGGGCTCAACTACCGCTATCTGGACGCCGGTAACGATGTGTTGGCCCTCGTCGACGCGCTGCAGGAGCTGCGCGATATCGATCACCCCATCGTGCTGCACGTCTCCACCGCCAAGGGCAAGGGCTTTGAGCCGGCCCAGAGCGACCCCGAACGCTGGCACCACGTGGGTCCGTTTGACATGGCGACTGGGCGCAAGCTCTGCCCGGGCCATCCGAGCGAGCCCGCGCCGCGCACCTATGCTGACATTACGGGCGAGGCGCTCAGCGCCGCCATCGAGCGCGATCCGCAGGTCGTGGGCATCACGGCCGCCACACCCTACATCATGGGCTTTACACCCGAGCTTCGCGCTGCCGCCGGCAAACAGTTCGTCGATGTGGGCATTGCCGAGGAGCACGCCGTGACCTTTGCCACCGCGCTTGCTCGCTCGGGCGCCAAGCCAGTCTTTGGTGTGTACGGCACGTTTTTGCAGCGCGCCTACGACGAGCTGTGGCACGACCTGTGCCTCAACGACGCCCCCGCAACCATTTTGGTGTTTGGTGCGTCAATCTTTGGCACCACGTCCGAGACGCACCTTTCGTTCTTTGATATTTCCATGCTGGGCGGTCTTCCCAACATGCACTACTTGGCGCCGGCCTGCATGGAGGAATATCTGTCCATGCTGAGCTGGTCGCTCGACCACCGCGAGCATCCCGTGGCAATCCGCGTACCGGGCATCGGCCTGGTAAGCCGCCCCGACCTTGCGCCCGCCGAAGACACCGACTACAGCGCCGTTCGCTACAACGTGGTGCGTCAGGGCCGCGACGTTGCCGTGCTCGCGCTTGGCGATTTCTTTGAGCTGGGCGAGCGCGTGGCAAACCGCTTGGCTGCCGAGTACGGTATCGAGGCCACGCTCGTCAACCCGCGCTTTGCAACCGAGCTCGACCACGAGTTCCTCGACAGCCTTGCCGCCAAGCATCGCGTTGTCGTCACCCTCGAGGACGGCATCTTGGACGGCGGCTGGGGCGAGCGCGTGGCGTGCTACTTGGCCTGCACACCAGTGCGCACGCGCACCTTCGGCATTGCCAAGGGCTTCCCCGACCGCTACGACCCCAACGAGCTGCTCGCTCAGAACGGCATGACGGTCGAGAACATGGCCGCCGAAGCCGTGAGACTACTCAACGAGTAAGAAAACCTCCGCAAGGGAAGCACCCCTGCGGAGGTTTTTGTTTTCACGATGCGATTATCTCAATCTGTAACATCTAGGGCCCGAATTTCCGTCTAACTGTTACAGATCTAGATAAGACGTCGTAGTCCCAGACCTTTGTCTCAATCTGTAACAGATAGGGACCTTTTGACCGTCCAGATGTTACAGATTGAGACATTCGAATCCCCCTGAAGAGAAAATCTCGATCTGTAACAGGTAGAACCCATTTCCTCGTCTAACTGTTACAGATTGAGACAAAGCAGCAAGGCATGCCGCCGCACCGACCATGCCGTCTGCAAAGCGCTATCTCAGCTGCAATATTCGACGTTTGCCCAGATAAAACCTGCCAAAATAAACCTGTCCCTTTTTGGTAGGTAGAATTACCCATAAGGTAAGTATGTTTCTGAGTTATTTCGTGTTGACCCGTCTGAGCGCAATAGGGTATAACTCTACTCAACCGCTAGGGATTTTATTGAGAAAGGTGTTCTACCATGAGCAAGAACCTCTCCCAGCAGGTCGTTCTCGACCGCCGCGGCTTCGTTGCCGCCACCTTCGCAACCGTCGCCGGCCTTGGTCTTGCCGGCTGCTCCGACACCAGCGCCGAGGCCGACAAGGGTTCCGCCGCCGGCTCCTCAAAGGGCTCCGAGGATACCGAGGCTTCCACCACGCTCGATGCCAAGGCATTCGACAAGCTCGTCAACGACGGCCCCAAGGCCGATGACGACGCCATCGCCGCCAGCACCTGGGCGACGGCCGTCAAGGACGCCGGCGTCTTTAAGATCGGTGGCGTTCAGACCTCCACGCTCTTCTCCCTCCTCAACGAAAAAGACGGTCAGACCCGCGGCTTCGATGCCGGTATCGCACAGCTCCTGTCCAACTACATTCTGGGCGAGAACAAGGTCGAGATCACCCAGGTGACCTCGGACACGCGCGAGTCCGTCCTGCAGAACGGCCAGGTCGACGCTGTCTTTGCCACCTACACCATCACTAACGAGCGCAAGAAGCTCGTCTCCTTCGCCGGTCCCTACTACTACACCCAGCAGGCCATCCTGGTGCTCGCCGATAACGACGACATTAAGAGCGTCGACGACCTGGCCGACAAGAACGTCGCCGTCCAGTCCGGCTCCAACGGCCCCGCCATCCTGGAGGAGTTCGCTCCCAAGGCCAGCCAGCAGGAGTTCAAGACCGACGAGGAGGCCCGCCAGGCACTCCAGCAGGGCCGCGTTGACGCCTACGTCATCGATAACAACATGCAGCAGAGCGCCCTGGTCCGCGAGCCCGGTAAGTACAAGATCGCCGGCAAGCCCTTCGGCAGCAAGGAGCCCTACGGCATCGGCCTGCCGCTCGATTCCGACGGTGTCGCCTTTGTCAACGACTTCCTTAAGAAGATCGAGGACGATGGCACCTGGACCGAGCTGTGGCAGATCTGCATCGGCGACCGTACGGGCGACACCAATGTTCCCGAGCTGCCCGAGATCGGCGCCTAGGCAGCGAGCCTGGTAACGGCCGCAACGAAACCATATGGAAACGCATGATGCGCTTTATTGCGGTAAACTGTTTCCTCACTGAGTTGTCGGGGCTTCCGTACACACGGGAGCCCCTTTCCTTACCGGCAGGAGGTCCGCATGAGTCTCTCCGAGCTCTGGTCGCTCTACGGCCAGAACTATATCGACGCGCTGCTAGCGACCTGGGGCATGACGCTTGAGTCGTTTGCCATCGCCATGGTGCTGGCCGTCGCCGTCACCGTGATGCGCGTGTCGCCGCTCAAGCCGCTGCGCGTCTTTGGCGACCTGTATGTCCAGGTCTTCCGTAACATCCCCGGCATCGCGCTGCTCATCATCGTCGTCTATGCGCTGCCGCCGCTCAAGGTCGTTCTGCCCTACCGCACCTGCGTTATCGTCGCCACGGTCCTTTTGGGCTCGGCCTTTGGTTCCGAGAACTTTATGAGCGGCATCAACACCGTCGGTGTCGGCCAGGTGGAAGCCGCCCGTTCGCTCGGCATGAGCTTTAACCGCATCCTCGCCAAAATCGTGATTCCGCAGGCACTGCGTTCGAGTGTGCTGCCCATGACCAACCTCTTTATCGCCGTCATGCTCACCACTGCGCTCGGCAGCCAGGTGCCGCTTAAGCCGCAGGAGCTCACCGGCGTGGTGAGCTACATTAACACGCGCTCGCTCGGCGGCGTCGCCGCGTTCTTTATCTCGGCGCTCGGCTACCTGGGCACGGCCTTTGTGGTGAGCCACATTGGCAACTATATCGATAAGAAGGTGAGGATCCTCCGATGAACAAGCATTCCTCCCCTGCACTTACCATGCGCGATGCGCTCTACGAGGCTCCCGGCCCCAAGATGCTCGCCAAGATTCGCATCGGCACCGCCATTTCGCTCGTTGCCGTGGCCGCGCTCATCGCTCTGGTACTGCAGCGCTTTTATGTGACCGGTCAGCTTTCGGTCCACTACTGGTATTTCTTTACGCATCTCACCACCTGGAAGTTCTTGCTTGCCGGCTTTGAGGGCACCGTTAAAGTCGCACTCACCGCTGGCGCCATCGCGCTGGTGCTGGGCCTGGCCCTTATGCTCGGCCGCACGAGCGACATTAAGCCGCTGCAGCTGGTCTGCCGCGTGCTCACCGATTTCTTCCGCGGTGTGCCAAGCCTGCTGTTCATCTACTTCTTCTTTTTGGTGCTGCCCCAGTACAAGATCGCGCTGCCGTCGTTTTGGATGCTCACGCTTCCCGTCGCGCTCGCTGCCGCCGGCGTACTTGCCGAGATCTTCCGCGCCGGCGTCAACGCCGTACCGCGCGGGCAGGTCGAGGCGGCCCAGGCGCTCGGTCTCTCCAAGGCTAAAATCACCTTTAAAATCGTATTGCCCCAGGCGATTCGGTTTATTATCCCGTCGTTGATTTCTCAGCTCGTAGTCGTGGTCAAGGACACCACCGTCGCCTATGTGGTGAGCTACCCCGACCTCATGCAAAACGCCCGCGTGCTCATTACCAACTACGACGCTCTCGTGTCGGTCTACCTGGTAATCGCGGTCATCTATATCCTCATCAACGTCGCGATCAACAAGGCCGCTGTCTATGTTTCGCACAAGACCGGCGCGACCATCATCCGCTAACGCTTTACCATTTCGAGTCATTAGGAGCCAAGCACCATGGCACAGAGCACTTCTTCTACCGGCAATCAACCGCTGATTGAGCTCAGGCACGTCGATAAGCACTATGGCGATCTACACGTCCTCAACGACATCAATCTCTCGGTCGACCGCGGCGAGGTCGTCGTTGTGATCGGACCCTCGGGCTCGGGCAAGTCGACCATGTGCCGCACCATCAACCGCCTGGAAACCATCGACTCGGGCGAGATCCTCATCGAGGGTGAGCCCCTGCCGCAGGAAGGCAAGGATCTTGCCCGCATGCGCGCCGAACTGGGCATGGTGTTTCAGCAGTTCAACCTGTTCGCACATATGACCGTACTGCAGAACGTCATGCTGGGACCGGTCGACGTGCTGGGCGTCTCCAAGGACGAGGCCCGTGAGCGCGCCATGGACCTGCTGGGCCGCGTGGGCGTGGCCGAGCAGGCCGATAAGGTGCCCGCACAGCTCTCGGGTGGCCAGCAGCAGCGCGTGGCCATCGCTCGCTCGCTTGCCATGCAACCCAAGGCCATGCTCTTTGACGAGCCCACGAGCGCCCTTGACCCCGAGATGATCAACGAGGTGCTCGAGGTCATGGTCCGTCTGGCGCAGCAGGGCATGACGATGATCGTCATCACGCACGAGATGAACTTTGCCCGCCGCGTAGCCGACCGCGTCGTCTTTATGGCCGACGGCCAGATCGTGGAAACCGGCACGCCCGACGAGTTCTTCGACCATCCCCAGACCAAGCGCGCCCAGGACTTCCTCAACTCCATCAAGGGCCACTAACCCAATTGCCGCGCGGACAAACTCATCACCAGCGTTTGTCCCGCGCACCCCTGTGCCATGTCCACCCGGATTCGAAAGCAACACCAATGATCGGAACACGTACTTCCTCGTCCTATACCCCGCACGTCGACGTCGCCCCCGCCGACCGTCCGCTCATCCTCGTCGCGCCGCGCTGGGAAGAGGCAGAGCCGTTTTTAAGCGAGACGCTCTCTCCCAACGAGGAAATCGCAAGCGTCTTTGTCGATGCCATCCTTGCCGCCGGCGGCCTGCCACTGCAGATGTCCATCACCGAGGACATTGAGGTCATCCGTCATTACGTGGAAATCGCCGATGGTGTCGCTATTCCCGGCGGCCCGGACGTCAACCCCAAACGTTGGGGCGACGAGCGTCCTTACGATCCCACGCTGTGCTGCGAGATTCGCGACCGTTTTGAGTTTAAGCTGGTTAACGAGGTGCTTCGCGCCAAGAAGCCGCTCTTTACCACCTGCCGCGGCACGCAGCTGCTCAACGTCGCCACTGGCGGCACCCTGTGCATGGACGTGCCGAGCCTGGGCGCTCGCGAGGGCCGCACGCAGTGGCGCCACACCCACGTGCTCAACGACCCCGTGCATCCCGTCGAGGTCGTGCCGGGTTCGCTGTTGGAGCGCGCGGTTGGCGGGCACAGGCTGATCCAGACCAACTCCGCACACCACTGCTGCGTCGAGCGTCTGGGTAAAAGCACGCGCTTGGTCGCCAAGGCAACCGACGGCGTTCCCGAGTGCATCGAGGTCGAAGGCCAGCCGTTCTGCTTGGGTGTGCAATGGCACCCCGAGTACACGTGGAAGACGCTCGAGACCGACTTTAACCTGTGGAAGTCGTTTGTCGAGGCAGCGGCAAAGGTCAAGCAGGCTCGCTAGCTCGCAAATCACACAGGCTTAAACCTTCCATGCCAGGGGGGGGCGGACACCAGCCACGGTGCCCGCCCCCCTGTATTTGGTATGCTCGGTATGATTATCCCTCACAAACAATCAAAGAAATCTCGACCGCAATCGGTCGACTGTAAAGCAGATGGCAAAAACGCTTGCTACGTTTATTAGGCAGTCAATTAAAATCGAAACGCATTGACCATCCCCCAACGGGGTCACGCCGCAAATCCACATGAGCATCGAGGACGGTAGCGGAAGCATGGAATTGGCCCCGAGCTGTATGTAGATCGCTACGACGTTGACAAGCAGCAGCATGCCAATCGGACCGAAGCCGGACCCAAAATAGGAAACAACGATTACGCAAGAAACCACGTATGCAAGGCAGGCAGCGGCAGCAAGAACAAGTCGATAGCAAAATACATGCAGGTTGAAATACTGCTGAGCATCCAAAACGATTACGCAGTTAAGACAGTACAAAACGACACTCGACAGGATAAACGCGCCCAAAAGGGCAAAAGAAGACAGCACCACTCGCGCAACGATAGCGCACACACGCTTCCCTCCCCGAGCCTCCGACAACCCCCACGGTTCCTCAATAAAGCCCGAACTGACAAAGCGCGGCACAATGCAAGCCGAGATGAACGGAAAGAACAATGCATGAGCCAACGGGGCTACGTTGAACAGCAGACCGCGAAAAACCTCTGAATTACCAAATAGAAGGACATCCTCTGCCGATAGCCGAAGCGTCGGGTCTGGGAAAAAGCCCAAGAAACTGTTCTCACGGAGGCTACAGAACCACATCGGGAAAGAATTAAGCTGCAATGCCACCATGCACGCATAAATTACCAGGATTAAGGCGTACGTCCATTTGCTCACATGCTTCAATTCTGAATGAAGGAATCTTCTAGTCTGACGAGCCATTGAGCACACCCCCAGCACGAAAGCTCACCAGAGCGTAAATCAATACCGATAGGCAGCTGGCTGCCGCGCCATACCCCAGAAGCGTCAGCTGCCCCATATCGCTATACCCAAGGGCACATCCGACTCCAAGGTACGGCCCCGGAAGAAAGAAGATCCATCGCAAGGACGGTATGGGCGTCTGAAGGTAAGTTCCGTAGAGCGTCAAGCTCATGACAAATCCAATAATTATCGCAGCCCCGCTCAATACAGCGCTGCCTGTAATCCGATAGATGGTCGTCGTCTCCAACGCAACCGATATCACCAATACGGCGTTGACTATCAATGCGGGCAAAAATACAGTTAGCATGTCGTGCGAGTAGTTATGCCCTCCACGTATTATGGCTATTGCAAAAAGAAGAAGGCAAAGCGCACTATATGCTGCGCCAATTATTAAAGCAGACGAAAATGCATGGGCTAGAGCCCCATAAAAGCGGCTGAGACCTCTTGCCAAAGAAATTCGGCAGCCCTCTTCATAGCCACGCTCCTGTAGAATTACCAGGCAAACGATGAGCGGCACAAGCAGAGCTGTGCCGGCAAAGGCGCTACGCACAAGGGACTCTTCGGGTGCAGAAGGATCGATTACATTCCAGCAGAAGCCAATATCCTCCCCAAAAACGCTATTGCCAAAGGCGAGCAACGTTGTTCCGTTTTTTAGAAAGATACCGAAGAGAAGGCCGAACGCCAGCATAAGCGCAAGACCAAACTTCGCCGGAAATATCCTGTGCAAACGCATCATATCTGCCTTTATGGGATGGATCGCCCGCTTCATAGCGAGACCGCCTTCATCAAGCGCCTGTAATACTCTTTTAGGGATGACGCCTCATCCCTTATGACGTCCATCGATTCCTTTTTTTGCAGTTCGCCGTCATGAATAAACAGGCAGCTTGTTGCAACCGATGCCAACTCATCCAAATCATGACTAGAGATGAGCATGGTCTTACCCTGCTCTCGATTCAATCGACCGATAAGGGCCCATATACTCTCGATGCCCAACGGATCCAATCCATTCGCCGGCTCATCGAAAATTAGTACGTCGGTGTCGCCCAATAAAGCCGTAGCTATATCCAGTCGCCGTTTCATTCCCAGAGAAAAACTGCTCACGCTCTTTTTCTCATCGACGTCCAGCCCGACTAGGCCCAAGACGCGAGGAACCTCACGTTTCTCATCGAGCCCCCATTCCGCACATCGGATCCGAAGATTCTCAGCCGCACTGAGGGATTGGTATGCTCCGCAGGAATCTGGCACATAGCCGACACGCGTCCGCATCAGGCTCAGCTCTTTTTTCGACTTGCCTCCAAAGAGCTCCACGCTCCCCGACGACGGCTCGCAGAGGCCCAAGACGATTTTAATGAGCGTGCTTTTGCCCGCACCGTTTGCACCAACAAGGGCAAGGAGCTCGGACTGATGCACCTCGAAGGAAACGTCATGCAAAACGCGCCGTCTCCCGTAGCGCTTTGACACCTTTGATAGCTTTATCGCTGATGCGTTCATCGGCCTCCCGTTCTGCTTGATAGCAAAACCGCTCATATCGTTCCTTCTTTCCTTTATCGTTTTTCATAGTTGTTATTGTTTTTCGATAACTCATATTTGTCAAGGTAATCTAAAAGAAAGAACCCGTGTTAGACACGGGCCCCTTTACGCTGATATTTCGTTATAGCTGTTCGCTTTATGCTACTCGTCGCTCAAATCTACAGCAAAGACTGATGTCGGAAGCAACGCCTCATTGCCTCCGCCGTCCCGCATCTGCCTCACGACATTTTTTGCACGCTCAACAATAAGCTCCTCAAGCTCTTTCTCACTCACCCGCCGAATAATATCTCCCGGTTGACAGTCAAGTTCATCGCAAATATCGAGAAGCGTCTTAAGGCGAATAGCTTTAATTTTTCCGTTTCTTAGCTTAGAAATATTAGCCGGAGTATGCCCCGTGGCACGAATCAGATCAGCACTGGTCTTTCCGGTCTTAAGTAGCTGCGTCTCAAGCTCGATGATGAGATAGCTCATGCTTCCTCCTACACAAGCTCGTCAGACTGCTCTTGGAGCAGCGAGGCATAACTCCAGATCACCGAGATACACAGACAGACAGCCGCGCCGATAAGCGACCCCGCATCAAAGGCAACGCCTTGGCAAATCTCAATAACGAAGGAATGAGGCACGACGTAAAGCTCCAGCCCACCAATGGTAAGATTGACCGATCCGTAGGCACCAATAAGCGAAACCGCGGCGTTAACAGCAAAGGCAAGCGCAAGAACACGGATAAGCCGCACATGCGTCTTGGTAAAGGGCGAGACGCCTCGCGAGATGTTACGGCTGATCCCACACAGAACGACAAGCGAAATACCCACGACGAGTGCCAGGCACAGTCCGCTTGGGATAACGATGCACCCGCCATCGAGAAGCGTCACGACGCCGAAAGAATCGACAGAGGCAACGTTTGCAACCGCATACCAGATCACGTAAACAACCAACGCGGCAAAAGCGACGAGCATCCCTGCAAAAACGGCTGCCATGCAAAAGCCAAGCTTCCTGATATTTTCGCCCGCTTTGGCCATACGCTGAACGCTGTTAGACATACACTCACCCTCATCGACTCTATCGTTATTCGAACAGTTTATCGAACAACGATATTGATTGCATGCGGAAAGCCCCGCCAGTGCGCATAGGCCATTTACTAACCCGGAGGGGTGAGCGTGGATTTTTGGACACATATCGAACGAGAGTGGATAATCTCCCACTTTGGGGCCGCCACCGGGCCTAAAACGGGAGATTATCCACTCTCATAGTCATCAAGGCCCGCAAGCTCTTATTCAGCCGCCTCGCGCAGGGCCGACATCGTAGCCGCATATTGCTGCTGCAGCGCATGCATTCCCTCGCGAGCGCCGTCAACGGCATCGGCGCCGCGCAGCGCCTCGGTCACCACGACCGCCGGCTCGTACAGATTATCGAATCCCAGGTTCTGGCTCACGCCCTTGAGCGTGTGCGCTGCCATAAACGCACCTTCGGCGTCTCCTGCCGCCATGGCGGCCTCCAGCTTGTCCATGCTCTCGTCATCCAAAAACTTGAGGGCAAAGTGGGCAAGCATTTCCCCGCCCATCAGCCGAGCGCACGCGTCATCATAATTAGCGCCGATCTTCTCATACGCCTCACGCATGGAAATCATGGATTAAATCTCCTTTGGTCAAACTAAATCGTGGGAAACGCGACAACGTCGGCGGGGCGTGCCAACGTCTCGGCAATACGGTCTTGCACCTCGAGCAGACAGTCGAGCAACAGCGGGTTAAAGGGTGCCGCACTTACCGTCCAGGATCATCTGGATCGCCTCCTTGTGCGGAATAGCGTCCTTGTACACACGCACGCTCGTCAGAGCATCGTACACGTCGGCCACCGAGACCACCTGCGCGGCAATGGGAATATCGTCGCCCTTAAGGCCATCGGGATAGCCCTTGCCGTCCCAACGCTCGTGGTGCCAACGCGCAATCTGGTACGCATATTCCATAAGCGCATTGCCGACGTGATGGCGACCCAGCTCAAACAGCATGTTGGCGCCGATCGTGGTATGCGTCTTCATAATCTCGAACTCCTCGGACGTAAGGCGTCCGGGTTTGTTGAGAATTGCATCGTCAATCGCCATCTTGCCGATATCGTGCAGCGCCGAAGCCAGGGCAATCGTGGAGCGTTCCTCGTTGTCGAGGGAAATGGTGTCGCTACGCTGGACTAGACAGCCAAGCAGCAGCTCGGTCAGCTTTTCGATATTCGTAACGTGCCTGCCGCTCTCGCCATTGCGAAGTTCCATGACACCGGCCATGATGTCGATGAGCATGCGACTGTTCTTGACGCGCTCGTTGTACTGCTGGGACAGCAGGCTCGTCAGGCGGCGCTGTTTGGCGTACAGACGGATAGTGTTGCTTACACGACGGCGCACGACACGGGCGTCAAACGGGCGGCTGATATAGTCCGAGGCGCCCAGCTCGTACGCACGCAGAACCACATCGTCGGATTCTTCGCTCAAAATCATGATGACAGGCAGATTGTCAACAACCGATCGGCGCGACAGATCGGCCAGCACCTCAAAGCCGCTCACGCCCGGCATGACAATGTCCAGCAGCACGAGCGACAACTCATCGCCATAGCGGTCGACCATATCGAGCGCCGTACGACCGTTGGCGGCCTCGAGGATGCAATACTCGTCCTTGAGCATCTCGTTGAGAATGGCTCGGTTCATCTCGGAGTCATCGACAATAAGCACCAAAGGCTTTTCGCTTTGGAAGGCTTCGATGGAATCGGCATCGGTCACGACCGTACCGGCTTTTGCCTTAGCGCGGCTCAATAACTGGACAGCGCGGCCAACGCCCTCATCGACCGTCTCGCCATGAATGCGAACGCCACCAACACATGCCGTCAAGCTCACGTACTCATGGCCCGGAACAATCGTGGAACGAACGGCATCGGACACCTGATGCAGGCGACGGGTGAAGTCATCGGAGGGAATATTGGGCATGACGACCACAAACTTGTCGCAGCCATAGCGTACGAGCTCGTCAGTCGAACGAATTCCGCTGCGTATGGCCGTCGCCACAGCACCGAGCGCAAGGTCGCCGGCATGACGGCCACACGTATCGTTGAAGACCCTAAAATCATCAAGGTCGATCACCGCAACGCCAGCATTCATGCGGGCGCTACGGAGCTTTTCCTCGTAATATCGGCGATTGTGCACGCTCGTCAGCACGTCGGTGTAGACAAGGTCCTCTTCTGCAGCCTCTTGCTCATCGATCGGACGCACCATCAGCAGGACGTGAGGCTCGCCCTCAACCTTCAGAGGGCGCAGGCGAGCGCGGTACTCGGTACCATCATTGAGCAGCTGCTCCGACACCTCATCGGAATCTGCCAAGGCCTCAAGACTCGACTGACGCAGACAAGGGCACCGATTGCCGGCGAGCAGGCAGTTAGGCTCGCTCTTAATCTGATCGGCCGACAGCAAACGCACCACGGGGTAGGTCTTCGCGACGCGGGCGACCTCGGCGGCAGCCTCCTCGTCGGTTAGATTGACCTCGTGATTATTGAGCATATGGGGCCCTTCCTATCGTTACGCACGGCAACGGTGCATATCAATTGGTACAAGGGTAACATCTAACAGCTGAAGGCAAACGCGCGATTATCGTTACATTTTTATGACCTGACAAACGGCGGTAATGGAGCCGCGGGCGCGCGGTTATGGGCGCATTCGTTAACAATGACGAAACGCTAACAGCCCCTCTCCCCGCAGGTCATCGAGCGTGCTAACGCTCCAAGACGTCGCGAACGGCGTTTGCCGCCGTAACGGGGCGATCGCGCAAACCGTTATGCGCGCCCGGGATCGTCACAAGGGGGCAATCGAGATATTCGGCAGCCGCTCGCGTACCAGCCTCGCGGGGCGTACCGAGCGAAAGCTCGCCGAGAAGCACAGCAGCAACGGACTTCGATGCGCAGACACTATCCCAATTGGGAACGTAAGTCATATTTGTTCCATATTCGTTCGCCATAAAGCAACGACCATTGCGCAGGGCATGTTTGACTTCCGCTTCGGTCGTCCCGGGAGCCTCGGGGTCCAAGTCGCCAAGGGCTCCCAAGAAAAGCCGGAGCGCCCTTGAAACCTTTCCAGCCGCAATCATATCGAGCAAAACCGGAGCTGCGCCCATGCCGACGCCTTCGGCCGACACAGCCGGCTCATGCAGAATCGCACGGGCGACGAGATGGGGTTCGGCGCGAAGAAGCTCCAGCGCCACCAACGTACCGGCGCTATGCGCAAGCACATTTGTCGGAGCGCCAACGTGTTCGATCACGGCTTGCAGGTCGGCGGCCTGAGCGGCAAGATCATAGCTGCCGTCTGCCGCATCGCTGCTGCCACCGCAGCCGCGGCGGTCGTAGGCAATTACGCGGTAGTTGCGGCTGAGCTCACAAGCGATACCGTCAAAAAATGTGCCGTCGACACAAGCGCCGTGCACGCACACCAAGGCAGGAGTATCAGGCGACACATCCGGGCCGGCATATTCGCGACAGGCAATCGTGGTGCCCGCATTCTCGACCGTAAAATCCATGTTGTGCCCCCATCATCAATGCTCATCCAGTTGCACGTCAGTGCGGTTGGATGGACCCGCATTGCCTTACACCTTGTTAACAGATTAACTTTACCCGACCCGAGGCTTTTCATGACACGGCATAATGAGCGACGTGAAAAAACGAAACTTGTAAAGCAAGAGCCCGCACCCTGCTTTGGAGCCGATGCTATGCTTAGGCACAATTGTCTTGAGGAGCATATGCCTATGTCTACGTTTTTGAATGCCAGCCCCATCTTTGGGCCCGTTCGCAGCCGTCGCCTTGGCCTCTCGCTCGGCGTCAACATGATGCCGGCCAGCGGCAAAATCTGCACGTTCGACTGCATTTACTGCGAAAACGGCCTCAATGCCGAGCGCCCCTGCCATGAGCCGCACAACACAGCTGCCGTGGTACTCGACGCGCTCGAGGCAAAGCTGCGCGAGATGACAGCCGAGGGCGAGCTCCCCGATGTGATCACCTTCGCAGGCAACGGCGAGCCCACCGCCGCACCGGAGTTTCCGCAGGCCATCGCCGGCGCCGTCGCGCTGCGCGACGAGCTTGCCCCAAACTCCAAGATCGCCGTGCTCTCCAACGGCACGCGCGCCGACCGCCCCGAGGTGCACGATGCGCTCATGATGGTCGACGACAACATTCTTAAGCTCGATACGGTCGATCCGGCATTTATCCAGCTGCTCGACCAGCCTGTTGGCCCCTACGACGTCGAGCACCAGATTGAGACGTTCGCAAGCTTTGACGGTCACGTTATTATCCAGACGATCTTCTTGACCGGTGAGTATCTGGGCAAGCCCATCGACAACACCGGCGAGGAGTACGTTGCCCCCTGGCTCGCGGCGCTTGAGCGCATTCGCCCACAAGAAGCGACCATCTACACGGTGGCGCGCGAGACACCGATCGCCGGCCTTGCCAAAGCAGCACCCGAGGCCCTCGACACCATTGCCGCGCGCGTGCGTGCCCTCGGCATTCCCTGCCAGGTGAGCTACTAGCAAAACCACGCAGCAGCCAGTGCCCGCTATCCCGCTCCATCAGTTGCGGTGATATAGTTCCTGTTTATGCTGTTAAACCGCTTAAATCGGAACTATATCACCGCAACTTTAATGGACGCGTGGGTGGGCTATACTAGCTGCGGATGAAAGGAAGTTAGCCATGTATGACAAAGGACCCGTGCCCGGCCGCAACGACGCTTGCTGGTGCGGCAGCGGCAAGAAATACAAGAAATGCCATAACGCCTTTGATGAGCGCCTCGAGCGCCTGTGGGAAGAGGGCTGGGAGGTCCTGCCCCGCACGCTCTACAAGACGCCCGCCGATATCGAGGGCATCAAGCGCTCGGCCGCCATCAACGTGGGCGTGCTCGATTATGTGGGCGAGCATATCGCCGCAGGCATGACTACCAACCAGATCGACCAGATGATCTACGACTACACCGTCGAGCACGGCGGCACGCCGGCCGACCTCAACTACGAGGGCTACCCCAAAAGCGTGTGCACATCGATCAATGATGTGGTCTGCCACGGCATTCCTTGCGACACGGACGTGCTGCACGAGGGCGACATCATCAACGTGGATTGTTCCACAATCCTGGACGGTTATTTTAGCGACTCAAGCCGTATGTTCTGCATCGGCGAGGTCTCGGCCGAGCGCCAGCGCCTGGTCGACGTCACCCGCGCCAGCGTGGAGGCGGGTCTGGCGGCTGTCAAACCATGGCTGCCGCTGTCCGTGATGGCCGAGGCCGTGCAAAAGACCGTCGAGGACGCCGGCTTTAGCGTGGTGCGCGAGTACGGCGGGCACGGCATTGGTAAGGAGTTCCACGAGGACCCGTTTGTGGGCTTTACCACCGAGGCGCCCGATGTGGACACCATCATGGTGCCGGGCATGGTCTTTACCATCGAGCCCATGGTCAACGCCGGAGCGCCCGATATCAAGATCAGCAAGGGTGACGGCTGGTGCGTGCGCACCAAGGACGGCAGCGATTCGGCCCAGTGCGAGGTACAGCTCGTGGTGACCGAGGACGGCTACGAGCTGCTAAGCTGGTAGCCGTGGATGCGCCGGGCTTCGCGATGGATATGTTAACCATCGCAAAGCCCGGCGTCTTTATAGCGTTTTGCCTGATAAAACCTGCCAAAATAAACCTGCCCCTTTTGGTAGGTCGAGCGGAGAGGACTGCTTGTGAACATCCTGGTTTTGCTGCCCGTCAACGACCGTCATCGTGCAATTCTTGAGTCGAGCGCTCCGGGCGAGGACTTTATCTACACGAGCGCCGACGCCGCCACGCGCGAGCAGGTCGCCGATGCTGACGTGATCTTGGGCAACATCGACCCTGACATGCTCACGGTATGCGAACATCTCCAGCTGTTGCAATTGCAGACCGCTGGCTATGACGATTACTTGGCCGCCGGCACCGTGCCGGCCGACGCCAAATTGTCTTGCTCGGTGGGCGCCTACGGCCAGGCCGTAAGCGAGCACATGTTTGCCATGGTCCTTTCCATGATGAAGCGCCTGCCCGGCTATCACGACTTGCAGCGCGAGCATCGCTGGGAGGATTTGGGGCCGGTCACCTCGCTCAAAAACGCCAATGTGCTGGTGCTGGGCGCGGGCGATATCGGCGGCCACTTCGCCACGCTCTGCCGCAACATGGGCGCGCACGTCCGCGGCATCAAGCGCCATCCACTCGTCTACCCCATTGTGTTTGAGGACATGGACGGCATGGACGCCCTGTCCGAGCGCCTGGCCGAGGCTGACATCGTCGCATCCTTTATGCCCAGCACACCCGAGACCCGCGGCCTGGCGAACGCCGAGTTCTTCGCCGCGATGAAACCGGGCGCCTTCTTTGCCAACGGCGGCCGCGGCGACCTGGTGGTCGCCGACGACTTGGTTGCCGCCCTGGAGTCGGGACATCTCGCCGGCGCCGCGGTCGACGTCACCGACCCCGAGCCGCTGCCCGCCGCAAGCCCGCTGTGGAATGCGCCCAACATGCTCATCACGCCGCACGTCTCCGGCTGGTTCCACCTGGCAGCCACGCTCAATAATGTGGTCGACATTGCCGCAGAGAATCTGCGTCACCTGCAAGCCGGCGAAACTTTACGTTGTTGGATCGAACTTTAGATTGTTCCGGCGTTTTACCAAACGCCGGAACCCCTCGACGCTGCGAGCCCGCCGTTTGGCCAATCTGCCGTTCAATTTCAAAGGCGCGACCAGAAGGTCAACGCCTTTTCATTTCACGGCACCTTGGCTCAAACGGCGGGCTCTCGCTGACTTTTATTCGACCTGCGGGATCTGACTAGCGCGGGCTCTGCCTATGAAGTCCCAGCAGTTCCGTCTTGCCGTTGGCATTGCGGCATTTGCCCAGATAAAGCCTGCCAAAATGAACCTGTCCCTTTTTGGTAGGTTTGGTGCAATGGGGTCAGGTTGGCTTGCGCCATACCGGTAGTTCTGTCTGCGACACTCTCGCCAAAGTGATATCAAACATACATCTAGCGTTTTCGACACTTCGCTTATTAGAGCCAGTCCGTCTCCTCGTCATAGCGGTCCGAATAGGCGTTACGCTTGAGTTCTTCAGCACTCGTTGGTCGCGCCTTGGAAACGTCGACCCCTGACTCATGGCAAGCGGCGACGAACAGCTGTAAACCCCGATCAATAAGCTGAGCCCCACGCTCGGCTTTCATTTCTTCGGCTCGCATTTAGAGCTCCACGCTTTCGGCGCCGTTGATGGTTAGGTTGCGCTCGTAGAAGGCCGTGAGGGCGCGGATGGCGTGCATCACGTCGCGTACGCCGCCGGTCTCGTAGCTTGAGTGCATGGCCAGCTGCGGCAGGCCCACGTCCACGGCATGCATGCTCGCCTGCATGTTCGACAGATTGCCCAGCGTAGAACCACCCGCCATATCGCTCTTGTTGGCGAAGGCCTGCGTGGGCACGTCGGCGTCATCGCAGATGGCCTGGAACACCGCGCGGCTAAAGGCATCGGTGCAGTAGTGCTGGTTGGCGGCTTCCTTGATGACGATGCCGCCGTTGAGCACAACCTGATTGCGGGCGTCGCACTTCTCGGCGTGGTTGGGGTGCACGGCATGTGCGTTGTCGCAGCTCACGAGCATCGATGCGGCAAGAGCGCGATGGTACGACTCGTCGTCAAAGCCCAACGATCCGTTAATGCGGCGCAGTGCATCGGCCAAGAACGTCGACATGGCGCCTTGCTTGGTCTCGGAGCCAACCTCCTCGTTATCAAAGCAGCAGAAGACCGAAACATCGTGCGCGTTCTCGGCACCCAAAAATGCCTGCAGCGAGGTGTAGGCGCAGGCCAGGTCGTCAAGCTTGGGCGTCGAGATAAACTCGTCGGCCCAGCCCCAAATGCGCGCATCCTGACGATTGACCAGGAACAGGTCGCGACCCAAAATTTGCTCGGGCTCAACGTCCAGCTCATCGGCAATCAGAGCGTCAAAATCTCCCTGCTTGAGTTCACCGGCGCTGATGAGCGGGCACAGGTCGACGGCGCGGTTGGGCGCAAAGCCCTCGTTAACGCCACGATTCATATGGATGGCAAGGCTCGGGATAATCGCGACTTCGCGCTCGGTGGCAAGCAGGCGGCTTTCAATACGGTCGCCTTCGCGTACCAACACGCGGCCCGCGAGCGCCAGCGGGCGGTCGAACCAGGTGTAGTCGATCATGCCGCCGTAGGCCTCGGTGTTCAGGCGCAGCGTCTCGCCTGCGCCGTCGAGCTCGGGCACGGCCTTGACCTTAAACGTCGGCGAATCGCTGTGCGACGCCGTGAGCTGAAAATGATAGTCGCCGGCAACGCCGTCCTCGCCCCACGTAGCAGCCAGGTCCTCGCCCACCTTAAAGGCAACAACGCTCGAGGTGTTGCGCTGCGTGTAATAACGCCCGCCCGGCTCGATGTCCCACGCCGCATTCTCGGGCAGGTAGGTAAAGCCCGCCTCGTCGAGCTCGGCCATAATGGTCGCCGCCGTATGGAACATGCTGGGGCACGCCTCGATAAAGTCGATAAGGTCGTTGGCGGCCTCGATATCGTCGGCCGTCACGTGCGCGCGCTCGGGCGTTTCCTGATCCGTCATGCTCTCCCCTTTCGCTGGGTTGATGGTCCCCTCCAGCATACCCCGCCACGCCAGTGCCGCACTCTTCATTCCGTGCTTAATTCCGCGCCACTCACCAAGTTGAGCCATCATGCCCGTGCACCTTTTGCGACAATTACGCTAACAGGACGAGAGGAGTCGTCATGAAGCCACGTAACATTGCCATCGCCTGCGGTGTCGCGGGAGTCGCCGTCGGCCTTGCCGCTGCCACCGGTATCGTTTATCACAAGCAAATCAAGTCCGCCGCGTCGCTCAAACGCTTGACCGGCTACGCGGATGGCTATGACCTGTACGCAATCGACATCGCCTACGACTACGATCTTGATCGCATCATCGCCGCTGGCGTGCGCGACGACCAGGCCTACATCGATGCCGTGGTGGCGCAGGTGCTGCCCGGTGTGCCGGTACATGTCCAGGCGCCCCAGTTTGCCTGCAGCGCTTTTGTCGCCGTAGATGCCGAAGGCCGCGTGCGCACCGGTCGCAATTACGACTTTAAGGACGACACCTCGGCGCTGCTGGTGCGCAATCACCCACGTGGCGGCTATGCCTCCATCGGGTTTGCCGCCCTTAACAACCTGGGCGATAACACTCCGCTTGACTCCGTCGCCGGACGTGCCGCCGCACTCATGGGCCCGTTTGCCCAGCTCGACGGTGTTAACGAATGCGGCGTGTCCATTGCCGTACTCACTCTGGATTCCAAGCCCTGTGACCAGGACGCGCAACGCCCCGTCATCAATACCTCGCTCGCCATCCGTCTGGTGCTCGACCGTGCCGCCACCACGCAAGAAGCTGTCGACCTGCTTTCCGCCTACGACATGCACGCCATGGCAGGACGCGATTACCACTTCTTTATCAACGACGCCGCCGGTGACGCGCGCGTAGTAGAGTGGGATCCGCGCGATCCAGACCGCGCTTTCAAAGCGACTCCTGTACGCCAGGTTACGAACTTCTACGCCTGCTATGGCGACGAAGTGCTGCCCAACCAAAAGAATGGCGAGCTGGGCCATGGTAAAGAGCGCGCCATCGCAATCGCCGATGTCCTTGACGCCCATGTCGGTGCCCAGGACGAGGCAGTCGCTTGGAAGGCCCTACGCGCTGCAGCGCAAGAACCCAATCCGAAAGACATCACCAGCAATACGCAATGGTCGGTCGTCTTTGACAATACCGAACCCGCCGCCGCCATTACGCTGCGCCGCCACTGGGGCGACGTCGACGCCTTCGCACTGTAAGGACCCAGGCTCGTCGACCTTACGCTCGCCTGACGTTGTTTACATTTCTATACGCTTGAGCTAACACGTTTTACCCCCGTATCAACAGTGTGCGGGGGTAAACTTATGCGCATGTTATAACTTGCCCGGAAGGATTCATCATGCTTAGGATCGGTCTTCTTACCAGTGGCGGCGACTGCCAAGCGCTCAACGCCACCATGCGCGGCATCGTCAAAACGCTTATGACCAATAGCAAAGAACCTATCGAGATCTATGGTTTTGAGGACGGCTACCAGGGCCTTATCTACAGCAGGTTCCGCGTCATGACGCCCGCCGATTTTAGCGGTATCCTCACCCGCGGCGGCACCATCCTGGGCACGAGCCGCACACCGTTCAAGCGTCTGGATACCCCCGAGGCCGATGGTGTCGAGAAGGTGCCGGCGATGGTCCACACCTATCATAAGCTGCAGCTCGACTGCCTGTTTATGCTGGGCGGCAACGGCTCCACCAAGACCGCCAACCGCCTGCGCGAAGAGGGCCTCAACGTTATCGCCCTGCCCAAGACCATCGATAACGACACCTGGGGCACCGAGCTGACGTTTGGCTTTACGAGCGCCATCGACGTCGCCACCAAGTGCATCGACGACATCCACACCACTGCCTCGAGTCACGGCCGCGTGTTTGTCATCGAGATCATGGGCCACAAGGTTGGCTGGATCCCGCTGTACGCCGGCGTCGCGGGCGGCGCGGATGTCATCTTGATTCCCGAGATTCCCTACGACATGGATAACGTCATCAAGACCATTGAACATCGCATGGAAACCGGCAGCCGCTTTACCATCGTGGCCGTCGCCGAGGGCGCTATCTCCAAGGAGGACGCGGCGCTGTCCAAGAAGGAGTACAAGAAGAAACTCGCCGAGCGTACGAGCCCTTCGATCGTGTACGACATCGCCAAGGAGATCGAGGCCAAGACCGGTCGCGAGACCCGCGTCGCCATCCCCGGCCACACGCAGCGCGGCGGTCAGCCCGACGCTCAGGACCGCATCTTTGCGACCCAGTGCGGCGTCGAGGCAGCGCTCGGCTGTCTGCGCGGCGAGTTTGGCTACATGATTGCCCTGCGCGACGGCAAGATGTGCCACATGCCGCTCGAGGATGTCGCCGGCAAGCTCAAGTATGTCGATCCCCAGAGCGACCTGGTACGCGAGGCCAAGGCGTTGGGCATCAGCTTCGGCGACGAATAGCCTCGGCCGAAACTGCTCTCATCGGAGACCCCAGGGCTTACCTCCCAAATCGTCCTCGGACATGTCAGGATCCCGCCGTGCGGAAAGATTTGGGAGGTAAGCCCTGGGGCCTCCTGCGGTAACCGGGGAGGCCGAGGCTATTCGTCTTCTTGCTGCAAGTGCCTGGGGTAGGATGCGGCGTGCATTTTTGGGAGTATTCAGCAGCCGAGGGTGCCTGCATACTGGATTTTGGGCGAGAGACAGGCGCCGCGGGCCGCATTCTGCAAAAAAATGAGCGGTCCTCGAGGCGCCGGAGCTCAAAGTCAGGCTTTCAATGCGCTTTTGTGCGCCCGCTCCCACACTCGCGGACTCCGGGATGCTGAATTCTCCGGAATTTGCACGCCGCCCCCTGGGGTACCCGCGGGCAAAAAGCAACCGCCCCGCCGAAATATGCAATCGGCGGGGCGGTTTATGCAAAAATGCGGTTGTGGTACATTACAGCTCGCTACAGCTTGAATCCCAGGCAGGTTACTCGGCGCTCTTGAGGGCGCCGACCATGTCGATCTTATTGAGAGTTCGGTTGGTGGCGAGGTTGACGATGATCGTAAAGCCAAAGGAAAGCAGCACGGCGAGCACGTAGCTTAGCGGCTCGACCTCAACGTCAAAGTACAGCGACGGCATCTGCAGGATGTACGTGAAGCTCTCGGCCAGCAAGCCACCCAGCGGCACGCCCAGCGCAGCGCCGATCGCCGTGAGGATCAACGTCTCCTTGTTGACGTAATGGTGCACCTCGCCACGGCGGAAGCCCAGCACCTTGATGGTCGCCAGCTCGCGTTCGCGCTCGGAGATATTCGTGTTGGACAGCGTAAACACCACCACAAACGATAGGCACGCCGCCATAAAGGTCACGAGCACCACGACGGAATTGATAATCGCAAAGTTTGCCTCGTAGTTCTGCCAATGTTCGGCCGTGCTTGAGATGGTGAGCCAACCGTCGCTCTTAAGCTTCTTGCTAAACGCAATCTGGTCAGAAGTTGAGCCCTTAAGCAGCACAAAGACGCCGTTGAGGCGTGCGCTTCGACCGAACGCGCGCTCATAGGTGCCCTGCGTCATGTAAAGCGTGTTGCCCAGATAGTTAAGCGAAATGTCACTGACTTTGACCTTGGCAACATTGAGCGACGAATCCTGGACGTGTGCCGTATCGCCCGGCTGAATCCCCAGCACCAGCTGTGAACTCTTACTCAGATACACGTCTCCGTCACGCAAAGACAGCGGCTCTTTGGACTCGTCCTCGAGGCGCACATAGTCGTCCAGGTCGTTCGTGCGGTCATCGGGCACCACGATCAGCTGCACGGTCTCGCTCTTGCCGCCAAACGTAAAGGTGACGTTGTCGGTCATAATCGGCAGCGTCGAAGTCACGGTCACGTTGGAATCATTGGCCGCGCTGCGCTCATCCAACGCCGCGCACGTCTGCGTAAAGTCATCGGGGTTGGCGACCGCCAGCAAGTCATAACGCGTGATATGCCCGTACTGTTTGGGCGAAAGCGCCACCGACGTATCGCGGATGCCCATACCGCAGATCACGAGCGCCGTGCAGCCGGCGATGCCGAAGATGGTCATAAAGGCGCGCTTTTTATAGCGGAATAGGTTGCGTGCAGCGACCTTGTTCAAAAAGCCCATGCGGCGCCAGATAAAGCCGATGCGCTCGAGCAAGATGCGCGAGCCAGCGCGCGGGGCCTTGGGACGCATAAGCGAGGCCGGGGTCTCGGCCATCTCGTGGCGGCAGGCGATAATCGTGGCGCCCACCACGCCCACGGCAAACAGCGCCACCGAAACGATCGAGGACACGATGTCGTACGAAAGCAGCATCTGGGGCAGTGAGTACATGTCGTCGAACACCGTAAACAGGAACAGCGGCAGGCCCACAAATCCGATGATGTTGCCGAGCACGCCGCCGATCAGACAAGCCCACAGCGCATAGTCCACGTATTTGGACAGGATGCGTCCGCGCGAATAACCGAGTGCCTTATACAGGCCGATGAGCGTGCGCTCCTCCTCGACCATACGCGTGGCGGTGGTAAGGCTGATGAGCACGGCGACGATAAAGAAGATGAACGGGAACACCGTGGCGATGGCCTCAATTGACGAGCTGTCGCTCTCCACGCTCGAGTAGCTTGCGATGTTGCCGCGGTCCTGGATGTACCAGGTGCATTCGCCCAGATCGGAAAGCTCGGCGCGGGCATCGGCAAACTGTTGATCGGCGGCGGCGCGACGCTGATCCAGGTCGGCTTGCGCCTGCGCACGCTCGTCGCTGCCCTCGGCCATGCGATTGATGTTGTCCTGCTCAATCCCAAAGAGCATATTCGCCTGACGCTCAGCCGCGTCCAAGCTCGCCGGCGTGTCGACCGTCAGCTCCTGGGCGCGCGCCTTCTCACGCTCCTCGCGGATCTTCTCGATATTGCCCTTGACCTCATTGATCTTTGCCGCGTAGGAATCCGAATAGGAGTTGAGGCTCTTGGCTCCCTCGACGATCACGTGGACCGCGGAGTAGGAAGAAGATGTCGCGGCGTCCTCGCTCACATAGAACTTATAGTCCGCCGCCGAAGCAGCGCGAAAGGCGTTGACTGTCGAGTCAGAACTTACATCAGTGGGGTCGAGGACCTCAGCCGTAATGGTGTAATCGCCCGCGGCAAACTGGTCCTTGGCGCTTTGATTGGACGAGCTCGCGTCATTGGCGGCAAAACTCACCGTATCGCCGATTTTCTTGCCCGAAGCCTTCAGGAACTTCGAAGTCACCGCGACCTCATCGGCGCTCTCGGGCAAATCGCCGTTCACGAGCACCGGCTGATCGATGTTCTCCTTGGAGAGACTTTGCACGACCACGCGCTCGCGCGCTGTGCCCACGGCGGTGTAGGCGGTCTCGGTGTAGATACCCTCGGCCGTCTCGACGCCGTCGACCTCTTGGATAGCCGCAAGATCGTCACGCGTAAGGCCATAGGTCGACTGCACGTTAATGTCATAGACATTCTGCTGGTCAAAGTAGGCATCGACCGAATCGCACAGATCCTCACAACCCGCCTTGAGGCCGCACATCACGCTCACGCCGAGCGCGGTGATGACCACGATAGACAAGAAGCGTTTGAGGCTGCCGCGGATTGTGCGGTAGATGTCACGGCGAAACACCGTCGGCACCATGTCGTTTGAGCTTTGGGCAGTGCGGTAGGTCGCGAACTCCCGGTCGCGGCCCGCGTGCTCCGTATCGTGGTTTTGCCTGTTTTGGCGGTCCTGGTCCATGGGCGCTACCACTCGATCGTCTCGATCGGCACGGGATTTTGCTGGACTGTCTCGCTCTCCACGCGGCCGCTCTTAAAGCGGATCAGGCGATCGGCCATGGGCGCCAGCGCGGAGTTGTGCGTGATGATAATGACCGTAATGCCCTGCTTGCGGCAGGTATCCTGCAGCAGCTGCAAGATCTGCTTGCCGGTTTTATAGTCGAGCGCGCCCGTGGGCTCGTCGCACAGGAGCAGCTTGGGGTTTTTTGCCAGTGCGCGGGCGATGGACACGCGCTGCTGCTCGCCACCCGAAAGCTGTGCCGGAAAGTTGCCCAGGCGCTCGCCCAGGCCAACCTGGCGAAGCGTCTGTTCGGCATCGAGCGAATCGGGGCAGATTTGCGCCGCGAGCTCGACGTTTTCGAGCGTCGTCAGGTTGGGGACCAGATTGTAGAACTGGAAAACAAAGCCGACGTCGGCGCGGCGGTATTCCACGAGCTGCGCCTCGTTGGCAGCGCTCACGTCACGCCCGTCCACCGTCACGGTGCCGGAAGTTACCGTGTCCATACCGCCCAGGATGTTGAGCGCCGTGGTCTTGCCGGCACCCGAGGCGCCCAGGATAATGGCGAGCTCACCGCGCTCAACGGTAAAGCTCGCGCCGTCGAGCGCATGGATGCGGGCGTCGCCCTCGCCGTATGCTTTGATGACGTCTTTGAATTCGATATAGGCCATCGATCGGTTCCCATCTGGTCGGATAACTCTTTAGTATTACCCATTTCGCACCGACCAAAAAGGGACAGGTTCATTTTGGCAAGTTTTATATGGGGAAACGGGGAGCGCAGGCAAGCGCCGGGAAGGCAGAGAGATCATCGACGGGGTCAGGCCAACCGCCAAACACAACGCACGCATCTCTATCTGTCAGCAAAATCATTCGAACAGCTGTTCGTTTCTATGATATGATTCCGCTATCTAAGCAGGCCAATACGCAGAAAGGCGGCCAACATGGCGTTCGACTTTAAGAAGGAATGCAAGGAGCTCTACAAACCTGCAAGCAAGCCGAGTATCGTAACTGTCCCGCCTATGAGCTACGTTGCCGTTCGCGGAAAGGGCGACCCAAATACCGAAGGTGGCGAGTATCAAAACGCCCTGCCGCTGCTTTACGGCATCGCCTATACCGTCAAGATGTCGAAGAAAGGCTCAAGGAGTATCGAGGGCTATTTCGACTTTGTGGTACCGCCGCTCGAGGGTTTCTGGTGGCAAGACTCCCCGAGCGGCGACATCGATTATGTACGCAAGGACGATTTCAACTTTATCTCGTGCATTCGCCTGCCCGATTTCGTCACCCGAGATGACTTTGACTGGGCAGTCGCGGAAGCCACGACCAAAAAGAAACTGGACTTTTCTGCCGTCGAGCTGCTTAAAGTTGACGAGGGTCTCTGCGTTCAATGCATGCACACCGGGCCCTACGACAACGAACCGGCGACCGTAAACGCTATGAATGAATACACGACCGAGCAGGGCTATGTCCCCGACTTCTCAGACACCCGTTTCCATCACGAAATCTATCTCTCCGATCCACGCAAATGTGCACCGGAGAAACTTAAAACTGTGATTCGTCATCCTATCAAGCGCGCTGAATAGCGTGAAGCGTCATTTCACACGCTAGGTTTTAAGCCAGCCAACCAGCCGCCTCCTAGGCCGTCCGGTAATTATCTTGACGCGGCCCGTCGCATCTTATAAGTTTGTTTTGCTAAAGCTGGAAAGCCTCTCAACGATGCGCAACTCCAGCTCTTTTTCTATCAAGAGAGCAAGTGTCGGAAAACAAAATGTCGGAAAGCAACGTATCGAGCAGAATCAAACGCTTGCTCAACACCTATAGCGGCCTCGTGCTTATGGGTGCCGTCGGAATCCCTATCGGCATCATCGTTGGCGCCATCTGCGCACTCTTTGGACGCGTGCTTCTGGCAATCGGCGCCTTCCGCGACGAACACATCACACTGCTCCTTCCCTTCCTCGCCCTCATGGGCTTTGCCATCGTATTTTCCTACCGCACCTGGGGCAAAGGCACCGATCGGGGCATGAGCCTGGTATTTGACGTAGGTCACGGACGCGAGGACGCCATCTCCCCGCGTTTGGTGCCGCTCATTATGTTGAGCACGTGGGGGACGCACCTCTTTGGCGGCAGTGCGGGGCGCGAGGGCGTGGCCGTGCAGATTGGTGCAACCGTCTCGCACTGGATCGGCAGGCGTCTACCTTTCCGAAACCCCGGCAACACGTTTTTGCTCATTGGTATGGCCGCTGGCTTTGCCGGGCTCTTTCGAACGCCTCTTGCTGCCACGGTCTTTGCTATCGAAGTACTGGTCGCAGGACGCATGGAATACCGCGCGCTGTTTCCCGCGCTTACGGCCTCGCTCGCCGCAAGTATGACCTCCGGCGCCCTGGGACTCGAGAAGTTCGAAGTCGCCGTTGTCGCCTCATACGCGCTTGATCTCCCCGGTCTTGGACGGCTTGCGGTGCTGGGTATCGCGTTTGGCATGGTAGGCGGCGCCTTTGCCTGGTGCCTTGCCCACGCCAAGACCCTTGCGGCGCGACTGCTCCCCAACCCCTATGTACGAATCGCCGTTATGGGCATCGCGCTATCAGCGATTCTGTTCACACTGTGGCAGGGGCGATACTGCGGACTTGGTACCAACCTGATATCGGCAGCGCTCAACGGTGACGGCAAGGACGCCATCATGCCTTGGGACTGGGCGCTCAAATTCGCACTCACCATTACCACGCTTGCCGCAGGATATCAGGGTGGCGAGGTGACGCCGTTGTTCTCCATCGGAGCGAGCCTTGGCGTCGTGCTCGCCGGAATCCTCGGCATGCCCGTCGAACTTTGCGCCGCGCTGGGATACGCCGCCGTCTTTGGCGGCGCCACCAACACGCTGCTCGCGCCGATCCTCATTGGCTGCGAGGTCTTCGGTTTCGGTAATCTGCCGGCGTTCTTTATCGTCTGCGTTGTGGCTTATCTGTTCAACATGGACAAATCGATCTACGCCCTGCAGGAGCGGGCGTAGAAAGATGTCCAAGCAGGTGGTCTCAACCGGAAACGGCGTCCCACTCTGAGGCTGTATTCCGGGACGTGGTTTCCGTCTGAGCTTCCATTCGGAAAGCGTGTCCCGTTCTTTCACAGCATCTTGGCTATGCAAAGTGCCCGAACGTTACTCCTCGTACGCGCCCTCAAGCCGCAGCAGCCACTCCTTGCGGTCGAGGCCGCCGGCATATCCGTTGAGCGAACCATCGGCGGCAACCACGCGATGGCACGGCACAATAATCGAAATGGGATTACGCGCGACCGCGGCCCCCACGGCACGGGGAGACACAACGGGTGCCTCATTTCCCGGCACACGATGTCGAGCCGCAACACGCTGGGCGATCTCGCCATACGTAGCGACCTCGCCACGCGGAATAGAAAGCAGCTCGTACCAAACTTCACGCTGAAACGCCGTACCAATCAAATGCAACGGCGGCGTAAACCGAGGTTCCTGCCCTGCAAAATAAGCATTCAGCCAAGCCCAGGAACGCTCAAGCACCGAAGAGGCCGCACCATTTACCGGACTCACCGGCGACATGCCGCCAGCACCAGAAACTGCATCGGCGCCTTCAACATGTTCGGGATTTTCTTTGAGAAGCGTGGAGCCAAAATGCTCCTGCCCCTCAAACCAAAGCCCTGTCAAACCGCGGCCATCAGCGGCAAGCAAAATCTCGCCCAAAGGCGAAGCAAACGTCGTCGTGACCACCAGCGGCTCCTTTCAAAACTCCGCACCATAATACCGCGAATTGTGCAGACAACCCCAATCGACCCCAAAGTCACCCAAGGCAGCAGGCGCGAAGCGCCGCAGCTGCCGGCCGCGCTCCACAGTCCCCCAAGGCGGCAGGCGCAAGGCGCCGAGGCCGCCGCCGGGACCAGGGCCCGCAACAGCCACGCGCCCCCCACATCAGCCCAGCGGCCCCAACCAATAACGGCCCCATCGCAGACCGCTCGCAGCAGCGTCACCGCAGGCGGGGGCCGGGCTTGGTTTTCAGAACACTCCGCAGACCAGTGTGGCGCCTTGTCCGCGGCTCCGAAGGAGCAGGA
>DBEZDO010000054.1:0-70999 GCA_048187355.1 Collinsella sp.
ACCCATCGAAACACATCTCCACCGTTCCTTCAACTGGGAAAACGACGCCCCCGTGGCCTGAATAGGGCCTCGGGGGCGTTCGGCTAACTGCGGGAACGGCCTATCCGCTCAATGTGTTCGGCTGAGATCGGAAATCAACCATCGAATTTGACACTTTTCCGAAGTTTTAAGGTGCCTATTTCGACACTTTTCCGGATTTTATACTCTGTCCCTCCAGATGCGCTTTACGGTGCAGGCGTTGGAAGAAGGGCCATGTGCCGCTGGCGGCCCACTTGTTCTGCAGATCAAGCTGCTCGGAGACGACTCGCGCGAGCCGTCCAGCTGGAAGCTCTTTGCCGACGGCGCGTGCGTTGCGGACGGATCCGGCGCCTTTGCCCGCGAGTGCTTCTGCGAGGGCGCCGAGGTGTTTCTGGATCTGTGCCGCGACGCCGTACGCGCGACCGAGCTGTACCAGTGGAGCCAGAAGGAGTACGAGCTGCTGAGTGCGGCCCGCAGGATCGTAGGGGTGTAGACGGGCGGACGAGCCATCGACGATTTTGAGCTGGCAAGGGCCGGGAACTAGATTCCCGGCCTTCAACCTAGCACTGCTTTATGAGATCGAGCACCGCAGGAATGTCATCGGCATTTCGAAGCGCAACGTAAGTGGGTAAGCCCGGGCCAAATCCACCCTGCGTACGCTTGTCCTGGCACATGTCCTCTGGATCCGTTAGATCATCCACACTCTTTGCCAAGCCAACGGCAATCCAACCACCGTTGCTGGTCCTGCCTTCTAGCACGGCATGCAGTTTTCGCTTGCCCGACCTGAAGCCTACATAGTACTTAGCTATGTAGGACTCCCACGAAGGGTTACCACTCAGAACGGACTCGCGCACCTCATCGAAAAGCTTCTGGTTGAGCCCACCTTCGGCAAAGGTGGGGTGGTTCTCCTGCAGAGTCCAGACAGGAGCCTCGTCAGACTCCCCACGAGAAGGACGGTACTTGTCGACGACGTCTGCCGGAAGGTCGGGATACTTCCATATCTCGCACGCTTCTTTCGCCAGCTCGTCCGCGCGCTGCCCAATCTCTTCCTCACCCCATTTTTCATGCGAGACAATCGATTTGTTTAGGTAGAGCGGGCTGCACTTAAATCCGACGTCAGGCAGATTGAGCTTGTCCGAGAACGACCGGTTTGAGTACTCCTGGTTGTAGCCCGTCAGCGTAAGATTTCCCAAGTTGTTGCACAGCCTGTCGTGGACGTCTTCCCAGTTCTCACCAAGCGATTCCTTCCAGCCGTGCTCATCATCGATCGTCTGGGGCATGATGTGCTCGATCTGGTAATCGTCGGCTGAGATGGACTCCTTCGGGTGGTGCCAGTTCTCCATGCGTTCCAGGTAATAGCGCTTTTTAGAGAAGCGGTTGTAGCAGTCACGCGTCTTAAACTCCTCGACAAAATGCTCGTCTGTCGGAAAGTATGCGGTCATACCGCTGCTGTGGATAAGGAGCATCGCCGTAACGTACTCCTCGATATCGTCCTGCTGCTCGAGATTGCGATACATGCCGGCAAAGAAATTATTTAAGCCCGTGGTAAGTCTGCCGCAAACCGCTCGCCTGAACAGAAACGACTCGATAGTCTCGCAGATACGTAAAAACGCATTGCGGTCTAGTCCATTCCCCTCGTAAACCGAATAAAGCAACATTAAGAGGGGCCTTATCTGCTTCACGTCGAGGCTTACGATTCTGCCGAACACTCGGCGCAGTCCGTCGTCCTTCTCCTTACCAAGGAACAGACTGGCGTATCTATGTGCATACCCGCGCAACTCCTTAAGCAGACCCTCGGTGTCACCATCGTAGTCGTCGGCGAAATAGCGCTTAAACTCGTAGTAGGCCTCGTTCTCCTTCGGCATCCTATTGGGAACTTTAAGCCACAGCCAGTACCAGATAAATGCATTGAACTCTTCTTCGCCGCCTTTTCCGAACAAGCGCTCGAGCGGATGCCAGTAACCCTCGTAGAGCTTGGTCTGCTCGTCGTTGGGAAGTGACATAAGAACGTAGTTACGAATGAGGTCGATAGGCGTGAGCGGCTTACCCTTGGAGTTCATGGACTCAAATATGAGCTGGGCATTATCGACGCCAGCGGTGAGCTTAGTGTCGATGACCTGCACGCGGTTTAGCCCCGCCCAAAGCCTTGCAGGGTCGAATGATTTCCCGTGCATCTTTTCACGGAAGAACGCGTGGTTCTCGACAATGCGATCCGATTTTTCATCCGGCACGGGTGACCTAGACACGATGGAGAACAGCGTCTCTTTATCGTCCTGCGAGAGCACCAATTTGTAGCGCGCTAGACCGTTGTAGTCGTCATCGTTAAAGAGGTAGTTCTTCCGCAGCGCCGAAATCTTGAGATCGCCAAGGAAGCCAGCCTTGTCGGGATTACTCTCCAGATAGTCAGCCAAGGCAGCAATCATCAACGAAAACGTCGTCAGACGCTGCTGTCCGTCAATCAGAAGCACTCGCGAGATACTCGTGGCAGAGCTCTCGGACTCGGGGATATAGAGCATCGACCCCACGAAGTGCGATACGCCATCACGGCCAGCGCGCATGACGTCATCCCAAAGCACCTCGCGCTCTTTCACACTCCACGAGTAAACTCGCTGGTACACGGGAATGACGAACTGCATCTTCGCCACGCCCATAAGGTCGAGCAGATTCGCCTCGGTTGCTTTCATTTGCGCCTGTCTCCTCTTCCATCAATTTGCAGTGAACCTATTCATCACCTGATGCCGGCAAGCTGTTGAGCGGCTCACTCTCATCGGCGGCACCAAGGCGCTTCTGCATCTTCTCGATCAGCTTAAGGGTTGAAGTCAAATACCCAAGACCCTTCTTCAACTGCTTAAGCAACCTGCCATCCCTGCGGTCACCCTTTCCATTCTCCTTCTCGACATCCACCTCAACACCAGCGATGCTGCGCTGCACGGCCTCGGCCGCCTTCTGCACCAAAATGGTCCCCTCATGCGGGCAGTGGTCAGTTGCCACATCAAGAAATGCGAGAAGCCTTGAGCATTCAACGAGCACGAACTGAGCATAGTCCTCCCCCATCGACGCCGCTAGGGCAACGCCACCAGAACCCAAAAAGCCAAGCGCAGCGCCGCTGCCCGCAATCAAAGCGGTGCCACCGGCCATGCCCATGCCACCGGCGGCCAAGGCGCCACCGCCAGCCGCAGCAAGGCTCGCATTGACAAGCGCAGCCCCGTGGAGGCCGACAAACGAGCCTCCAAAGATGCCGATAGCAATATCCGGAGCCAATGCCGCGGCAACTCCTCCTGTGCCAAGGGCCGCCGCCACGGCAATGGCGCCACCCACCAAGACCTTTGGCAATGTACCTGAAAGCTCACGGATATGCGCCCCGCATTGCTTCTCTAGGGAACGTACGGCGTCCAAATCAACCGCGTCCTGTCTCCTGGGAAATTCATCTTTAACCCAAGACCCACTCTCCTTCAAACCTTTGTACTCTTTCTTCTCTTCATCTCCTAACTGCGAATAGGGGCAAAACTCGACTAGCTCCTGTGCAACCAGCAGGGCGCGCACCCTACCGCCTCGCCGCCGCGAAACTGTCTCAAGGGCTCGGTACGCATCTTCCTCGCTCAAAAAGTAGCCGTCTGCATCAACGCCTAGGCCATCCGCGACCGAATCCTGCCATGCGCGGGCCCAGCTCCTCTTTTGCCCTTTGTGCACATTGTTCTTCTCGTTCCTGCAGTCGTAGTTGATGGCGGCAAGCTTCAGCGAGAAGGCAATTCTCGTCGTTTCTCTATCTAGGCTATAAAAGTGGAATCCATCGAAGATATCCTGGCGGCGCCTGGCGCGCTCAGCCCAAGCCTCGGACATTTCCTCCGCCATATAGCCCCAGTCGGCATGGAGGGCAAACGCAAGGCGTCCAACTCCAACGTAGTTTATTCGCAAGAAGAGCTTCTGGGCGAAAACGACCTTGTTCCCCTCGCATTCGATACCTGCCCTAACTGCTGCTGTCGCCAGATTTGCCAGAACGAACGAAGTGCTCGAAACCGTGACCATGCGGGCGAGAGCTCTGCTGTTGTAGGGCATGAAATGCGAAGCCTTGAGCTTGTGCAAGCCGGGAGCATCGCTCACTTCGCAACGTTCTAGCTCGACCTTGAGCCGAGAGAGCATATAGAGGCAGCGAACGATAATCTCGTTGGCCATGACTGCCGGCACCTGGCTTAGAGCCTGATCTAGAAGACCAACCTCCGCCCGAAGGTCGAAGCGGATGGGTTTGCCATCCTCGGTCCTGAACGTCGCTCCATTAAACAGCTTCGAAATCCATTGCTGAATGCGAATATTCTTACCCTTATAGGCAACCTGCAAGTTTTGAAATACAGGTAAGGAAGAAAGTTCTTTGAGCAGGGACAGCACGATGCCGGGAATGCCCGTCCCCTTACCGGGGTTGGAGCTAGACCCCGCCATGTCGCTCACAAGATGCATCGCCCAGAACAGAGTGCCAAACGCGATCTTCTCCGGAACGTTCCTACCTATAAGTGGACAGTCGGGATCGAAGACGGCGGCAGGCAGGTCGAAGGCGACAAACCGGCCGACCGTATCGGTGCCATAGCCTTTGCCCGTGAATTGCGAGAGGATCGAACACGCAAGGCCAACCAAACTCGGGTGGTGCGAGAAATCCCGCAGATGATGTTGGAGCCCGCCGCCAAACTCGGCAGTAAGTTTGTCCGCGACAAAAGGAAACTCTTTCTCCAAAAGGCGGATAGCGTCTTCTAGAGTTGCATCCGCCTTTGTCATACCCGCAGACTTGGCAACCATAAGAACGAATTTGCCAACCTTCTCGTCGCCCCACTCTTTGGCACCCTCAAGGTTGGAGTCTTTCTGCCATAGGATATTCAACGCGCCCGTAAGGAGCCCGCTAACGGCTGCAAGTTCATAGTCGAGCTTCGTAGCCTTTTCGGCCCGAGGGTCAAAATCAAAGAGGGCCTCCTCCCCATTGGGAGCGTCCTCAAAACCAATCAGCACGGCGCTACCGTTCAGCGGCACAGATGTGACTTGAGGCAGCTGAGATATGGCGTAGACTATCTCGCCACCACTAAAAACAAGTTCGCCTGCCATACCGGCTTCCTCCCGCAAACGCGTAAAATCAGATTACTCTACGCCGCCAAATCTCTCTCGTAAAAGTACTCGAAAATCTCGGTGATGCAGTCGTCCAGGACCTCATCGGGATAGCTCGTCTCTGGCAGCTTATACACCTCATTGCGCACGATAACGCGAACGGCGTCACGAGTCTCTGCCTTGTCCGTCCAGCGCACCATGTTGGCAAGCCGTTCTTCGATAATAGATACCATCTCGATGGCGACACTCTTGACCTGCCTGATCTCTGCAGGCGTCAGTGTATCCTTGAATAGCATCTCGAACACAGTCATCTGCTGCTGGTTCTGGAAACCCTCGCGCACCCACTCCTTCTGTTTGTCATCAAGGTCGCGGGACAGGTTGACGAGGTCGTTGAACGTCTTCTCGATCATCGCCTTGTCCTGCTCGGAGTTGTAGCTCTCGATAATCCGCTCGTACCGTTCGAAGTAGTCGATTCGCCTGGGGTTGTCCTTCAGCGCGGACTCAAGACGCGCCTCTATGACAGAACGCAGGTCGTCAATGATGAGATGCTTGCGCTTGGCCTTGGCGAACTCCTGCGAGAGCCTGTTGAAGTCGATGCTGCTGATATCGAACCTGGTAGCCGTCTTGAGCCCCTCGGAGGCCTCGTTGACCACCACGTGCTCGCTCACGATACCCTGCAGCTGGACCATGAGGCCGGTTGTGTCGGCACTGGCCCTGTGGGCGTTGATATGGTTGAAGACGGCACGCAACGCGTCGCGCTTAGCCAGCAGTTCCTCGCCCACCTCGCGTCGGCTCACGTATTTGTACAGGGTGAACAGCTCGCGGCACATGACGCCGTAGCGCTTCTTTGTCTCGTCGCACCGTGACACGCAGTCGGCGGCATTCTTGATTTCTACCACCTTGTCGAAACCCTCGGCCGTCAGCAGGGATTCGAGCTCGTAGCCCAGTGACGACACGAACGCAACGGTATCGTCCGTGAGCTCGGAAATCCTCGCAAGCAGCTCGTCCTTGTCGACCACCGGGTCGACTCCGCCTCCGTCGCCAGGGTTCTCGGTGTAGTCGGCCAGGGCTTTCCTCAACGCCTTCACGACGCCGACGTAGTCGATAATGAGGCCGTTGCTCTTACCCTTGCTCACGCGGTTGGCGCGCGCGATGGCCTGCATGAGGCTGTGAGCTTTGAGTGGCTTGTCGAAGTACATGGCCGAGAGCGACTTCACGTCGAAGCCGGTAAGCCACATGGCACATACGAAGACGATGCGGAAAGGGTTGTCGGCATCCTTGAACTCATCGTCTAGCTGGCGCTCCTCCATCTTCTGGCGATGCGACGCTATGTCGAGCCCCCACTTGCGGAAGCGGTCGATCTCGTTCTGCTCCTGGCTCACCACGACCGCCATCTCGGTGGATTCCATCCAGGCGATTTTGCGACGCTGCTCCATGGCCTGTTGTTGGTCCATGCCGACGAGCCTTGCGCGCTCCTCGTCGAGCGCCTCGGTCCAATACTCCTGCACGTAGTTGTACATCATCACGCAGGTGACCTTATTCACGCAGATGAACATGGCCTTGCCCGACTCCCAGATGTTCGTGTAATGGGAAACGAAGTCGCGTGCCACGGCTCTCAGGCGTGGCTCGGCCATGATGATATGGACCCCGTGGTTGAGCTGGGCCTGCACCTTCTCGGTCTGGTCGGCGTTAAGGTCGGCGTCTTCCACGGCCTGGAGCAGCTCGTCGTTGATCTCCGGATTCTCGATGCCAAGCTGGTCACTACGGTTCTCGTAGAACAGCGGCACTGTAGCTCCGTCCTCGACGGCGCGCTTGAAGTCGTAGACTGAAACGTAGCCGCCGAAGGTCCTGGCAGTTAGGTTGTCGTAGGCAAGAAGTGGCGTGCCGGTAAAGCCAAGACGCGAAGCCGTTGGCAGTAGCTTCATCATGTTCTCGGCGAAGATGCCGTTGTTTGACCGGTGCGCCTCGTCAGAGAGCACGACGATATCGTGGTCCGGTACGATGGGCTCCGCGTCAGGCTGGTTGAACTTCTGGATAAGCGAGAAGATGTAGCTCGGGTTGCCCTTGAGCTTCTCCGCAAGGTCCTTCCCGCTCGTGGCGCGGCAGCGCTCGGCGGGAACGCCCGCCAGACACTCGCAGCTCTCGAACGTTTCGCTAATCTGTTTGTTGAGCTCGTCGCGATCGGTGAGGACCAGGAAGGTCGGCGAGCCCGGCTGCGTTCGGCGGATCTTCTCAGCCAGGAACACCATCGAGTAGCTCTTGCCCGAGCCCTGCGTGTGCCAGAAGACGCCGAGTTTTCCGTCGCGCAGCTCGCGCTCAGAGTAGGCACGCACGGCCTCGTTCACGCCCAGGTACTGGTGGTTGCGCGCAAGGATCTTGGCGGCAGGCGAGTCGAAGTGGTCGAACAGAATGAAGTTCTGGAAGAGGTCTAACAGCGTTTCTTTGTTACACACACCCCTCAACATGGTCTCGAGCGCAACGCTGCCGGTGTCCTCCTCGCTCAGGCGCTTCCACTCGCCGAAGAACTCGTAGGAGCTGCCCAGCGTTCCGATTTTGGACTCCAGCCCGTTGGAGAGCATCACAAAGGCGTTGTAGTAGAAAATCTGGGGAATGGTATCCTGGTAGTCGGTGTAGTTGTCCTCGTACGCGCGCAGCACGTCCTTGTCGTGGCGCTTGAATTCGACGAACAGCAGTGGCACACCGTTGACGAAGCCTACGAGGTCGCAGCGGCGTCGATGCATGGGGCCCTTCACCCACAGTTCCTCTGCCGCCACGAAGCGGTTCAACTTTGGATGCTCAAAGTCGAAAGCCCGCGCGAGCTCAGTACGCATGGAGCCATCGGGCTGGACCTTCTTCACCGGTATGCCATCGCGAAGCATCTTATACTTTGCCTCGTTGGCCTGAAGCAGCGAATCGCCGACGAAGACTTGCTCCAAGGTCGCCACGGCCTCGGCGCATTCCGCCTCGGCAAGGTGTTCGTTCAGCTCAACCAACGCGTTCATGAGGTCGCGTTTGAGAAGGACGTCCTTATAGGAGTCACGACCCAGCGTGCCACAGGGGCCGAGAACCTCATCGTCGAAGCAGTAATGGACGTCCCACCCCATGCGACGAAGCAGCTCGCCCGCGGGCTTCTGGACAGCCTCCTCTTCGGAGTAACGGCTGGTCATAGCCTTCCTCCATCTCGTGTCATGGCGTCTGCCGGACGGTATTTCAAATCAAGCGGGATCGCGTCATTGATCTCGCACGGGTGCATGAGGGCGATTTCGTACAGGGCGATGCGCGAAAGCATGTACAGCTCATCGTCGCTGTCGCTCTCATAGTCGAAAACGACTCGCCTGCCGAGAACGTCGTCCATCTCGCGGAGTTTGATGCGCCCCCAATTCGCGTCACTTGGACCATACTCGCCGTCGAGATAATGGATCTTCTCGAGGTTGTATTCGAACCCCCTCAGCTCCTGGGCACCCGAATGAGAGAAAAGCAGGTGCTCAAACAGAATCCAGTCCGTTTCATCGCCTTCGATACCGGCATGTTCCAGACCTTCCCTCGACATGTCACGAAGTATGTTGAGCTGCAGCCCCAAGGCATGACGCCACGCCTCCGCATAACGGCGGGCAGCCGAAAGGTTTACCTCGTTCGAAGGGACGAAAGACACTGCCTTCTTGGCGAAGTCGTAAATGAAGTCGTTACTGGAGCCAAAGCGCTCAAGCTCGGCACTCTTCAAGCGATCAATAAATTCCCCCTCCGTCTCGTTCCCTCCCCTGTCGGGAACCGGGATAGAGCAAAACCTAGCAATGGCCTCCCGCTGAAAGCGTCCGAGACCCTCGATGACCTTTTCCAGCAATCCATAACGAAACTCGATATAGTCAAAGACCTGGTCCATATGGATACAAACGTCATCGCCCCAGCTGTTGGGCGCATTCGTGAACGCATGGGCGTGCAAGTCGCAATCCCACATTGTCTTGAAAATTGGCTCCTTTACCCATGTGATGTACGGGCAGGTAACGAGCCCCGAACTTTGGTACTCACCGGCATAGCGACTTGTCTCCACTGGATGAACCGCGCAAAGGGAACGAATGAACCTGAAATATTTTTGGTCTGTGCCCTTCCCGTTCCTACCAAGCTGGGAGAACGCTCCGGTGCGGTCATTCTCCTCGGAGAGGTCAACTCCAAAAATTCTTGCGAGCATATCAACACAATCAATCACGGTAGCGGCATTGTTGATGAAGTTAATAAAGTCGAACGCGCTCCCGTACTCATACGTAGCCGTCCCAAGTACCTGTTCATTCAGGTAAGCGACCGTATCACGAATCCTGTGCTCGCACGAGCAGATGCAATCCCATGCGGGAAGGCCCCGAAATTTCTTCTTCTCGAAAGCCTTTTCCACAAACGAAATCTGCTCCGAAATATGTTCATGTCTTCCGAGCAAGTCATGGAACCGCTCGATAAGAGCAGGGTCGAGATGTATCTGGAACGTCTTTTCGCACTCCATCGCTACACCTCGATTTCCCCAGACATAAGTTTGGGAAGCAAGCGGTCGCGCGCCTCGCGAGCAGCAACAATCAGACTGCTGCACTGCGCAATAGCCGAAAGGAACGATTCGCAAATGTTTTCGAAACGAGAAGCAACATCGGCGGAAGGAATAGGGACCTGATAGGACTTCATTGCGGCCCAATCGGCACGGGGCATTTTCGTCCCGGTTTTACTGGTAGCAGTTGCATAGGAGACAAACTCATCGGAAGATGCAACCGCGAGCAGGAACGCCTGTTTGCCTTCAACCGCCCGCATGACAATCGCATCGGTTGAAGTGACCCCATCAAATTGCGCAAATCCAACCTTATGGAAGTACGGTCGAATTTTCCCAAACAGGACATCGCCCTTTCTAAATTCGGTTTTATTCCCGACAACGTCGGCGGCAACGCCATGGGCGCGAAGGCATATAGAGTCCTTTGGCATATGCTCAAGTCCGATATATAGCTCATTGCCCGTGCGTTCATCTTGTTTCGATATCGTTTTGATAAGAGCACAGCATTCACCAAGACAGCCCATACGCCACCCCTCAGGAAGACCATCGACAATGGGCGTGGTCTCGTGACCGGGGAACTTGAGGTCGATGAACCACTCCTTGTAGAGGCGCTGGGCGGCCTCCTCCAGGAGCTTGATCTGCCTGCGGTTATTCTCGATTAGCTCGTCATAAGCAGAGAGCACGTCAGCAATGCGATCTTGGGTCTCACGGTCAGGAAGCCCAATTACCAGGTTGCGAATAATCGGCATGTTGACGTGGGAGACAGTTGCTCCGTTTGAGTTGCTAAGCAGCGCATGTCTCTGCTTCGGAGCATTGAGATAGTAGTTCAAGAATAGAGGGCTAACCTTCTCGGCTTTAGGGCGAATGAGAACGGTTCTTTGCCCGAGGCACACCTCCATGCCCTCTCTAATGATGCCAACATTGCCAGCAGGAGCCTCCCTGGCGAGTATCAAATCATTCGGACGTGGAACGGCGCGAATATTTCGCCTATCGTATGCAGCCTTGGAAACTCGTTGAACACCCTCGAGATCAAGGTAGCCGACTCCGATGTTTGGAGTGCGAATAATCGGATATCCCTCGCCCTCGTCAGGCTCTGTTGAATGTGGGCAATCGACGATCAGCTCGCAGACATCATTTAGTTTGCAGCTCATAGTCCCAGCTCCTGGAAGTTGCGGTCGATAGTGGCCATGAGGTCGTTACCCCGCTTCTGCAGCTCCAGCAACTCCGAGTGAATCTCGGCCATGCGCTCATGGAAGTCCACGCCGTCGTCCTCTACAGGAGGCACGCCCACGTAGGCACCCGGCGTCAGGCTCCAAGAGCTCTTCTCGGCAGGCTGGTCGCCCTGAATCTCATTACGCGTGGCCACCTTGCACAGCCCCGGCACATCCGCGTACTCGCCCTCGCCGAACTTCTCGACAAGCCAGACGGCCTCGCCGATCTCAGTAGCCGCGGACTCCATCCGCGCCGTCACCTCAGTAAGGGCCTCACGGCGCTTCTTCTGCTCGCGCTTGGGCAGGGCATCGACCTCGGCCTTGGCCGCGGCCTTCTGCCCCTCGATGGCAGCGAGCATCGCCTCGTGCGCGGCGGAGAAGTCCTCGCCACCGCCGATACCCAAGAGCTTCTCTGCCACCTCGCCGCCAAACAGCGTAGCAATCTCGATCGCACGGTCCTTGTACGCCTCGATGAGATCGTGGTACTTGCTCGCCTCGCCGCGATAGAGCCAGACGATGGCCGAGAGGTTCTTGAGTTGCCAAGGCGTCCACTCGTTAAGCGTCGTGGAGACGGCGGTGTGGTAGCGCTGGGCGTCGATGAACAAGACCTTGTCGCGCAGCGCCTCGGGCTTGCCCTTGTCGAAGAACCACAGCGTGCACGGCAGGCTCTTGGTGTAGAAGAAGTTGTTGCCAACGTAGAGCATCACGTCCACGTGGCCGGTCTCCACGAGTTTGCGACGTTGGACGCGCTCGGCGTTGGAATCGGTCGCGGAGGACGCCATGACGAAACCCGCGCGGCCCGTGTCCTTGAGGTAGGAGTAGAAGTAATTAATCCAGAGATAGTTGGCACCGCTTGCGGACACTTCTTTCTTCTTGTTCGACTTCGGTGCGCCAAGCGGCAGGCGACCGGCGTCCAGAGCCTTTGCGTGCTTCACCTTATCCACGTTAAAGGGCGGGTTGGCGGCCACAAAGTCACACTTGCCGTCGAGCGCGTGCGCATCGTTGTAGAAGGTGTTGGCGTCATCGCCCGACTTGATGTTGCCCTGCATGCCGTGAACAGCCATGTTCATGAGACAAAGCTTGGCGTTGTAGTCGACCTTCTCCTGTCCGTAGAACATCATGGTCTCAGCGGGGTTGTCACCCTGCTCGCGCACGTAGTCGCTGGCGGAAACGAACATGCCACCCGAGCCGCAAGCAGGATCGAGCATCTTGCCACGCGAGGGCTCGATGACGTTCATGATCATGCGGACGAGCGACTTGGGCGTAAAGAAGACGCCGTCGTCGCTTGCCACCGCTGGAGCAAACTTGCCGAGGAAGTACTCGTAGATGCGGCCGATGATATCATCGCCCTCCTCGTCGAGGGCAGGGTTGTTGAAGACGCGGATAACGCTGCGCAACAGGTCATTGCCAAGGTCAGCGTAGGTGTCAGGAAGGACGCCCGCGAGCGAGGGGTTAATGGCAGCGATACTTGCCATGGCTTCGTTGACCGCTTTGCCGATGTCGGCACCATCGGGCAGGTTGAGCAAGTAGTCATAGCGGGCCTCCTCGGGGATGAACATCGCGCCTTTGGCGGAGTAGTCCGCTGCCTGCTTGGGCGGTTTGCGACCCGTGATAGCGGCACGCTCAGCTTCGATCTGCTCGTCGGCGCGCTTGAAACGACCCCATGCATAGCGCAGGAAGATGAGGCCCAGAACCGGCATACAGTACTGCTGGCTCGTCAGCTTGGAGTTGGCACGTAATTCGTCTGCTGCCTCCCAGAGCTCGTTCTCAAGCTTGCGGATGTCCGCCATCGTTAGTTCTCCTTCTTGGACAGATACTCAATGAGGCTCGTCTTCACGAGGGACGTGAAGCTGACGCCATTGAGAGCGGCCGCCTCCTTGGCGGCATCGCGCATGTTCTTGGGGATGCGGATGGTTACCGCCACGTTCTCGCCGTCCACGAGGAAGCTTCTGAGCTCGCTCGGGGTGGCTTCTCCGTCGATAAGGTCGGCGTACTTCATGGGAACCTCCGCGATTGCACGATGCAATACAAATGTGCTTACGATTCTAGCAAAGGGCGAAAGGGAAATAGCCGTCTGGTGCAGATAGGCAGGCAATGCAATTGTCTCCAATAAAATGGAGCAAGACCATTATTTGCGCAGATTAAAGCGTGTGTAGGAGAACGCAATACAAAGCATCATAAAAGAACTGCATTGAGCGCGCAGCGACATGCGCGGCAATCGTTGAAGTGGAACCATAATGAATCAATTACGGTTCCCGAGATGTTGGGAGGCAGAGGGGAACCGCTTCAAGGCGTATGACCCCATCTGGGCAAGCGAAGACAGCTGTTCAAAAGAGAGCTACCAGAATTGCACATAATAGCTTTCCGTTCAGATAATCTTGGACACGATTCAACGGGCGATGACGCCCACTCTAGGAAAGTTTGCATCGTCTCCTTATAATGCCTCATCAAGAAGTATCAGGTGTTTTGCAAGGCGAGAAAAAATGGCTATGACCGAAATTGAAAAAGGGTTGTTTCTCAGACTCTTCAACCGTGGCGGCTATGTTCTTAATTTCACAACAAGCTCCTTCGACACTTTTACTAAAAGCAGCATTGGCGTTGCGCTTTGCGCTCATTACGGCCTATCGAAAGGTAGATCTCTCACCAAGTACATCGAAGAAGAATCTGATGTAAGCGGAACAAAGTTGCTATGCGACCTGTTTGATTACTATGAGGCACAGCCTGAATACGCCAGCGAAATGGATGGCACTTCCACAGCTCGCGACGCTAAGAACCATCATTTTCTTTATGAAAAGTGCAAGCCCGTTGCGAGGCGAGAACGAGCAGGCGTCTCCGTTCTCGCCCAACGTGAGGAACTTGAGACCCATTTCACGAGCGACTACATGCGTCAACAAATCGATGCTCTCTTTTCATCGCGAGAGACCAATCCAACTGAAGCAATTGGTAAGTCCAAGGAACTGATCGAAAGTTGTTGCAAAACAATCCTTGAAGAAAACAGCAGAGACTATGGGGGCAATTGGGGCGTATCGCAGCTTGTCAAGGAAACGATGAAGTGCCTCGGCATTGAGACAGACGACATTAACGCCGACCTCCCGGCGGGAGGGACCATAAAGCGCATCCTCAGTAGCCTCGGCAACATCGCCGGCGGTATTGCCGAGCTGCGCAACCCATATGGAACAGGTCACGGCAAAGCCGACAGCTATAAAGGACTGACCATAAGACACGCAAAACTTGCTGTAGGAAGTTCGGCGACGCTAGTCGAATACCTCTGGGATGCCCATGAATGGCGCAAAGAAAGCCAGCAAAGTTAACCGACACAATCGGCTTCGAACTTATGCAGCTTCGCCAGCGCATTTACAAGGGCAACCAGATTTGCATCTTGCCGCACGTCAAGGGCGACGGTCGCAACTGCCGCAATCCATTCCGTCTGCACTTTTGCTTTGATGATGAGGCGCAGCTGATCGCGATTGGCCACTGTGGAAGCCATTTGCCAACATCAGGAACTGCTAGGCAATAAGATGCCGCGCCAGCATAGGCGGAGGGCGTCCCCCTACCTCCCCTCCGCCTTCAGCTTCAGCAGCAGATCGCCCAGCTCGAAGCACTTGCTGGAAAGGCGCGTCTGAGCTCGCACGCCCATCCCCCACCGCTGGCGGACTTCCTGGGCGCGCGGGCTCATGTGGTAGTCCCCGTCCATCACCAGCTTGAGCAGCTTGGCGGTCACGCGCGCATCGGCTAAGGCGCTGTGGGCGTGGCCCGTCGACTCGTCGAACTCGATGCCAAACCACGTCGCCGCGTCACTCAAAGAGACACGCCCGTGGCTGCCCACGTTCATGATCGAGGTGTAAAACGCCTGCAGGTCGGCCCAGTCCGTAGGAAAAGCGGCAAGGTCGATGCGCTTTGCCTGGCACTCGGTCAAAAGCTGTCGCCGGTCCGCCCCGCTCCAGCAGACCACCCGGGCGGAGTAGCGACCGATCCAATCGCTGAGCCTTTTGATCACCATGTAGAGCGGGTCGGCCATCGCGGTGTCCGCGGCCGATATCCCTGTAAGCTCGCGGACGGGGAACGCAACGCCTTCGGTAAATTCCGTCTGCACAAACTGCGAGAACTCGCCCATAACGTTGCCGTGGTAATCGAGCTTGACGGCGCCGACCTCGATAATCTCATTGCGCAGCCCACGGCGCCGGCGCTGCTTTGGCACCGGCGCAAACTCAAAGTCCAGCACAATCTGGCGCGCAAAGTTCGTCGTATCGATAGCCGAGATGCACGGCGTCTTTTTGTCTGGCACGGTCAGGACCTTTCTCCGTTGCCTGCCGCTTGCTACATAGGCGGCTACATTGCCGTAAGGATAGGCGCTCGTGCGGACATGAAATCGCCCAGCGCGGCTACCCGGCATCCTTGCGTAAAGCTGCGTTTTGAGATGGTCAGATCGCTGTTATTATCGAACATATATTCGTATTTATGGCTGCAGTTTGATAGACTGGTTATTGTTGACGGCAGTTCCATGTGCCGGGCAGCGCCCTCCATGCGACGGGAGGTGATGCCCATGACCGATCTGATTGATTTTGTGAAGCTCCTGACCGCTTTGGTCTCGCTCCTCACGGCGCTTATCGGACTTTCCGAGGCACTTAAGCAGCGTACGAAGCAAAAGAAGAGGGGTCGACGCCGTTAAGGCATTGACCCCTTAATCGAAGTAACGGCGCTGCCCAGCATTCCACCACTTGGGCTGCCGTCGACTTTATTTTACCCACGGGCGCCAGGTTTAACAAATGGAATTTCGGTTACGAAGTCCGGGGCTCGCCCGGGCTCGCCCCTCTACTCCAGCCACCATTCCACATCCACGGAGCACTCGACCTCGATAGGCTCTGGCTCCAGCACCGTCACCTTGGAATCAGCCGATCCCGCAGGAGCTCCGAGCGCAAAATCGGCCGCACTTGCATAGCAAAGCCGATCCATGCTGCCAAGCTGACTGTTGTAGGAGATATGCTTGACGCCATCCAGCTTAGAACCCGATGCCGCCGCAAGCGCCTGCGCATTGTTGCGGGCTCGCTTGACGACGCGGGCGATGAGGGCATCCTCGGCAGCACGCCGGTCGGCTAGATCAAAACCTACGCTCATGTCGGCGCGCGAACCGCAGGTGTTAAGAGCCGTCCATATAGCGGCGACATCGACGGCGTCAATCGACGCGGCGATTGTGCCGTAGGCATGGTAGCTATAGCCAGTGATCGTCGCCTTTCTGCGTGTCGTTCGCGCGTAGCAGGCGTAACCGCGACACGTTAGCTCGTCATCCAAACCAAAGGGCACCAATGCCGCAGCGACCTTAACGCGATCGGCGTTGTAGTCGTTCAGGCACGCCTCCTTGGTATCGAAGCTTCCCCCAAAGCAGATGCTAAACACGACGCGATCGGGCATCACCTCGTCCTCGATCTCGGCGCCAACGCTCACGAACCCAGTTTTATCCATCGACATGGCATCCGTCCTTTCCACGAATGGCTACGTTGCGGTAAGCGTAGCCGCCCGTGCGGACGCAAAAGCGGGATGCAGTGCCATGCACCAGGCACGCGCCACGCAGACAGCCCCAAAAGAGTCGCCCGCCTATTCGAATGTGTGAAAAAGATTTAGGCCCGGTGACTTGAATCAGCGGTCATCCCGGGCCCATCAGAGCTCGTAGAGCTCTTGGTTGCTTTGGTCTCGCTCTTCACGGCGCTTATCGAACTTTCCGAGGCACTCAAGCAGCATTCGAAGCATAACAAGTCGCTGCCATTAAGGCACTGACCTCTTGACCAAGCAACGGCGCTGCCCAGCTCTTCACTATTTGGGCTGCCGTCGACTTTATTCTATCCGCGAGCATCTGGTTTACCAAATGGATTTTCGGTAATGAAGGCCCGGCGCCCCGCAAAACCACTATGCCCCAAGTGCCGCCATGGGAATCACCGCCACGCCGTCGTCGCGCGCGTAGGCAATGCTCCCCTTTCCAACCACGACCGCCAAAAACGCCGGCGCGGCATTCTAAGACGCGCTTTCCACTTGAAGCCATGTCGATTCTGGGACACAGTTTCCGCTTGAAGCCCATTCGGAAAGCACGTCCCATTCCGAGGCTTGAATCCGGGACGCAGTTTCCACTTGAGCTCCTGACGGGAAAGCACGTCCCACTCTGAAGCTCGATTCCGGGATACAGCTTCCGCCAGAGACCTCAGCCGGAAACGGCATCCCACTCTGGAGTCAGAATCCGGGACACAGCTTCCGCATGCGACCTCGTTGGGAAAGTTCATCCCGTTCTGAGCGCTCATTCCGGGATGCAATTTCCGCTTGAGGCCCGATCCGGAAACGGCATCCCACTCTGAGGCCGAAATCTGGAACGCACTTTCCGCCAAAGGTCGCAAAAGGAAAGCACATCCCATTCCCAGCATCAAATCAGGACGCGCTTCATTATCCCCGCCCTCACATCTCGGCAAACGAGATCAGCTTGACGTCTCCCCTACTCTCCGCAGCATCCCGACATCCCTGCGTAAAGCCGCTTTTTGAGAAAAGTGCATAGCTTTTTCGTTGCCGTCTAAAGAGCTCGCTTCGGTACACGAGCTTTTCCAGAACATCCTCGCCTACCGGTTCATTGCGCCATTTGCACTCCGCAAACAGCGCAGCGCCCTCGCCATCGTCAACAATCAAGTCGATTTCTTCCTGCGTATGCGTGCGATTATCCGTCCCCCACCAGCGCCCAACGCTTGCCGGAACCACATCGAGCTGGCCCGCGCGTGCGAGTTCGTACACGTATTGCCTGCATATAAGCTCAAAGACCGTGCCCATGTAATCCGATACGTGCGGCTCAATGCGCTTATACGCCATCTCGGCCATATCGTTTTGAATCAGCCCGATGTTCTGCGGAACAAACTTGTACCAGAACCTAAACATCTGGTCGCTCAGCAGATACACGGCTCGCTTATTGCTCGTCTCGTTTAGGGGCAGCTCGCGCTCGACAATCCCAAGCGACGCCAGCTTATCCACATAGCTCTTTACGTTGCTCGCAGGGATTCCCGTAGAGCTCGCAATCTCCGAGATCTTCGAGCGCCCCTGAGCAATTGCTTGCACGATCGCATCATATTGCTCGGGATTGCGGCACTCTTGCAATAGCAGGTTACTCGGCTCCTCAAAGAGATAGCCCGTAGGAGTAAGAAAAAGACGTTTGATGTTGTCCTTGAGCGGTGCAGCAGGATCGACTTTCTCGATATATGCAGGAATGCCACCTGTCATGCCATAGCAAACTGCAGCGTCTTCGCGACCCATGCTCTGCCACAACCCGAGGGTCGTCGTAAAATCGAGCGGCATGATCTTAAACTGGGCCGTACGTCTACCGTATAGTGGGCTCTCGTAGCCCAACACCTGTTCCTCCATAAACGAAAGAGACGAGCCGCATAGGATCAGCATGAGCCTGGTCTCTTTGTACAGGTGATCAATCTTGTCTTGCAGCAACGAGCTGATCTCGGGATTCGATTGGGCGAGATAGGGATACTCGTCAATCACGACAATCAAACGTTCCGCGCGAGCCATGGTGGCCAATGCATCGAACGCCTCGTCAAAACTACGAAACGACACGCCTGCAGCACCAACCGAACCCGCAAGTATCGCCTGGCTAAAGCCGTGCAGGTTTGCCTCTGCATTGGTACGACGAGCTTGAAAGTAAATAGCCCTCTTGCCTTGGATGAACTCTGTGATAAGGCGCGTTTTACCCACGCGACGGCGGCCGTAAATCACAGGCATCTCAAAGGAGCCCGTGCCATACAGTCGATTGAGCTCGGACATTTCCGCTGTTCTTCCGATAAACATAGGGCCATCCTTCCTTTACGTTATAGCTAGCTATATTATACCTTCCTATAATATAGCTAGCTATAACGTAATTCGACAAGCGGCGCACACGAAAGGGGCGGTACACCACCGCACGTGGACCGTTCCGGAAAATGCATCCCATTCTGGAGCCAAAACTGGGCCGTAGTTTCCGCCAAGCATCCCATCCGGAAAGCGCGTCCCATTCCGAGTGGCAATTCCGGGTCACAGTTTCCGCAGATACAAGGCGACAGTCCGCCGCCCTTATCACATGCCTTCAAATATGCGATCCAGAAACACAAAACAGCAGATAGAATGCTCTTTTTCAAAAAGTACACGTCCCGAAACTTACCAAGACTTCATATCCAGTTACCGTTCACGGTCGCCGATTACCGCCCACCGATTCAAACAAGAAATATGTTGCCAAAAGCAGGTCATCTACCTGCATGGTTAGATTTTGGTCAGCTTTTGGTCAGCTGAGCGGCAAGTTCCAGCTGATACGTTTTTGCTACCCAAAAGGAGGCGGTAGCTCATGACCCATTGCAATGACCAGCTCATCGACCAACTGCTCACTCAAGCCGAACAAGAGGGGCGCTGCCTGATTCCCCCGAGCACGGCGATCCGAAAAGCGCTCCTTCGGCGCACCGGCGGCACGGTTGTCTCGCCCATGCCGGGGTTGTTTGCGCGAAAAACGCGCTGGGATGAACTCAACCGAGCGCAACGCCATTGCGAAATCCTCCGCGCCCTTGCGATCATCCACCCCGATTGGACGTTCTGCTCGTTTTCGGCCGCCTGTCTGCTGGGGCTCGAGGTCTCGTGGCGACACCTGAATGTCGTGCATGTCTGCAGTACCACCAAGCCGTCGGCTCGTCCGGGCGCACATATTCAGCGGCACCAGATTGAGCCGGCCGGAGCAAAACGCAGAGCCGGCATATCGGTAACGCCGCCCATCCAAACGGTTACAGATTGCCTGTTGCAGACCGGTTTTGCCGACGGTATGCCCATTGCCGATTCGGCGATCTCAAAGCTCGTCCTTGTGCGGGAACAGCTGATGGAGGCCGTCGAGCAACGAGCAACTGCCCGCAATGGTCGCGCGATTCGTACGGCTCTCACAACGCTTCGATATGCCGACGCCCGCGCCGAGAGCGGCGGGGAATCGGTCGCCCGAGCCGTCATGATCGAGACGGGCTTTGCGCCCGATTGGCTTCAATACGAGCTGACGGACCCCTTCAATTCGGCCAAGCCCATACGAACGGACTTTGCCTGGGAGCGCCAGGCGCGGGAACTCACGCTGGGCGAGCTCGACGGGCTCATCAAATATACCGACCAGACCATGCTGGCCGGACGCACCACCGCCGAGGCGCTCGTTGCCGAACGACAGCGCGAGGCGCACCTATCGCTCTACGGTCACCCTCTGCTGCGCTTTACCATCAGCGAGGTCCGCTCGGCAGGAGTGCTCGCCAAAAAGCTACAGACGGCAGGCATCCGGCAGACCGCGCTGCCGACATGGCTCAACGAGGTGGACCTGTAGGAGCTGTTGAGCTTATGCCCGCCTGCCCATCAAACTGGGGCACACTTTCCAGTTGGCGGCACCGCGGAAACCATATCTCAGATTGAGTGCTCAGAATGGGATGCGCCTTCCATATGGCATACCTAGCGGAAACCGTGTCCCGGAATCAAGGCCCAGAACGGGACACGCTTTCCGGCTGAAGCGCCCAGCGGAAACTGCATCCCGGAATAGACGCTCAAACTGGGACGCAATTTCCGCTGAGGTTCCATCCGGAAACTGTGTCCCACTCCGAGCGTCAATTCTGGGATGAACTTTCCGCCAGAGGGTTCAGCCGGAAACGGCATCCCACTCTGAAGCGAAATTCTGGGACGCAGCTTCCGCATGCGGAGGCGCTCCAAACAAAAGGCCCCGGCTCGCGATGGAGCTGGGGCCAAAGGCGCAGCATATGCAGTTGGTGTTGAGCGCGAACAGCCCGTCAGCAATGCTGTCCGCACCCTACCCTACCCGCGGCGACGGGCGCGGCTGTAGGGCGTATCCACCATGGGCAGATCTGGACGTAGTTTGCCGTCAAACGCGCGGTAGGCGTTCTGCACGGCGGGCGCCGTGGGGATCGTTGCGATCTCGCCGATGCCCTTGCCGCCGTATGCCACGGGCAACAGCTCGTCCTTCTCCACGTAGATAGCGTGGATATCCGGAATCTCGGGTGCACGGAACAGCCCGAGCGTACCGTACCTTGCCTGGGGCACGCAGTCCTTGAGCGGCCAGTCCTCGGTAAGTGCGTAACCCATACCCATGAGCACACCGCCTTCGATCTGACCCTGGATGGAGATGGGGTTGACCACCTTGCCGGAATCGTGCGCGGCGTAGACCTCGCTCACGCGGCCGTCATCATCCAGAATGACCACATGCGTGGCAAAGCCGTAGCAGATGTGGCTCTTGGGATTGGGAACGTCGGCGCCCAGTTTGTCGGTCGGCTCCAGGTACACGTAGCCAAACTCGCATCCCTCGAGCGCCTTGATGGCGGCCGCGGGATCCTGAGGGTGCATACCCTGGCCGGCGACGAGTTCCTGCGTGTGCAGCTGATAGGCGCGGCCGTCGTCATACTCGATCTTGACGCCGTCGCCATGCGCACTCACGGGAGCGGCGGGCGCAGACTTGCCGGCCTCGATATCAAGCATGGCATCGCGCAGCAGGAAGGCGGCACCGCGCACGGCCTCGCCGGTCACGACCGTCTGACGCGAGCCAGACGTGGTGCCGGAGTCGGGAGCGTTCTCGGTGGAGCACTCGCCGTTGGCGATGCAGCGAAGCGGCAGGCCGCATGCCTCGGCAACGTCTTGCAAAAAGACGGTGTTACAGCCCTGGCCGATGTCGGACGTGGCGGCATAGACCACGGCCACGCCGTTCTCGATGCGGATCTTGCAGCGGCCGGCATCGGGCAGGCCCACGCCCACACCGGCGTTCTTCATAGCGCAGGCGATACCGGCGTGTCCGGGATGCGCGTAGTAGGCATCCTTGACCTCGAGCAGCGTCTCCTTAAGCGCCGTGGAGCAGTCGGCAATCTGGCCGTTGGGCAAAACCTCGCCCGGCTCGATAGCGTTTCGGTAGCGAATCTCCCACGGATCCAGGCCGACCTTTTCTGCCAGCAGGTCGATCAGGCTCTCGAGCGCAAACTCGGACTGGCAAACGCCAAAGCCGCGGTACGCGCCGGCGGGCGGGTTGTTGGTGTAGTAGCCAAAGCCGCGAATGTCAGTGTTCTGGTACTTGTAGGGGCCGACGGCATGCGTGCAGGCACGCTCGAGCACCGGGCCGCACAGCGACGCGTAGGCGCCGGTGTCAAAGTTGATCTCGCAGTCCAGACCGGTAAAGTTGCCCTCGGCGTCGCAGCCCAGTGTAAAGGTGCCGTCCATGGCGTGGCGCTTGGGATGGAACGCGAGCGACTCGGCGCGCGTGAGCTTGCACTTCACAGGACGCTGGAACTTATATGCGGCGAGCGCGGCCAGGTGCTGGATGGACACATCCTCCTTGCCGCCAAAGCCGCCACCCACGAGCATGGTCTCGACGACCACGCGCTCGGGCTCGTTGTCCCAGCCAAACATGTGGGCACACTCTTTGCGCGTGTCGTAGGCACCCTGGTCGGTCGACTGCACCTTGACGCCGTTCTTGTACGGGAAGGCGACGGCGCACTCGGGCTCCAAGAAGGCATGCTCGGTAAAGGGCGTGGTAAAGCGCTGCGCCACGGTGAACGCGCTTTCGGCCAGCGCCTTGGCGGCATCGCCGCGCGTCACGTGACGGCTCTGGCACACGTTGTCCTTGAGCTCCACCGTGTTGCCAAAGGCAAAGAAGCTGTCGTGCAGGCGCGGGGCGTTGGCGGCCCTGGCCTCGGAAATGTTACGCACGGGCTCCAGCGGCTCGTAATCGATCTTTACGAGCTTCTTGGCCTTCTCGAGCGTCGCCTCGTCCTCGGCAACCACCAGCACGATGGCATCGCCCACGCAGCGGGTGATATCGCCCTGGGCGATCATGACATCCCAGTCCTGGATAAGGTGGCCGACCTGGTTGACCGGCACGTCCTCGGCGCGCAGGATGCCCACCACACCGGGCAGGGCCTCGGCCTTGGAGGTGTCGATGGAGAGCACGCGGGCGCGCGGATACTTGGAGCGCACCGCGCTGGCATAGGTCAGGCCCGGCTGATCGAGCTCGTCGATGTCGTCGGGATACTTGCCCTCGCCGAGCACCTTCTTGCGCACGTCAATACGGAAGGCGCGCTTGCCCACGCCGTAGTCATCGCCGCGCTCCAGGTCCTCGTCGATCTGCTTTTCGCCGCGGAGCACCGCAGCGGCCAGCGAGATGCCCTCGATAATCTTTTTGTAGCCGGTGCAGCGGCAGACGTTACCGCGGATGGCGTACTTGATCTGCTCCTCGGTGGGCTCGGGATCCTCGGCGATGAGCGCCGCACCCGCCATGACCATGCCGGGAATGCAAAAACCGCACTGCACGGCGCCCACGGCGCCAAAGGCATACACAAAGGCCTCGCGCACGTCCTGGGGCAGGCCCTCGACGGTCACGATGTTGCGACCGGCGGCAAGAGCGGTGGTCAGCACGCACGCCTTGACGGCCGCACCGTCCACATGGATGGTGCAGGTACCGCAGGCGCCCTCGGAGCAGCCGTCCTTGGCGGAATGGATATGCAGGTCGTCGCGCAGGTAGCGCAGCAGCGGTTTGTTTTGGGTCGTCGTGCGCTCGACGCCGTTAACGGTAAAAGTGAATTCCTGTGCCATGGTGATTCCCTTCTACACGCCGGCGGCGATGCCGGTGCGGTCGTGGATGGCGCCATGCGGGCAGATGACGGCGCACATGCCGCACGACAGGCAGTCCACGCCGTCGATATGGGCGCAGTTGTCCTCGATGTGGATAGCGCCGGCAGGGCACTTTTTGGCGCACATACCGCAACCGATGCAGCTCGTGTCGCAGATCTTGCGCGCAATGGCGCCCTTATCGGTGTTGTTGCAGCGCACCAGAATGTTCTGGTAGCCGGGAACGAAGGCAATCACGCGCTGCGGGCACGCCATGCCGCACAGGCCACAGCCCGTGCACTTGGAGCGATCCACGCGGGCGATGCCATCGACCAGCGCAATGGCGCCGTGGGGACAGGCCGTGACGCAGGCGCCACAGCCAATGCAGCCTTCGCTGCAGCGGGCGTCGCCGCCTGCGGAGGCGCAACCGCTTCCGCAGGCAACGTAGGCCACGTTATGTTGAATGGATTTGGCCATAAGAGACTCGCCTATTTCTTAAGAAGGTACGAATAGTTGTCGCGCACAGCCCTGATGGTCAGGCGGACGGCCTCGGGAAGACCGGTGTTGACGGCATCGACCGAGACGGTGCGGACCGTGCCGGCGACGCGGACCTTAAAGTGGTCCTCGTCCACAGCCAGGAAGCCCTCGTTCTCGGAGTTCTCCATGTCCTGCTCGCTCCAGAACAGGGTGAGCTTGTCCTTGTAGGGACGACCCTCCTGGTAGGGGCAGAACACGGCGCAGTTGCCGCACTCGTTGCACATGCCGTCGACGTGGACGACCTGATGCTTGGCCAGGCCCGGCACCTTAATTGCCACGTTGGCGCGGTTGGGGCACACGTCGCAGCAGACCTCGCACACCGAGCCGCAGCCCAGGCAGCGGGTCTTCGTGCAGTTGCGCTTGTCGCGGCACAGCGACCCCTTGCGCTCGTAGCAGGCGTCCTCGCGACCGGCCTGAGCATTCTGGTCGGCGTACTTGTTAAAGTCCACGCCGGCGATGGCACGGGCGACCTCGGCGGCATCGGCGATAGCCTCGACCACGGTGGCAGGACCGCGACGGCAGTCGCCGGCAGCCCAAACGCCCTCGACGCCGGTGGAGGTGGCGGCAAGACGGCCGCGACGGTCGTGCTCGACGCCCGCGGCATCGTACAGGCTGGCATCGATGCCCTCGCCCACGGCGCAGATCACCGTGGTGGCGGAAAGCTCGACGGTCTCGCCCGTGGCGACGGGGCTGCGACGGCCGCTTGCATCCGGCTCGCCAAGCTCCATAACATCGCAGGTCAGCACGGCGCCGTTGAGCGCCTTAGGCGCCAGCAGCTCGCAGAACTCAACGCCGTCGGCAAGAGCAAGATCGAGCTCTTCCTCGTCGGCGGGCATCTGCTTCTTGGTGCGGCGATACACCAGGCGCACGTTCTTCACGCCAGTCAGGCGCTTGGCCACGCGAGCCGCATCCATGGCGGTGTTGCCGGCGCCAATGACCACGACGTCCTCGCCCAGCTCGAGTTTCTCGCCCTTCTTGGCGGCCTCGAGGAACTCCAGCACATCGAACTCGGCACCCTCGCCCAGGCCCGCAGAGCCGGGCATCCAGGCACCGGTGGCCACGACCACGTCGGTAAAGCCCTGGGCCTTGAGCTCGTCAATGGACTCCACGCGGGCGTTGAGCTGAACCTTGGCGCCAAAGGCCAGGCAGAGCTCGGCATCGTGGGAGATATCGTCGCTCGCAATGCGGAACTCGGGAATCACGTGACGGACCACGCCGCCGAGCGAATCGCGGGCCTCAAAGATGGTGACGGGCACGCCGGCGCGCGTCAGGAAGAATGCCGTCGCCAGGCCGGCCGGGCCGCCGCCGATAACGGCAACGTTGCGCTCGCCGTCGTTGGCGATAGCCTGGGCACGCAGCTTGGGTAGCACGGCGGTCATGGCCTCGCGGGCGGCCTTGAGCTTGCTGGCGCGAATCTGGGCGCCCTCGGGCTCGTAGAACGCACGCTCGCAGGCACGACCGCAAGGATGCGGGCAGATGGTGCCGGTGATGAACGGCAGGGCGTTGCGCTCGATGATGATGTTGAGCGCGTCCTCGTAGCGGCCCTCGTCAACAGCCGCCAAGTAGGCGGGAATGTCCTGCTGAATGGGGCAGCTCATACGGCACGGCGTGGTAAAGCAGTCGGAAAGCGGGCTCTTGCCGGCGACCTTGCGGTCGGGCAGCGGGCGCAGCGGCTTCTTGTAGAGCGGGTTGGTGAGCGAATCGGTCTGAATCGCAGTCACGGCCTCGAGAGAGACGCCCGCGAACGGCTTACCATCCAGGTCGGTAAACTCGCCTGCCATCTGGCTAAAGCGCTCGTAGCCACCGGGCTTGAGCACGTCGGTCGCCAAGGTAACGGGCCAAATGCCGGCATCGTACAGAGCACGGATGTTGTAGACCGTGGCGCCGCCGGAGTAGCTGATGCGCAGCTTGCCATCAAACTGCTCGGTAATGCGGCGGGCAGCCTCGATGGTCAGCGAGAACAGCGAACGGCCGGACATGTACATCTCGGTGGAGGGCAGCTCGTTTCTCGTCACGTCGACGGGGAACGTGTTGGTCAGCTTGACGCCAAACTCCAGGCCGCGCTCGGCGCACAGGGCAATCAGGAGCTCGAACATGGGCACGGCATCGGCCCACTGCAGGTCCTCGCGGAAGTGCGTGTCATCGAAGACGATGTAGTCAAAGCCCAGCTCGTTCAGACGCTGGCGGGCAAACTCATAGCCCAGCAGTGTGGGGTTGCACTTGATGTAGGTGTTGAGGCCCTTCTCGGTGATGAGGTAGGTCGCGATGCGCTCGATCTCCGCCGGCGGGCAGCCATGCAGCGTGGACTCGGTAATGGAGTTGGAGACGCGCGCCGGGATGCACTCGACAAACGCGGCATCGACATGCTCAAACTTGTCCAGGTTGGCGAGCGCCCACGTGCGGCACTCGTTCCAGACGTCGGAGCCGCTGGCGTCCTTCATGCCCTCGATGTAGGCATCGACCTTGGGGCTCTTAATACCCTCGAGGTCATAGCCCACCGACATGTTGAAGACAAAGCCGTCCGGGCTGCCCAGACCGTACTCGCGAGCGATCAGGTGGCAGGCAAACCATGCCTTCACGTACTCGGCAAAGGCCTGCGGAACCTCGAGCTCGGTCGACCACTCGCAGTTGTAGCACTCGTCCTGCGCCACGATGCAGGGCTTGTTCACACACTTGGAGAGCTCCTCGCCGTCCATCACCTGAACGGTCTTGAGCTCAAAGAAGCGGGAACCGGCCACGTAGGATGCCACGATGTTCTGGGCAAGCTGCGTGTTGGGGCCGGCGGCCGGGCCAAACGGGGTCTCGATGCGCTCGTCAAAAATGGGAAGCGCGCCCTCCTGGTTGGTCGTGACCATCTTGCGCACGCCAAAGACGGCGCCCTGAGTCTTGTGCTCCTCGATGATCCAGTTCATCAGCTGCGAAAACGGGATCGGCCTCATGATGTCGCTCATAGTGAGCTCCTCTCTGTAACGCCCGGCGAGACCGCGCGGCGGGCGCAAATACGGTGTAGCGCTAGCACAGCGCCGGCGACCCCGCGGAGGCCGCCTATGCGCGCGCCGGATGCGGCGAAACATCCGACGCGCGCGAATCTACTTGTGAATTAGTAGGTGCGATCGTTGAGCGTGCTCCAGAGCTTCTTGGACTCAGCCATGGTCCACGCGTTGATCTTGTCCTCATCAATGCCAACGAACTCGCGATCCTTGTACAGGACGCGGCCGTTGATGATGGTGGTGCGGCAGTTTTTGCCCATCATGCCAAAGAGCATGTGGCCGTCGATGTTCTCCTCGCTCAGCGGCGTAAAGGGCTTGTAGTCCATGACGATGACGTCGGCGGCAGCGCCGGCCTCGAGCACGCCGAGCTTGCGATCGAAGTACTTGCTCGCCATCTTGGCGTTGTTCTCGAACAGCATGGTCATGGCCTCGCACCAGCCCACGTTGGGCATGGCGGCGTTGTGGCGCTGAATGATCAGGAAGACCTTAAGACTCTCGAGCATATCGTGGGTGTAGGCATCGGTGCCCATGCACACGGGAATACCGCGGCGGAAGAACTCGAGCACGGGGGCGCAGCCCACGGCATTGCCCATATTGGATTCGGGGTTGTTGACGAGCCAGGTGCCGGACTCCTTGACGATATCCATCTCGGCAGGCGTCACGTGGATGCAGTGGCCCAGCATGGTGTCGGGACCCAGCAGGTTGTGCTGCAGCAGGCGCTCGACGGGGCTGATGCCACCGCGGTTGAGGCGGGAATCCCACACGTCGTTCATGCCCTCGCACACGTGGATGTGGAAGCCGGTCAGGCCGTTGTTGGCCTCTGCCATCTTGTCCATGGTCTCGTCCGACAGTGTAAAGGTGGCGTGACCGCCAAACATGGCGGCGATCATATGGTTGTCGTTATCGCGACGCTCCTTGGCGGCCCACTGGGCAAACTCGGCGTTCTCGGCAATGGCCTGGTCGCATTTTTCCTGACCGCGGCGGTCGGAGACCTCGTAGCACAGGCACGAACGCATGCCCAGCTCCTGAGCTGCATCCTTAATGGTAAAGAGGCTTCCCGGGATCTCGCAGAAGCTCGCATGGTGATCGAAGATCGTGGTGACACCATCACGGATGGAGTCCAAAATCGTGACATAGGCGCTGGCCTTGGTGCCGTCGAGCGTCAGGTTGTCATCGATCTTCCACCACTGCTGCTCGAGATTCTCCAGGAAGTTGGTGGGGTTGCAGCCCTTAATGGCAAGGCCGCGGGCCAGACCCGAGTAGATGTGGGTGTGGCAGTTGATGAGTCCGGGCATGATGAGGTTGCCCTGGGCGTCGACGTACTCGGCATCCGGGTACTTGGCCTTGAGCTCGCACTCGGGGCCCACTTCGACGATCGTATTTCCGTCAATGGCGACCGCACCGTTGGGAATGAACGGGGTCTGAGCGTTGCGAGTAAAGACGGAACCGTTAGCGACCAGAAGCATGGATGCTCCCTTCAACATCAGAGGCGGGGTTTGACACCTCTGACATGGCGGAGTGCGAAGCGCCGGCCTACACCGGAAACGGGCCCTCTCCCGTCAACGCTTCACCAAAGGGACAAACCCTTTGAAGTGCGGCTTGGCGCCGCATGGCGTCGGCGGACGAGGCGATGCGTCCGCCGACGAATAGCACCGAATTGGTTACTTCTTGCTCTCGGGCAAGACCAGATCCACGGCAGCGTCCTTGGCAGCATCGATGTGCTGAGCCACGACCGGCGTCTGCGGAAGGATCAGGTTAAGGACAATGGCCATGATGGCGGTGGGGGTTACGGCATTGGAGCCGATGACGGTGGACACCCAGGCGGGCATACCCTCGCCGGCAAGGCAACCGCTGGCCATCCAGATACCCAGGCCAAAGACGACGGAGGTGCCGACGATAGTGGTAGTGCGCTGCGTGAGGCCCTCGCGGGTGAACATGCGCACGCCGTTCATGGTGATGGTGCCAAAGACGCCGACGGTCGCGCCGCCGATGACGGGCTGCGGGATAGCGGAAAGGACGGCAGAGAGCTGCGGGAACAGACCGGCGATGGCAAAGACGGCCGCGATGATCACAAAGACCCACTTGTTGACGACCTTGTTGGAGCAGATGATGCCCACGTTCTGGCCAAGGGCGCTGGTGGGAAGACCGCCCAGCAGGCCGCCGACCATAGAGGTGAGGCCCTGGGACACGATGGCGCCGGAGAGCTCGCGCTCGGTGGGCATACGGTCGATGGAACCAAGGCAGGCAGCGGAGACGTCGCCGATAACCTGGATGGCGACCATGGGGAACACGACGGCGAGGGTAATGCAGACCTCGGGATCAAACTCGAGCGCGTAGGGCATGAGCTTGGGAAGGGCGAAGACCTGAGCGGTGGCGACGCTGGAGAAGTCGATCATGCCAAAGGGGATGGAGACGATCATGCCAACGATCATGCCAAAGAACACGGATCCCAGCTTGAGCGTGCCCTTGCCAAAGTTGGCGAGCGCAAAGACCACGGCGAAGGTGATAAGAGCGACGCACCAGGCCTGCGGGGTGCCCCACAGCGGCGTACCCATACCGCCGGCCATATACTTGACAGCCGTGGGATAGAGAGAGACGCCAATGGAGAAGATGACCGTACCGGTCACGACGGGCGGGAACAGCCACTTAATCTTGCTGTAAGCCAGACCAAAGAGGACCGCGACGGCGCCGCCGACGATCTCGCCGCCCAGCAGCGCACCAAAGCTAAAGCCCGAGGCACCCATGGCCTGGAGGGCCGGCAGGAACGCGAACGAAACGCCCATGACGATGGGCAGGCCGCCGCCGATGCGACGGAAGGGAGCGAAGGCCTGAAGGGCCGTGTCGATCGCCGAAAGAATGAGCGCGACCTGGATGATGTCGGTACTCTGCTGGCTATTAAAGCCGTAGACGCCGGCCATGATGACCGCCGGGGTAATGATGCCGGCAAACGATGCCAGTACGTGCTGAAGGGCACACGGGATCATTTCCTTAACGGGAGGCATGCCTTCGCGAGTGAACAGGGCTTCAGTGCCGTTCGTAACCGTCTCCTGGGTCATTTGACCACCAATCCTCGAAGTAGTTGTTTTCGCATCTGACGCTCTATTGTGACGCAGTGCGGGGTTGAGGTTGTGCCTTCATTGCATATCGTATTAAAGATGATTCTCATTCTCAATAATAATTTTTTGTTATCAGACTATTCTTCAGCTGAAATTACGCATTTCCGCAGGTCAGGAAAGTGTCTGGTCAAAATAACATCTAACATTTCTTTTGGTCAACCGTTTACCGCTAAATTCCTACCGTTCGTCTGCATTACGCAATGTACCTGCGGATATACGAGATGATGGGCAGCGTGTTACCATGAGAAAAAATTGTTATGAACATTTCCGATTTCACCCAAAGGAGTTGCCCGTGAACGAGACCGTACGTCGCTTTTTGCCGATGGTCGATTTTCTGGAGCAGATACTCGGCAAAAACAGCGAAATCGTGCTGCACGATTTCTCGGATCCCGACCACGCCATCGTCGATATTCGCAACGGCATCGTGAGCGGCCGCAAGGTCGGCGGTCCCGCCACCGATCTGGCACTCAAGATCATGCACGACGCCAAGTATCGCGACCTGCCGTTTATTACGGGCTACGAGGGGCGCGGTGCCGGCGGCAAGACGTTGGAGTCAGCGACGTACTTTATCCGCGAGAATGATGAGATCGTCGGTATGCTCTGCGTCAACACCGACCTCTCGACCGTGCGCTCCATCAACGCCATGGCGCAGCAGCTCATGGCGTGCTTCGACGCGGCGCCGACGCGCACGGAGCCCGCCCCTATCGAGGTCGAAAGCCTTTCGGAGTCTACACAGGAGCTCATCGACCGCAGCATTGCCGAGTTGCTGAGCGCGCGCGGGCTGGATGTAGCGTCGCTTGGTCAGAGCGACCGCGTGGACGTCATTCGCCACCTCAACGGTAACGGGGTGTTCATGCTCAAGGGCGCCGTGGCCTGCGCCGCCGCCGCGCTGGGCATCTCTGAGCCCAGCGTCTACCGCTACCTGCAAAAAGTCCGCAAGGAAGGCTAACGAGCAAAATGGAGTGCGGCTCCACAAGCGATCCGTCACTTGATAAAAGACCCTGCAGCTCGCACGCGCTGCAGGGTCTTTTTGCATGTCATGTTTAGTTGTGGCCAACGCCTTAGAGAGCGGCAACGACCTCGATCTCGACCAGACCGCCAGCCGGAAGGGCGGCAACCTGGAAGGCGCTGCGCGCGGGGAACGGGGCCTCAAACTTGGAGGCGTAGATCTCGTTCACGGCGGCGAAGTCGGCGATGTCGGCCAGGTAGACCGTGGTCTTGACGACATCGGCAAAGGTAGCGCCGGCAGCGGTCAGCAGGGCCTCGACGTTGGCGAGGGACTGCTTGGCCTGGGCCTCGACGCCCTCGGGCATCTTGCCGGTCGCGGGATCGATGCCCAGCTGGCCGGACAGGAACACCATGTTGCCGGCCTGGATACCGGGGGAATACGGGCCGATGGCTGCGGGTGCGTTATCGGAAGACACGACGGTCTTGCTCATGTTTTTCTCCTTACGATCAATTGAGAGAGCGTGAGCGCGGTGTTCACACCGGGAGGCACAGTTCGGTCTGAACACCGCGCTTGATTGGGATAGTACTCAAGGTTTCTGTTTGATGCAAGAATATTATCAGCTTGCGAGAATATTTTATCGCCCAACGGTTTCCCCGAACCGCTGAACGGTTCTCATGTGGAGCAGCCAGTCCAAGCTGCTGAAGACTTTGTCCTGCTTAGGCTGCGGGCGTCGCCCACCGCAGCGACGCCACTATACTTTTGAATATCTGAGCATTTTGAAAGGCAGGATATGACCGCAACCGCCAGCCGAACCACTAACCGCAGGCCCGAGCTTTTGGCCCCCGCCGGAGGCCCGGAGCCCTTTGCCGCCGCGCTCGCCGCCGGGGCAGACGCCATCTACTGCGGCATGGGCAGCTTCAACGCCCGCCGCAAGGCAACCAACTTTACCGACGAGGCCTTTGAGCAAGCCTGCCGCGCCGCGCATCTAGCCGGGTCGCGCGTCTACGTCACGGTCAACATCGTCATCAAGCAGTCCGAGATGGGCGATGCACTGCAGCTCATTCATCGCTGCTCCACGCTGGGCGCCGATGCCTTCATTATCCAGGACTGGGGTCTGTTCTTTGAGGCCAAGCGCACCATGCCCGGCATCGAGACACATATCTCGACCCAGGCGAACATCCACGACGACCGCGGAACCCTTTGGTGCCGTGAGCAGGGCGCCGACCGCGTGACTCTCTCGCGCGAGCTCTCCATCGACGAAATCGCCGCCATTCACGACGCCGCGCCCGATGTGGACCTTGAGGTCTTCAGCCATGGCGCCATCTGCTTTTGCTACTCGGGCCTGTGCCTGCTGTCGAGCTTTGCCATGGCGGGACGATCGGCCAACCGCGGCATGTGCGCCCAGCCCTGCCGCCTGCCCTACGAGTTGATCGACGAGAACGGTCGCGCGCTCTCCCCTGCCGGTCGCGAGCGCGCGCTGTGCCCGCGTGACACCAACACCTCACAGCTTGTTCGCCGTCTGTATGACGCCGGCGCCGCATCGCTCAAGCTCGAGGGCCGCATGAAGGCCCCCGATTACGTGTATTCCATCGTCGATGTGTATCGTCACCAGATTGATGACATGCTGGCCGATGTTTCGACCTCCAAGGATGAGGATGCCGCCCGCCAACGACAGCTCAAGCGCTGCTTTAACCGCGACTTTACGCACGCCTACCAGGATGGCACCTCGGGCGACGAGATGATGAGCTACGAGCGCTCCAACAACCGCGGCCAGATTGTGGGCACGGTGCTGGGCAGCCGTCTGGCCAACCGCGATGTACGCGGACTCAAGCCCGACGACCGCCGTCGCCGCGCCGCCATCGCCCGCATTGAGCTGTTTGAGCCCGTGGGCAAGGGCGACCTGCTGGAGCTTCGTCACGATAACGAGTTTGACCAGTTCCTGACCACCATTGCCGCCGATGATGCCGCCGCGGGCGACATCATCGAGTGCCGCGTGCCCCGCAGCATGCCCGAGGGCTGCCGCGTGCGCGTGATTCGAAGCCAGCGCGCCATTGACGCCGCCGGGGCTGCGCTCAAACGCGATGTGCTGCGCCGCCGCGCCGTAGACGTGTCCGTTGTGGCGCGTCTGGGCGAGCCGTTTACCGTTACGCTCACCTGCTGCGACGACCCTTCGCTTACGGCCACGGCCACGGGCTTTACCGTCGAGGCTGCCAAGACCCGCGCCGTCGAGGCATCCGATCTGGTTGAGCACGTCGGGCGCATGGGCTCCTCTCCCTTTGAGGCCGCAAGCTTTGACGTTTCGCTCGACGCCGGCTGCGGTATGGGCTTTTCCGCCGTGCACAAGGTGCGCGCCGCCGCTTGTAAGGCGCTTGAAGAGGCCATTCTGGCACCGTACGAGGAGCGCGCGAAAACGCTCGAGCTGCCGGTGCTCGACAAATGTACGCGCCCCATGCCCAAGCACTACCGCGACGAGCCGCAGATCTGCGCCACCGTCACCTCGCTCGAGGCCGCCGAGGCAGCCCGCGCGGAGGGTGCAACGCGCATCTATATGACCACCGACGCGCTCGAGGCTGTCGGACTCTCCCCTGCCGATGCATTTGAGCAGGGTATCGTGCCCGTACTCGACGAGGTCTGCCGCGCCGTTGACCACGTACGCATCGACCCGTGGGTTGTTGCCGGCGCCACGGTCGCTATTGGCAACACCTCTGAGCTTGCCCTGGCCGCCCAGGTTGGCGCCACGGCCGAGATTCGCTCTTGCCTGCCGGTGCACAACACGCCCTGCATGGAGGCGCTTGCCGAGCGCGGAGTCGGTGCGTTTTGGCTCTCGCCCGAGATCACGCTCGACGAGATTGTCTCGCTCGGCGCCGCGGCGCCCGCGGCTCTGGGCATCACCGTCTTTGGCCGCCCGCGCGTCATGACAAGCGAGCATTGCATTCTGCAGGTTGCCAACGGCTGCATCCACGATTGTGCCAACTGCCGCCTGCGTGCCCGCAAGCTCTCGCTCAAGAATATCGACGGAAAGGTCATGCCCGTCCGCACCGACATCCACGGCCGTTCTCGCCTGTACGATGCTTACCCCATCGACCTCACGCCGCAGGTTCCTCAGCTGCTCGATGCCGGCGTGCGTCGTCTCATGGTGGACGGAACGCTGCTCGAGACGGATGAGGTGGGCCGTGCCGTCGCCCGCGTCCGTCGTGCCGTCGAAGCAGCGCATGCCGGCCGCAAGCCCGCCGCCCGCCTGCGCGGGGCGACCTCGGGCTGCATGTTTGTGGGAATTAGCTAACCGAAAGGCTTACACGTGAACGAAGAACCTCAAGTCCTCTACTGCGACGCCTGGCTCATGGCCATCGACAAGCCCGCCGGCATGATCGTCCACGGCGACGGCACCGGCGAGCGCACGCTCACCGACTACGCCAGCGACCTGCTGCTGGCGATGGGCGACGGCTTTGCCGCGACCGACATGCAGCCGCTCAATCGCCTGGACCGTGACACCACCGGCGTGGTGCTGTTCTCGCTCGACAAGCAGACGCAGCCCGCCTTTGACCAGATGATTATCGACCACGCTTTCGAAAAGCACTACCTGGCGCTCGCCGAGGGCAAAATCGACTGGAACGAAAAGCTCATCGACAAGCCCATCGCCCGCGACCGTCACGACAGCCGAAAGATGCGCGTTGGCGCCAGCGGCAAGCCGTCTCAGACGCGCGTGAAGGTGCTCAAGCGCCTTAAGAGCCGCCGAGGCCTACCCACGCGCTCGTATATCGATGTCGAGTTGCTCACCGGCCGCAAGCACCAAATCCGTGTGCATCTGGCGAGCGAGCGCCATCCCCTGGTTGGCGACGACCTGTACGGAACGCCGCGCCCCTGTGGCCTGATGCTCCACGCCCACAGCGTGTCCTTCACGCATCCCGTAACCGGCGAGCACATCCACATCGAAGCCCCCTGCCCCTGGGAGCCCTAAAACCTGCCGAAAAGGGGCAGGTTTATTTTGGCAGGTTTTATCTGGACAAACGTCAAAACCACCACAAAGGTTCCTGCCCCTTCGCGGTGGTTTTGGCCTTAGCCCGTCCCCTGCTGTTAGACCGTGATGACGTTGTCCATTGCCCGGTACTTGGCGGGGACCTCACCTGCGGTAATAATCGTTGCGTCGCGAAAGTCCGCGAACTTGACGGGCGCCACCATGCCAAATTTACTGGCGTCCGAGATTACGAAGCGTTTGGCTGTATGGCGCATCGAGATACGCTTGACCTGCGCTTCCTCGATATCGGGCGTCGTAAAGCCCTGCTCGGCGGCAATGCCGTTAGAACCCCAAAAGCCGCAGTTAAAGTTGTAGCGGTCTAGGGTTGCCAGAGCATCGGGGCCAACGAGCGCCTCGGTCTCGGGTTTAAGCTCGCCGCCCAGCACCACGGTGCGCATGCCGCGCACAGCGAGATGCTGAGCATGGAGCACGGAATCAGTCACATAGGTGACCGATTCGAGATGCGGAAGATGCTCGATGAGTCTGAGCGTTGTCGAACCCGAATCGATGTACACAAAGCTCTCGGGCTCCACGAGCGCCGCGGCGCGGGCGCAGATACGCTCCTTGTCGTCGTTATGGAGATCACTGCGCTCACTGATCGTTAGGTCGCGCGTCACGTGCGCGCGCTCAAGACTCGTCGCCCCACCGTGGACCTTGGCGATGCGGTGCGCTCGGTCGAGCGTCTGCAGGTCGCGCCGAATGGTAGACGCTGTCACGCCCAGGGCCTCAGCAAGCTCCGGCACCGTTACCGAGCCAGCCTGTTGCACCATCGACACGATCGTATTGAGCCTATCTTCCGCAAGCATCGCTTACTCCTCCTCGGGGTAGACGACTCCCCAATCGGCGCGGAGCTTGGTCATGAGCTCCATAACATCAGAAGCATAGCCCAGAAGCTCACGCTTCGAATCATCGCCGGCAACGGCCCTCTCCAGGTCGGCCATCTCGTAGCACAGAGCGTATGCCTCGGTGCCAGCGTGGACCTCCTCACGGTGACCGTCTGCAGTCCACACGATGGTCGCGTGATCGGCACGCGGATAATCGTTGACCTCGATATAGCACTTGTCGAAGCTAATGACCGAACGCTTGGGCTGCTTGGAGTGGAGCGTAAGGCTCACCACGCCCAGCTGCTGTTCGGCATTACGGCAGACGATGCCGCCCGCAACGTCAACACCGGTCTCGCAGGTGTTGCCCAGCGAAACGACCTCAGCGGGCTGGCTTGCCATAAAGAGACGCATGACGGACAGGGCATACACGCCAATATCGAGCATGGCACCGCCAGCAAGGTTGCGGTTGTAGAAGCGATTGGTCAGATCGCCGTACTCCTTATAGCTACCAAAGTTGAGCTGAGCAAGGTTCATACGGCCAAAGTCGCCCGCATCCATGCGACGGCGCAGCTCCTGATACAGCGGCATGTGGAGCACCGTGGTGGCATCCATAAGAACCACGTTGTGCTCGTCGGCGATGGCACGGGCCTCGTCAAGCTCGGCGGAATTGAGGGTAATGGCCTTCTCGCAGAGCACGTGCTTGCCGGCGGCCAGCGCAGCACGCAGATAGGTGATATGCGTGTTGTGCGGCGTGGTGATATAGACGGCGTCGATGTCCGGATCGGCGTAGAGGTCCTCGACCGTCTCGTACACCTTCTCGACGCCATACTGCTCGGCAAAAGCCTGGGCTTTGGAAAGCGTACGGTTGGCGACACCCGCGAGCTTGCGGCCGGCCAGCGCGAGGGACTGGGCCATTTGGTTGGCGATAACACCGCACCCGATCACTGCCCAGCGAAGCTCGGGAGCCGTAAAGATGTCGTTTGGGAACGGCTGATTCTGGACCGAGGCAAACGCCGCCTTTGCGGCTGCCTCGGCGTCGAGCGGAGCCTGTTTGGAATCTGCCATGATGTGCCTCCTGTGTCATAGAACGTCTTGCATTTCTGACAGCTCTATATTCGCACAAACACGCACGTCTGTGCGCGTTTTTGCGTATCTCACCGCTAAACGGTCATTATTGCCCCGTAAACGGCGCATATATACGCATAGGTGCGTAATTAAACGCAATCTAACGCGCATAAACGCGCACACAAGCAATTTATACAGCACGACCCGCTCATTTATGCTTGCCCAGTTAGGGTACTCATTTAAGTCTGTCCCCAATGAGTGGGGATAGAAAAAGGCCCGGGTGCCGTGGCATCCGGGCCTTTGCTAGCAACTTGATGTTGCGGGCAGCTTAGAACTTGTGGCCGCACTTCTTGCAGACGCGCAGCTTGTTCTTGCCGTCCTTCTCGTGACCGACGCGGGTAACCTTACCGCACTCGGGGCAAACGAGATTGACGTTGGAGGCGTCGATGGGAGCCTCCTGCGAAACGATGCCGCCCTGCTGGTTGGCAGCGTTGGGCTTGACGGCCTTCTTGACGACCGAAACGCCCTCGACAACGACCTTGTTCTCGGCGGGGAGAGCACGCAGGATAACGCCCTGCTTGCCGCGATCCTTACCAGAGAGAACCTGGACCTTATCGCCCTTCTTGATATACATATATCTCCCCTAACTACAGGGTCTCGGGAGCGAGCGAGACGATCTTCATGTACTTCTTGTCACGAAGCTCGCGAGCGACGGGCCCGAAGATACGGGTGCCGACGGGCGAACCATCGTTGTTGATGACAACGCAAGCGTTCTCATCAAAGCGAATGTAGGAGCCATCCTTGCGGCGGATCTCCTTAACGGTGCGAACGACGACGCAACGGACAACGTCCTTCTTCTTGACGTTGGCGCCAGGGGTAGCCTCCTGGACAGCACCGATGAACACATCGCCGATGCCTGCATAACGACGCTTGGAACCGCCAAGCACCTTGATGCAGCGAATCTTGCGAGCGCCGGAGTTGTCGGCGACGTTCAGCATGGTTTGCATCTGAATCATGGTAGATGTTCCTCCGAACTAAGAACCGAAGAGAGGTGCGCAGCCTTTATACGGCCTGTGGTATGCAAGCCAGGCATACGCACATCTTCGGAAACGTACAAGTCGTAAGAGCGACTGCTTATTTAGCGCGCTCGACGACCTCGATGAGGCGCCAACGCTTCATCTTGGACATAGGACGGGTCTCCATAACGCGGACGGTGTCGCCCACGCCAGCCGTGCACTCCTCGTCGTGAGCGTGCAGCTTCTTGGAGCTGGTCATCATCTTGCCGTACTTGGGGTGACGCTTGCGCTCGGTGATGGTGACAACGATGGTCTTGGCACCGGAGACGGAGGTAACGACACCCGTACGGACCTTACGCGAGTTACGCGAATCAGTCATGTTCTCTCCTTAGGTCCTACTCGGCGACAGCGGACTTCTCCGCTGCGATCTCGCGGGCGCGCTGCTCCGTGAGGACGCGAGCGATGTCCTTCTTCACGGTGTTGACGCGAGCGGTGTTGTCCAGCTGGCTGGTGGCCATCTGGAAACGAAGGTTAAAGAGCTCGGCGCGCATTTCCTTCAGCTTCTCAACGAGCTGAGCGTCCGAGAGCTCACGAATCTCTGCGGGCTTCATTAGTTCTCCTCCTTGGCGGCGGCGGCGTCCTCAGCAGCCCACTTGGCCTCGAGAGCGGCCTCCTCAGCCATCTCCTTCTCGATGCGCTGCTCAGCGTTCTTGGCAGCAACAATCTTGGTCTTGATGGGAAGCTTGTGCTGTGCAAGACGCAGAGCCTCGCGAGCGACCTCCTCGGGCACGCCCTTGACCTCGAACATGATGCGGCCGGGCTTGACGACGGCCACCCACTCCTCGGGGTTACCCTTACCAGAACCCATGCGAGTCTCGGCAGGCTTCTTGGTGATGGGCTTATCGGGGAAGATCGTAATGTAGACACGACCGCCACGCTTCATGTAGCGGGTCATGGCAATACGAGCGGCCTCGATCTGACGGTTGGTGATCCAATGGGCCTCGAGAGCCTGGATACCAAACTCGCCGAAATGCAGCTCGGTATTACCCTTGGCCTGGCCCTTCATGGAGCCACGCTGCACCTTGCGGTGAAGAATACGCTTAGGGGCAAGCACTACTGACCCCTCCTCTCGGAGTTACGACGACGAGGACGGGAAGAGCCCTCGAGTGCAGGGTTGGGAACAGGCTGGCCCGGGAGCTTCTCGCCCAGGTAGATCCAGACCTTCACGCCGCAAGCGCCCATGGTGGTGCTGGCGACAGCCGTGCCGTAGTCGATCTTGGCACGGAGGGTGTGCAGAGGCACGCGACCCTCGCGGTACCACTCACGACGGCCCATCTCGGCACCGCCGAGACGACCGGAGCACTGGATGCGGATGCCCTTAGCGCCGGCCTTGCGGGCGGACTGGACAGCCTTGCGCATAGCGCGACGGAAGGCAACGCGGCCCTCGAGCTGCTCGGCGATAGACTGAGCAACGAGGTTGGCGTCGAGCTCGGGGCGCTTGATCTCGACAACGTCGACGGAGAGCTGGCCCTTGGAGACGCCAGCGACCTTCTCGAGCTCGGTGCGGAGGGTATCGATCTCGGCACCCTTCTTACCGATGACAACGCCGGGGCGAGCAGTGAGGATAATGACCTTCACCTTGTCGCCAGCGCGCTCGATCTCGACGCGGGAGACAGCTGCGCGGGAAAGACGCTTCTCGAGGTACTTGCGGATCTCGAGATCGTTACCGAGGGTCTTAGCGTAATCCTTCTCTGCGAACCAGCGGGAGCGCCAGTTCTCGGTGATGCCAAGACGGAAGCCGGTGGGGTAGACTTTCTGACCCATACAGCTTTACGCCTCCTTTCGAGGAGCAACGACGACGGTGATGTGGGAAGTACGCTTCAGAATGCGAGAAGCGGAACCCTTGGCGCGGGGACGGATGCGCTTAAGCGTCGGACCCTCGTCAACATAGGCAGCGGCGACAACCAGGTTGTCGGCACGCAGACCGTTGTTGTTCTCGGCGTTCGCAACAGCGGAACGGAGAACCTTCTCGACATCCACGGCGACGGCGCGGTCGCAGAAGTGGAGGATGTCGAAGGCCTGAGCGACAGGCTTGCGGCGGATCAGATCGACCACCAGGCGGGCCTTGCTGGGGGAAACACGCACGTACTTAGCGACGGCGCGAACCTCGGTGGCCTCAGTTTCAATAGACTTAGTTGCCATTTACGGTTAACCCCCTATTTGGCCTTGTGGCCACGGAACGTACGAGTCGGCGCGAACTCGCCGAGCTTGTGACCAACCATGGACTCGGTAACATACACGGGCACATGCTTGCGGCCGTCGTGGACGGCGATGGTGTGACCAACCATCTCGGGGAAGATGGTGGACGCGCGGGACCAGGTCTTCACGACGTCCTTCTTGCCAGCCTCGTTCATCGCGGTGATACGCGAGAGAAGGCGAGTCTCCACGAACGGGCCCTTTTTGAGACTTCTGCTCATAAGTGCTTTCTCCTAAAACTCGGTATCCGAAATTACTTCTTACGGCGACGAATGATGTGCTGGTTCGAGACCTTCTTCTTCTTGCGCGTACGAAGGCCCTTCGTCGGCTTACCCCAGGGGGTAACGGAGGGACGACCAGAGGTGTGGTTCTTGCCCTCGCCACCGCCGTGCGGGTGGTCGACAGGGTTCATGACGGTACCGCGGACGGTCGGGCGCACGTTCATGTGACGCTTACGGCCGGCCTTGCCGATGACGATGTTGGAGTGATCGGCGTTGCCGACCTCACCGACGGTGGCGCGGCAGGTAACGAGGATGCGGCGCATCTCGGAGGAAGGCATACGGACGATAGCGTACTTGCCCTCCTTACCCATCAGCTGGCAGGAGTTACCGGCGGAACGGGCGATAGCAGCGCCCTTGCCCGGCTGGAACTCGACGGCGTGGATGAGCGTACCGACGGGAATGTCGGCGAGGGGCAGAGCGTTGCCCGGCTTGATGTCGGCGTCAGAACCGGACATGATGGTCTGACCGACCTCGAGGCCCTTGGGGGCCAGGATGTAGCGCTTCTCACCGTCAGCGTAGTGCAGCAGAGCGATGCGAGCGGAACGGTTCGGATCGTACTCGATCGTGGCAACCTTGGCGGGCACGCCGTCCTTGTTGCGCTTGAAGTCGATCACGCGGTAACGACGCTTCACGCCGCCGCCCTGGTGGCGGGTGGTGATGCGGCCGTTGTTGTTACGACCGGCCTTCTTGGGCAGGGGCTCGAGAAGAGACTTCTCGGGCTTGGTGCAGGTGATCTCGGAGAAATCGGAGATCGTCTGCCAACGCCTACCAGCGGAGGTCGGCTTAAGGTGCTTTACAGCCATTACAATCCCTTTCAATAGGAATCCGTTAGCCATCGCAGACAGGGATTCGAGGTTCTGCCTCGGGTGCGATGACACCGGACGTATACACGGTTCCGGGCGTGTCCATTTTATACGCCCAAAACCTTGAGCTCTCGCCTCCCCTATTTGGGAGGCATGAGCTCACTCAACAGCAGCGAGTCTTAGGCCTGGTTGCCAAAGACCTCGATGGTGTCGCCCTCGGCCAGCGTGACGATGGCCTTCTTCCAAGAACGCGTCTTGCCGGCGACATAGCGCACGCGCTTGGTCTTGGGCTTGACCGTCAGGGTGTTCACGCGAACGACCTTGACGCCGAAGATCTCCTCGACAGCGTCCTTGATCTGATACTTGTTAGCATCCTTGGCGACCTCGAACGTGTACTTGTTCAGCTCCATGCCGGAGAAGGAACGCTCGGACACGATCGGACGGATGATGATCTCGTGGGCGGTCATTTATGCAAGCACCTCCCCGAAGTGAGCGGCGATGTCGGCGGGCATCAGCACAGCGTTGTTGTTGACGAGATCGTAGGTGTTGGCCTCGTCAGCGGTGATGATGAACGTCTTGGGAATGTTGCGGAACGACAGGTAGGCGTTGACGTCCTCATCGCGAACGATGATGGTCAGACGCTTGCCCTCAAGACCGAGAGCCTTGAGCATGGCGACGGCAGCCTTGGTGGAAGGCTTCTCGAAGCCGTAGTCGTCGACGAGCACGAGCTCGCCATCGGCCAGCTTGGCGGACAGCGCGGAGCGCATAGCCAGCTTGACCTCCTTGTTGTTCATACGCTTAGCGTAGGAACGGGGCTTGGGGGCGAAGACAACGCCACCGTGACGCCACTGGGCAGCACGGATGGAACCCTGGCGGGCACGGCCGGTGCCCTTCTGACGCCAAGGCTTCTTGCCGCCACCGGAAACCTCAGAGCGACCCTTAGCAGACTGGGTGCCCTGACGCCAAGAGGCCATCTGGCACTTGACGATGTGGTGCATAACGTGGATGTTCGGCTCGATGCCGTACACCTCAGCGGCGAGCTCGGCCTCGGCGACCTTCTTGCCCTCGCTGTTCTTTACTTCAAACTTTGCCATTTAAGTGTTCTCCTTGGTATGACGCTGGGCTAAATGGGCTGGGCCCTTAGGCCATACGGATGGCGACGAGACCATTCTTGGCACCCGGGACAGCGCCCTTGACCAAGATGAGGTTCTGCTCGGCATCGATGCGGACAACGGAAAGGTTCTTGACGGTAACGCGCTCGTTACCCATGTGACCGGCCATCTTGACGCCCTTGAGGACGCGCGCAGGATAGGCGCACTGACCGATAGAACCGGGGTGACGCTGGAAGTGAGAACCATGCGTCATAGGACCGCGGCGCTGACCCCAGCGCTTGATGCGACCCTGGAAGCCCTTACCCTTGGAGGTACCGATGACGTCGACCTTCTCGACATCAGCGAAATCAGCGACGGTGACGACCTCGCCGACCTTGTGCTCCTCGCCGTTCTCGACGCGGACCTCACGAAGGAAACGGACAGGCTCGACGCCAGCCTTAGCGAAGTGACCAGCCATGGGCCTGTTCACGTTCTTGGCCTTGATGTCGCCGAAACCGATCTGGACGGCGTCATAGCCGTCGGTTGCCTGAGTTTTAACCTGCGAGACAGCGCAGGGGCCAGCCTGGATGACCGTGACGGGAACGACGTTGTCGTCCTCGTCCCAAACCTGGGTCATGCCAATCTTGCGGCCGAGAATCATGCTGATCAAGATATGATCCCAACTCTCGCGTGGTCTTGGGACAATGCGTACACCACCGAGCGTACGCCCCTAGAGGACCACTACTTACACGACGTGCTCCCCAGCCTTGTATTGCGTCCGGACTACCTGACAACCCTATTAAGCAGGCATTTTGTCCAGCCAGAATACTCCCCTGGTTTCACACAGCTGTTTAGTATACACGGCTGCGGGCGTATCCATCGAGATTCATATTTCACTCACATTGTTTACGCAGGTAAAGTGCGTGGAGTCGCCTGGGCTTGGCAGAGGGGCGGCGTAATATATTAAGGTTGCGGGTGTACCGTCCTGCGCAAGACGGAAAGCACATTAAGTGCTTTCCTTTGCGTGCGGAACTCGCGACAAACTTAATATATTTCGCCGCCCCTCTGCCAAGCTCGGGAGACGACACGTTGATGTCTGCTTAACTCTGCTCGTTCAGGCTAATGACTTTGTTGGGGGTCCACTATTTGCTGGAGGGTGAACTTGCATTGGGACGGTTCACCTTCTGCTTGTGGCTTTGCCTCATCGAAATCGAAGATCATGATGGCGCAGTTGGGGAGTTTTGTTGGGAGCTCGAAGCCCTCTGGGGCTGCGGCCTTGATAAATTGGCGGCTGGCGCTGCCGTGGCTTACTGCTAGAAGGGTTTCGATGCCCTCGGAGCCCATGATATTGGTAAGCGCATCCACCATACGTTCTTGCAGCGCCTGGCTTCCTTCTCCTCCGAAGGGGACCAGGTCCTCGCCCGGATCCCAGACGTCGGTGGGCAGCGCGCCGTGCGGGCCTTCTTCGAAGGAGCCGTAGCAGCGCTCGATAATGCCTTCGCAGGGCTCGGCTGCTGCGTCCGGGCCGAGGAGCTCGCATGCGACGAGCTGAGCTGTGTCCATGGCTCGGCCTAAGGGCGAAGAGACCACTTTGTCGGGGACGACGCCGTGGGCTTTGAGCCATGCGGCTGCCATCCCGGCTTGCTGACGGCCTAAGTCGGTGAGCGGTGAATCGCAGCGGCCCTGGACCAGCTTTTTGACGTTGAACTCCGTCTGACCGTGGCGGAGTAGATACAGCTTCTTCATGCTCTCCCCTTCTGCATAACCTGCTTTGCCGGCATAGCCTTACTCGTGGGTATGCCCTACGTAGTCTTCGTCGATCGTAATCTTGGCAATCGACTTGGGATATTCCGATTCGACCCGTTGTGTCAGCGCGTGCTTTACGTCTTCGGCACTCATCTGCAGATCCGAGGGACGCACGCAGTCAAAGATCACGTTGGTGTGCGTAGGACCCGGCACGCAGCGCAGGTCATGAATCGAGAGGCGGCTATCGATCTCCTGGGCCATGGCGTGAATGCGCAAGCGCATGCTCGCCAGCTTGGGGTCATCGGTCACGATGGGATCGTAGTGAAGCGTAACGATCATGCCGTCTTCGTCCCTAAACGACTGCTCGATGTTATCGAGCGTGTCGTGACTTTCCAACGGGCTGTCCTCGGCCGCCATCTCGGCATGCGCACTTGCAAACTTCCTGCCCGGGCCGTAGTCGTGAACCATCAAATCGTGAACGCCCAAAACGCCGGGATAGCTCATGATCTTGTCTCGAATGTGCTTGACCAGCTTAGGATCGGGCGACTGGCCCAAAAGCGGGCTCACCGTATCCTGGATGAGCTCAAAACCGCTCCAGCCAATATAGGCGCCAACGGCAAGGCCGACCCATGCGTCAAGATTGATGTGCGTCACCTGCGAAACAATTGCGCACGCCAACACGGCGCCTGTGGCAAGGACATCGTTCTTGGAATCCTGCGCGGTCGCATGCAGCGTCTCGGACTCAATGCGATCGCCGAGCTTTTGGTTGAGGGCCGCCATCCACAGCTTTACAACCATCGAAAGTGCCAGGACCGCCACCAGGGCAAGCGAGAACTCGACAGGCTCCGGGTTGACAATACGCTCCACCGAGGACTTCACCAGTTCGATGCCAATAAGCAGCACGAGCGCCGCCACGACCAAACCCGAGAGATACTCGTAGCGACCGTGGCCGTAAGGATGCTCGGGGTCGGCCGGCTTGCTCGCCAGCTTAAAGCCCAGCACGCTCACGATATTCGAGCTTGCATCGGACAGGTTGTTCATGGCATCCGCCACAATCGAAACCGATCCCGACAGCACGCCAATTACGCCCTTCGCAGCGCATAGTGCCACATTGGCGAGAATACACACCACGCCAGCTAACGTGCCCACACGCGCACGGTCGCCCTGCGCACGCTTAACAATCCACTCGACCATCTACATCCGCCCCCACGGTACTACCTATATATCTATTGCTCAAACGGATTGTAGTGTAGCCACTTTGTCCCCCAGATACAAAAAAGGCCGCAACCCACACGGGCCACGGCCTTGGAATATGGCAAAGGAATCGTCCTTGTGTCGCACAGGTTTACGCGCTTGCTTCGGCCACGCTCTTCGAGGTTTCGGGTGAATCGGCTCCGTCCCCCGTCGTCTGTCCCTTCGCCGGCACCACGCCAAAGCAGTAGCTCAGCGCCGCAGACACCGCAAATGCCACACCGCCGGCGGCGCAGCACCACAGCAGGTTCGAGATGCCGCCCGTGGCAAAGCCAATGACCATGAGGACATTCGTCATGCCGATGGTATAGGCCGTAACGTGGCCCACGGCCGCAACAAGGCCTCCGACGGCGCCGCCAATGGCCATGCACGTCAGGCACCTGCCATATTTAAAGCCGCAACCGTACAGCGCCGGCTCGCTTACGCCGCCAAGAACACCCGAGATTGAATAGCCCAGCATGAGCGCCTTCTCGTCCTTATCCGCAACGCGAAGCGACGCGCCAAAGGGCATGCCCCAAACGGCGAACGTTGCCATCGTCGCGGCGATCAGGATGCACGAATCCGTTCCCACACTCATAAACTGCGCATAGGCGAGCGATAGGACAACGTTGCTGACGCCGGCGATCTTTAGGAACTCCCAGCCCGCGGCAAGCCCCATGAGCGTGAGCAGCGACACGATGCCACCGGAATTGCCAAGCATAAACATAAGCTGGCCCAACAGCATGCCCAGATAGCTGCCCGCCGGCGCCGTAATGCACAGCGAAACCGGAACCATGACAAGCATGGTTGTAAACGGAACAAACGAAAACGCCACGGCCTTAGGGATAACGCGCTTAAAGAAACACTCCACTCGCCATAGCACGGGCACCGAGATGAGAACCGGAATAACAGTCGTCGTGTAATCGTTGACCGGCGCGGGAAGCAGACCATACACGGAAGTCATCGATGCCCCCGTCGTCGATGCGGCATCGACGAGCTTGAGCAGATCGGGCGCAATCAATACGCCGCCCAGCATCATACCCAGCTGCTCCGAGCAACCGAGCTGGCGGGCGGCCGCCCAACCAAGATAGATGGGCAAAAAGTAGTAGCCGGCGTTATAGAGCCAACTGTAGAACAGGCGATAGATTTCGGAATCGGCAGACCACAGGCCCAGCATGCCTTCGCCCATAATGACGGCGACGGTGCGGAACAACGCCGCGCAGACAATAAACGGCAACGCCGACATCATGCTTTTGGACAGATAGTCCACCACGGCCATGGCGTTTGATGAAACCGTCGTTGCAAACGTGGTGTTAGAAACTTGTGACATGGAACGCCTTTCCCAATGTGACATGCGGGCTGCCCCTTTGTCACATCGTGCGGTACTGACCGATTGCGCGGTACTTTTCGTAGCGGAGGTTTGTGAGGGTCGCCTCGTCGAGCTGCCCAAGCGTATCGAAGGCATCAAATGCCGAGGACATGACGGCACCGGCGATCTCCTCATGCGACAGGCCCCTATCGTCAACAATGCCGTCGATGATGCCGAGCGCCAACAGATCGGGAGCCGTGAGCTTAAGCGCCTCGGCAGCCTCATTCGCGCGGTCGGTATCCTTCCACAGGATCGACGCACAGGCCTCGGGGCTCACGACCGAATAGGCCGAGCTCGAGAGCATCAGGATGCGGTCGGCCACGGATAGCGCCAGCGCGCCACCAGAGCCGCCCTCGCCTGTCACCACCGAGACAATCGGCGTCTTAAGGCCGCTCATCTCCATGAGATTCTGGGCAATCGCCTCGCCCTGGCCGCGCTCCTCGGCACCGATGCCGCAAAACGCGCCCGAAGTATCGACCAGGCACAGAACCGGTCGACCAAACTTTTCGGCCTGGCGCATCAGACGACGCGCTTTGCGATAGCCCTCGGGATGTGCCATACCAAAGTTGCGGCGCATACGCTCTTTGGTCGTGGTGCCGCGCTCGATGGCGATGACCGTTACGGGGCGTCCATCTTTCCAGCCAATGCCAGCCACCACAGCGGCGTCATCGCCAAAGTAGCGGTCGCCGTGCAGCTCCACAAATCCATCCAGGCCCAGCGAGATCATCTCGCCTGCCGTGGCGCGATCTGCCGAGCGGGTCTGCTTGACAATCTCGAGCGCGGTTTTTGGTGCGGCCGAGCGCTTGAACAAGTGTCCCAGCTTTTTGCCGCGGCGACCCGTATGCACGATCTCATGCGGTGCCCCCAGGCCGGGCGCGTGCCCTTCGTGCAGCGCCAGCAGCTCGCCTACCGTGAGCGCAATCTCGCCACGCGGAACAACGGCATCGCAAAAGCCGTGCTCCAGCAAAAACTCGGAGCGCTGGAATCCCTTGGGCAGGCGCTTGTGCATGTTCTGCTCGATCACGCGCGGGCCGGCAAATGCCGTCAGGGCATCGGGCTCGGCCAGGATAATGTCGCCCTCCATGGCAAAGCTCGCGGTTACGCCTCCGGTCGTGGGGTCGGTGAGCACCGTGATATACAGGCCGCCCGCCTCGCTGTGGCGCCTAACCGCCGCAGAAATCTTGGCCATCTGCATAAGCGATGTCACGCCCTCTTGCATGCGCGCACCGCCCGAAACGGTAAAGCCGACAACTGGCAATCCAAGCTCGGTCGCTCGCTCAAATGTGCGACAGATCTTCTCGCCCACCACGGAACCCATCGAGCCCATCATAAAGTTGGCGTCCATAAAGAAGAGCGCGGTATCGCAACCGCAGATTTTGCCCCTGCCGCACACAACGGCATCGTGCTCGCCCGAACGCTCGCTCACGCTCTTGAGCTTGTCGGCATAGCCGGGAAACGAGAGGAAGTCCTCCGGCGCCAGACTGGCATCCCATTCCTCAAACGTGCCCTCGTCAATCGTCATGCGCATGCGGTCGCGCCCGCTCACGCGAAAGTGTTTGCCGCAACGAGGGCAGACCTCGAGGTTGTCGTGCAGGCGCGCCTCATCGATCACGCGGCGGCACTCCGGGCACTTGATAAACACGTGGCGCGCGGGAAACTCGGCGCACGACTCGGTCATCGGTCCCTCGAGGACGTTGACCGTCTTCGCTTTTCTATTCATCAGCATAGAGATGCCCCATCAGATCGGTGTGATACATGCCCGACAAGAACTCGTCGTTTGCCAGCACGTCGAGCTGAAGCTCGCTGTTTTCGCTCACGCCCTCAATCACGAGCTCGCCCAGGGCCGAGCGCATCTTGCGAATGGCGCCGTCACGCGTGGGCGCACACACGATGAGCTTGCCAAGCATGGAGTCGTAGTACGGCGGAACTTTAGCACCGGTAAACATGGCGGAATCCCAGCGCACGCGCGGACCACCCGGCACACGCAACGCGGTGACCGTTCCGCATGACGGCAGAAAGTCCGGCGTTTCGGCATTGATGCGGCACTCCATGGCGTGGTTGCGGACCGGCATGTCCTCCTGCTCAAAGGGCAGAGGCTGGCCGGCTGCCACGCGCAGCTGCCACTTGACCAAGTCGGTATCGGTCACAAACTCCGTAACCGGATGCTCCACCTGCAAGCGCGTGTTCATTTCCATAAAGTAGAAATTGCCGTCGTCCGAATACAGGAACTCGATGGTACCGGCTCCTTCGTAGCCGACGGCACGAGCCAGGTCACGCGCTGCCTTGTGCATGCGAGCACGAATGTCGTCATGTCCGTCGAGGCACGGCGCGGGGCTCTCCTCGATTAGCTTTTGGTTGCGCCGCTGCACCGAGCACTCGCGCTCGCCGAGCGAAAACACATGGCCCTGCTTATCGGCCATAATCTGTACCTCAACGTGATGCGCCGGCGCGACGAACTTCTCCATATAGCACTCGCCGTCGCCAAAAACGGCCTCGCCCTCGGCGCGTGCTTCAATAAAGGCCTTTGCCGCATCTTCCACGCGCTCGACCTTACGAATACCGCGACCGCCGCCGCCCGCACGCGCCTTAATAAGCACGGGGCAGCCAATGCGCTCAGCCTCGGCCGTTGCCTCCTCGGGACTTTTGAGCAAATCGCAGCCCGGCACGATGGGCACGCCCGCCGCGGCAGCCGTTCGACGTGCGGCGTCCTTGTCGCCCATGCTGTCGATCACCTTGGCCGAAGGACCAACAAACGCCAGGCCATACTTGTCGCAGTCGCGCACGAAGCTCGCCTTCTCGGAGAAAAAGCCATAGCCGGGATGAATTGCCTTAGCTCCCGACTTTACGGCACAGGTGAGCACAGCATCGTCGTTGAGGTAGCTCTCGGCAAGACGCGGACCGCCGATGCAATACGCCTCGTCGGCAAGCTGCACGTGCAGCGCGTCCGCATCGGCCGTGGAATAAACGGCGACGGTCTTGATGCCCATATCGCGGCACGCGCGGATAACACGGACCGCGACTTCGCCGCGGTTGGCGATGAGCACTTTGTCGAACATGAAGCCTTCCTTAACTTTCGTGCATGAGTGCAAAAGACATATCGGCGCGGCAGCAAACCTCACCGTTGACGCTCGCAGTACCCGTCGCAAAGCGGAACGGCCCGCGCGCACGCGTGATGGTGCACACCAGATCAACCGTGTCGCCCGGGCGCACCGGACGCTTAAAGCGCACCTTGTCCAGACTCGTGTAGAACGGCGTCGCGCCGCGCGCTTCCTCATCGCCCATCAGCAGCACGCAACAGTTTTGGGCGAGCATCTCGCACTGAATCACGCCGGGGACCACCGGGTTTCCCGGAAAATGCCCCTGCAAAAAGTACTCGTCGCCCGTAATCGTGATCTTGCCGTGGGCCTCGTCGCCCACCAGCTCGGCCTCGTCGAGCAAAAGCATCGGTTCGCGATGCGGCAACAGTTCCTTAAGCTCTTCTTTGTTCATGGATATCACCTATCCGATCCTCATGAGGCAGCTGCCAAACTCCACGAGGTCGCCGTCGGCCACGCAGATCTCGAGCACCTCGCCGTCTGCCTCTGCCGTTACCTCGTTGAGAACCTTCATGGCCTCGATGATGCAGAGCGTCTCGCCGGCCTTGACCTTAGAGCCCACGTGCACAAACGGCTCGTCGCCCGGCGCCGGGGCAGCATAGAACACGCCGACCATGGGAGCGGTCACCTCGGTGCCCTTGGGCTCCGGTGCGGCGGCAGGCGCCTGCGCGGCGGGCTCCGGTGCGGCAGGCGCGACTGTGGGAGCTGCAACTGGAGTGGCCATAGCGCTCGGCATGGGCATGGGCACGGCAACCGGCTGTGCGGCGCTCGCGCGCTCGAGTTCGACCGCGGTGCCATCGGGCTCCTCAACGCGTACGCGCGTGAGGCCGCGGTTCTCCATAACATCGGCTATCTCGGCAAGTCTTTTGGAATCCATGCTCTAGCTCCTCGTATATCTACGCAGCGCGATGGCGGCGTTGTGTCCGCCAAAGCCCAGGTTGGTCGAAAGCGCCCAGGTAAGGTCGGCGCGAACCGCGCGATTGGGCGTGTAGTCAAGATCGCAGGCGGGATCGGGCGTGTGGTAGTTAATGGTCGGCGGCACCACGCCCTGCTCGAGCGCCATGGCGCAGGCCATGACCTCGATGGCGCCCGTGGCACCGATCATGTGGCCGGTCATCGACTTAGTCGACGAGACGTGCGCGGCGCGCGCCGCGTCCTCGCCGAGCGCACGCTTAATGCCCGTCGTCTCGGACGAATCGTTGAGCTTGGTCGATGTGCCGTGGGCATTGATGTAGAGACCCTCGGAAGGCTTGACGTCGCCCTCGGTCACCGCCAGCGATATCGCGCGGGCAATGCCGGCAGCCTCGGGATCAGGACTCGTGATGTGATAGGCATCATCGGTGTTGCCGTAGCCCACGACCTCGGCATAAATGTGCGCACCGCGCGCCTGCGCATGTTCCATGCTCTCGAGTACCAGCACGCAGGCGCCCTCGCCCATCACAAAGCCGTCGCGGTCTGCATCGAACGGACGGCAGGCCGTCGCGGGATCGGGGTTGGTGGTCAATGCGCGGCAGGACGTAAAGCCCGCAACGGCATCGGGGATAATTGCAGCCTCGGCGCCGCCCGCGAGGATCGCGTCGGCATAGCCGTGCTTGATGGCGCGGAACGCCTCGCCCACCGCATGGGCCGAGGTTGCGCACGCGGTCACCACGGGCAGGGTCGGGCCCTTTGCCTTGTGGCGGATTGCGATATTGCCCGATGCCATGTTGGGGATCATCATCGCGATCATATAGGGCGATGCGCGGCGGGGCCCACGTTCGGCAATCGTATGGACGTTGTCGACGAGCGTCGTCATGCCGCCCACGCCCGAGCCCACGTAGACGCCCAGGCGCTCGCGATCGATGGCGCCTTCGACATCAAAGCCCGCATCGTGCATGGCTTCGTCCGAAGCCGCCATCGCAAACTGAACGCAGGGGTCGAGATGCTTGGCGTCACGCTTGCCAAAGTACTCGTTGCCGTCAAAGCCCTTGACCTCGGCTGCCACCTTGACGGCAAACGCATCGGTATCGAAGTGCGTGATCGGGCCGATGCCGCACGTGCCGGCGCACATGGCCGCCCAGGTGGCAAGCGCGGTGTTGCCGAGCGGCGACACGGCACCGATACCGGTGATTGCAACTCTCTGTTCCATCATGGTCTCCTCATCCAAGCCGTTCTTCGGCCCTGGTTTCTACATCGCCATTCCGCCGTCGACGCGTACGACTTCGCCCGTAATGTAGGCAGCCGCATCGCTCACTAAAAATCGCACCACACCGGCCACCTCTTCGGGCTGCGCCATACGCTTAAGGGGAATCTGCTCCTCGGTTACCGTACGCACCTTCTCCGAGAGCTTTGCCGTCATATCCGTCTCGACAAACCCGGGGGCGACCGCGTTCACTCGTACGCCGCGGGGCGCAAGCTCGCGCGCCACCGCCTTGGTCAGGCCGATCACGCCCGCCTTGGAGGCAGCGTAGTTGGCTTGCCCGGCATTGCCCATCAGGCCCACGACCGAGCTCATGTTGACGACGCAACCGCCGCGCTGGCGCATAAAGGTCTTGGTGAGCGCGCGCGTCATGTTGAATGCTCCCTTGAGATTGACGTCGAGCACGCGGTCGAAGGCGTCATCGCCCATGCGCATGAGCAGGCCATCGCGGGTGATGCCAGCGTTGTTGACGAGCGCCCAAATGGAGCCAAAGTCGTTGAGGACCGCTTCCATGCACGCGTTGACGGCAGCGGGGTCGGCCACGTCGCATTGATATGAGCGCGCCGTGGCGCCAGCCGCCTCGCAGGCGTCGCACGTCTCGCGCGCCGCATCGACGCTGCCGGCATAGACGACGGCGATATCGTAGCCATCCTCCGCCAGACCGATAGCGCAGGCGCGGCCGATACCCCGCGAGCCGCCCGTGACCAGTGCCACGCGACGTGAGTCGTTGCGCTCGAGCGCGCCGTTGTTCAAGTTGCCCATGTCATTCCTTTCGGGTTACAGCCCTGTGAACTATGCGAGCTCGTCGGCAATAGCTGCGACCTGCTCGACCGTTTCGCACGAATACACACGAACGTCGCTCAGCGTACGCTTGACCAGGCCCGACAGCGTTTTGCCGGGGCCGACCTCAATAAACGTGTCGATGCCTTGATCCTGCAGAGCATGCAGCGTGTCGACCCAGCGAACGGCATGACTCACCTGGTTGGCCAAGACATCCGATGCCGCTCGCGGGTCCGCCGGATAGGGCGCCGCCGTCATGTTTGCCATGACCGGAATCAGCAGCGGAGACGGCGCGTGGCCGGCTTGGATATACGTCGCCAGCCCCTCAGTCGCCTCGGCCATATAGGGGCTATGAAATGCACCCGACACCGCGACTTTCATAGCGCGGCCACCGGCCTCTTTTACTAGGACGTCGAGCTCCTGCAGCGCTTCGGGCGCTCCGGCAACGACCGTCTGCTGCGGGCTGTTGTAGTTGACCGGCCAGCAGTCCTCGCCGGCCTGTTTTGCCAGGCCCTCGACTTGCTCCGCATCGAGCTTGATGACGGCGCGCATGCCGCCCGGATGGCGCTCGGCAGCCACGGCCATCAGCACCGCGCGCTCGCACACGAGCTCAAAGCCCGCTCGCGTATCGAATGCCCCCGCAAAGGTGAGCGCGGCGACCTCGCCCAGCGAAAAACCCGCACAGGCGGCAGGTACCACGCCGCGCTCACGCAGGGCGGCAGCCGCTGCCAGGTCGTGAACGAACACGCACGGCTGCGTGTTCTCGGTCTGCGAGAGCTCCTCCTTGGAGGCACTCCGGCACTGCTCGCTGGTCCCCGGGCGCACCTCGTCGGCAATGGTGAACACCTCGGCGGCCGCCGGCGATGTCTCGATCAGGTCGACGCCCATCGCGGGGTGTTGGGCGCCCTGTCCGGCAAACAGAAACGCTACGCTACCCATGCGGACGCACCCTTCAGGACATGCTCGGCGCCATCGACCAGGTCATCAACGATTTCACGTGCGCTCTGGCGTTCGTTGACCATGCCGGCAATCTGTCCACACAAAAACGAACCCTCTTCGTAATTGCCGTCCTTGGCGGCCTTGCGAAGGGCGCCCGTGCCCATGGCCCCGAGCTCCTCGACACTTACGCCCGCCGCCTCGCTCTTGGCGTAGGCGTTGGTGAAGGGGCTCTTGAGGGCGCGCACCGGATGTCCCGTCGAGCGGCCGGTCGCACGCGTCGAAGTGTCGTTGGCCTTCAGGACCATCTCTTTGTACTGCTCCGAGACGGTGCACTCGTCTGCGACCAGAAAGCGCGTACCCACCTGCACGCCGGCGGCGCCCAGCATAAAGGCGGCCGCCACGCCGCGGCCGTCGGCAATACCGCCGGCAGCCACGACGGGAATGTCGACCGCATCGACGACCTGCGGCACCAGTGCCATCGTCGAGGTCTCGCCAATATGGCCGCCCGATTCGGTGCCCTCGGCAACAACCGCCGTGGCTCCACGACGCGCCACGAGGCGTGCCAGCGCCACCGAGGCAACGACCGGGATGACCTTGATGCCCGCCTCGTTCCACGCCTTCATGTACTTGGTGGGATTGCCGGCGCCCGTCACGACGACCGGCACTCGCTCGTCAATCACAACCTGTGCGACCTCGTCGGCAAACGGGCTCATGAGCATGACGTTGACGCCAAAGGGCTTATCCGTCTTGGCGCGCAGCTCATGAATCTGGTCGCGCAGCCAGTTGGCGTCGGCGTTCATGGCCGCGATGATGCCTAAGCCACCCGCCTCGGACACTGCGGACGCCAGCGAGGCATCGGCAATCCAGGCCATACCGCCCTGGAACACGGGCTTTTCGATGCCGAGCAGATCGCAGAGAGGAGTCTTGAGCATCTCTACTTCTCCAATGCCGCCTCGACCGTATCGGCGAACTCGCCGACCGTCTTGGGGTTCTCCTCGGTATCGAGCTGGATGCCAAACTCGTCCTCGACGGCGACGAGGATCTCGACGGTGCCCAGGCTGTCGAGACCAATCTCCTCGAGCGTGGACTCGGGCTTCATCTCGACATCGTCAAGACCGGCGGTCTCGCGGATAACGTCGCAAACGCGCTCGAAGGTCTTCTGATCTGCCATGGTAGTTCTCCTTTGGTTGTGCCCTAGGGCGTTTTTATTTCCTATGTGCGACTACTTCCAACGAAGCAGATAGCCACCTATATCCAGACCGGCGCCAAATCCAACCAAGGCGATGGTGTCGCCTGTGTGAAGTGCACCGGCGTTTGCCAGCCGGTCGAGGGCAAGCGGAATGCATGCGCTCGAAATGTTGCCGGTCTCGCGCAACGTGCGAACCACGCGCTCGTCCGGCACGCCCAGGCGCTTGACCGCCTGGCTTAGGATTCGTTCGTTAGCCTGATGGAATACAAAATGATCGATGTCTTCGACCAAAATGCCCGCATCGATCGCAAGCTTATGGACCGTGTTGCAGATGGCGTTGACGCCGAACTTGAACACGCGGCGGCCATTCATGGACAGCACGCTCGCGCTATCTGCGGAAGCCTTAAACGGCGAGGTACCGACCAGACCGGGAACGCGCAACGTCGCGACGTCGGGCGCCGTCGAAAGCTCAACGGCAAGGGGGTTGTCTCCCCCAGCTTCAATCACTGCGGCGCCTGCCCCATCGCCAAATAGCACGCAGGTGGCACGGTCGGTCCAGTCGAGCGCGCGCGTCATCTGCTCGGCAGCAACAACAAGCACGCGCTCGGCACGGCTGCGGGCGATATAGCCCTCGGCGACATCGAGCGCAAATACGAAGCCGGCACAAGCCGCCGAGACATCGAAGGCAGGGCACGTCGCGCCTAGTCGCTCAGCAACGGCACACGCCTCAGCGGGAACAAGGTGGTCACCCGTCGTCGTCGAGCAGACAATCAGATCCAGCTGGCTCGCGTCGATTCCGGACACCTGGAGTGCCCGCTCGCTCGCTGCTACGGCAAGGTCGTCAAGTGACTCGGTGGTGCAGACGTGGCGGCTCTTGATACCTGTGCGAGTAAAAATCCACTCATCCGAGGTATCGAGGAACTCAGACAGCTCATCATTGGAAACACTGCGCTCAGGAAGTGCCGAACCTGTTCCAAGAATCGTGAAACCCATCACTAACCTCCTTTGAGTTGTTGACGTGTTTACATCGACCAAGAGAGGATAACGCATTTCAGTCTTTGTTGACGTGTTAACATTAAATTGTCCAAATGCGACAAAGGCTTCACATAGTGTCTATCTCTCGACACCATTACGCGATTGCCTTATTAACTTAGGAGGTAGCAACCGTTATGAATGCCCAATTAACGATAGTCGACGTAACCGGATCGACCAACGATGACCTGCTCGAAGCAGGAAAACAGGGAGCGCCGCACGGCACAGGACTTGCCGCCCGGGCTCAAACAGCAGGACGCGGCCGGCGCGGCCACAAGTGGGATTCAACCGCCGGCAACTTATTGCTTTCGCTTGTCCTGCGCCCATGCGTTAATCCTGCAAAGTTCTCTGGTCTTGCCGCCGTCAGCGGCCTAGCGGTGCTCGAAGCACTCGAAATGCAGGGTCTTGCAAACGAGATTCGCCTTAAATGGCCCAACGACCTTGTCGCACGAGGACGCAAACTCGGCGGCATTCTGGTCGAGGCCGCACGCGATAACGAAGGCAACCCCTTTGCGGTCTGTGGCATCGGCGTTAACGTGAACTATGTGCCCGTGGAGGTTCCCGATGGCGGCCTGCCGGCAATCGGCCTGTCAGACCTCAACAAAAACGTTCCCGCCGTCGACATGCTCCTCGATGAGGTCTATCACGCAGTTATAGACGCTGTAGATGCCTGGGCAGAACGCCTCAACGCCAAGGAAGAAGACGCCGGTCCGCTCGCGCCCGTCCACGACGAATATATCGCTCACCTCAATTGGATTGGGAAGCACGTTATCGCCCGCTCCCCCGCTGGAGACGAGCTGACGCGAGGCATCTTTAAAACGGTCGATGACTTTGGTCGCGCGTGCATCGAAACGGAAGGCGACTTGCGATCCTTCCATTTTGAGGAGACATCGCTGCGTCCCTTGAGCGAATAGGGCGCCGCAACCACCTACTCGGCAGCATTACCCGGCAGTCCAAACCATCATTCAAAACAAAAGGGCCCCGCTACCAAGATGGCAGCGGGGCTCTATAAGCTATGAGCGATATCGCTTAGAGCTTGATGTCGATGTCGACGCCAGCGGGGAGGTCGAGACGCATGAGCGAATCAACGGTGCCCGAGGTGGGGTCGAGGATGTCGATGAGACGCTTGTGGGTGCGCATCTCGAACTGCTCACGGGAGTCCTTGTTCACGTGCGGCGAGCGGATAACCGTGTACAGATTGCGCTCGGTGGGCAGGGGGACAGGACCGGAAACGCGAGCGCCGGTCTTCTGAGCGGTCTCAACGATGAGCTTCGCGGACTGATCGACGACCTCGTGATCATAGCCCTTGAGGCGAATGCGGATCTTCTGGGTAGCCAACTTAAACCTCCAAAGAGTGCGAGAAGTGTTCTCGCAGGATTACGTAACAGGGAGCTCGAACTTAGGCGTTCTTGCTCATGACCTCGTCCACGATGGACTTGGGCGCGGGCTCATAAGAGTCGAACTGCATCGTGTAGGATGCACGGCCCTGGGTCTGGGAGCGAAGGTCGGTAGCGTAACCGAACATCTCGCCCAGCGGCACCTTGGCACGGATGAGCTTGCTGTTCTTGCGATCCTCCATGCCCTCGATCTTGCCGCGGCGACCGGAGAGGTTGCCCATAACGTCGCCCATGTACTGCTCGGGGGTCTCGACCTCGACAGCCATGATCGGCTCGAGCAGCTGCGGATCGGACTTCCTGAGGGCGTCCTTGATAGCCATGGAACCGGCGATCTTGAAGGCGGCCTCGGAGGAGTCGACCTCGTGGTAAGAACCGTCGAACAGGGTGACCTTAACGTCGAGGACCGGGAAGCCGGCGATAACACCGGTGTTCAGGGCCTCCTGGATGCCCTTGTCGATGGACGGGATGTACTCCTTGGGCACGACGCCGCCGACGATAGCGTTGACGAACTCGTAGCCGAAGCCCTCCTCCATCTTCTCGAGCTTGATGACGGCGTGGCCGTACTGACCGCGACCGCCGGACTGACGGACGAACTTGCCCTCAGCCTTCTCGACGTCGTGACCAGCGGTCTCGCGGTAGGCAACCTGGGGCTTACCAACGTTAGCGTCAACCTTGAACTCGCGGAGCAGACGGTCGACGATGATCTCGAGGTGCAGCTCGCCCATGCCGGCGATGATGGTCTGGCCGGTCTCGTGGTTGGTGGACACCTGGAAGGTCGGGTCCTCCTCGGCGAGTTTGGTCAGAGCGAGGGACATCTTGTCCTGCTCGGCCTTGGTCTTGGGCTCGATGGCAACGTCGATAACGGGCTTAGCGAACTCGATCTTCTCGAGGACGATCTCCTTGCCCTCTTCGCACAGGGTGTCACCGGTGGTGGAGTTCTTGAAGCCAACGCAAGCGACGATGTCGCCGGCGGCAGCGTCGTCACGGTCGATACGCTCGGCAGCGTTCATCTCGAGGATGCGGCCGAGGCGCTCGCGCTGACCATTGGAAGCGTTGACCACGTAGGAACCGGACTCGGCGCGGCCGGAGTAAACGCGGACATAGGTGAGCTTACCGACGAACGGGTCGGTCATGATCTTGAAGACCAGGCCGGAGAAGGGCTCGTCGAAGGAAGGATGACGCTGGATCTCCTCGCCGGTGTCCGGATCGGTACCGGTGACGGCCTCAACGTCGAGCGGGCTGGGCAGGTAGTCGACGACAGCGTCGAGCAGCTCCTGAACGCCCTTGTTCTTGTAGGCGGAGCCCACGAAGACGAGGTTGAGCTCGTTGGCCAGAACGCCCTTGCGCAGAGCAGCCTTGAGCTCCTCGACGGTGAAGTCCTCCTCCATGAGAATCTTCTCCATGAGCTCGTCGTCAAAGCTGGCAGCAGCGTCGAGGAGCTCCTCGCGCTTGGTGGCAGCGATGTCGGCGAACTCAGCCGGGATCTCATCCATCGGCTCGGGGTAGGTCATACCCTTCTCGTCGGCCTTGAAGTCCCATGCAGTCATGGTGACGAGGTCGATGACGCCCCAGAAGTTGTCCTCGGCGCCCATCGGGACCTGAGCGGCCACGGCGTTAGCGTCGAGACGATCCTTCATGGTCTCGATAGCGTTGAAGAAGTCAGCGCCCACGCGGTCATACTTGTTGATGAAGGCGATGCGGGGGACGTTGAAGGTAGAAGCCTGACGCCAAACGGTCTCAGACTGGGGCTGAACGCCGGCAACGGCGTCGAAGACGGCGACAGCGCCATCGAGGACGCGCAGGCAGCGCTCGACCTCGGCGGTGAAGTCAACGTGGCCCGGGGTGTCGATGATCTGGATGCGGTAGTCCTTACCGTCCTTGTTCCAGAAGCACGTAGTAGCAGCGGAGGTAATGGTTACGCCGCGCTCCTGCTCCTGAACCATCCAGTCCATGGTGGCAGCGCCCTCATGGACCTCACCGATCTTGTGGGTCTTACCGGTGTAGTAAAGAATACGCTCGGTCGTGGTGGTCTTACCGGCATCGATGTGGGCCATGATGCCGATGTTACGGGTATCGGAAAGCTTGTACTTAGGCTTAGCCATGTTAGTTCCTTACCTTAACTTACCAACGATAGTGAGAGAACGCGCGGTTGGCCTCGGCCATCTTGAAGACGTCCTCACGCTTCTTGACGGAAGCGCCCAGGCCGTTGGAAGCGTCGAGGATCTCGTTGGCGAGACGCTCGGCCATGGTCTTCTCCTTGCGAGCGCGGGAGAAGTTGACGATCCAGCGGATACCCAGAGCGGTGGAACGACGGGAGTTGACCTCCATCGGGACCTGATAGGTAGCGCCACCGACACGCTTGGGCTTAACCTCGAGCGTAGGCTTGACGTTGTCCATAGCCTTCTTGAAGGTAGCGAGAGCGTCGCCACCCTCGGACTTCTCGGCAACGATCTCGAAAGCGGTGTAAACGATGCGCTCAGCGGTGGCCTTCTTGCCGTCAAGAAGGACCTTGTTGATGAGCTGAGTCACCAGGCGGTTGTTGTAAACGGCGTCAGGCTGAACCTCACGACGATTAGCTGCTGCACGACGCGGCATGTGAAATCTCCTTAAGTGTCTACCGTGCGGCGCTTAGGCGGCACACGGCGAAAGTATCAAAACGTTATCTGGCTTATTTAGCCTTGGGGCGCTTAGCACCGTACTTGGAACGGGCCTGCATACGGTTCTGGACCGGAGCAGCGTCGTAGGCGCCACGGATGACGTGATAACGGACACCAGGGAGGTCACGGACACGACCGCCGCGGACGAGCACGATGGAGTGCTCCTGCAGGTTGTGGCCCTCACCCGGGATGTAAGCGGTAACTTCGATGCCGTTGACAAGGCGAACACGGGCAACCTTACGAAGAGCCGAGTTCGGCTTCTTGGGGCTCGTGGTGAAGACGCGGGTGCACACGCCGCGCTTCTGGGAGTTGTGCTGCAGAGCAGCGTTCTTGGACTTCTTGGGCACGGAACGACGGCCCTGGCGAACCAGCTGGTTAATAGTAGGCAAAGCGTACTCCTTCTCGAATGATTCCAGCTTTCTGTAAAGTGCAACGGCTTGAATCGAGGGGTCAGCATCCCCCTACGAAACACGCAGTTCGATAGGATACGTGGCGTTAGCTGTGCCGTCAACAGACCACGCCGCCGGGCGTATCCCAAAATGAGCATATTTCCGCAAAGCCTACACAAAAGGAATCCCCTTCTGTGCGCGGGGGCGGATTCCCGGCCCGGGCGGCCCGCTGTTTAAGTTTGCTGCTCTACAGTCCTGGCTCGCACGGAGGCCACATTAAGTGGCCTCCGGCTCGTGCGGAACTCGCGACAAACTTAAACAGCGGGCCGCCCGGACCGGGAATCCGACGTGCTCGTCGGGGCAACGTTCCCTGCCAAAAAGGGACAGGTTTATTTGGTCGGTTTTATCTGGGAAAACGCCACTCTTCACGGTGATCCGCATCCATTTGCCACGTTCTTCCGAGAATCAGACGAATAACGTCCAATCCACTCGTCCATATAACGCTAAAAAGACCGCTTCCCCCCTTGGGAAGCGGTCCAGACTTTACGAATAAACGATGGTAAAGGGTACTTCTGTTTCGGTCTCTCCTGTTGATGTGTACCTCGTGCCCTCAAGGGTTACCGAGACCACTTGATCGACATTGATCAGTTTTGTCGGCACCGAGATGTTCTCTCCGCTATTGCGCGTCAGCGAGACATAGAAATTGTACGCGCCCGCAGTATCATCTTCGATAATCTGCTCCGATCCATCCTTGTAGGTAACGGTCAACTTTTTCGTGACTGCGTCAATGCCCAGATCATCGATGTGCGTCTGGATGGAAAACGGGCTGATCTCGAGAGGCGAGTCATCGGAGCGGAGTTCCTTTGTATCGACGTACGCTCCGACGCTAAACTCGGGCGTCGATGCCTCGAACGGCTTCGCATCCTCGCCTTCGCCCTCTGTCCAGGAGATATTCCAAGTGACAGCGCGTCGTAAATCTCGATCGCGATTCCAAGATGCAAAGTACATCGTGCCGTTAATGACCGTGTCGCTTGATGTGTCTTTATCAATTGTGCAGCGTGTGTCAGCCCATTCCTCGCCGAAGTTCATGCTGGGCGTACCGATGCCTTGTTCTTCTTCACCATAGAGAACAAGTTCGCCTGTCTCTGCTGCCGGCTTGTAGTAGTTAACGCCATTTGGATTGGACAACGTAAACGTCACGGCTCCGCAGCCGTTTTGGTCAATAGCCATCTCATGGATATCGAGCGTATAGCCATTACCCTCGACGGACAGATCAACCTTCTGGACTGTGCCCTCCAGGCTTTGGGGCGCGATGCCGTCACCGAACTCTCTGGTGTAGGTATATTGAGTCCCCGATGAGCCGCCGTTGGTCCAGGTAATGGAATCCCCGTTGCCGTGGTTTCCCCAAGCTGAGGCAAAATAGCTGGAATTGACAACGGCGTAGGCGACCCCTCCGGTCGCCAACACTCCGGCAAGACATCCGATTACGGCAACATACAGAGGCTTCGCGTGGCCCTTTCGATGAAGCGGCTCACCCGCAGCGGTATTTAGAACGCGATCTGCAAGATCGCTATCGGCTTGGATGGACTCGAAGGCCTGCTTGATTTGATTGGATTTCACGGTCGCCCTCCTCTAGGATGAATTTGAGCTTCGATCGACCACGAGCTAAACGCGTTCGAACGGTCGCGGCTGGTACATGCAACAACTCGGCAATCTCTGAGGTCGAAAAACCCAGATAGTAATAGAGCACGATGGGAACACGGAATCGCTCCGGAAGTCGCATAACGTCTGACAGGACCGCCTTGATCTCATCCTGCGCCGCCGAAAGCGAATCGGCCAGGTTCTCAATATCCTCCACACGCCTCCATGGCTTTCGAAAGAGAGATTTACATTCATTGATCGTGACCCGAATAAGCCAGCGGCGAAGATGCTCCTGACTTTCAAAGTGTCCATCGCTTTTAAGCAACTTAAGAAAGACATCTTGGGCAACATCATCGGCATCGGCGCGATCGCGCAGGTACGTCAATGCGATCCGAAACACGACATCACGGTGATTCTCGACCGCCTGTCTAAATGCTTGTTCTTCCATAATCACCTCCCGGTGACGGTAATGATTCTTGCTGAGGCCCTCACCATAGATACGCTTTGACCAAACGAAATGTTTCAAATTCAAGCAGGAATAGCCTACCAAAATAAACCTGTCCTTTATTGGCAAGGGATCAATGGAACGCAACAGGTTGAGCATACGCAAGCGAGCGGCCCCCAGAGCGTACAAGGTGGCATGAAAAAGGCAGGGCATTGACCTTTTGGTCATGCCCTGCCTTTTGAATGACAGATTGTAGCTCTGGGGGCCGCGCAGCGACGGAGGTCGCCGCCGTTCGTTAGAACGGCGGAACTAGTTACTCCTCGTCGTTGTCCTTGGCCTCTTCGGCGTCGTCGGTGTCCACGAGCTGGTTGAGCAGCTCGTCGAGGGAAGCCATGTCCTCGTTGATCGCGCCGTTGGCGGGAGCCTTCTTGTCGTCGATCGGGGCGCCCAGGAGCTCCTCGTCGGCGTCGGCGTGATGCGTCGGAGCGGAGGTACCCAGCAGGATATCGTCCGGACCGTCGGGGCTAAAGACCATCTGCAGCAGCTGCGAGAGGTCTTCCTCGTCGGCAACGTCGTCGTTGTTCTCGAGGATGTAGAGCAAATCGTGGGCCTCGAGGCCGTCACGGAGCTCCTCGATCGCCTTGGCACCGATGCCATCGATGCGCAGCAGATCCTCCTCGGACTTGCCGACCAGGTCGCCGACCGTCTCGATGCCAACCTCGCTGAACTTGTTGGTCCAGCGCTGCGACACGCCCAGGTCGTCGAACAGGTACAGACGAGCCTTCTCGGCGGAGATGGTGTGGCCGTTGCGGGTGAACGAACCGTCAGCACCACCGAACTCGTCGTAGCCGGCCCAGTCGAGCTGCTGCGGGAGCTGCTCGTCCAGGTCCTTGAGCTCCACAGGAGCCCACTCGGGCAGCGACTTGGCGTTGGGCGAAGCCGGGCCGTCGATGTCCACGTAGCCGTCGGCCGTGCGATACGTCAGCTTGGCGTTGGCGTACGGCTTGAGGCCGGTACCAGCCGGGATCTTCTTACCGACGATGACGTTGGACTTAAGGTCGAGCAGGTGGTCGACCTTGCCCTCGATGGCAGCCTCGGTAAGGACGCCGGCGGTACGGATGAACGAAGCGCTCGACAGCCAGGAGTCGATGTTGGACGCGACCTTGAGCGTACCCAGGATGACGGGCTCGGCCACAGGAGCCTGACCGCCCAGACGGGCAACGCGCTCGACCTCGTCGGCGAACTCGTAGCGGTCGACGTACTGACCAAGCAGGTACTTGGAGTCACCGGGGTTGGTGATCTGAACGCGACGCAGCATCTGACGTGCGAGCACCTCGATGTGCTTGTCGTTCAGGTCGACGCCCTGACTGGTGTAGACGTCCTTGACGCTCTCGACGAAGGTGTGCATCGTCGACTCGATGTCGGTCAGCTTGCGCAGGTTGCGGAAGTTGACGAAGCCCTTGGTGATCTGATCGCCGGCGCGAACCTCGCAGCCGTCCTCGATCTCGGGCATAAAGCGCACCGAAGCGGGGACGCGACGCTCGTCGAGGACACGGGTGTGATCCTCGGAGTCGGTGAGCGTCAGCACGTACTCGGACTTCTCGGGCTTAATCGAGAGGTGGCCGGAGTACGGAGCCAGCTCGGCCTCGCGACCCAGAATCTTCTCGTTGACGTTGCCGACGATATCGAACATACGGCTGACCGTAGGCAGACCCTGCGTAATATCGTCGACGCCAGCGACGCCGCCGGAGTGAATGGTACGCATCGTAAGCTGCGTACCGGGCTCGCCGATGGACTGGGCGGCAATAATGCCGACCGCGGTACCGATGGCGACCGGACGACGGGTGGAAAGATCCCAGCCGTAGCACTTCTGGCACACGCCGTACTTGGAGCGGCAGGTGAGCAGCGCGCGGAGCTTGACCTTCTTGAGACCGGCATCGACCATCTTCTGGATGTCGGCGACCTTCTCGATGTAGCCGTCCTGCTCAAAGAGCACGGTGCCATCGGGAGCCACGACGTCCTCGATGAAGCAACGGCCGACGAGGTCGGTGTTGAGGTCGGTGGTGCCGGGAATGATGAGGTTGTAGGTAACGCCCTCGTGCGTACCGCAGTCCTCCTCGCGGACGATGACGTCCTGGGCCACGTCGACCAGACGGCGGGTCAGGTAACCAGAGTCCGAGGTGTGGGATGCGGTATCGACCAGGCCCTTACGGGCGCCGTAGGTCGAAATGAAGTACTCGAGCGGCAGCAGGCCCTCGCGGAAGTTCGCCTTAATGGGAAGGTCGATCGTCTCGCCGGACATGTCTGCCATCAGGCCACGCATGCCGCCGAGCTGACGCAGCTGGGTCTTAGAACCACGGGCGCCGGAGTCGGCCATCATGTACAGCGGGTTCTCCTCGTCGAACATGTCGAGCATGAGCGCTGCAACCTTATCGGTACAAGCGGTCCACTCGTTAACGACTTCGATGTGGCGCTCCGTCTCGTTGATGAAGCCCTCCTCGAAGTACTCGTTGATCTGGTCGACGTTGGCCTGGGCGCGATCGAGCAGCTCCTGCTTCTCGGCAGGGATGAGAGCGTCCCACACCGAGATGGTGAGGCCGGCGCGGGTAGCGTAGTGGAAGCCGGAGTACTTGATGGCGTCGAGGATCGGGCCGACCTTGGCCTCGGGGTAACGATCGCAGCAGTCCGCAACCAGCTTGGCCACGTCGCCCTTGACCATCTTGTAGTTCATGAACTCATAGTCTTCGGGCAGGCACTGGCGGTTGAAGATGATGCGACCGATGGAGGTCTCGAAGCGCGCGGTCTTGTTGCCGGTGACGTCGTAGTCGACAAACTCGTTCTTGCCGTTCTTGACGCGGAAGATACGGGTGCCGTCCTCGTTGATGACATTGGCGTCGGCAGCGGACACGCGGACCTGGATCTTGGCCTGCATGTCGACCTCGGAGCGGCAGTCATAGGCGTGCAGCGCGTCGTCGAAGCTGGCAAACACGTGGTTCTCGCCCGGCAGACCGTCGCGGACCTGGGTCAGGTAGTACACACCGATGATCATGTCCTGCGAGGGGATGTTGACCGGCTTGCCGGATGCCGGCGAGCGCAGGTTGTTCGCAGAAAGCATGAGCACGCGGGCCTCGGCCTGAGCCTGGCTGGACAGTGGCACGTGGACAGACATCTGGTCGCCGTCGAAGTCGGCGTTGAAGGGCGAGCAGACCAGCGGGTGCAGGTGGATAGCCTTGCCCTCGACCAGCACCGGCTCAAAGGCCTGGATGGACAGACGGTGCAGGGTCGGTGCACGGTTGAGCAGCACGACGCGGCCGTCGATGACCTCTTCGAGGATGTCCCACACAAAGGTGGCACCTCGGTCGATAGCGCGCTTGGCGCCCTTGATGTTCTCGACCTTGCCAAGCTCGACCAGGCGCTTCATGACGAAGGGCTTGAAGAGCTCCAGCGCCATGGTCTTGGGCAGACCGCACTGGTGCAGCAGCAGCTTGGGGTCGGTAACGATAACCGAACGGCCGGAGTAGTCGACACGCTTACCCAGCAGGTTCTGACGGAAACGGCCCTGCTTGCCCTTGAGGGCCTCGGCGAGCGACTTGAGCGGGCGACCGCCACGGCCAGAGACCGGGCGACCACGACGGCCGTTGTCGAACAGGGCGTCCACGGACTCCTGGAGCATGCGCTTCTCGTTGTTCACGATGATCGCAGGGGCGTCCAGGTCGAGCAGGCGCTTGAGTCGGTTGTTACGGTTGATCACGCGACGATACAGGTCGTTGAGGTCGGACGCGGCGAAGCGGCCGCCGTCGAGCTGGACCATCGGGCGCAAATCGGGCGGAATGACCGGGATGACGTCCAGGATCATGTTCGCGGGGCTGTTGCCGCCCTTCAGGAAGGCGTCAACGACCTCGAGGCGCTTGACGGCCTTCTCGCGCTTCTGCTTCTGGGAATCCTCGTCGGCGATGATGGCCTTGAGCTTCTCGGCCTCGGAGGGGAGGTCGATGGCAGCGAGCAGGTCGCGGACGGCCTCGGCACCCATACCACCCTTGAAGTACATGGAATAGTAACGGGTCATCTCGCGGAACAGCGGCTCATCGGAGATGAGGTCGCGCTCGGTGAGCTTCATGAAGGCGTTGAAGGCGTCCGTGCGGAGCTGCTTCTCGTCCTTGCACTCTTCCTCGATGTCGACGATGCCGGAGGCGATCTCCTCGGGGGTCAGCGGCTCCTCGTCGGAGAACTCGTCAAAGTTCTCGGGGTCGCCCTGCTCCTTGAGGGACTCGATCTGGCGGGCGCACTCGGCATCGATCTCTTCCAGATCGGCGGCGAGCTCCTCGCGCAGGTCGTCGGCATCGGCCTCGCGAGCCTCGTAGTCGACCTCGGTGATGATGTAGCTGGCAAAGTACAGAACCTTCTCGAGGTCCTTGGACTTGATGTCGAGCATACGGCTCATCGGGAAGCTCGTGGGGCTCTTGAAGTACCAGATGTGGGACACGGGAGCGGCGAGCTCGATGTGGCCCATGCGGTCGCGACGCACCTTGGCCGAGGTGACCTCGACGCCGCAGCGCTCGCAGACGATGCCCTTAAAGCGGATGCCCTTGTACTTGCCGCAGGAGCACTCCCAGTCCTTGGCGGGACCGAAGATCTTCTCGCAGAACAGGCCGTCCTTCTCGGGCTTGAGGGTGCGGTAATTGATGGTCTCCGGCTTCTTGACCTCACCGTGCGACCAGGAACGGATCTGGTCGGCGGAGGCAAGGGAGATCTTTACCGAGTCAAAATCAGTAGCTTCGAAATCTGCCACAGTCAACTACTCCTTATCAGTGGTCGTGGCGGCGACAGCCTCGGGTGCCTCGGCGGTCTCGGCATCCTGGGCCTCGACGTCGGCGTCAACGCCGGCGAGCGCAGCCAGGTCGTCGAGAGCAGAGGTCTCCTCGGCGGTCACAGGGGCGGAGGCGTCCTCGTCGGCATCGTGCATGGGCTCGATGTCCAGTGCGAGGGAGCGAATCTCCTTGACGAGAACCTTGAAGGACTCGGGGATACCCGGGACGGGAACGTTCTCGCCCTTGACGATGGACTCGTAGGTCTTGACGCGGCCCACGGTATCGTCGGACTTGACGGTCAGGATCTCCTGCAGGACGTTGGAAGCACCGTATGCGTACAGTGCCCAAACTTCCATCTCGCCGAAGCGCTGGCCGCCGAACTGGGCCTTGCCGCCCAGAGGCTGCTGGGTAACCAAGCTGTAAGGGCCGGTCGAACGGGCGTGGATCTTGTCGTCGACCATGTGGCCGAGCTTGAGGATGTAGGACGTACCCACGGTAATGGGCTCGCGGAACTCCTCGCCGGTGCGGCCGTCGAACAGACGGGTCTTGCCGCGCTCATCAAGCTGGGTGACGAACTCGGGGCGCATGTGATCGCCAAAGGCAGCGGTGGCCTTGTTGAGCATGTTCTTGTTGGCACGACGAATGACCTCGGCGATCTCGTCCTCCTTGGCGCCGTCGAAGACAGGCGTGGCGGTGAAGAACGGACCGGGGACGTACTTGTCGGAGTCGGCCTGCTCGGTATCCCAACCGCAGGCAGCAGCCCAGCCAAGGTGGCACTCGAGCAGCTGGCCGACGTTCATACGCGAAGGAACGCCCAGCGGGTTGAGGATAACGTCGATCGGGGTACCGTCAGCCATGTAGGGCATGTCCTCGACCGGCAGAACGTTGCAGATAACACCCTTGTTGCCGTGGCGGCCGGCGATCTTATCGCCCTGCTGGATCTTACGACGCTGGGCGACGTAGACGCGCACCTGCTCGTTGACGCCGGGGGCCAGGTCGTCGCCGTTCTCGCGGCTAAAGCGGACGACGTCGATGACGCGGCCGTAAGCGCCGTGAGGCATCTTAAGGGAGGTGTCGCGGACGTCATGGGCCTTGGCACCGAAGATGGCGCGCAGCAGGCGCTCCTCGGCGGTCAGAGCGCTCTCGCCCTTAGGCGTGACCTTGCCGACCAGGATGTCGCCAGGGCCGACCTCGGCGCCGATGCGGATGATGCCGTCCTCGTCGAGGTTGGCAAGCATATCCTCGGAGAGGTTCGGGATCTCGCGGGTGATCTCCTCGGGACCGAGCTTGGTGTCGCGGGCATCGATCTCGTGACGGGTGATGTTAATGGTCGTCAGCAGGTCCTCGGCCACCAGGCGCTCGGACACGACGATACCGTCCTCGTAGTTAAAGCCTTCCCACGGCATGTATGCCACGGTGAGGTTCTGGCCCAGTGCGAGCTCGCCATGATCGGTCGAAGGACCGTCAGCCAGGGGCTCGCCCTGCTCAACGGTGTCACCGACGCGCACGAGCGGACGGTGGTTGATGCAGGTGGACTGGTTGGAGCGCTGGTACTTGGCAAGGTGATACTCGTCCATGCCGCCGGCATGCTTGACGATGATCTTGGCGGCGTCGGCAAAGATGACCTCGCCGGCGTTCTTGGCCAGGGTGACCTCGCCGGAGTCCAGAGCGGCGCGACGCTCCATGCCGGTACCGACATAGGGAGCGGCGGGGTGAACCAGCGGCACGGCCTGACGCTGCATGTTGGCGCCCATCAGCGTACGTTTAGCGTCGTCGTGCTCAAGGAACGGAATCAGCGTGGCTGCGACGGAGAGCATCTGACGCGGCGAGACGTCCATGTAGTCGACGTCCTCGACAGGCACGTCGGCGGGAGCGCCGAAGGAGCCGTCGAAGTCGCGGGTACGGGCGATCACGGTGTGCGGACGGACGATCTTGCCCTCGGCATCGGTCGTGATGAACTCGTTGGTCTTGGGATCGAGCGGCGTGTTGGCCGGCGCGATGACGTGCTTCTCTTCCTCGTCAGCGGTCATCCAGTCGATCTGGTCGGTGGCAACGCCGTTCTCGACGCGACGGAACGGAGCCTCGATGAAGCCGTACTCGTTGACGCGGGCGTAGAGAGCGAGCGAGCCGATCAGGCCGATGTTGGGGCCTTCGGGGGTCTCGATCGGGCACATGCGGCTGTAGTGCGAGTTGTGAACGTCGCGGACGGCCGTCGGCACGTTGGTGCGGCGGCTGGAGCCGGACTTGTGGCCGGCAAGACCGCCAGGGCCGAGTGCGGACAGACGGCGCTTGTGGGTCAGACCGGTCAGGGGGTTCGCCTGGTCCATGAACTGCGAGAGCTGCGAGGAACCGAAGAACTCCTTGATGGAGGCCACGATCGGACGGATGTTGATGAGCGACTGCGGGGTAATCTCGTCGATGTCCTGGGAGCTCATGCGCTCACGGACGACGCGCTCCATACGGCTCATGCCGATACGGAACTGGTTGGCGACGAGCTCGCCGACGGTGCGGATGCGGCGGTTGCCAAAGTGGTCGATGTCGTCGACCTTGAAGCCCTGCTCGCCGGCAGCGAGGGACAGCAGGTAGCGCAGCGTCGCGACGATATCCTCGTCGGTGAGCACCGTGACCTCTTCCTCGGTGGTGAGGTTGAGCTTCTTGTTGACCTTGTAACGACCGACGCGGGCCAGATCGTAGCGCTGCGGGTTAAAGAGCAGGCCCTCGAGCAGGCTGCGGGAAGCGTCCACGGTGGGAGGCTCGCCCGGGCGCAGGCGACGGTAGATCTCGATAAGGGCATCCTCGCGGGTGAGGGCGGTGTCGCGCTCCAGGGTGCGCTTGATCACATCGGAGTTGCCGAGCAGCTCGATGATGTCGTCGTTGGTGACGGCGATGCCAAGGGCGCGCAGGAACATCGTGGCGCTCTGCTTACGCTTACGGTCGATGGAGACCATGAGCTGATCGCGCTTGTCGACCTCAAACTCGAGCCAGGCACCGCGGGACGGGATGATCTGGGCCTTGTAGATCTGCTTGCCCGAATCCATCTCGGAGCTGTAGTACACACCCGGGGAACGGACGAGCTGCGAAACGACGATACGCTCGGTACCGTTGATGATGAAGGTGCCCTGATCGGTCATCATGGGGAAGTCGCCCATAAAGACGAGCTGCTCCTTGATCTCGCCGGTCTCCTTGTTGGTGAGACGGACGTCGGTCAGAAGCGGAGCCTGATAGGTCATGTCCTTCTCGCGGCACTCCTCGACGGTGTGCGCGGGGTCGCCGAACTGATGCTCGCCGAAGGTAACCTCGAGAACATGGTTCTGACTCTGGATGGGGCTGGATTCCTTGAACGCCTCACGAAGGCCCTCGTCCTTAAAACGCTCAAAGGATTCCCTTTGAACAGAGATAAGGTTGGGGAGCTCCATGGCCTCCGGGATTTTCCCGAAGCTGACGCGCTTGCGCTCAGTGGCAGTGTATGCGTAGGTCACCAGGTTTTTCCTCCTTCACGGAAATGCTCGGTGGGTTGGCGAGGCATAGCTTCGCCAGTTATCGCAACCTAATAGTTTATCAGGTACCGACCGTTGGGCAAGAAAAGCCTTGACGCGATTGAGTTTTTGGAGTAGCAAAGTTTTTCGGCAGAAAACACGCAGGTAGATGTATGTGTATCGAACATCTGTTCATATATTTTCTGTGAACAGAGAGCCAGCAATCGCAG
>DBEZDO010000055.1:0-32700 GCA_048187355.1 Collinsella sp.
CTGCTCTACCAACTGAGCTACCCAGCCATTTGAGGTGTGCCTTGTTTCAAGGCTTGATTAGTATAACCAAGGACGCGTTCCGGTCAACCGAGAATTTTAAAAAAGTTTTTGAGCACAGCCTCGGTTCTATAAATCGGCACGTCAGAGGCATCAGCCGGCAGCAAGAAGTTTTTCACTCAGAGCCGCACGGGCAAACTCACTTGGCGTCATCCCCTCGGCAGCCGCCCGTCGACGAATGGCCTCCTTCATTCCCAGAGGAATCTTGACCGACAGCGTTGCCGTCCCCTCACCTGAGAGCGGGGGCCGTCCATGCACGATCCCACCAACGGTGTGTTCGCCATCCGGAAACTCTCCGCGCTCGTACGACTCGCACCACGCGTCAATCATTTCATCCGTTACAACCTGACCATTAGCGGCCGTATACGTCTTGCCCATCATCGACCCCTTTGCCGAGCCTGTTCAATCTCCTGCCAAAATTTCTTCTGGACTGGAGACAAGGCATGAATGATAAGCCACCCACGGACAAGCTCGACCGCGACAAGCTCCACGCTTCGTCCGTCTGGGAGCCATCCAATCGCAAGCCATCTCGGCGGCTCGTCCTTTGACTCGCGACGAATGCACTCAGTAACCGCAAGCCAAGCGCTAAGCACCTGCTTTTCCGTCAGGTGCTTTTTAGCGTTGGGATGAATCTCAACATCCATGCATCTTCTCCTCCATCTTACCCAATTTCGTATGACGAAAGTCCACTGTCGCCAATTCTTAAGCCGGCACGCGTTGGAGAGCAGGGGTCGAAACAATGATTGAAGGACGCTCTAGTACGGCCCAGGCGCCGGGGCAGGAGCACATGCGCCAAGGGCGGACGTTTTCGTAGCGCGCGAGGATATTGCCGTCGCGATCGATGAAGGCGATGTCGATGGGATAGGCCATAAAACACGTATGGACCGAAGAGCAGCGTGGAAACGCCATGACGAGCGGCAGGCCGTTGGCGGCAACCGGACGCCGTCCCAGCATGCCGCGCAGGCGCACGACAAACGACTCCGCCACCACAAACTCGGCCGGCGTCCAACCCAGCCTATTGAGTGCCCGCGCGTAGGCGATGTAGGACGAGACCGCGGTCACATGACCACCCCCGGACGCCATGGATCGACCGTCACCGCACGCTCGTGCGACAACGTTGTCGGCGCCCCCAGCGGAACGCCAGCGATGCTGAGAGAAGTCGGCCACGGCTCATAGTGCATGGTGCAGGTGTAGGTCCTAAACGTACCGGATAGGGAGAGCAGGCCACCATCCGATGCCTTCGCGCCTTGCTCGCTCGACACTTCGATCTGTAAGTCATAGCCTTCCATGGCATTCAGAATTTGAGTCTGAACCGTCGCCGAGGCATCGGCAGAGCTTTCGTCGCCCTCCCCCTCCGACGCCACGGCATGCGCTAGCACGATGTCGGGCACCACGCGGTCGAAGCGCGCGACAGCGCTGGCAAAGATCATGACGTTGTACACGATGAGTGCCAGCACCAGCAAAACGGGCGTAACCACTGCCATCTCCACCGTCGCTTGGGCGCGCTCCTCGCGCAGACGCATGCGGATACTCATTACGACCCACCGCCCAGAGCGCCAACCAGCGTGGCGACATCGACGGTGAGCGGGATGGAGCCGCCGCCGGGCAGAGGAATCTCCGCAAGTGTGAACACCGTACCGCTAATGGTGCGTTCGACTTGATATTCCAACGCCTCGCAAAGCGCCTTGGGATCGGTCACGCCCAACGGAATACTTCGCAGTTTGTCTTGCGCTTGAGAGAGACCCGCAATGTCAGACCCAGGACTCTTAATGATATTGGCGGAATCGGTCAGCACCGGTTTTCGCAGGCACAAGTCGCACGGTTCCAAACCCAGCGCCGCCACGGACGCCGAAACGGTATCGCCGAGCCACGATGCGATGGAGCCCAACGCGCCGCTGCCCCCTCCTAGGCCTTTAATCATCTCGTCCATAAGTTCGTCGGCTGAGCCTTGGATATCACCGTATCCCACGAGTAGCCGTCCCCAAACATCCATGACGCCGTCGAGCACGCCGGCAACGCCGCCCGAGCGTTCCTTCAATGTCGAGAAAAATCGCGAAAGCACGTTGTTTTGCGCCGTCGCCTCATCGGGCGCCAGCACCGCGGCAGAGATAGCACCGCGATCGCCAAGCCTGACTGCCGCGTTAAACGAGGAGTTAAGTTGATCGGGGCTGGTAATGTCACCCGAAACTGCAAAGGCGACCACGCCGTTGCGGCCAGGTGGGGCGATACGCGGGCGCTCGCCGGAAAGCTCCTTGATGGCCTGGTCAAACGCATTGCCTGCACGGTCGGCCTCGTCCTCGGTCTGACGCTCGAGCTCGAACTCCTTGTTGCGGCATTCGACGTAGTCTTCCAGGGCCTCTTTGAACTTATCGAAGTGGTACTCGAAGCCCCTTTCGACAGAAGTCGTTGCAATCGCAACGTACCCTAAAGACGACACACCGAAATGGCATTCGCTACACGTTTCGTGACCGTCAAAATCTGCGACGGATGCCAGCCCACCTGGCTTTCCTTTTTTGTAATTTGGACAGTCAGTCCCATAATGCAAATAGGTAACTTTATCTACTTCACTCGTGGGCCAACACGCATCGGTATAGAGTTCAGTCGCCCGCGCCTCATCTGGATTTCGCGGAAGGAAAGGGATGTGGGCGGAAACTTTGCCGTCCTTTTCAGTTATATATGCCCGCTCGACTTCTTCGCTCGCATAAGCGAAGAACACCTTTCGTGCAGCAGAATCTGCCTGTTTTTCCGGACCCTCGCCAAGCGGTTTCTCATTTGCCAGGCGCTGGCGATAGTAGGCCTTCGCGCGATCGAGCGCCACTTGCGGTTCCCACGTAACGCTCGAAGCGTAATGCGGATTTTGAGCACCAGAGAGATCCGTCAGGCTTTTCGCACGCTCCCACATGCAAGAACAGCTGCTAACCGAGCCCTTGTCAGACCCACCACAATCCGCCAGCCAGGCGCGCTCCTTTGCCTTCGCCGTCTCCTCCGAGGCCTTCCGCAGCTCCTCGGCCGCACGCTCTAAATCATCTGATGTGTCTTTAATGGCATCGGTCGAGATCTCTGACCCTTTGAGCGCAGCGAAGTCCGACTCGGATGTCCTGGGCACAGCAAGCGCCGTACCGGTATAGGTCACACTATCGGTATCCTGCGCCGACACCGCCTGCGTGGCACGCGCGGCAATCAGATACGGCAGAGCCGTCTCGATTTTCTGTAAGCCTTCCGATGCGCTTTTGGCAAACTTGTTGCGCGTTTTAATGATCTCGATCCCGGTGTCGATCATATTGCCGGCAACTGGTTCGGCACCCGGGATGAGGATGGCGACCAGGCCCGTCCCGATCGTGGCAAACCCCGCTAGCCCCAGACTCAAGATGCTCGCATCAACCACCGTGGCAGCCGTGTGATAGGACGACACTACGTTGGCACCCGCCAGCGCGCCGCTATCGGCCGCCACCTGGGTATCCCCGGCACGCGACATGCTCCATATCGCCGCGGTCGACGAAAACAACAACGTGAGCACCACTAGGATGACCACGGCAGAAGAAAGCGTGGTATAGGCGCTGTCTTCGATAAACAGATCAACACCGGCGCGGCCCATAAAGCCGCCTCGCTTGCGATGGCAGCTCGGACGGCGCGTCAAAACGCGTCTAGACCAGAAACGCTTAATCCCATGCAGCAATCCACGAATCATAATCTCCCTCCAGCCATTCGGGACGTGATTGATACGAGACATCGACCTTGAGCTCAACGTAGCCGCCCTCGCCTGCACCACTCATAGTCTGCGCAAACGCACCGATCACAGGCAACGGTTTGACCTCGCTGGAAACGGACACGGACGAGACGCCACCCGCACCGGCCCGACCAAGCTCGATATCCCACGACAACGGCCCGCCGGCATGAAAGATCGAAACGTTGGGCACTGCGGCAAGCCGGCGGCGGGTGAACTCCTTAAGATCGTCGTCCTCCGCCGTCGTCGTGGTCATGAGCCGCGCGGTCTCGGCAGCGGCAGACTCCATGACCGCGCGCGTATAGAGCAAACACACCGGTTGCAGTGCGAGAAGAATGAGCATCAGAAACGTCGGCAGCAAAAAAGCAGCCTCGACCGTAGACTGCGCCCGGTCCTCGCGCGCGATATCAATACAACGCGATGTCCTTAGCGCCCGCAGCGGCGTCGATAACCGACGTCGAGGCAACGCCATGGGATGCCGCCCGCTCAACCAGCGCCGCCAAGTGCCCATCGGTGCCAGCACGCCAAAGCCCCGCAATCGCCAGCACGATCGATAACAGCGCCACCGTGACGATGGCGTATTCGACCGTCGCCTGGGCAGATTCCTCGCGCAGGACGTCATGCATTTCACGACCCCTCCTTTGAGCTTATTGTTTGCGGGGCCAGGCGCACCGCGCGCAGACGACACGAAGCATCGCCAGTATCCGCGGCAACCGTCACCATATCGACCCAGCCGCGCCCATCGCGCACAATGGCGCCCCATACGTTACCCTTAATATCGAGATAGCCGCTCAGGGCGAGCTGGGCCGTTGGCACCTCGCGGTAGGCGCGTAACATATCCGCCGCTGCCTCGGTCATCGGTCGGCCCTCGGACCATGCAAGCCGGACCGCAATCGCGTTGTCCTCAGGCGAATCCGTCGCAGTGCCAGACCGCTTGTCGAGCATCCGCAGAAAGGTTTGCGCCGTGACAGCGACATCCGAATCGTCCGCATCTCGCATCTCATCTTTTTGAGACGCCACCGCCGAATCTGAGCCCGAATCGAAGGCGGCCCCAGGACGCTGCTGCCGCGCGGCGTTTAGCCCCCAAACCGCCACTGCCACCGCCACAACCACACAGGCAAACACCAGCAGTGCGCCGACAGGCCGCCTACCCTCTACAGGCTGTTGATGCCCTCGCTGATAGCGTTCCATAGATCTTGGACCTTGCCCTTAAATGCGACAATGGCAATGATGGCGATCACCACGAGCACGCCGACCAAGATGGCGTATTCGGTGGTGCCCTGCGCACTCTCCTCCTGCAGTAGCTCCCCGGCATGCTGGCGAGCGCGAATTGACTGGCAAACAGCCCAGCTCCAGACCTTGCCAGCAACGTCAGTCATCGTATTCATGTATTCCTCCCTACATCATCCCGCCAGCTCCCAGCAGCGGGCCCAATATGGACAGAAGCAACGCCGGCAAGATGAGCGTGCCGGTGGGAATCAGCAGCTTGACGGGCGCACGCTCGATCTCGCGCTCGACCGCGGCGCGATGAGCCGCACGGATCTCGCGACTTTGAGCGGCCAGTGTCTCGGCAAGTGGGGCACCCAGAGCGAGCGCCTGCCCCACCGTGATGGCAAAGGTCTCGAGCGCTCGCACGTCCAGGTCGCGTGCGGCGGCCAACAACTCGTCCTCACGCGTGCCCACGCCCACCTGCCACGCCATGCAGGCCCGCTCAAGTCGAAGAGCCAGCACTGACCGGCGGTTGGCGCAGAAAATCTCAAGCGCCGCATCAAACGAAAGACCGGCCGAAAGACCCAAGCGCACAACATCGATCATCTCGGACACTTCGCCGAGCGATACTCGCGCCGGACCGCCCGCTCCAACCGCGCCCTTCATTCGCGCGGCCAGAGCATCGACCACCGAGCGACCCGCGGCAGCGACCAGCACCGCCTCGCGCTTGCAGGCCTCTGCGATCTTGCGTGCATCCGCCCGATCCAAACCCGTCGCGACAAATACACTCAGAGCGCACAGGCAAGCCGCAACTGCAACCGGGGCGCTCATAGCTCCACCCGCATAATGCGCCGGATAACCACCAGGGCAACGGCGTTGAGGGCAAGACCCAGCACCACAGTGCCCGCGCCGGCAGGCGTCGCAAGACCGCGACGAAAATCTGCCGAAAGCAGCGCCAACACCGCGCACATGCCCGTCGGCATCGCCGCGACCATATGCGCAGACATGCGAGCCTGCGACGTCTTAACATCCAGGCGGCGCTTGAGCTCAATGCGCTCCCCCACCATGCTCGACGCCTCGGACAGTAAGTCGGCAAGCGGAGCACCGGTGCGCTGAGACACCTTAAGCGCCAAGGTCACAAGCGAAAGGCCAGGGGCGTCGATGCGCACGAGCAAGTCATCGAGCGCGTCGGTCGCCGAGATGCCGCAATCGATTGCCGCCGCCACCCGCAAAAACTCGGTATGCACCGGTTCTTGCGCATGAGCGCCCACAAAGCGCATGCCCTGGGCCAGCGAATGTCCCGAGGCAAGCGACATGGAAAGTGCGGTAAATGCCTCGGGCATGGCCTCTTCTGCATCGTGTTGCTCGCGCCGGCTCTCAAAGCCATCCCGAGCGGCGCCAACGGCAAACGGAGCAACAAGTCCCAAGGCAAATCCGAGGGGCGATAACGACACCATCGTTAGCAATACGCAGCAGACACCGCTCGATAGCAGTAGAAACGCCAAACGCCCCGAAGCATCTTCGATCACGAGGCCAAGGCGATGCGCCGGAGCCAGCGATGTCCACGAACGGGCGATCTTTTTCAGCAGATCGTTTTCCACCAGCTCACGCGGCAGCTTCTCTGCCACCGTCTCGAGCGCCTGACGCGCCAGCTCCGCCGGCGGTACCTGCGGCACACGAGGTTCCGCCCCGCACGCCGTCGCAACAGAAAACCCTGTCAAACCCCCTACGACGAGGGGCACAGCGACCTCCATTCGTCCACCTCCTCTTGTGTGAGCGTCCCCGACCGCAGGCCTTCTGCGATAAACGGCGGCTCGCGGTCAAGCTTCCAGGTGCGCTCGGCGGCATCGAAAGTCACATAGCGCTCGAGCTCTACGCCGCCCGACGCGGCGCGACGCACCCCCGAATACGAGGAGACGAAGCGCCTGCCATCGGCGTGGCGCTCAGACATCACGATGCCGTCGAGCGCCATGGCAATCTGCTCCTCGATGAGCTCGCTCGGCAGATCGATGCCATAACGTGCAAGCAACGTCAGACGCACCACGGTCTCCTGTTCTGAACCCGCATGAAGTGTCGTGAGCGACCCGTCGTGGCCCGTGTTCATGGCCTGCAACATGTCGCAGCACTCGGCACCGCGCACCTCGCCCACCACGATGCGGTCGGGGCGCATGCGCAGAGCATTGGTCACCAGGTCGCGGATCGTCACCGCGCCCTCGCCCTCAATTGAAGCCTCGCGCGCCTCTAGACGCACCACGTGCGGATGATGCGCAAACTTGAGCTCGGCAGAGTCCTCGATCGTCACGATGCGCTCGCCGGTGGAAATCTCACATGACAACGCGTTGAGCAGGGTGGTCTTACCAGATCCCGTGCCTCCCGCAACCGCCAGGTCCTGTCGCAGCGACACCGCGCACGACAACAGCTGCGCATACCAAAGCGGCAGCGACCCCAGCCCCACAAGCTCGTCCAGCGAGCAGATGCGGTCCGAGAACTTTCGGATGGTGAGAATCGGTCCGTCAATCGCCACAGGCGGAATCACCGCGTTGACGCGATAGCCCGTTTTGAGGCGGGCGTTGACGATGGGGCTGCGCTCGTCGATACGGCGGCCAAGTGGCGAGATGATGCGGTCGATAAGCACACGAATCTGCTCATCATCCTCAAACGCATGCTCGATGGGGTGCAAGACGCCGCCGCGTTCAAAGAAAGCCGAGCGGCAGCCGTTGATCATGATCTCGGTAACGGTGTCGTCCTCGATGAGCGGCTGCAACGGCCCCAAGCCCACCACGTCATCCAAAATCTCGTCGATGATGGTCTCGCGCTCGGGCGTCGCGAGATCGGTCGGCTCCTCAACATTGAGCGCCGCCTCCACCGCAGGACGCAATTCCGAGCGGGCAAGTGCCGGGTCGACATAGGCGCTGATACGCGCCACTTCGTCGTAACCCATGCGGTCCATCACGGCGCGCTTGGTGCGTCGTTTCACCGCGCGGCGACGCCCCGCATCTACAGGCGCTGCCGCCGCTGCAACGCCGGCAGCCTTAATCCTCGTTTGCAGGCTCATCGCTGATCACCCTCGCGCGACCAGGGAAGGCGAATACGCGGGCGTTCGGTTCGCATTGCACGGTCGGCGACCATATCGCTCCAAGGACCGACGGCGCACCCCAGTTCCACGAGCATCTCGCGCGTGGCCTCGCGCACGCTGGTCGCAAAAGCGCTGGTCTGCCCCACTGCCTCGTCAGCGCGCCCAAACGCCATGAGCGCGGCGAGATCCTGCCCGCCATCGGCGATACGAATCTTGGAGCTCAACGCACAGGCAATCTCAAAGCGCATGGCGACGTCCTCGTCTGCCCCGCGCGCACCGAACCGGTTGAACACGGCGCTCATGCGCGTGCGCGGCACACCTACTCGACTTGCCAGTTCAATGACGCGCGACGCCGATGTCGCGGACGACACCGCAGCATCGCCAACGATCAGGCAACGGTCGCTCGCCGCCACCGCAGCCGCCATGGCGTCGCCCCAAAAGACCGAAGTATCGATAAAGACCACGTCGGATTCGCGACGCAGGACATCAAGCAGTAGCTCCACCGGACGTGCCATGAGCTCGGCTTGCTCGGGCGCCGCGACGGGACCCCAGAGCGTAACGCCCGGGGCGACGCGCATCGATGCGGCTACGATATCCGGCTCGGTGAGCGTGCCCGCCGCCGACGGCTCGATAAGTGCCGCCATATCGCGCGGAGCATCGACGCCTAACAAGTCGTAAAGGTTTCCAAACATCAGGTCCAGGTCGAGCACGGCGGCACGCAAGCCCAACAGCGACGATGCGTGTGCCATGGTGGCAACGATCGTCGACTTGCCGCAACCGCCCGAGCCCGAAATGACGCAGACGACCGGAGCTCGATGCGGCGAAGCGGCAGCGTCTGCCGGCGGCATCGGAGGCGGCGGGGCGGGCGTCGGTGACAGCGTCCCCGTCTCCCCCGCCGCAACTACACGCTGCGTCCAAGCCGGCATGGCGGCTTGTTCGGTCTGCGAGGCAGGCTCGTTCTGCGCAATCTGCTCATGCTGCATCAGCGACAACTCGCCGCACCCGGCAAAGCCCTCAACTTCGTCGAGTTCATCCGCCAGATTCACGCCGTGCACGTATCCCATATCTACAGCCGGGGATTCGCCAGCATGCTGCGCCGGCCCTCCAGCGTCATCGCATACAAGGGGGTTCCGGGGGCGCCGACCATGCTCGGCTTCCGCTTTTCCATAATCATCAACACGCGGGCCTCTTGTAGCGCGAGGCGCCCCGGGTTCCCTATCAACAAAAGCATCGGGCTCAATCGTCATGCGCCGATCGGAATCAACCGCTCCCTCGCCCGCGCGCCCGTTGCCGCATATACTGTGCGCAGCGATGACCTCGGTCGCCCCCGCGCGAAACAACCCCTCGATATCCGACGGATCGAGCGCTTCTATCAAGACGACCACGCGACTCACGCGGCCTTCGGCCGTCAGGCGCGCAACAGTCTTGCGCACATCTTCGGTATCAAACAGAGACGCTGCGATGATGGCAGCCCCGCGGCGCGACGGAAACGCCCGAGCCATGGAAACCAGCCCGTCCAGGTCACCCACGCGAAGCACCTGTGCACCCGCATCACGGCCCTCGACTTCCCGCTGCAACAGCCCGTAATCGCCGCACGCGCAGCACGCAAGCCAGATCGCCTTCATCACTCGTCGCCTCCGCTCTTTTTGCCGCGCGCCGTGGCGGGAATCGTCAAGCTGACCGTTCCCTTGCCCGAGGCTCCCAGCAGTTCCTTGACGTCTTCGGGGTCAGCCGCCAGCGTCACCCATTCGATCTTGCCCTCGCGCGTGGCACCGGAATCCTCACTGGTATCGATCACGTACGCGCCGCACAGTCGATCGGTTACGCCGTCTTTTTGCACATACACATCCACGTAGCTGCCCACGCCCGTAGCACCGCCAACCGAGTGTTCGGCATCGACCGCCACCGAAACGGCGACCTTGCCCTTAGGCACCTCGAGCTTGTGGCTCTCGGCCTTGGTGTAGACATTGCAGATCACGGCGTTTTTGGGAATACGCGAAGTCGTCACGTCGCCGCGCACCTGGCGCAGCTCGGTCGCCGCGTCACGCGGCAGCAGACTCGTCAGCCATTCCTGGGTTATGACATTGGTCTCATCGAGGGTCTCGCCCACATCGATATCGCGCGCCGCGACGCATACCTCGGCGCGATCGCCACCGTACTTGGCCAAGGTCTCAGCCTGGACCTGTTCGGCTTGCGAGCGAATCGACGAGCCGTAAACCATGCAGAGCAGCGCAGCGAGCACGCCCGCGACCAGACTGATGGCGATGCGCTTGCTCTTGTTCACGGCCGCTCCTCTCATGGCAGTGCCGGGCGAATGCCCGTACCACCATTGTCTGGGTGGTCAGAGTGCAAAGCGGCGCAATCGCGATCTCGGTTTTCGATGTCAAACCAATCGCTGACCAAAAACTAACCAGCCCGTCAAGCTCGTGGCAAGGTTTTGGTCAGCACGTCAGCAAACTGCATGTTTCGAGGCTTTTTCGCAGCAAAAAAGCCGTCTCCCGAACAGTTGGAAGACGGCTGTCATAGGAAAAATCAATTACAGGTGGACATCGGGATCGAGCATTTGAGCACTCACGCGCATGGATGACGCCAGGTTTTGGAACGTTTCCAAACGCAGGCTGTCGATCTGCCCGGCGTCCTCGGCCTCGCGAACGGCACAACCCGGCTCATGGGTATGCGTGCAATCGCCAAACCGGCACGCGCGCGATGCCTCGACAATCTCGGGGAAGGCGCGCGCCAGACCCCGCTCGTGACCCACGAGCGGTAAGCTGCGCAGGCCCGGGGCATCGGCGATCACGCCGGCGTCGCCCGGCAGTGCCACCATCACGCGCGCGACGGTAGTGTGACGGCCCTGGTCGTCGCGTTCGCGCACACCGCCAGTCGCCAACGTATCGTGGCCCAGCAGCGCATTGAGCAGCGTCGACTTGCCGGCACCCGACTCGCCCAGAATCATGGCGCAGCTCCCGGCAGGCACGCAGGAACGAACCTCGTCCAGGCCGCGCCCCTCGGCAGAGGACGTCACGATCACGCGCACGTCCGGACCTACCAGGCGGCGCACGCGGTCCAGATCGCGCTCGAGCTCCTCGGCATCGCAGCGGTCAGCTTTGGTGAGCACCACCACCGGCTCGGCATCGCAGTCGAGCGCCAACACCAGCGAGCGCGCCACGCGGTCGAGCAGCACCTCGCCGGCACCGAGCGCCTGCACGATTAGCACGCTATCCACGTTGGAGCAGAGCACCTGACGCTCTCCGCGGGCACGGCCGCGCCAACGCTCAAAGCTCGTACGGCGCGGCAGCACGCACTCAATCACACCCATATCGTGCCCGGGAGCGCGGCGCACCGCCACACGGTCGCCCACAGCGGGCAGCAGGACCTCGTCCTCGCCGCGCGACTTGGCAAACCCCACGGCATGCTCGGCACGAAACGTGTCATCGGCAGTCGCCACCAGTGGAAACCCGCGATCCAGGCGCACCACGGCGCCAAGCTGCATCTGCTCGGGTTCCTCGGCATGTGCGCAAAAATCGTCAAAGGCAGTCTGCTGGGCTTCATCGACCGGCAGGTCATCAAACGCCGGAACATCCTGCAGCGCATCGAGCCCCGGTACGCTCGCCAACAACTCCTCGGCAGACACGGGCGCTTCGGTCGCGAGCTTCCGACGACGGTCACGCTTAGCCCGCGCCCCCGTCGTCTTTTTCTTCGCTTTAGCCTTCGCCTTGCCCACAAGCGCCTCCCAGCACCACAAATCACAACTGAGCAGGTATTTTAAATCAAAAAGAGCTGGCCGGGCAAAGCCCGACCAGCTCACAAACTTTTCCTCAGCTTACGGTCCCGAGAGGTCATCCGAAGGCCCGCCCGCCGGGAGGGGTTTCTTCTGAGCGATCCCGCAGCGCGAAGCGCGAGGACCAGCGAAGAAGAAACCCCGCAGGCGGTCGGGCCGGTGGGAAGGATGGCCTTTCGACCTACTCCTTCTCGACTGCGCGCATGATCGCCTTGTAGATCTCCATCAGCGGGATGATCAGGAAGGCCAGGCCCAGCGCGGCAAGAACGCCCTTGAGCTCAAGCGTCACGGGGCCAAAGAACATCTCGGCAAGCGTCGGCTGCACGGTCACGATCACCGTCAGCACCAGTGCCAGCGCGGCGGAAGCCCACAGCCACTTGTTCTGCTTCTTCATGGTGAACAGCGACGCACGACGGCTGCGCATATTGAAGCAGTGGAAAATCTCGACCATGTTGAGCGTGATGAACGCCATCATCACGCCTTCCTCGTCGGCATTGCCGGCGATCATATCGGCGATGTGGATGTAGCCCATGTCAAAGTACACGCCCACAAAGAAACTCGCCAGCACCAGCACGGTGATGATCAGACCCTGGACCACGCAGTCCAGGCCCATATTGCCGGCAAAGACACCGTCCTTGGCGTTGCGCGGCTTGCGCTTCATGATGTCGCCCTCGGCATCCTCCATGCCCAGCGCGAGCGCGGGGAAGCAGTCGGTGACCAGGTTCACCCACAGCAGCTGCACCGGCCGGAAGATGGTAAAGCCGATGAGCGTGGCGATGAACACCGAGAAGACCTCGGCAAGGTTAGCCGAAAGCAGGAACTGGATGACCTTACGAATGTTGTCGTAGATACGACGGCCCTCTTCGCAGGCACCGATGATGGTGGCGAAATTGTCGTCGGCGAGCACCATGTCGGCGACGTTCTTGGTGACGTCGGTACCAGTAATGCCCATGCCCACGCCGATGTCGGCGCGCTTGATGGACGGGGCGTCGTTGACGCCGTCGCCGGTCATGGCGACGATCTGGTCGCGCGACTTCCAAGCCTCGACGATGCGGGTCTTGTGCTCGGGTTGGACACGGGCGTACACGCCGTAGTCCTCGATGTGCGCGTCGAGTTCCTCGTCGCTCATGCGATCGAGGTCGGCACCGGTGATGGCATGGTTGCGATCGGTGACGATGCCCAGCTGCTTGGCGATGGCCACGGCGGTGTCGATGTGGTCGCCCGTGATCATGACGGTGCGAATACCGGCATCGTGGGCCTCGCGGATGGCGTCGGCGACCTCGGGGCGGACAGGGTCAATCATGCCGGACAGGCCGCAGAAGACCAGGTCGTGCTCGAGCGCAGCGGGGCTGCAGTCGCTCGGGACCTCGGTGTAGGTGCGGCTTGCCAGCGCCAGCACGCGCAGGGCCTCGTCGGCCATGGCCTTGTTGGCGGCCACGAGCTCGGCGCGACGCTCCTCGGTCAGCGGAACGACCTTGTCGCCGTCGTAGATATGGGTGCACAGGCCGATCACCACGTCGGGCGCGCCCTTGGTGTACTGCTCATACTCGCCGTCCAGGGTCTCGACGACCACGGACATCATCTTACGGCCCGAGTCGAACGGGGCCTCGCCCACGCGCGGGTGCTCGGCAGTCAGGCCAGTGAGGCCCGCCTTGCCGGCGTCGTTGACGAGCGCGCACTCAGTCGGCTCGCCCACGGCCTCGCCCAGCTCCTCGTCCCACTGGGCATCGGAGCACAGAGCCATGCCGGCCAGGAACTTCTCCTTAGGCGCGGCGAGCTCGTGCTTGACGACGGTCATCTTGTTTTGGGTAAGGGTACCGGTCTTGTCGGAGCAGATGGTCTGCGTGCAGCCGAGCGTCTCGACGGCAGAGAGCTTGCGGATGATTGCCTGACGCTTGGCCATCTTGGTCACGCCAAGCGACAGCACGATGGTCACGACGGCGACCAGGCCCTCGGGGATGGCAGCGACGGCAAGCGAGACGGCGACCATAAAGGTATCGAGCAGGGCGGTCGGGTCGGTAAGAACGTTGCCCACGCCGTGGCGGATGATATCGACGCCAAAGATAACGACGCAGATGACGATAACCATGATGGTGAGGATGCGGCTGAGCTCGGCAAGCTTCACCTGCAGCGGCGTGAGCTCTTCCTTGGCCTCGGCCAGGGCGCCGGCGATCTTACCCATCTCGGTGTTCATGCCGGTGCCGACCACGACGGCGCGGCCGCGGCCGTATACCACGGTGGAACCCATGTAGCACATGTTCTTGCGGTCGCCGAGCGGCACGTCATCGGTGCCGGTGGCGAGCTCGATCACGTTGGCATGCTTCTCGACAGGCACGGACTCGCCGGTGAGTGCAGCCTCCTCGATCTTCATCGTGGCGCTCTCGAGCACGCGGCAGTCGGCCGGGACGGAGTCGCCCGCCTCGAGCATGATCACATCGCCGGGCACGAGCTCGGCGCTCGGCAGGTGCACGAGCTTGCCGTCGCGCAGCACCTTGGACTGCGCCGCGCTCATCTCCTGCAGGGCTTCGAGGGCCTCCTCGCTTTTAGCCTCCTGGACCACGCCCAGCACCGAGTTGACGATAACGACGAACATGATGATGGCGACATCGGCAAAGTCCGCCTCGCCCTTGACCATGCCCGTGAGCGCGCTGATGACGGCGGCAACGATCAGCATGATAACCATGGGGTCGGCCATCTGCTCAAAGAAGCGCTTCCACAACGGCGTCTTCTCGGCTTCCTCGAGCTTGTTAGGGCCTGTCTTGGCGAGGCGCGACGACGCCTCGTCGTTGCTCAGGCCGAGGTTCTCATCGACACCTTGGTCGCTGAGTACCTCCGCCGCGGCGGACAGGTATTCCTTTTGCATATAGAGTCCCCTCCTGGGATTCGGGCCACTCAGCAGATTGATGCCCGATCATAATTCCCAGGAGAAGGGCAAGGGCTCATCAAGGCTGCCGTGCTGAGCGGCAGTTGATAGTGGGGCTATGGTACCCCAAAGCGGCGCGTCTAGCCAAAACATTCCAATTGGAAACACGGCTCGAGTGCAACGATGCAGACCGTGTGATGCTCAACATTGATAAAACGTTTTTTCTTCGGCGCATCGTCAAACTGAAATATCGCCCAGATAGCAGCGGTCAGAACGGTTGATAAAGTTTTTTCATATACCGTTTTTACCGCAAAAAATGAACTTCTAATTCGGCATACGGTCGATTTTTTGGGGTATTCGGTCGGCATTTCGTTATAATCATCTCAGTTTTATTTCTTATGGTTTATCTATCAGCGCAAGACGATGTCAGATGGAGGTCTGAATGTACAAGCGCACCAAGATTGTATGCACCATGGGTCCCGCCTGCGATAGCGACGAGACCATCCGTGAGATGATCAAGGCGGGCATGAACGTCGCCCGTTTTAACTTCTCGCACGGATCCTACGACGAGCACCACGGTCGCATCGAGCGCGTCCGTCGTATTTCCAAGGAGCTCGGTCTGCCCGTCGGCATCCTGCTCGACACCAAGGGCCCCGAGGTCCGCACCGGCCTTCTGGTCGATGGCAAGAAGGTTGCCGTCAAGACCGGCGACAAGATCGTCGTTACTGCTCAGCCCACGACCGAGGATTTCCACGGCACCGCTGAGCACATCTCCCTCGACTACCTGGCTCTGCCCTCCGAGGTCGAGAAGGGCTCCCTCATCCTGATCGATGACGGCCTGGTTGCCCTTGAGGTCGAGTCCGTCAGCGGCCAGGACATGACCTGCGTCGTCAAGAATGACGGCCTGATCGGCGAGCGCAAGGGCGTCAACATGCCCAACGTCAACATCTCGCTGCCCGCCATCACCGAGCGCGATCGTCAGGACATCCTCTTTGGCCTGACCGAGAACATCGACTACATCGCCGCTTCCTTCATCCGTGACGGCGAGTCCGTCCGCGGCATCCGCGAGCTTTGCCGCGAGAACGGCGGCGAGCACGTGACGATCTTCCCGAAGATCGAATGCGCCCTGGGCGTCGAGAACTTCGACGAGATCCTCGAGGCTTCCGACGGCATCATGGTCGCCCGTGGCGACCTGGGCATCGAGATCAAGCCCGAGCTCGTTCCGCACATCCAGAAGGAGATCATCGCTAAGTGCAACGCGGCCTACAAGCCCGTTATCACCGCTACGCAGATGCTCGACTCCATGCAGCAGAACCCGCGCCCGACGCGCGCCGAGGTTGCCGACGTTGCTAACGCCATTTACGACGGCACCGACGCCGTTATGCTCTCTGGCGAGTCCGCTGCCGGTAAGTACCCGGTCGAGGCCGTCAAGATGCAGGCCAGCATTGCTCTCGAGACCGAGAAGTACCTCCCGGCCCACGCTCCGCTCGAGGTTCCGGCCGACGCTCATGGCACCCGCGTTGTTAACAACGTTGTGGGTATGTCCGCTGTGAACATGGCCACCACCGTTGGCGCCAAGTGCATCACCGTGCCGACGACCACCGGTCGTACCGCTCGCCTGATTTCGCACTTCCGTCCCAACATGCCGATCTGCGCGTTCTCCCGCCACGAGTGGGCCGTCCAGCAGATGATTATGTACTGGGGCGTTATCCCGCACCAGGCCGAGATTACCCAGGGCACCGTCAACGGCACGATCGTCAAGGCGATCGAGACCGCTAAGGAGCTCGGCTACGTCGAGGCCGGCGACCTGACCGTCGCTACCGCCGGCGATCCCCGCATGAGCGTCCAGCTCGAGGACAAGGTCTCCTCGACCAACGTCGCTTACGTCGCTCAGGTGCGCTAAAACGCACTTGCAAGCACACTTGCATTGCAAAGGGCCCGGAAGGCTTCGCCTTCCGGGCCCTTTTTCTGTGCGCCGATGTCTACTGTATGGCATGACACGCAACCAACTGCTTATGGCATGCTATGAAATGTGCAGCTCGTTTGCCGTGTTTACGCCATGCGACGGAAGCTGTTGATCAATTGGGGTGAGCTATTCACTGCCAAGCCGGCCGGCTAGCAGCTAGCGATCAGAGGGACTGCGGGGACGTCCGAAGCGGCAACGCGAGCCGCGAATCCCGCCTCGGTCAGCTCGATGACCTCGGTAAACGTTGCGTCGAAGAATTCCTCAGTCAGCAGGCGGTATGGCGGATGATCGGGCTCGCCGGGGTTTTCGCGCACGATCTCGTGCATAACGCCGATGGTCTTGAGCACATATTCTTTATGGATAGGATACTGCCCAAAACGCGTCGCAGCGGTATACAGGCGATCGGTCGCACGCGGAATCGAAACAATGCCGAGCGTCTTGCCAAACCAGTCAAAGTCGCCTTGCTTTTTAATGCGGAACTCCTCGCACGGCTTGCCGCCGTGCGCCTCCAGGTACTGATTCACGCGCGTATTCCATACGGTATCGGCCACCAGATGCGACCAGACACCCAATGTCAAATCGAGCAACGACTGCGCCACGTCCTCGGACGCAAGCGAGAACTCACGAGCGCCGGGACCGACAACCGGCTCGGCATCCCTGTAGCGCTGGGGATAATGCACCCGATTGAGTCGCTCGCGTTCCTCGGCAATCGAGGTCGCGGCAGCTGGCGCACCAACAAGCGCCCCTTTGAGCAGCGGCGCCACATAGGTATCCCAAAACTCATGCTCGCGCGGCTTGGGGATAGGCTCAGGCTTGGCAAAATGCGTGATGCGGTACGGGATGGGATCGGCGATGCCAGGGACCATATAGCCCACGAAAATATCCGGAACCACGCAGCCAAACAAAAAGGCATTGCGGTCGCGCACGCTATTGGCAAGCGCACCGGTGCGCTCCAGCAAACGCTCCGTTTGAGCGATATGAATGTTCCAGCTTGGCATAGCCACCCCCATAAAAACCTGGATAACTATACCATCACGGCAAAGCCACGCGGGCGGCTACGCACGCTCTACGCAGCAACTATTCCGCAGCGCCGCTCTCGGTTCCATACGACGGCAAAGGCGCCTCGACCACATGGTGATATCGATCGATATAGATTGCACGGGCACCCAGGCGTCGCACCAAATCCTGGTGATGCGTGCTCATCAAGACCGTCTTACCCGCCGCGACGTAGGCCAGCAAGAAGTTGACCACGATGTCGCATGAATCCTCGTCGAGCCCATTGGTGGGCTCATCGAGCACTAGGATATCGGGATTCATCGATACGACTGCCGCCAGCGCCACACGCTTCTTTTGCCCACCCGAAAGCTGATAGGGCGAGGCATCGACCAGATCGGCAACCTGGAACAGCTCCATGGCATCGCGGACGCGGCGCTCGAGCTCGTCTGCCGGCAGCCCCATTTGAGCCGGTCCAAAAGCGACCTCCTCACCGACCGTGGCGCAGAACAGCTGGGCATCGGCGTTTTGGAATACGAAGCCTACGCGCTGGTGGAACTTCTGAGCAGCAGCAGAATCCTTCAGATACGCCGCATCGACCACGCGTCCGTCAAACAGGTATGCGCCGGCATCCGCGAGCTCAAGGCCGTTGATAAGACGCATGATTGTCGTCTTGCCGCAGCCGTTGGGACCGAGCAGGGCAACGAGTTCACCACGATCGACCTGCAGCGACACGCCATCGACAACCGTATGCCCCGCATAGGAGAACACTACGTCGCGCAGCTCGATGAGCGGCGCGGCCTCGGCGCCGCCCGCACCGTTCGTGCCCGCCACACTATTCATATCAATCGTCAAAACGTCGCCCTTCCCCATTTGCATCCCCAGCCGAAACCAGCAGCGCCTACAGCACGGCGCACAACACTGCCAGCAGCGCCACGCCGGCCGCATAGACCGCATCGCGCCAGCCAAACCCGGCGCGCGCGGGCGCCGGATACGCACCGGCAAAGCCGCGGCAAAGCATAGCCTCGTCCATCGCGCGGCTGCATTCCATCGCCTTGATAAAGGTCATGCCCATGATACCCGCGATCGAATCGGTACGCGAAAATCCCTCAGGCGCACGGCCAACGCTGCGCAGCATGACCGATTCGCACAGATTGCGCGCCGTGCGACCCAGCACCTCGATGTGCTTGAGCGCCATATCAAACGTAAAGATGACCTCGTCGGGCAGATGTAGCGTCTTGAGCGCCGCCGACATGCGGCTCCAGGTGAGTGTCCACGAAACGCCCAGCACGAGCGACACGTTAATGAACGTCTTGAGCGCAATTTTGAGCATGGCGCCCGTAGCGGAAGCGCCCAGCAGCAGGGCAGGCAGCGCCAGAACCACTGCGAGCCCCGTGGCGCCGAGCGCCGGTACAATGGTCGCACGCAGCCCGCGTGCGGGGCGCACCGCGACCAGCACCAGCGCGATAGCCGCCATCAACATGAGGTACAGCGGGCTCTGCGTCAGACACACGCATAGAACGCAGACGAACATCCCCACCAGGCGCACCGGAGCCGAAACGCAAGAAAGGGCGCGGTCGACCATCGACCCGCCCTCGTGCGCGCCCCCACCCAGGCGAACCCGCTCAAGCAGGCTCGCCAGGTGCAGGACGTTCTTTTGCATCACACGATGCCGAGCCCCCACGGGCTCGTAACGCTGCTCGACCGCAAGCCAGCTAGGCAGCTCGGCTATTGCCATGAGCACCGCTTTCCTTAACCGTCAGCGAGATCAGACGGAATGCGATGGTGAGCACCGCCACGCCAATCACGCCGGACAGGATATACATGGCAGCCTGACCGGCAAAGCCAAGACCCTGCTCCTCGGAATAGGCCTGCAGGTAATCACCCGTAGGCAGAGCGTCGGCAAAGGTCGGGGTATCAAGGCCGACCGAAGCTTGCAGGCTGTCGTCACCAACCTCCTGAACGGCGGTCGCGGCGCCCTCGGCGTCCCACTCGCCCCATGCGTCACCTGTGGCAAGCAAGCCGAGCGGCGTAGCCACGACAAGCACGGCAACCAAGATGAGCGTGGGGACCAGCGAGGTCTTCTTGGCAGCAGCGCCCTCGGCAGTAAGCTGGCCATCGACGGCCTCGGGCCCGACGATAACGCTCGGCGCCGTCTTCTTGATAAAGCCGTAGATCGCGGCAGTCGCCACGCCCTCGACCACGCCGGCAACCAGCATATGCGGGATCAACATGGCCGGAATAGCCACGGACAGCGGGAAGGGGCAGTACAGCGGAGCGCCCGAAGCGTTGGTGAAGAGCATCGGCTGAATACCAAACTCGATTGCCGCGCACAGGGCTGCCAGGCACAGGCCGACCCAACCGCTCACGACGGCAGAAACCGAGGTGCCCCAGCTCTTGTCGTGCAGGCGGCTGTTGAGCGCACGGAACACGATAGCAGCGACAAACGGCAGCACAAAGGCCATGTTAAAGCAGTTGGCGCCAAACGACAGAACGCCGCCGTCGCCAAACAGCAGCGCCTGCAGTGCCAGCGCAACCGAGACAGCGATAGCCGCGGCCTCGGGGCCTAGCAGCAGCGCAATGAGCGCGCCGCCGACGGCGTGACCTGTGGTGCCGCCGGGCAGCGGCACATTGAACATCATAAGCAGGAAGGAGAACGCGGCGCAGATGCCCAGGAAAGCCATGTGCTCGCGATCGAGCGTGGCGCGCACTTTCTTGATGCAGTGAACCCAAACGGGCACCATCGCCACTGCCATGACGGCATCGGTCTGCGGGGACAGATAATTATCTGGAATATGCATGCACGCCTCCCGGTTATCGGCGCACGGAATTGCAACGCCGTTTGAATCACCTTTCCAGTGTTACGTAATGTCAGATTCGTAACACGACGCGGGCTATCATAGCAAAACGGCGCACTGCCGACAAAGCAGCACGCCGTTATGTAATGCGCGTGTCATATATGCAGGCTCAACGGTGCCTTATACCGGGCATAGCGGTCATGTAGGATTCGGCAGCAGCCACCGCTAACCCATACCCCAGCGCAGGACCTAGCCGCGGACCTCGCCGTTTACGCCCTTGCACACCTTGGTGACGATCTTCTGGTGCGCCTTTTCGACCTCTTCGCTGGTGAGCGTGTGGTCGTCGGAGCGATACGTAAGCGCAAAGGCCATGGACTTCTTGCCCGCTCCGATGCGGATGGGATCGCGGTAGACATCGAACAGGCGCACGCCCTCGAGCAGCTTGCCGCCGGCACTCGTAATACGACGCTCAAGATCCTCGCAGGTCACAGTGTTGTCGACCACGATAGCAAGGTCGTGCTCAACGGCCGGGTACTGCGAGAACTCACGGTAGTTCTCCTGGTTGCGGGCGCCCTTGATCAGCTTGTCCAAGTCGAGCTCAAAGGCAACGACGACCTCGTCAATGCCCATAGCCTCGCGCGCCTCGGGGTGAATCTCGCCAACCCAGCCCAGCACGGTACCGCCCGAGAGCACCTCGGCAGCACGACCCGGCTGCAGGAAGGCATAGCCCTCGCCCTCGACGGGACGGAAGCGAACCTTCTCGACGCGCAGCTGGGCAAGCAGCTCCTCGACAATGCCCTTGCCAAAGAAGAAACGCAGCTTACGGTACTTCATGTTCCAGGACTGCTCGCTCCACTGGCCCGACAGCACGCCCGCTACGGACTTGGTCTCCTTGGGCAGGCTGGCGTTCTCGCGACCGTGGAACAAGCTGCCGACCTCGTACAGATGCACGTTGGGCGTGCCGTGGGCCTCGTTGTAGGCCACAGACTGCAGCAGACCCGGCAGCAACGAGCGGCGCATCTCGGTCTGCTCGGCCACCAGCGGGTTCATGAGCACCACGGGGCAGCCGCGGCCTTCGGTGGACATGCCGATCTTCTCCAGGTCGCCCGGGGCGGCGAAGCCAAAGGTCGTGGTCTCGTTGAGGCCGCAGGCGCGCAGGATCTCGCCAACCTTGCGGGTGAGCTTCTGCTCGCGGGCCAGGCCGCCGATATGGTTCCTGGCAGCCGGGATGGTCGCCGTCACGCGGCCCATGCCCCACAGGCGCAGGACCTCCTCGATCAGGTCGATCTCGCGCGGCAGGTCGGGACGGAAGCTCGGCGGCGTGACCATAAAGTCCTCGCCGTCGCGCTCGACGGTGCAGCCCAGGCGGGTGAGTGAGCGCTCGATAAAGTCGGGCTCGATGTCAGCACCGCAGATGGCGCGTACGCGGGCCAGGCGCAGCTTGATGCCGTCGATGGTCTTGGGCGCGGGGAACACGTCCACATAGCCGGGGGCGACCTCGCCGCCGGCGATCTCCTCGATGAGCGCGCAGGTAACGTTGGCAACATCCACGCAGCCGGTCTCGTCGACCTGGCGCTCAAAGCGGATGGAGGCGTCGGAGATCAGCGACAGGTCACGGCTGGTGTGCGAGGTGCGGCCGGCGTTGAAGCAGGCGCTCTCGACCATCACGTCGACGGTGTCGTCCTCAATCTCGGAATCCATGCCACCCATAACGCCGGCCAGCGCCACAGGACGCTCGCCGTCGGTGATGAGACCCATGCCGGCGTCGAGCGTACGCTCCTCGCCGTCGAGCGTCGTGAACTTCTCGTCCTGCTGGGCGGCGCGAACGACCACGCGGCGCCTGCCATCGCGCTCGGCAAAGGTGTCGAGGTCAAAGGCGTGCAGCGGCTGACCAGTGAGCATCATCACATAGTTGGTGATGTCGACGATGTTGTTGTGCGGGCGCACGCCCAGGGCGTTAAGGCGCTTGACCATCCAGTCGGGCGACGGGCCGACCTTCACGTTGCGCACGATGCGGGCAACGTAGCGGTCGCACAGGCCCTCGTCGGCAATCTCGACGGAAAGCTCGTCGTCGGTCGCGCGGCCGGTCTCGGCCTTGATGGCGGGCAGCTCAACGTGGAAATCGCGGTCGAAGATGGCGCCGGTCTCGCGGGCCATGCCGATCATGGACAGGCAGTCGGGGCGGTTGGGCGTAATCTCGCAGTCGAGCACGGTGTCGCTCGAGCCCACATACTCGGCAAACGGCATGCCGCAGGGCGTATCCTCGGGCAGGATCATAATGCCGGAGTGGTCGCCGCCCAGACCGAGCTCGCGCGCGGAGCAGTTCATGCCCATGGACACGACGCCGCGAAGCTTGCTCTTCTTGATCTTGACGTCGCCAGGAAGCACGGCGCCGATCATGGCCGTGACGATGTGGTCGCCGGCCTCGAAGTTCTGCGCGCCGCAGACGATCTGCAGCGGAGCGGGGTTGCCGTCGGCGTCGAGGTTCTTGTCGCCCACGTCGACCGAGCACACATACATATGATCGCTATCGGGGTGCGGGGTCTTGGTGAGCACCTTGGCGGTCACCACGTGGTCGAAGGACTCGCCCACGGTGTCGATCGCCTCGACCTCGGTGCCGGTACGGATATATTCGTCCGAAAGGGTCTTGGGATCCTCCGGAATATCGATCATGGTCTTGAGCCAGTCGTAAGAAACACGCATCTAGCTCTCCTTTCATACTGAAAGCCTGCGAAGAGATGCAGGTGGAAACTTCAACTTTGTGAACATTCCTTACAAAGCGAGGGTTGTCCAAGTGCGGCAGATCGGCCCGAAAGAGGAGCGCCGCGTATTTGGTACGCAAGCGACGAATGAGCGCCGAGGTGCCGTGCTTGGGCAAGCCGCAGCCTAGAACTGATTCAAGAAACGCATATCGCCCGTCATGAGAGTTCTGAGGTCGGGCAGGTCGTAGCGCAGGGCAGCGACGCGCTCGGCGCCAATACCAAAGGCGAAGCCGGTGTACTTCTCGGGGTCGATGCCGCAGTTGATCAGGACGTTGGGGTCGACCATGCCGCAGCCCAGGATCTCGATCCAGCCGCTGTGCTTGCAGAAGTTGCAGCCCTTGCCGCCGCACACGTGGCAGCTCACGTCCACCTCGCAGGAAGGCTCGGTGAAGGGGAAGAAGTGCGGACGATAGCGCGTCTTGCGGTCCTCGCCAAACATGCACTTAACAAAGTAGTCGAGCGTGCCCTTAAGATCGCCAAAGGTGATACCCTCGTCGACGACCAGGCCCTCGATCTGGTTGAACTGCGGCAGGTGGCAGGCGTCGGCCGTGTCGGGACGGTAGACGGTGCCCGGGCAGATCATGTAGATGGGCGGCTTCTGCGACTCCATGGTGTGGATCTGTACGCCCGAGGTCTGGGTGCGCAGCAGCACGTCGGACTCGCCATGGGCGTGAGCCTCGGGATGCGCGACGCTACCGGGGTTGTTGTCGACCACATAGAACGTGTCGCGAGCCGAGCGGCTCGGGTGATCCATGGGCGCGTTGAGCGCGGTGAAGTTGTAGTAGGAGGTATCGACCATGGGGCCGGACTCGACGGTGTAACCGATGCCGCAGAAGATGTCCTCGGCCTCCTCGATGATCTGCTTGATCAGGTGCTGGTGACCGATCTGCGGACGGATGCCCGGCAGCGTGATGTCGACGGCCTCGTGCTCGAGTGCGTGCTTGAGGGCGGCGGCCTTCATCTCGGTGGTGCGCTCGTCGAGCATACCCTCAATCAGCTGGCGCATCTCGTTGGCGCGCTTGCCCATCACGGGACGATCCTCGGGGGCGAGCTTGCCCATCATGCGCATCAGGCCGGTGATACGGCCCTTGCGACCGAGCAGCTCAACGCGCGCAGCCTCGAGCTTGGCAGCGTCGTCGGCGCTAGTGACGAGCTCCTTGGCCTCTTCCTCGAGTTTGACCAGATCATCAATCAGACTCATGTCTTCCCTTTCGTCTCTCGCGCATCCGCGCTCCGGGACGGCTGACGCCGCCCGATGCTGCGGATGCGCGGCCCGGTTCGGTAACAAAAAACCGCCCTCGGGCATGTGCATTGCCCAAGGACGGTTAAATTCCGCGGTACCACCTTGTTTGACCCGGCGGATGTCTGGCCCGCCGCGCCCACTCTGCGCCTCTTGTCGCGAGGCTCACGGCTTCCCTACTGAGGCTTTGCTGCCACTGGCCGCGCGCCCGTTGAGGTCGCTGCTCGGGAGTGAACGCTTGGCCCTTGCCACCGCAGGAAGGCTTGCAGCCCATGACCTTCCCTCTCTTGCCGGCGACACAGCGGGCAAAACCCTCTCCGTCAACGCATTGGGCTATAGGATAACACATTTCGCGAGCGCATCGCCGCGTTCCGTTTTGTTCGTGCTGGGTACAAGGCAGGTAGTTGTGCAAACTGGCCGTGCATCCGCCTGCGGCGCTCGGCCTGCGAGATTAAGGATACGGTATGGGAAAGAAACTCGATAAGAAGGCCAAGGCCGCCGTGGCAAAGGCCGCCAAGGGCGTCAAGGCCGCTAAAGTCGACAAGGCCGTCAAAAAGTTCCGCAAACTCGAGGGCAAGCTGTGGACTCGTGAGTACCTGCTCAAGATTGCCGAGTTCGATGGAGCGACGATTGCTCCTGCCAATGGTGCTGCCGCCCGTGCCGACGCCATGGGCACGCTTGCCGGCGAGCATCACAAGCTGCTGACCAGCGAGAAGTCCGTTGAGCTCGTACGCTCGTTAGCGCGCGAGACCGTCGCCGGCGGCAAAATTGACGACCCGCAGCTGCTCGACGAGATCCGTGTGCTCGGTCGCGACCAGCGCGAGGCAAGCGTCATCCCCACCGAGGAGGCCGAGGCCTGGACCAGGCTCACCTGCGAGGCCGATGCCGTGTGGCACAAGGCCAAGACGGCCAATGACTGGGCGAGCTTTGAGCCCTATGTGGATAGAATCGTCGCCCAACTTAAGCATCAGGCCGAGCTCATGGACCCCAAGCGCGACCCCTACGATGTTTGGCTCGACCAGTACGAGCGCGGCCTTTCCGCCAAAAGCTTCGATGCGTTTTGCGATGAGGTCAAGGCGACGGTCGTGCCGCTCGTGCACGCCATCGGCGAGCGCGGCCAGCAGCCCGATGCCGACTTTTTGCACGCCCGCGTGCCCGAGGCCGCCCAGCGCGCCATGAGCTTCGACCTTATGAAGCTCGTCGGTCTGGATCTGGACGACACCACGCTTGCCTTTACCGAGCACCCGTTTAGCGAGGGCTTTGCCGTGGGTGACGCGCGCATCGCGACACACATCTACGAGGACGATTGCATCTCCAACGTCTACAGCATCATCCACGAGGCGGGACACGCCATGTACGAGCTGGGCGTCAATCCCGCCTATGCGCGCACCTGTCTTGAGGGTGGCACCTCCATGGGCATCCACGAGAGCCAGAGCCGCTTCTTCGAGAACACCGTGGGTCGCAGCCGCGCCTTTATGGGACCGCTGCTCGAGGTGCTGCGCCGCCACGCACCCGAGGTCTACGGCGACGTCGACGAGGACACGCTCTACCGCGCCGTGAACATCGCGCAGCCGTCGTTGATCCGCACCGAGGCCGACGAGCTCACCTATCCGCTGCACGTTATGGTGCGCTACGAGATCGAGCGCATGCTGTTTGCCGGCGAGGCCACAGCCAAGGATATCCCCGCGCTTTGGAATCGCTTCATGAACGAGTACCTGGGCATTCCCGTTCCCGACGACACGCGCGGCTGCCTGCAGGATACGCACTGGAGCGGCGGCTCGTTTGGCTACTTCCCCACGTATGCGCTGGGCAGCGCCTACGACGCCATGTTTGTGCCGGCCATGTGCCGCGACGGTGTCGACCTTACCGGTGCCTGCATGAGCGGCGATCTGGCGCCCGTCCGTGCCTGGCTGGGCGAGCACATTTGGCAGTGGGGCCGCGCCAAAGACGCGCCGGAACTCATCAAGGGCGCCTGCGGCATGGCGTTCGATGCCCGCTACTACTGCAGCTACCTGCAGGACAAGTTCACCACGCTCTACGAGCTGTAAGGCATAACCGACACGCCAACGCAAAGGGGACGCCGCGGAACCAATCCGCAGCGTCCCCTTTCCACCTAGTCGTTTAAGAACGTCCCCAATGACTACCTTACAGAGCTTCCAGCGCGGCGGCAATGCGCTTCATGGCGGCATCGGCGGATGCTTGGTCGGGCGCCTCGGCCAGCACGCGGATAACCGACTCGGTTCCGCTCTTGCGCACGAGCACGCGGCCCTCGCCTGCCAGCGCAGCCTCGGCCTCGGCGATGGCGTTCTGCACGCCCATGTTCTCGAGCGCGGCGTCCTTGTCCGCCACGCGCACGGCCACCTGCGCCTGCGGCAGCAACTTGCACGGAGCCGTGAGCTGCGAGAGCGTCTCGCGCTCGGCACGAATCACTTCCATCACGCGCAGCGAAGTCATAATGCCGTCGCCCGTGCGCTCGATATCGCCAAAGATCGTATGGCCCGTCTGCTCGCCGCCCAGGCTGTAGCCGCCCTCGCGCATCTTGGCATACACGTGACGGTCGCCCACACCGCTGGTCACGGCGCTCAGTCCGGCAAGCTCCAGCGACTTGACCAGACCAAAGTTGCTGGCGATCGTCGGTACCACGGTACCGCCCGAGAGGCGCCCGTGCTTGTTCAGATACACGCCGCACACGTACAGGATCTGGTCGCCGTCGACCACGCGCCCGCGCTCGTCCACGGCCAGGCAGCGGTCGGCATCGCCGTCGTAGGCAAAGCCCACGTCCAGGCCCTGCTCCACCACATGGCGCTGCAGACGCTCCATATGCGTGGAGCCGCAGTCGACGTTGATGTTAAAGCCATCGGGCGCGGCATTGATCACGCGCACGTCGGCACCGAGCGCGTCAAACACCGGCTTGGCCACCGAGGAAGCCGAGCCGTTGGCGCAGTCGATACCGATTTTGACGCCCTGCAGCGAAAAGTTCGCACTTGCAATGAGCGAAGCAATGTAGCGGTTGCGGCCCTGCATGTAGTCCACCGTGGCACCGATGTGGTTGCCCGTGGCCAACGGAACTTCGCTCTTGCCATCGATGTAGTCCTCGATGAGCTCCAGTACGTCCTCGTCCATCTTAAAACCGTCGCTATTGACGAGCTTAATGCCGTTATCGCAAAACGGGTTGTGGCTCGCGCTGATCATGATGCCGCAATCGAAGCAGCCCTCCACGGTCTGATGCGCCACGCCCGGCGTCGGGATCACGTGCAGCATATAGGCGTCCGCACCGCTCGCGACCAGACCGCTCACCAGCGCCGCCTCGAACATATAACTCGAGCGACGTGTGTCCTTGCCCACGATGACGCGCGCCTTAGCACTGCGGTTGGCGCCGTAATACCAGCCCACAAAACGGCCAATCTTATAAGCGTGCTCTACCGTCAGCCCAACGTTGGCCTCACCGCGAAAGCCGTCGGTGCCAAAGTACTTCATGCGCTCTCCTTACAAAATAGGGGCGGACAGATTGCCTGTCCGCCCCAAAATGGTACTCGATTATCTGCGCTACCAGAAAAACCCTACGCCGACGCGCTGTCGCGAGCCGCCTGGCATGTAGGGGTCTGACGCAGCGTAAGCGGCTTGTCCCCCGCCTCGGCCGACGTGGTCAGCGTATACGTGATCGTCGTCGTCTCGCCAGCATGCAGGTCAACGGTGCCCGAATAGAAGGGGATTCCATGCCACGTAGCGGCACCAAGACCAAACTGGGTACCCTCAACCGTAAGGTCACTGATGTTGCCACCCGTCGGGGCAAACAACGAGACATTCAGACGCTCGTCGTCACGCGCGGCATCGGGTGCGCTCGCCGCAACGTAGTCGGGCAGCTTGCCAGCCTCCTCCTGCGTCATGATGTTCGTCAGGGTAACGGTGATGCGATAGGAGCACGTGCCGTCACCGTTCTTGATGCCCTGACCAATCTGAGTGTCGGCGTTCAGATACCAGTCGAGCTTGGAGAAGCTCAGGTTGTTAAAGTAAACGCCGGCAACGGGATCGGCACTCGGATCATCCGGATCGGGCAGCGAAGCGTCAATGCCTGTCTCTTTGATGGCATTCTGCTCATCATCGTTTCTCATCCACGCGATCAGGCGGCCCTCTTCGGCACCGCGCTCAACGGCGCTGACAAGCTTCGTAACATCGACATCGCCGATACCGCCAAGGACCTTGTCGAAGGCAGCGCTGGCGACGGATGTAAAGATGCCGTCCGACTCCTCGACCGGATAGTTCCAGTACACATCATGCATGAGGACCTTTGCGGCGTTGGTGCCGTCGACAACCGTTCCGTCGGGCAGTGACACGTTACCGACCAGGCCCAGCAGATACTGCAGGAACACCGGGTCGATACCGATGACGCCATCAACGTCCTGTCCATACTGGGACTTCCACAGCGCGGCGACACGCTGCGAGTTGCGGGGCCAATCAGGCGAATAGGTATTGCCCGAGTTGTACAGGTTGCTGTGGTTGCCGAACAGCGCCTCATCCTCTTCGTCGACGCTCTCGACCGCCTCATCCTCGCTGAGTCCAATGCGGGGAACAAACTCGCCAATCGACATCTGACCGTCGGTGACCGAAATCAGGCCCTGCGAACCGCCAAAGCCGCCGCAGGCACGAATCTCGACGTTGTTCATGGCGTACATAAGGTAGTTGCGCGTCTGGCCGTTGGCGCCGAGCATCTGGGGAAGGACGGGGGCGACCTTCTCCGCCGCGTCAACCGCGCCGTTGAGGGTGGCAAAGCCGTCCTTGGCCTTATCGACCAGCTCGGTCACCTGGGAAATATGAGTATCGCCAATGCCCTGGACCTTCTCGTTGGCGCTCTTGAACACCTTCGAGCTGCTGGAAAGCGAATCGGCGACCGCCTGCAGCGCGGACACGTTAATCATGCCGTCCTGGAACAGCTTGCCGGGCGTAGCCTGCGAAAGGTTATCGGCCATGGGAACCAGCGCATTGCTCGAGACATCGGACAGGGCGTCAATCATGGTGCGGGCCGCATTGATATCGCTGCCATACACCGGGATAAACGAAGCCGCCGTCCACAGCGGGCTCGAGGTCTCCGCCTTCATGCTGTTACAGAGCTCATCGATCTTCTTCGCGTCGTCAGGCAGCGTCGAAAAATCGCCCGACGTGACCTTGTCCTTAAGGCCACCGACGATCTCGACAGCCTCCTTCGCTTCGCTCTTTACGGTCTTTGCCGAGTTAAGCAGCATAAAGCCGCTTGCGCCAAGCGCAACGAGAAGCACCGCGACTACAGCGGCAATAATGGCGCCGGTGTGACGCTTTTTGCGCTCGCCCTTGCGATGGCGATGACGGACCAGACCGTCAGAGGTCGAACTCGACGAAGCATCGCTACCGTAGTTCAAGCCAAAATCGTAATAATCTTCCTTGGAACCCGAGCCCGCAAACTCGGTACCGCTATCATCCAGGCGGGCGAACGTGCCTGTCTCGGAGGCGCCGGTGTAAATCGTGCCGAGGTTACCCGTAAGCCCCGCGCCACCGGCAGAGGGAGTATTGTTGTCGGCCTTGCCGGCATTAACGTTGCCGGCGCCATTCGCGGCGTTGGCAGCACCTGCGTTGTTCGCAGGTACCGAAGGAGCCCCGCTCGGCTGCGACGCGGAGGTTGCACCGCCCGCAAAGACATTCCCTTTTGCACGGCCGGTCTTTTTTGCCTTTTGAGACTGCTCGTACAGAGCGGTAAACATCGCCGTCTCGCCCGGGGACACGCGCTTACCGGAACCGCCCTGTCCAGCGCCGCCCGGCGTGCCGGCCTTACCAGCCCCGTTCGGACGCGGCGGAACTGCAGGACGGCCGCTATCGCTGCCCTTAAAGTGATTACCAGCCATAAAGAAATCCTCGCAATTGAGTCGCAATGAAAAAGTCCATAACGTTGCTAGTTTATGGCATTTTGAGCATCGACAGCTAAACTCCAGACACGGACATCAATTGGCGAAAATGCGGCACAACACCTTTTCTGTCTTGGCGGCGGCGCTAGCTACACCGTGAGGAACATCATCACGATGATCATGACAAAGCCGATAAGGTCGGTCGGCAAAAACACCGTCCCCAGCATAACGGCGCTGGTGATGGTCGCCGAAACCGGCTCCACAGTTCCGATGAGGCTCGCGCGCACCGAGCCGATGTCCTTAACGCCCTGCATATAAAGCATGTAAGCAAAAAACGAGCCGATAACCACGAACACCGCGAGCGCCTCGATGCCGGCAGCGTCGAGCGCCGGCATATGCGCCCAGGGCTGCACGAAGACGCACGAGACCACGCCCGCCGTGAGCATTGCCGAGCCCGTGACGATGGGGCTGCCGTATTCGGGCAGGATCTTGGCGGGAATTACCGCCATACACGCGGCGCTGACCGCACACATAAGACCTGCTGCCAGGCCAAGCGGCGAGATATTCAGGCTGGTGGGGTCGCCGCCGGTGGCGATTAAAAAGGTTCCACCCAGAGCCAGGCCAATGCCGATGACTTCGCGAGTACGCGGCATGCGGCGATCGATCACGCAGGTGTAGCCCATGATGATAACGAGCTGCAGGCACTGGAGCACCGTCGCGGTTCCGGCATTCGTCAGGCGCACGGCCGAAAGATAGCAAAACTGGTTGAACAGCAGGCCAAAGGCGGTAAAGAGCAGCAGCTGCTTGCGATCGGCGGGTGTGGTCCAAAGCTTGACCAGGCGTGCGCGGTCGCGCGTGACAACCACAGCCATAAAGAGCAGGCCGGCGAGAATCTGACGCACGCTCATAAGCCACAGCGTATCGACATGGTAGGTATCGAACAAAAAACTCGCGCTGGTGCCCGAGAAGCCCCAAAACGAACCGCCCACCAGCGTAGCCAAGACGCCCGTGATCATCTTGCGCGTCGAAGCGCTGTTCAGGCGGTCGCGCCATGCGCGACGGGTGTTGCGGCTGAGCTCGTCGGTGCCCTCGGGCACATCAATGTTCGATATATCGGTCATCGGCACCGAAGCCCCTGCGCCTTCGACCTGCTCGACACACTCTTTGCTCATTCCACTCCCCCGAAACAGCCTGGAAACAATTCGGCTTACCTTACCACGGCGAAGTCACCAGCTGGAGGCTTGTCCGCTTATCGGTAGGACAATTCCGCAGGCGTCTTTCCATAGCTCGATACCGCAATGGCCTTGCATTATGCGACAGCCAAATCGCGGCAGCAGGCTCTTTTGAAATGGATATGACAAAGCCCCCGAATTCCACAATGTAAGCGATTTTTAAAAATGTTCTTGCCACCGAGTTCAGGCTCCGTTATATTATCCCTTGCGCGCTTGCGCACCCTTGATCGGGCGTTTAGCTCAGGGGGAGAGCGCTTCCCTGACACGGAAGAGGTCAGAAGTTCAAATCTTCTAACGCCCACCAAATGTTCACAGCTCAGAGGCTATGTCCTCTGGGCTGTTTTGTTTTATGTCGCCAAATCAGCTGGCAGCTCCAACCGCCCAACTGGCCAAAAGCCGACCATCTACTTGCCGATCTATCCATCGGTATAACCAATCAGTCCGCACCGCAACTTCTCAGCAAAACGCCGCGATGTCTGCGTCCTGCGGTATCCTTGAGCCACTTGCACCTGCAGCACCAAGGAGCCGCCATGCGCACCGAGCTCGATGTCCCCTTTTCGCACAAAGAAGAAGCCAAGGCGCTGGGCGCCAAATGGGACCGGACCAAGAAGATCTGGTATGTACCCAGCGGCGTCAACCCCGAGCCCTTTGCCGAGTGGCTGCCCGGTGTTGACCGATCCGACCCCTCAGCGCCGTATATATATCTAGTACTGGGCAAGCGCGAGTGCTGGAAGTGTCACAAAGAGACCTCGGTCGCGGCCTTCGGCATTCCCTATCGAACCGATAACGACGAGAGCATCGCCATCGCGCACGCGCCCAACGAAGCCGGGTACATTGCCATCGACACGGCCAACGCCAACGCACTCGCCATCGTGCCCGCTCTTGGCTGCGTACCGGGCGAGATCCGCGACTACCTTCATAAGCGCTGCGGCTACAAGCCCGTAGGCGCGCGAGCCTCCAAAGCCCCGTCGCTCGGCAACACGTGCACCAGTTGCGACGCGCTGCAAGGCAGCCGCTATCTGTTCGAGGAGCCCTCGTCCCCGTTTGCCCTCACTGCCATCAACAAGCTGCCGGCACTGGAGTTTATACGCGTCGAAGTTGCCGGCGTCTTTGGCGTCCCGGCCACGCG